>JAYTDC010000130.1:0-134675 GCA_043736115.1 Segetibacter sp. | reverse complement strand
AAAAATTCTTCTGCTGATATAGGTCTGCCATCTGCACTCCAAAACGAAGTTTCGATCATGGACTGAATATCCCGTTCTTTCCCGTCATGGAGTTTTATTTTTATCTTTTGTCGCTTTATACAGACACAAGGGCTTTCGCCACAAACTATGCATGGCGGCGGGGGCTCTGTTACACAAATACAAGGTGTTTGTCCGCAAACTTTACAAGGTTGTGGCGGTGGTTTTGGTCCAATATTACATTCACACACCAACTGTCCACAAACTTCACAAGGTTCTGGTATTTCGCCCCATTCAGGGTCACTAAATTTTTGATAAGCATCCACAAAATCATAGATGGTAAAGAACTCTTTGCTATCAAACAAACGTGTGCCACGACCGATAATTTGTTTAAACTCTATCATTGAGTTTACTGGTCGCATCAAAACAATGTTGCGAATGTTTTTGCATCAATTCCCGTTGAAAGTTTTTGCGAAGTGGTTAAAATGGTCGGGATTGTTTTTTCGTTGTCTTAAAACTCTCTTAAAAACTGTTCCCCTATTTCTCCATCGTTTGCAGTTACACGAACACAATAATTCGGGTCGGTGCTTTTCTTGTATTGGTTTACCAAATCACGAACTGCCGCAGCGTGGTCTTATGTGTTGAACTTCTCTGGAGTTCTAAAATGCATGAAGGTTTTTTTTGTTACAAATATTTATCTCCTCCGGAGAATGAATACCAAATGTATTTAGGTTCGGAATTATGGGCTTTGGATTTATTAAGGTCTTTGAAATTTCAGACACACTTTAAGTATTGACAGACACGGATTAAGTATTTTCAGTTGCTCTTTCTACCATTTATACCACCCCTTACTTCTTCGCATTCTTCCTTAACTGCTGTAGCAGCGCTTTCATGTCTTTGGCTAACGGGGCTTCCAGGTTGTGGTGGTTGCCTTGTGCATCGGTAAAGTTGAGTTGGTGGGAGTGGAGACCGATTCTGTTGAGTATTGGCCTTTCATCAAATTCATCTTTGCTAAGTTTGAATTTTCTTTTGAATGAAGAGAGTAAAATGGGTTGTCCATCGCCGTATAATGGGTCGCAAACTATGGGGTGGCCGAGGTATTGCGCATGTACCCGTATCTGATGGGTGCGGCCGGTATGTATCTGAAACTGTAAAAATGAATACATACCAAACTCTTCGTGCATTTTGTATTCTGTAACGGAGGGTTTGCCTTTTTTGTGGGGCATCATCAGCGTTGTTTTACCAGGGTGCTCCATAATAGGAATGTCTATAGTGCCTTCTTTGTTCATCAATATACCGTTTACCAGACCGAGGTAGTATTTTTCTACATCGCGGCCTTCAAAGGCTTGTGATAGAAACTTGTGTGTCTCTTCGTCCTTGGCAAAAACAATGAGTCCGCTTGTGTCTTTATCCAGTCTGTGTACCGTAAATATTTTTCCTAACTTTTCCTGCAATAATATTTTCAACGAAGGGTCTTTACCCATACGGTCAGGGATAGATAATAGTCCAGATGGTTTATTAATAGCGATGAAATGCTCGTTTTCGTATATAGTTTCAAATTTCATGATGTTAATGTGATAATTTGATAATGGAATAATTTGAAAATGTGAAAATGTGAAAATTGGATAATGTGATAATGTGAGTTTGGGGTTTGTTTTTTGTTTGGAGTTCAGGGTTTAGTATTAAACTCACAACTCACAACTCACACCTCACACCTCACAACTAACAATTAACAACTAACAATTAACAATTAACAACTCTAACTCTTTACTTTCAAAAAAGATTGGTTCATAAACTTGAGTATGCGCAGTTCTTTTTCTTTGAGGAAACGCCATTTGCCTCGTTGTACGTCTTTTTTGGTGAGGCCTGCATACATGACTCTGTCAAGGGCTTTTACATCGTACTTGAGGTGTTCGAATATACGGCGGACAATACGGTTGCGGCCACTGTGTATCTCTATACCAACAACGCTTTTGTCTTTTGCATCGGCATAGGCTATAACGTCGGGGGCTACAAATCCATCTTCAAGGGTAAGGCCCGATGCTATCTTGTCCATGTCGCCTTTGGTTAAGGGGCGGTCGAGTTTTACTTCGTAAATTTTCTTAACCTCGTGGCGGGGGTGAGATAGTTTTTGTGCCAACTCACCATCGTTGGTGAGTAGCAACACACCTGATGTGTTTCTATCGAGTCTTCCTATAGGGTATATACGTTCAGTTGTAGCGGTGCGAACAAGGTCCAACACGGTTTTACGTCCTTGTGGATCTTCTGATGTGGTAATGTAATCTTTGGGTTTATTGAGTAAAATATAAACGAAGTTGCGGCTGGGCGTGATCTTCTTGTTGCTCACTTTTACCACATCATTTTCAGATACTTTAAATCCGGGATCTGTTGCGGGTGTTCCGTTGACGGTTACTTTCCCCTCTTTTACAAGTATAGCTGCGTCTCGCCTGCTGCAAATGCCGGAGTGGGCTATGTATTTGTTGAGGGGCATTTTTTCTCCTGCATATTTTGCTGTTTCAGCAGGGGCAGTAGTTGGGGTAGCTTCCTTTTTGGGATATTTGTTGGGCTTTGCTGCTTTTACTGGAACTGTTTCTGCAGCTACGGGTGGTTGTTTTTTCAGCAGTCGTTCTGCTCTTCTTTTTTCAAAGTGCTCTTCTATAGCAACGGCTCTTTCTTTCTTGTCTTTACGCTTTTGCTGCTTTAATTCTTCTTTTATAGCACTTCCTTTTTTTTGTTTTACAAACTTTTGAAAGTTGTCTGTTCTTTTAGGCATATAACATTTTTATGCTTGCTGTTTTACAACAGTAAATAATTTTTACCCTGCAAATGTACTGCAAACCTCACTTTGCAGGCTGTTAAACATTTGGCTTTTAATGGGTGCATTCCAAATTGTCACTAAAAGTTGCCCCTGCATTTATGCCGGGGAAGCATTCAAAGAAAAGATTTTTGGCTTGAGCCAAACAAAGTATTCGGTAGTATTTTGGCTAAAGCCTTATAGCTGACTATTATCTCTCCCCCCGACATAAATGTCGGGGCAAATCAGGTCGGGGCAAATCATTTCTGGTAAATCTTTTCGGAGTAAATCATGTCTGGGCAAATCATGTCGGGGCAAATGAAAATTATGAGAGACAATTTGGAATGCGCCCCATTTGATTGGGCTTTAAAAACAAAAACTCCGCAAAGCTTTTGGGCAATGCGGAGTTTGATGTATAATAGTTGAAAGTTTTACTCTTCTCCTTCCTTTTTGTGTTGCTTATACTTGTCTTTCATTTGCTTGCGCTGTTCAGGAGTAAGTATTTCTTCCACAGATTTTTTGTGGTTTTTGAAAACCTCTTTCATTTCAGATTTCTTTTGCTCTTCAGTAAGTGAGGTACTGCTTCTGATATCTTTTATCTTAGTTCTAAGTGAAGATTGTAAAACTTTGAATTTTGCCGACTGATCCGCTGTCAGGTTCAATTCTTTTGCCATTGCTTCAAATTTTTCTTCGCGGCTTTCTCTTTTGTCTCCTTTTTGATGATCCTTATCTCCTTTACCAGGTTTCATATCTTCCCATTGTTTCTTTTGTTCAGGAGTAAGAATGGCAGCTATCTTTTCCTTTCTGGATTTCATTATAGCCATTCTCTTTTCTTTCATTACATCTTCAGAAAATTTTTGACTTTTTAAGGCGTCCATTTCATTTTTAAACTCCTCATTAATAGCCTTCATTTTAGCTTTTTGATCTTCTGAAAGATTCAGCTTTTCCATCATTTCCTGCATCTTGCCATGGTCGCCACCTCTCATTTCTTTTCTATCGCCACCACCCCATGATTTTTTTTCTTTTGATTCTTCCTGTGCCATTACTGATAAGGTTAACGTCAATGCGGTTAAACCTAAAATTATTTTTTTCATATTTTATTATTTTGTGTAAATGATAGACTGTGGGTAATATGCAGGGTTTAAAACAAAGGGGAGTAAAGCTGTTAAAAAAATCAGAATGTAGCATTGTTGGTTTTTAACCGCAAGCTGCTTAATTGCTAAACAACATTTTTACCACAGAAGGCACAGAGGTAACGGCAACACAGAGAACGCCGGTAATTTGTTGAAATAGTTTGTAAATAACTTCTTAGAAATCTTCCCAAACATTTTTCAATTCCGGAGTTATTGCGCAACCTTCTTGAAGGTGAAAGGTGAAATCTTCAGCAGTTGTTTGTAGCTGGTATTTGCCATTTATCAAGTGGTAAATTTCGATTTCTTGTTTTTTTACGTCTACAATAAGGTAGTATTTCACACCTTCTTTTTCGTAGTAGTCAAACTTGATTCCTTTATCCCTCGCTTGTGTTGATTTAGATAAAATTTCAAAAACTAAAGCTGGTGGAAAATCAAGGTGTGATTTATTTATTTTGCCACAAACAATTAAGCCATCAGGTTCAAATATGGTGTCTTCGCTTATTTTAAAATCAAGGGAATCGTACACTCTGCAATTTTTACAACCAATTCTTCTAAGTGATAGACCTAATTCAATTTTCAAACCTGCAGCAACTCTTTGGTGCTCGGGCATAGGGGAGGGACTCATAGCAATAGGGTGTCCCTCAATTAATTCCCACCGACCTTCCCAACGAACCCAGTCGTCGTAAGTATAGTGCGTCAAATATTTTTCGGCTAAACTCATGATTTCAAAAATAATCATTTTTTAAAACTCTGCCATCACCCCTACATAATTGTGCGGAGTAATCATCATTAGTTCTTCTTTTACATCATCACTAACATTCAGAGAAGCGATAAACTGATGAATATCTTCTTTGGTGATGGTTGATTTTCCTCTTGTCAGTTCTTTCAATGCCTCATACGGTGCAGGATATTTTTCGCGGCGCAATATGGTTTGTATGGCTTCAGCCACTACTGCCCAATTGTTGTCAAGGTCTTCATTTATTATTGATTGATTCAGCAGCAGTTTGCCCAAACCTTTTTCCAAAGATTTTATAGCGATCAATGTATGTGCAATAGGTACACCCAAATTGCGTAATACCGTACTATCGGTCAGGTCTCTTTGCAATCTGCTAATTGGCAGCTTTGCTGAAAAATGCTCCAGCAATGCATTTGCTATCCCCAGGTTGCCTTCAGCATTTTCAAAATCTATGGGGTTTACTTTGTGCGGCATGGCGCTGCTACCTACTTCGCCCTGTTTTGTTTTTTGTTTAAAATAGTCCATGCTAATGTAGGTCCAGGCATCTCTGCAAAGGTCTATTAGTATGTTGTTGATGCGTTTTATGCTATCGCAATGTGCAGCCAGGTTATCGTAGTGTTCTATCTGTGTGGTGAACTGCATTCGCTGTAAGCCCAATGTACTATCAACAAATTCATTGGCAAAAGCTACCCAATCCGTTTCAGGAAAAGCAACTGCATGTGCATTGAAATTGCCTGTAGCGCCGCCAAATTTGGCTGCATAGGGTATGTAAGAAAATAAATCAACCTGATTTTGCAAACGTTCTACAAACACCATAAATTCTTTGCCAAGAATGGTAGGCGATGCAGGCTGCCCATGGGTTTTAGCCAGCATACTTACATTTTTCCACGAAGTGGCCAATTGTTGTAAATGTGTTTGAAGATTGATGACTGCAGGCAGGTATTCATATTCCATACACATTTTCCAAAGCAACGGTACAGCCGTATTATTGATGTCTTGTGAGGTAAGGCCAAAGTGCACCCATTCTTTAGCATCTGTTCCTTCACATTTTTCCATTTCCTGTTTTAGAAAATATTCTACTGCTTTTACATCGTGGTTGGTGGTTGCTTCAATTTGTTTTATTTGCCTTGCATGTTCAGGAGTAAAATGCTCTATGAGTTTTTGTAAATGTTGCTTTGTGTTGTGGCCTAAGGTTAAAAAGTTTTTATGCGAAAGGAATAGCATGTATTCAATTTCTACCGTTACCCGATATTTAATCAACGCATATTCGCTGAAATATTCTTCCAAAAACTCTATTTGATTTCGGTATCTGCCATCTATTGGCGATATAGCGGTAAGGTTGGTTAAT
This sequence comes from Segetibacter sp., assembly GCA_043736115.1. Classification (GTDB taxonomy): domain Bacteria; phylum Bacteroidota; class Bacteroidia; order Chitinophagales; family Chitinophagaceae; genus Segetibacter. The sequence continues at coordinate 128,667 of JAYTDC010000130.1, read as the reverse complement.
TCCATAATTGATAGGTAAATTAGCTAATCTGATAATTAGCTAATTATTATTTTTCTTTGCACCTCAAAATTAGTTCAATTGAGTAAGATTATTAGGGTAGGGGCGGTAAGTTATCTAAATACCAAGCCATTGTTATATGGAATAAAGCATGGATTTGTGATTGACAATATGAGTTTGGTGCAGGATTATCCATCAAAAATTGCAGCAATGTTGCTGAACGATGAAATTGATGTAGGCTTGGTACCTGTTGCCATTATTCCAAAAATGATCGAACATTACATCATAGGTGACTATTGTATTGGTGCTGTAAAAGAGGTAGCTTCTGTTTGCCTGTTTAGCGAAGTACCGCTAACGGAAATTAAAACCGTTATACTCGATTATCAAAGCCGGACATCTGTTGCCCTTGCTAAAATATTATTAGAAAAATATTGGAAACTTAATGTGAAATTTGTTACTGCCACAGAAAATTTTAGGGATGATATAAAAGGAACAACGGCTGCTGTTGTAATCGGGGACAGGGCTTTTGAACAAAGAACAATATCCCGGTTTTACTACGATCTTGCAGCTTCATGGATTGATTTTACAGGTCTTCCTTTTGTTTTTGCCGCATGGGTAGCCAATAAAAAGTTGCCTGAAGCATTCATCACACAATTCAATGAGGCCAATAGTATTGGCTTACAAAATATTGATGATGTAATTGCTGAAAATGAATCTTTATTCTACGATTTAAAAACCTATTTCACCGAAAACATTAGCTACGACTTGTCAGCAGATAAGCGGAAAGGTTTGGAGAAATTTTTGGAGTATTTGAACCCGGATTTTTCTGTTGAATTCGCTCTGAAAGGTAAAATTACAAAAGAGACAAGGCTTTAGTTTTTTTTTAAGCGAAGAAATGGTGAACGGTTATCATTCTCCAATAGGTATCCGAAACAATACCAAAAAGCCTTAGTTTTTTCACAGACTCCCGTTCGTACTATACTATCGAATTCTAACAAAACATTTTATAAATTTATAGACATTTTTAAATCAAAAAATTACAGTTATGACAATCAAAAATTATTTTACAAACACAACCTGGACAGGTTTTTTTTGGGGAATTATTGGTGGAGTTTCTTTAATTGTTACGACACGATTTATAAGAAATGGACCCTTATCAATTTCACCTTATCCGTTTTTACTTATCGCATCCATCCTGACAATTGCTTTATCACACAAATCAAAAATATCCCTTAGCAAATTGTTTATTACGGGACTCTTGACTTTCATTATAATGACTTTGTTTTTGTATCTCTATTTAATAAAATTTGTCAATCCCAATTCAGGAATAGATATGCTCGGTCACTTGTGGAGACTGGGACTAATGCTTGGTATTGGAATAATTTCTAGTTTGCTTGTTTCAGTAATAGTAAGACATTTTACCAAATAAGTACAGCACACAGCACCAAGTGGAGTAGACGAATAGCCCCTCATCCACTTAACTTTTTTCCTAAATACAGGTTATTGTGTAGTAATTGTTAGAAATTATTTAACAATGCTATGTTAATTATCTGTAAAATTGTATTTTCCAAACCTTAACAATCACGTAATAAACATGAGAAAACTTTTCTTATTAATTCTGTGCTTTGCTTGCAATATTTCAATTGTATTGGCACAAACTAAAACGATTACCGGAACGGTTACTGACGAAAAGAAAAGCCCTTTGGCAAATGTTACGGTAAAAGAGCAAGGAACTTCCAAAGCTACCGTAACTAAGAAAGACGGAACCTATAAAATTATCGTAGCCTCCTCTGCTAAAGTACTGATATTTACTAGTGTTGGATTTTCTGATTTAATGAAACAAATTGGTAGTCAGTCAATTGTAAATGTTGTACTTACTTCAAAATCAAGTGTATTAGATGAAGTAGTGGTAACAGGATACCAAACTACCAAACGTAGAGATGTGTCTGCTGCCATTTCCCGTATTAAAGGGGATCAAATTGACAATTTACCCATTCCAAACTTTGCACAGGCCATACAGGGTAGGGTGGCGGGTGTAGCCATTTCTGCTGCAAATGGTGTTCCGGGTGGATCGTTAAGTGTGGTAATCCGTGGTGTAGGTTCTGTGACTGCAGGAACCACTCCTTTGTATGTGGTTGACGGTATTCAACTAAATACCGGAACGGGCTCAATCAATACCCAAAATAACCCGTTGAACTTTCTCAATCCAAACGATATAGAGTCTATAGAAATTTTGAAGGATGCAGCAGCAGCTTCCATTTACGGTGCTAAGGCAGCTAATGGGGTAGTACTTGTAACTACAAAAAAAGGGAAAAGCGGAAAGCCTAAATTTACTTTTAATTTTTATACAGGTGAAAGCCAACCCTTGAGACAAATTGCGGTTCTTAATACACAAAATTGGTTTAAAGTACGTTCTGAAGCTCTGGCAAATGCAAACCCAAGACAATCAGCCTCACAGGTCAATGCCACAGTATTTAGCAATTTGGGGTTGCCTTCTATATCTGTATTCGAAAAAGTGGATAGCCTGGAGTCCTACGATTGGCAAAAGGAAACTTTTGGCAAAGGGAATATTGTAAATTATGATATGGCAATGTCGGGTGGAGGTACTAATATATCCTATTATGTTTCCGGATCATACTCAACTCAATCTGCTTTTATAAAGCCAACAAATTTTCAGAGGGCTGCAATTTTATCCAAGTTGAGTTATACAATTAATGACAAATTGACTTTGGATCAGTCAATAAGTTTAAGTTCAGTTAATCAAAATGCACCCTATAGCCTGGGCAACACGGGTTTTGGAAATCCTGCTTATGCTGCGGGTTTGATTTTGCCTATCAACCCCTTTTACAATGCCGATGGAACTTACTATGGTTTACCATCCAGTACTACGCCAATTGTTGGAACATTTAATCACAATGTAATAGCTGTAGGGGATTATGTAAAATATAACACGAAAACAAAACAGGTTATAGGCAGCGCTACGCTGACTTACAAAATAAACCCGAATTTGACTGCAAGGTCATTAGTAGGTCTGGACTATCGGTTGACACAAGACCAACGTTATCAGGACCCCCGGGTAAATGATGGATTTGCTGTAAACGGCCGTCTTACATCGCTTAGCGATTGGAATAACAACTTTATCAATTCCAACACTATAAATTATAAAAAGAAGTTTAATGGCCTTCACGACATTGATGTATTGTTGGGTATTGAGTACAGAAAAGATGTTAATGAATTTTTTCAGGCAGACGGGCAAACATTTGCCTCGTCTGAATTACAATATCTAAGTGCAGCAGCAGTACCGGTGGCTGTTTCGGGGCAGTGGACGGCGAGTGCAAATTTTTCTCAATTTGCCAAATTGGGTTATAAATACAATAACAAATATATTGTCAACTATACCGTTCGGAGAGATGGATCCAGCAGGTTTGGCGAAAACAATAAGTATGGGGTTTTCAACTCAATTCAATTTGCATGGACTGCTAAAGAAGAATCTTTTCTGAAAAAAATAAAGTTTTTGGATGATCTAAGGTTTAGGTATTCTTATGGACAAACGGGAAATGATCAAATTGGCAATACTTTATTTGCAGCATTATATAGTCCTACAAGGGTTTATGGCAATCAGGCCGCATTAAATCCATCGCAGCTTCCTAATAACAATCTTACCTGGGAAACAAGGGTTGAATCTAATTTAGGTTTTGACCTGGTATTATTCTCCAATCGTTTATCATTTACCGTGGATGCGTATAGCCGTAAGAACAAGGAGTTGTTGCTAAGCAGACCATTGTATAGTACAACGGGTTACACCTCAATTACACAAAACCTGGGTGTGGTTGAAAACCGGGGTTTAGAAATATTGGTTTCAGTGACTCCTATTAAAGGTGCTATTGTGTGGAATTCAAGCTTTAATATTTCCTTTCAGGAAAATAAAGTCAAAAAATTATATGATGATTTAGAAGCCTTGCCAAACGATCCTTCCATCAGGGTTGGATACCCACTTGGTTCATTTTTCATTGCGGAATGGGCAGGTGTAAATCCGGCTACCGGTATGGGCATGTGGTACGATATCAACGGAAATATAACCTACAACCCAACTGCAGCCGACAGAAAAATGATCGGTTCTATTTTCCCTACAACATTTGGTGGATGGAACAACAGTTTCTCCTATAAAGGATTTACTGCAGAAGCATTTTTACAATACGAATATGGTAGAACCAGGGTTGATGGCCAATATCAGCAAATGATGCGTATGGGCGGAGCAACAGTGAACCAACTACAATCCGGTTTTGACCAAAGATGGCAAAAGCCGGGAGATCTGGCTACGGCTCCTCGCCCCTTCAATGGATTGGCAGACTTCAATAGTGTAGGTTGGGGTACAGGTTCAAGGTATCTTTTCAAAGCAGATTACATAAGATTGAAGCAGGTAACTATCAGCTATGATGTACGTGCAAAAGTATTGAAACGGTTAAAATTAGATGGATTAAGGTTTTATGTACAAGGCCTAAACCTTTGGACAAGTACTAAATGGAATGGATACGATCCGGAATTTACGGGTGATAACTTTGGTATTATTCCCCAATCCAAAAACAAAACCATTGGTTTACAGGTAAGGTTTTAATTTTTAAAAGTAAATAAAAGAGAAAAATGAAAAATATTCATATAAAATTATTTATCACACTTTTTTGCCTTGGTTTTTTACTTTCATGTAAAAAAGAACTTGACATTCAATCAAGAAACTCGCTGAGTTCTACGTTGGTTTTGGTCAATAAAACAGGTGTAAATTCATCGTTAAATTCCATTTATTCTGTCCTTAAAACAGAACGCTTATATGGAAGGGATTTATTTTCGGTAGCAGAGGCAATGGCAGATGTCGCTTTTGCCAATGGAAGATCCAGCAGATTGCTTGCAGAAAACAGAAACACCTCCGGCTCCAACATGAACAATTGGGGACCACCCGTGCCAATAACATCTACTATAGGAACTTCTTATAGTGCATTAAACGAAGTCAATCTTGTTTTGGAGGCACTGCCAAATATTGCCGATGCTACACCTGCCGAAAAAGCCAATTTTGAAGGGGAGCTCAAGTTTCTTAGGGCTTTGTACCATTTTGATTTGGTAAAAAACTATGCTTATATTCCAACTTATATTGTACCTGCCCAAGACAGGGGAGGAATAGTATTGAGTACCAGGGGATTTAATAATCCTGATTCGGCAAAACTATATTACCCAAAAAGATCCACCATTGCAGAATGTTATGATCACATAATGTCTGATTTGTATGCCAGTGCTAGCTTACTGTCTGCAACACATAGAGGACTTAATTATGCAAGTAAAAGGGCTGCTTTAGCATTAGGCTCAAGAGTGGCATTGTATCAGGGTAATTGGGCAAGGGCAGATTCGTTTGCAACCGAGGCTATAACAGCAACGGGCATAGGTGTCATGACCAATGTCACCAATTACACGACTGGCTGGAGGGCAAAAGACCACCCTGAGGCAATTTTTCAGGTATGGTTTGCATCGCTTGCCGAAAACCTGGGTGTTAATACTTCGTTGGCTTCTACACATACTACACTTGCTTCTTTGGGTGGATTTGCGGGTGTTCGGCAGGGGCAGGGCGATTTGGTTCCCAACGCCTTCCTTTTAGGACAGCTTGGTATTTCCGGCTTTCCCGGTACATTGGTTACCTCTAATAATCCACCACCTACATTAACTTATTCACCTGATGTAAGAAATACGCTTTTTGAATGGGGAGCTAATGCCTCCGGAAGGTATGTAGAGTGTACAAAATGGATGGGGAAAGCAGGTGGCCCCAACTGGGACAATACCGTGGTTTTAAGGGTGCCTGAATTATATCTAAACAGAGCAGAAGCAAGATACCAGTCCGGAAATGAAGCTGGCGCTGTGGACGATTTGAATTTTATTTTGACAAACAGGATTGTTGGATATGTTATACCATCGGTTCCGCTTACAGGTCAGGCATTGTTAGACGAAATACTAAAACAGCGGATGCTGGAATTTGCGTTTGAAGGCTATCGGTTCTACGATTTGAAAAGGTATGGTTTGACAATCACTAAAACTTCGCCTGTTGTTAGTTTACCGCCCACTGATTTTAGGCTTTTACCTAGAATACCTCAGTCAGAGGTAGACGGCAATGTAAATATGGTACAAAATTTTGGATATTAATAAAATACAAAACATGAACACAACATCGAATAAAATAATAACCTTTTTAGCATTTGTTCTTTTCCTGGGTAGTTGTATAAAGCAAACCGAAAAACAATTTACCGGCTCAACTGTAGCTGAAATAGATGCAGCGGTTCTTAATGCCGCTAATGCTGATGTAACCTACCCCATTATTGCCCGTTATCCTCGCCCAGGCATTCCGATTGTGGCTACCAATAGTAGTTCTTCTTGCCAAATTCCTCAGGCAGATTCTACACTTCGTAGAATTGGGCAGGCAAGGACAGTTTCTATAAGAGTAAACCTGGTAGGTGGGCAAGGCGGCGTAGACAGAACAGTAGGCTATAGAATATTAAGCGAAACTCCTATAGCAAGTTTTAATTTTCCATCTACCGCGTCGGCCATTACTACATCAGCCACTACATGCGGTACAGCTACTACATACACCGCACAAACACCATCTGCACCGGCAAGTACATTAGCCATTACCAATGCTGTTGCCAACATTAATTATGTACCCTTGTCAGGTTCTGTAACTATACCTGCAAACTCGTCTTATGGGTTTATTGAAATACAGCTCTTAGATGGTGGTTCTAATGCTGGACAAGGTAGGTTCATTGGCATCCAATTAGATTCTTCTGGTACTGTTTTGCCTTCTTTGAATTACAGGACTATAGGAATGGTGGTTGATCAGCGATAAAATTTTAAGTTTATTTTTCATTATATTTAGTTGAATTTAATTAGGGAAAATGTTTCAGTAAAAGGGAAACATTTTCCTTTTTTTAATAATTATACACCAATGTCATTAACTTAACAAACTTTGAAAGAAACAAAACATGGAAAAAGATGAATAGAACTACCCAAAAGATGCAGTGAGTGACACAACTAAAGTCGAATAAAGAACAATTGTTCGTTCCCCAAAAGCCTAAGTTAATGACATTGAATTATACACTTTATATAAAATTGCTACAATCTTAATAACTATATCATTTCACCATAACACTATTCAAAAAAAATGCTTGTATGAGAATCACTAAAAAGTTAGCGCTGTTAATTGTTATCATTGGTTTAGCACTAAACACATTTGGGCAAGATGCATTTACTTATCAACTGCCTCCCAAAGAGATAGCGGACTTACTGTTAGCAAAACCAACGCCGGGTGTAAGTATAGATAGTAAAGGTGAATGGATGCTGCTAAGCGAAAGAAACTCATACCCAACTGTTGAAGAATTAGGTCAGCCGGAAATAAGGATTGCCGGGCTTCGTTTAAATCCCAACAACTTTTCTCCTTCACGCCAGATTTATATCAACAACTTTGTTTTGAAAAATATCAGGGAAAACAAAGAATATAAAATCAGCGGTTTGCCTGCAAATCTATTGGCAAGCAATATAAGGTGGAGCCCAAACGAAACTAAAATAGCTTTTACCAATACAACTGCAAACAGGGTGGATGTATATGTCATCACTGTAGCTACAAAATTGGTAAAGAAGGTCAACAAGCAAGTGCTAAACATTGTGCTGGGAGCAGATCTTTTTTGGTTCGATGAAAATTCGTTGATATACAAAACGGCGATTGCAATGGCATCGGCTGCTCCTAAAAGACCCATAACACCAAAAGGCCCGACCGTACAGCAAAACATAGGTAAAGCAGCACCGGGAAGAACATACCAGGACCTAATAAAATCGCCTTATGATGAGCAGCTATTTGAGTTCATGGCAACCTGCCAGTTGGTAATGAACAAAGCAGGAATAGAAACCAATATTGGAAAACCTGCTATTTATAGTTCATGTAGCCCCTCGCCTGATAAAAAATATTTGCTACGGGAAACTATACGAAAGCCATTTTCATATTTAGTGACCGCCAGCGGATTCCCTTCCACAATCAGTGTGATTGACCTGACTGGAAAAGTAATTAAAGTTTTAGCCGAGCAGCCTTCTACCGAAACAACCCCAAGCGGCAATGACAATATACAAAATGTGCCAAGAGGTTTTGAATGGAGAAATGACCAACCTTCAACTATTGTTTGGAGTCTGCCTTTAGATAGTGGTCTGATTAAGAAAAAGGTAGATTTTCACGATGTTGTCTATGCACAGGATGCACCGTTTACCAATGAGCCAAGAGAGTTATTTAAAACAAAAATGCGTTTTCGTGGTATTACCTGGGGAAATGAATCGTTTGCCTGGGTTACAGAGGCACTAACCGGCAAGCAAACAGCTGTGGTTAGCCGTTTCAACCCATCTGCAAATAGCCTGGAAACGTTGTTTGAAAGAAATATTACGGATGCTTACAGAAACCCCGGCTCGCCGGTCATGAAACGAAATAAGTATAACAAACAAGCCATTTTGGTAAATGGAAGTTCAATTCTTTTGAACAATAGTACCGGCTCATCCCCTAAAGGAGACCTGCCGTTTTTGACCAGATTCAGTTTTACAACAAAGACCGTGGACACCTTATGGCGTTGCTCCGAAGGATACTTTGAATATGTGACCGATGTATTGGATACCGATGGCTTCCGATTGATTACCCGAAAAGAATCGCAAAAAGATGTCCCTAATTTTCATTTAAAAGATATAAAGGCACAAACTGCTGATAAGGCCATTACTTCATTCACAAACCCTTACCCTGCATTGGAAGGCATCAGCAAGCAAAAAGTAAAATACAAACGTGCTGATGGGGTTGATTTAACCGGAGATTTATATTTACCAAAAGGATACAATAAAGAAAAAGATGGCCCGCTGCCGGTTTTTATGTGGGCTTATCCAAGAGAGTTTAACAGTGCAAATGATGCAGCGCAGATAAGAGGTAGCCAAAACAAGTTTACCACAATCAGTTGGGGTAGCCCTTTGTTTTATGTAACGCAAGGGTTTGCTATTTTAGACAATGCCGAAATGCCCATAGTAAGCACCAATCCGGACGCAAAACCGAATGATAATTTTATTGACCAGTTAAAAATGAACGCAGCGGCTGCCATAAATTATTTATCCCAATCAGGCGTTGGCGATAAGAATAGGGTAGCAGTCGGTGGACACAGTTATGGTGCATTTATGACAGCCCATTTACTGAGCCATACAAAATTATTTAAAGCCGGAATAGCCCGCAGTGGTGCATACATGAGAACGCTCACCCCATTTGGTTTTCAGGCTGAAGATCGAACCTATTGGCAAGCTCCGGATTTATACAATAAAATGAGCCCGTTTAGCTATGCCGACATTATAAAAACGCCACTTTTACTGATTCATGGTGATAGCGATGACAATCCTGGAACATTTCCTATTAACAGCGAAAGGTTGTTTAACGCCATAAAAGGCCATGGCGGAACGGTTCGGTTTCTTTCTTTGCCTTATGAAGCACATAGTTATCGTGGCAAAGAAAATCTTTTGCACATGTTGTGGGAGCAAAATGAATGGCTGCAGAAGTATGTAAAAGATAGTAAGCAATAGTAAGTATTGCTAACATTAACGTTGTAACAAAAACATGTTTGAACCGTAACACTAAGGACAACGAAATGACTGAATAAAGTTATGCAACACTGTTTTTTTTTCCAATAGTCTTAGTACTTAATACTAACTACTTGATACTTAGTACCACAACCTTGCCTCAACTTTTCTCAAATAATCCAAGGTTGACTGTTGAATTGGTGTTCTTTTTTCTTTAGATGGAATTAAAAGCACTTCTTTCCATCCTTTCATCCATCCGCTGAAGTCTAAACCAACTTTTCGGAAATATTCTATGGACCACATTATAGCAGTAGAGTAGTAGTAGCGTCTGGGTAGATAGCGATAAGCTACTTTGCATTTATTCACCCACATCATCCGCTGCTTATCACTTTTGGGCTTACGTCCTAGCGGACTTTCTTTGTGAAGCATAACAATAGAATGGTCATATTTTATGCAATAACCTTTGTCAAGAATCCGGTAACTAAGGTCATATTCTTCCATACCATAAAAGAACTCTGCCGGTAAGTTACCAACTTCGTCCAACACTCTTTTGCGAATGGCATGTGCGCCTCCGGCAAAATAATAAGTAAAGAATTCGGGCTTGTCTTTGTAAGCTTCAAATTGTTTGTGAGGCAAACCGTTTATCTGCCATTGAAGAGTATCGTAATAAAGAATTTTAAAAGAAACAATGGCAACTTCACGGTTGTCCATTCCTTTGTGGTTAAAACTTTTCACTACATTTTGCAGTGCATCTGCATTCTGCAAAACCGCATCATCGTCAAGAAAAATGATGAGGTCGCCTTTGGCAAATTGCAAGGCAAAATTTCTGCCTTTGGTTACACCAAGATTCTCAGCCGCATCTATAAATTGAAAAGGGATATTGGCTGTAGCAGCTACATAATTTTTTACTTCGGTATAATCATCAGCAGATGCATTGTTGACCACAATAACATCCTGCAGTAATTGCTCTGCATCCTTTAGCGTACTGATATTTTTCAGCAGTTCCAGCGTGTCTGCAGGGCGGTTATACGTTATGATTACAAAGCTGATTGGTTTCAATGTTGTTGGTTTCTTAGTTGTTGAAATAACTCTTGGTAACTGTCGTTAAAAGCCTCAATCCCAAAATGCTCCATCGCATACTTTCTATTTCGAATACTGATTTCCTGTAACGGTTTTTTGTTGTTGCAAAGCAAAGCTATAAACTCTACTCCTTCGTCCACAATGGTTTCTTCATTGTCAACTGAACTAAACAACAGCCCGTTTTCTATATTTTTTATATGGACAGGAATGTCACCAACAGGTGTCGCCATCACGGCGCAGCCCCTTGCCATTCCTTCTTCTATTGCCAATGGAAAACCTTCAGTATTTGATGTTATGATAACCATATGAGACTGCCAATATACTTCATCTATTTTCTCTGAATCGGTTTGATGTCCGATTAATTTACAATGGCTTAGCAACGTTGCAGGTATGGCATTTTTGACATCACCCATGAAAATAAACTCAACCGGAAGCTTTTGTTGGTGTGCCTTTTCAGCTATTTTGGCTACTATGTGTACTCGTTTTTCTTCCGTCCCTCTACCTACATATAGCACTTGTAGATTTCCATTGTAGTCTTTTTCTTTTTGCTTTACGGGCAATGGAATACCATTAACGATGTACTCTATATTAGTGTAAAATGATAAAGGAACGCCAACCTTTTTATATTGCCGTAAATGCTCTTCAATCCGTAGTTTGCTAATCATCACTGTCCTTCTGATAAAAGGCAAAAACGGTAATCGTATCCATGAAAAAGTATTGAAAGAGTGAATCAATTCTATTTGCGGAATGGTTGGATTTATCCAAGGCGAAACCTTGTAACCAAAGTTGCATTGTCCATTGAAAATGAAAGGCTTCAGTTTTTGGTTGTTAATATATCCGGAAATGATACCCCGGTAAATAAGATTGATTGGATACAAAAACTTGCTGCCTGTAAAAGCAGAAATATCCCTAAGGTCGCAATGGCTTTCTACAAAGTCTTTATAGAAATTTTTATCGTACGATTTGCGTGTAAAGAAAATAATACAGCAACTGTTGCCTGTTGCCTGTGCTACCAAAGCATGTACTTTTTCGGCACCACCGGTATGATAAAACGGAAAGAAAAAAAACGTTTCGTATTCCTTTCTTAATGGCCTGAAACGGGCAATCATTCTGCCGAGAAATACAAACGGAAAAATAAATGCATCTTCTATCCTCCGTTTTTGTATGTACCAATTGTATTTCAAAAGCAAAGTTTTTTCTTGATTTCTTTAAGTGTGCCCATCACATAATCCTTGTACATACTTGCTCTGACTTTTTTATCAAAATCATTCCATTTGCCGGAGTCTTTTCTTTGTTGTAAAAAGAATTTTTTGGAATAATAATTTACAAAGAATGGATTCCTGCATCGCAGAAAGGCACCTGTTGCAGATTGTGTATGAACCCGGTAATAGAGTAATGGTTCTGCTATTTTTTCTATAACATAACCATCGGCCAAAAGATGCAACCAAAGCGGGAAATCCTCCACTGCATATCCTTTATGATTAGGGGAAGATGTGTAGCCATATTGCTTTACCACATTTGTCCGCATCATTACTGTTGGATGAGCAATACAATTACCCTTGATCATTTTTGATTTTATTTGTGCTGCGGTAATTGTATTTCTGTCTTCATCCCATTTGCCGGAAGGCGCACCCACATCATTCATGTTTTCAATAAAGCCAGCAATCACTGCAGTTTCAGGATGGTGTTCTAAATAAGAATATTCTTTTTCTAACCTATCGGTAAATGAGATGTCATCGGCATGCATTACCGCTACATAGGTTGCTTGTGCTTCCTGTAGCCCTCTGTTCATCGCTACTACTACACCAGCATTTTTCGGCTGACTGATGTACTTTATTCTCGGGTCATTGTATGCTTTGATTATTGCCTCGCTGTTGTCAGTTGAACAGTCATTGACGATGATCAGTTCAAAATCCGAAAGTGTTTGATGCAGTATGGAATCAATGGCCTTTTGCAGGTATTTTGCAGCATTGTAAACCGGCATTATCACACTTACAAGAGGCATAAAAGCTATATTTATTTTATTATTTAGCCTTTGCCACAACTACTTCATTCTTTTTCTTAAATCCAACCACAATTGCCGCTCCCAGCAACAATAGCATAAACACCGAACAGATTGTAGTAATCGTCCATCCCATTGAATGGCTTTTTGGTTCAAACTTAAATACAATAGTATGTTCACCTGCCGGAATCATCATGCCTCTAAGTACATAGTTCACTTTTGCATAAGGCACTTGTTTGCCATCTACATAAGCGTTCCAGCCTTTATCATAATACACTTCACTAAACACAGCCATTTGTTCTGCCGATGTTTTAGAAGCATAGGTTACTATATCGTGGTCGTTATGCACCAACCTTATAAAAGCTGAACTATCAGAAGCAAAACTTGCTTTAAGTACATTGGAGAAAGACTTATCTGACACTGCACTATCACGGGTGTTCAGGTTGTCCAATGCCGCCATTTCTTCCTGTGCATTGTTGGTAAATCGTACTCCTTTTACAAACCAAACCGGACCAAGATTAGTTGGCCTTGCCTCCACTGTTGGGGCATTTGGATTTTCAATCACGTACTTGGTATTTAGCATGTCCAGCACGTTTTGGTTGTTGGGATATTTATACAATTGTTTTTCAACCAAATCCTGGTAAATGCTCAACTTAGCAGGATGATAACCACCAATACTCCTGTGGTGATAGGCAGTCAAAGCACCTGCATTAAAAGCCGCCTGTATACCGCCCTGACTAAGGTCAAGTACTCTGTAGAAAGAAGTGTCTTTCAAAATAGCCTGGTCAGCAGGTGTAGGATTATACGAGGCTTCATTTTCTTCTTTGTCCTGATAGTTTTCACTTTTCAGGTAGTTTGTATTAATGGCCATCACATCTACAAAAGAAAAAATACCTACAATAGCCAACGCATACATTGGTTTCAAAATTCTTCTTTGGTAAAGAACTATGGCGACCACCGCAATTATGATATAAAACAACGAACGGAAAATGTCCATCAAAAACAAATGCTGACGGTCTTCACGCAGTCCATTAACAAATGATTTTATTGGCGCTTCTATCTGTGCTTTTTGTGCTGCATCCGGTATTTTAGACACCTGCTCCAGCAATCTTGTGTCGCCTTCGCTTCTGTAATCAAAGTTGAAATACAACAGGAACAAAATTGCAAACACACCACCTGTAATGAACAATGTATTCTTTAGTTGCTTTTGTAAAACCACTTTGTCTTCCATACCAAACAACACTTTTTGCAAAGCCAAAATGGCAATCATACAAAGCAGGAAAGTAGGGATAACGATAATCATACTCGGTGCCCTAAACTTATTATACATTGGCAAATGCTTCAACAAAAAGCCATTGAAATCAGGGAAGAATCCGCCCCAACTCATAACGATTGATAAAATCATGGCTGCAAGAATCCACCACTTATGCTTGCCATCCAACACTACAAATCCCATAATGGCAAGAAAGCAAATAATAGCACCCGCATAAGGCGGGCCTGATGTGCCGCCAATGCCACCCCAATAAAAACTTAGGTTGCTTTGTACTTGCTGTGCCAGTTCCTTTGGCATATTTTGCAACGCTTCTACAGCTTTGGATTTCTCCTGTTCTATTTCCATAACACCACTTCCGCCGCCAAACATGCGGGGAATAAGCATTACAAACGGTTCGCTTTTAAACATGCTATAACTAAATGCATAGTCCTGTCCCAATCCTGTTTTACCAATATTGCTTTTAGCATCAGCTAATTCACTACCTCCGCGAATGGTAGACTGTGTATATTCATAGTTGGTAAACAACACGACTGCATTGCTCAAAGTGCCTACCAAGCCTGCTGCCAATGCAATTGCACCGGCAATAATCATATGTTTAAAATCCTTGTTTTTTATCCAGACAAATACATAACCCAACGTCATAAACGCTGCTATAATAACACTGTAATACACAATCTGATAGTGGTTCTGACTAATCAGCGAACCGGTAAAAAAAGCCGTCATAGCTGCCCCCCACCAATAGCGCCGGTCATAAATCAATATGAGCGATGCTATAAAACCCGGTATCAGCGCAATGGACATCATCTTGGTATCATGCCCGGCTACTATTATAATTGGGTTGTAAGTTGCATAAGCATAGGCCAGCGAACCAATGACACCCACCCAACTATTAACCCGCAACACCTGGCTCAAAAAGTAGAAGCAAATACACGCCAAAAAGAAAAACTGAAACGGTTTTCCTAAAAACAAAGAAATAACCGATGCAAAATAGTAAGGTACGTGGTTATTGGTATTGCCCGCAATCATGTAGCCAGGCATGCCACTAAACATGCTGTTGGTCCACAGCGGCGCTTCGCCGGTTTTTTCTTTTACTTTATATACATCATTAGCCATTGCCCTCCATTGGGTAATATCATGCTGTTGCAGCACCTTACCTTCCAGGGCAGGTTTGCAATAAACAAGGGCTACAACCAGGAATATTGCAATAGCAATAATATGTGGCAACAGTTTTTTCCAGTCAAAATTCTTCATGAGTATGTTTTAAATGCAGTTGGCAAAATAATACTATTTTAGACGAAAATATTTAATGCGGTGGGTATTATTTCTCGGCAGAGTTACGTTTATCTTCAATATCTTCTTCGTTATCGCATTATTAATGCGCCACACCCACTTTACCGTTCCCGAGGGTCTGCGTGAATTTGTCATTATTCAGGGTTGGATATTATCGGTTGTAGCCAACATGTTTTTCGGCGCAGCCACCATTATTTTGCGCAGCAGAAAAATCTATTTTCCTATGCCCAAATGGCTGCTTATTTTTAATTTCTGTTGTCTTTTCTTCCAGGTATTCTATTATATTTTTTCCCCACAGTAGCTCTTTTGGTAGCCGGCTTTAGAGCCCTCATGGTTCATCGTTGTGTCACACGTCTGGAGATTTGTGCTGCTATGTAGCTTTTTCCACCGTTTGTAATAACAATGTGAAGGTCAAGCTGCAAACAAATTGGTGATAAAATGTAAACATTCAACCATAAATCACTATTTTGCTCTTGTGCTCAATTGTAACGGACGGTGGGCAATTGACACACTTACATTTAATTCTCAATAGCGTACTAGGATGACCAATCAAAACATATATTGGACCAGCATTGAATACAAGTATTGTGGGCCTGAAGTCCTAAAGTTGGAGGGAGGTTTTGTCTATGGATTTGTAAAAGCTTCGGATGAAAGAGAGGCGTTGAATAAGTTTACAACTAAGTTAAAGCATCAAGATGTTGAGGTACAGAATGTAGAATTCATTTCGCTTTATGACCTTAAAACGGAGTGGGAAAATCAAGAGCAAACCAATATTTTCGTACAGCTTTACCAGAAAGCTAAAAAGTCTAGTGAAGTTGTATTCCACACATTTTATGCTTATGAAACAGATTGATAACACCCACCCCCCACTATTCAACCATAAATCACTATTTTGCTGCTGTGGTTAATTTTGACGGACGGGTGGCAATTGACACAATTTTTAAGCATTTAAACTTTAGGCGCAACCTTGAAACCACCTGACCAAAATGTAAGCTTTAATTATGGATATTGACTCGGCGGTAAAGAACTATGGGTTATTAATGTTCTCCTGTGTAATTGTGAGATGCCTTATTCTGATGCGGATTGATGCAAAGGAAGGCCGCAGTGTAGTTATCAGATTCTTTCTTTGTTGGTATTCATTTGAAACATTTTTTCCTTTTTTCTTTAGAAAAGTTGAAGAACGGCACATAAAGCGTCTTAAGATAGCAAACGCTTTGCTTGCAATTTTTTATTTGATGTTCTTTGGACTAATGGCTCTGCTTTATTTGACTCAACCACACCCACCCCCCACCATTCAACCATAAATCACTATTTTGCTGTTGTTGTTAATTGTAACGGACGTTGGCAATTGACACAACTTCATAAACAAAAAGGTCAATGAAGAGGAGCATCCTTAATAATAATTTTTTCGGAACTATTTTGACGAACATATTCGATTACGGCTTCTGGCTTGTAATAATTCTTTGTTTGAGTATTTTAGCCTTTCCTAGATTTGTCTTTGACTTTTATCACATTTTACATATTTTAATTATAGGGTGGCTATTGTTAAGTCTTTACTTTTTAAAAAGGCTAACTAAATTCCAAGTAACACTTTGTGATAATCATACTATAATGGTCTTGATTAAAGAAAGATTTCCAAAGACATATGTTCAGAAACTAGGGAAAAACATTTTTGTAGTAGAGGATTACGATGGGGATGGCGTATTCTTCAAGCGCAGAAGAATTACAATCTTAATTGAAAAAGACCGATTCTATATTAACATTTTAACCTTAGGAGGATTTGACATTCCATCGGCGTTCCATACCTTTTCCAATTTAAAAAGATCAAAGAAGTTAGCGAAGGAACTGATTGAGTTGTCAAATAGATAACAGTATGTGTTGCCCCCCCACTATTCAACCATTAAATCACTATTTTGCTGTTGTGGTTAATTGTAACGGACGGTTGGCAACTGACACAACTTCATAAAAACGGCAACGATAAAAGCAAATAGAAATGACAGTTGATGATTTTAAAAAACAGATAAAGAGCAAATTTAAAGTTGACGATACCTCTAATTACGTTACATGTTATGTATTCATTGGAATGGGTTTGTTCTTTATCTATCAAATTTGGACAGATAATTCTCCTGCTTTTATCTTAATTGTCGCTTTGCTTCCAATGTTTATGGGTTTCTACGGTTTATGGAGAATAGATAAGTCTTACGTAGTTGTACAGTTGAATTCAAACAAAACGGTGAGTGAAAAAGAACAAGTAATTAATAACTATTTGCAGCGACTAAATGTTATCCGAAAGAATTTGGATGAAAACATTTTAAGCGTTCGTTACAGAAACAAATTCTTTGCTGAAATTGATGTTCGCTTTTATTGGGATGACAAGAAAATACTTTTTAATGCCGAAGGAGCGGACTCGTCAGGATTGAAAGGAATTATTGATTTTGGAATTGGAAAAAGATCGATGCAGAGAATCAAACGCTATCTTGAAGATTGTCTATAATCTCCCACCAACCCCCCCGGCTAGTTTAAGTCTTGCGCAGCAGACTTAAACTTCAAATCAAACCAGTCTGCGACTGGTCAGTCAACATCTCTGCCTGAACGTTCAGACGAGCATTCTGGACTTTAGGGATAGGGTTCTGAACGTTCAGACATGCATCCCCATTTTGTGATTGGAGTTATAAGTCATTTTGTTTCACCTCTCAAGCTATTCCAGCCGACCTGCCTTTATTTTATTTGCCGAAGGTGAAACAAATTTTCCGCTTTTTCATTATACAAAACTAATTTTAGACCCTTATGATACTCAACATAGTAAAAGACAAACCGACCAAGCTTTTTATTTTCATGGCGGCCTTTTTTGTAGCCAATGCACTTATTGCCGAATGCATCGGCGGCAAAATATTTTCACTAGAAAAATTAATTGGCATTGCACCGGCCAATCTAACACTGTTTGGCGAGAAAGACCTATCATTCAATCTGACTTGTGGTGTATTGCTTTGGCCATTAGAGTTTATAATGACTGATATTGTAAACGAATATTATGGCCCCAAAGCGGTGCGTCGTATTTCATGGATTGCAGTTTCACTTATTTCTTATGGGTTTATTGTATTCTATATAGCTATGAGTATGCCGCCTGCAGATTTTTATATAAGCAGCGGTGCAGAAAATCATGTTACCAATATGAATGATGCATTTAATTCCATCTTCGGTCAGGGTATGTGGATTATTCTGGGCAGCATCACAGCCTTTCTGGTCAGTCAGTTAGTTGATGTAACCATTTTCCATAAAATAAAAAGAATGACCGGCGAAAAACAAGTGTGGCTTAGGGCAACCGGCAGCACCCTTGTGTCGCAATTGGTAGACAGTTTCGTCGTAATATTCATAGCCTTTAAAATAGGGAAGGGGTGGAGTTGGCCACAGGTTATTAGTATTGCGTTGTTAGGTTATTCTTACAAAGCATTAATGGCCATTATACTTACTCCGGTTATATATTTAGTTGAGAAAATAATTGAAGGCTATGTAGGCCACGATGTTTCAAGACAAATGAAGGCCGCGGCAATGGAGCGGTGATAGATTTATCTAATTTTTCCCTTTTTAATAAATAAGAAAAAAGAGGTGAAGTGTTTATAACATCACCTCTTTTAAATATTTAAACATTCACTGTATCCAACGAAGTAATCGTTGGATTGTACCAATTCACTTTTCGTGTAGCATACATTATCAAAGCCAACATAATAAACAAACCTATACTACCGACTAACAATGCAGTATCTTCTAACCTGATAAGTATGTAGATGAACCCATAAAGCATTGATAGAATGAATGCAAATGCAGCTCCTGCTTTCCAATTTCTGAAATGACTCTGCACATAAAATGCAATGAGCAAAATAGTAGCACCTGCAGCAATGAGGTAAGAAAGATCAAACCTGATAAACTCGCTGATAGACAAGAGCAGGGTATAAAAAATAGTAAGCGCAATGCCCACCAATCCATACTGAACAGGATGTACAGGTTTATTTTGCATCAACTCGGTAATAAACGACAGTGCAAAAGTGAGACCGATGATCAGTATTGCATATTTGGCGCTACGCATGGTTTGTGCATAATCATCAGCCGGCTGCACCATTGAAACACCAAATGCAAAATCTCTTTTATTAATGGAGTTTTCTTTGTCCAGCACCAGGTCAAACGGAAGGTTTGCCTGGTTGTAAGTCCATTTAGCTTTAAAACCATCTTTGTTTATCTGCCTTTCAGCCGGTAGTGTATTGCCATTGAATGAAGGATTAGGCCACGAAGATTCTAAAGTATAATCGCTGTTTCCGCTCAAAGGCACAAACTGCAATTGTTCGCTCCCTTTTATCTTCATATTGACACTAAACGATGCACTTTGAGTAAGTGCATCAGCTGTTAACTGCACAGGCGCAGACAACCCTCCGCTATCAATGGCAGAAGCGGGCAACCCAGGTACCAATGTTACCGCTGCATTGTTATATGAACAGTTTATTTTTTCTTCAATGCCTTTAAAATCGGTTACTCCAAGGCATATACGTGCTTCGGACAATCTTAAATCTTCTGATTTAATAGTCTTTGTAATTCGGCTTAGCAGAAAGCTGCCCTGTATGTTAATGTCACTTTTATAAAGTAACACATTATAGATTGAGCGTTTTCTTTCTTCAGGGAAAAGTTTACCATTCATCTTTACGGTTTCAGGTAGTAAAATGAGGTTTTTAGTAAGATGGGTAACCTTGTTTTGCGAATCAGTAAATGTTGTGATGTAAGGAATTACCAGGTAGGGGTTGCTGATAATTTGAGCAGATGCCCATTTATTGCTAACTTCCTTTACAACTTCCTGGTGCCTGACTTCTCGTTCATTAATCAGGCTTTGTATAAAAGCCATGGGGATCAGCATTATTAGTGTCAATCCAGCCACCATGGCGGCTTTTATTAACACACTGTTTATTTTGTTTGGTTTTCGGTTTTCCTGTTGCCTTTGTTCAGGCAGTTGTTCATTGTTTTCCATTTTGTTGTTTATTTTTATTTGTGAAGTGGTAAAGTATTTGCGTAGCGATTGTATATTTATGAGCATAGCGCTGCCGGTGCAGCCAAACAATATCCCAAAAAACAGTAGAAATTCATAAGTCACTCTTTCCCAGTTTACGTGGCCGTCTAATCCCCTTGTTATCATTATTCCTCCTGCTACATACAAGACTGATATAAGCAGGTTGACCAAAAACTGCATGGCAATTTTTTCGGTAATTGACAAGTTCATTTTTTCAATTCCTTTCAGGGAAAATATCAAAATTATAAAGGCAGGTAAGCTACCTATTGCAGAAAAGATTGTACACGCTGCAAGTATTAATGGCTCGGGATTGTTGTTGCTGATAATTGCAAAAGCGAAACACCCAATTCCAAAGCTTAGGAACGTGGCGCACCAGATTCGTGCAGCTAACGATTTATTTCCAATACTCGCTTTCATATTTCTAAGTGTTACGATTGTAGTTTTGTGGGTGCAATGATTGTACACTGATATTTAAATATTTTGGTAACCAGCTTTTTGTCTTTTAGTCAACATCGTTGTGTTATTATGATCCCGATTTTTCTTCGGGACTCACTTGTGTTTTAAGTAATGGAATTGAGCTTTTTCCGTCATTTCCTATCAATCCTGTTAGGCCTATCATCTCAATCAAGCAATCGCCGGAAAGTGAGGCGTAGCAATCCTTTCATCTTTTCTACCTTTCACTTTAGAAAGTATACTTTCCAGCAGTGGCAGCATTTGGTTAAGTCCTTTCGTTTTAATCATGAAGTTCCAGAGCGGTTCAAATTTTTTCCAGCCACCTGCATAAGCAAAGTGTTTGATGGCATGTTTGATATCATCATGCTGCATAGATGCTTTCATAATATTGCCCCATGAGTAGAATGATTTGTAAGACCAATCGTAACCCCTCTTGAGTTCTTCAGCAGTAAGGCCTACGGTCTTACATACCACTTCACGGGTATCGTACAAGTCCCAGTTACTATGCAAAATCCGGTTTTCGCTTTGCATGGTTTTATACAAACGTGTACCAGGGTAGGGTGTAAGTATGTGATAGGTACAGGTGGTAAGGGCATTGTTTACAGCCCAATCTACCGTTCTTTTAAAAACATCTTTGTCATCGTCATCCAATCCGAAAACAAAGCTGCCATTAATCATAATACCCAATGAATGAAGGCGATTAATTGCAGCTTCATAATCTTTGTTGAGGTTCTGTTTCTTATTGCTTTGGTGAAGGTTGGCATTGCTCAACGTTTCAAAGCCGACAAAAACGCTCCGCAAACCTGCATCAGCAGCTTTTTCTATTAAATCACCACGAAGAATCGCATCAATTGTCGAAGCTCCCTGAAACAGTCGGTTCATACCTTTCATGCCATCAAAAAGCGCAGTAGCAAACTTTTGATTTCCCAATAAATGGTCATCCAGGAAATACAGATGTTGTTCCGGCAACCGGTCAATTTCTGCCAATGCTGCATCCACCCTTTGCGTATAAAATGATTTTCCACCTTCAAAAAATGCGTCTTTGTAACAAAAGTCGCAGTGATGCGGACAACCTCTTGATACAACAATAGAGTTGGGAACGAGGTAATGATTTCGTTTAATCAAGTCACGGCGAATGGGTGGAATGTTTTCAATGTTTCGCTTTGCATTCATGTATATTTTTCTGGCAACACCATTTTTAAAATCTGCAAGAAATTGCGGAAAGGTGTCTTCACCCGGACCAATAAAAATGCTGTCTGCATGAGGCATTGCTTCATCAGGAAGCGATGAAACATGCAAGCCGCCAAGACATACATAAGCGCCTCTTTTGCGGTAGTGGTCTGCCAGCGCATAAGAACGAAATGCATTGGTGATGTACACCTGAATCACCACGAGGTCAGGACAATCATCTGTTTGCAACTGTTCTACATGTTCGTCTTGTAAATCAATTTCATCGTTATCATCGCAATAGGCAGCCAACGTGGCAAGACCCAACGGCGGAAACAATGAGTACTTGATTGGCCGCCAATACGGGCTTTTGGCTTCTGTAAGTGCAGGCAGAATCATTTTTATTTTCATGGCTTGCTCGGTTTGGTAATTGTTTTAAAATTGGTTTCGAGATAAATGATTTTTACATAAATAATAGTGAGGGGAATCATCCCAAACAGGCCGAATGAGCAATCTATCAACCGCCATGCTATTGGGATTTGTCTGTAGTGACCTGCAATAAAAGCAAACGGAATGATCAATGCGCAGGCAATCATACCAAATTCAATTACCCATTTGTTACGAACCGGATCTTTAAGCGGTCCGATAAATAACATGGCAAGAACAAAGTGTGCAAAGGCCAGCCAGTCATAACCATAACTAAGAAAAGGGTAGTGGAGGTTGGTTTGCTGCAAAGCATCGTAAACCGTTTGAATGAACTTTCCGATTCCGCTGTCGTTAGAAATGAAGCGCAATACAAATGACAATTCGGTTTCCAGCGGCATAGCGGTCAGGCCGCTCAAAAACAAGGCGATCATAAAAAATATAATCCAGACTCTGATAATTTTTATTTCGTTTTTCATATTCTAAAAGTGCTTTGTATTTCAAAGTATAAGTGCAAAAAAAATTATTTTACATTTTTAATCATTTCACCCAATGCATCCAGGTGTGTTTTAAATGCTTTTTCGCCAGCTTTGGTTACGGAATAAGTAGTGTTTGTTTTTCTGCCGATAAATCCTTTCTGAACTTTTACATAGCCACTTTCTTCCAGTGTTTTCAGGTGGCTTGCCAGGTTACCATCGGTTACATGTATCAGTTCTTTCAGTTCATTATAACTCACTTCGGCATTTACCATCACAGCACTCATTATGCCGAGTCTTATTCGGCTGTCAAAAATTTTATTAAGATTTTCAATGGGATTTTTCATGAGTAATTGTTGTTTGTCAATGAACAATTTTTTGATAAGATTATTCAACGACTTTTTCATATTTCCACCACATAATTGCACCGTAAGCAATGTGCAGAATACCGAAGCCAAATGCCCAAAACCAAAGCCCCTGCCCAATAAACCAAAGATTCAGAATACCCGTTACCAATTGACCGTAGCCTAAATATTTTATTTCGTTCAGGGTAAACTTACTTGCATTTACCAAAGCGAGGCCATAAAAAATTAAACATCCGGGGGCTATAAGACCATATACACCTGTCTCTATCATTTTCCATAAAAATATGGCACCTGTCAGCATTGGTACGCCAACGTTCCAGGTAAGTTTTCGTGCAGTTGCACCCCAAATAGGGATATTGGTTTTTCGGCTTCGCAAATAAGTAAAGAAAAACGCAGTAACAAGTGCCGCTGCAAATGTGGCGAGGCCAATCCAGAAAAGCCTGTCGCCCATAAAATCCCGGATCGAAATATCCTGTTTAAAATCAAGTGGTGATGTTTGCAGCCCCCTTGCGTTATAATCAGATGAATAATTTGGGTTGTTGGCAATAACCCCCTGAGCAAACCATGCACCGATTAATGCACAAATACCTGCTGCTATGCCACTCAATCCGCTAAGGCTGATAAAGCGGCTGCTCCGCTCCATCATTTGTTTAATGTCTTGTAAAGTGTCGGAAAGCTGTTTTTCTTCAGTCATAAAAAGCACTTTGAAACACAAAGTAAAATATAATTTTTGGTTTGGCGAAAAATTAATTGGTAGCTATTAAATTTATTTAGTTTTTTTATTGTTTACAGAAAATATTATTTATTTTAAAGATAAGTTTTATGGGTTATAATTACGGCCATAAAAAAAAGAGAATCTAAAGTCATTACCACTCTATTCTAAAAAGATAGCTTTCAACAATATTTCTCTAATAAATTTTTAGTTTTTATAATTATATATTACTTTTGCATCCGATTAAAAAAATAAAATTGGTGTCTATTTAAACAATTCGAGATGTCTTTAACAACTGAAAAGAAAACAAGTATTTTTACAGAATTTGCAGGATCGGCCAAAAATACCGGTTCTATCCAAGGTCAGATAGCGTTATTAACAGAGCGTATCAGCCAGATTTCCAGCCATTTGCAAGCTAATAGAAAAGATTTTTCTACACATCGTGGGCTTATGCAATTGGTAGGAAAACGTAAGCGTTTGCTTACATATTTGCAAAAGCACAACCTTACAGGCTATCGTGCTTTGATTGAGAAATTAGGTCTAAGAAAATAAAATTTTCTTCAATGATATTTACTATTCCCAACTGTTGTACTAGACTCGGTTGGGAATAGTTATTTCTGATTGTTCCCTTTTTTCGCCTTCTATTTTTCAAACTTCTCACAAAAAATAGTGCCTTGCATTACGATTGTGATTTGTAAAATTTTATCAAATTATGTTATCCCAACCAATAAATGTATCGTTTCAAAGTGGTAATGGTGAACCCATTATCATAGAAACAGGAAAAATTGCCCGTCAGGCAGATGGCTCAGTAACCGTTCGTCAGGGCAACTGTATATTATTAGCTACAGTTGTAGCCAACAAAGACCCAAGAGATGGTCAGGACTTTTTTCCATTGTCAGTAGACTATCAGGAAAAATTTGCTTCTGCAGGCCGTATCCCGGGTTCATTTTTCAAAAGAGAAGCAAGATTGAATGACTATGAGGTTTTAACCAGTCGTTTGGTTGACCGTGCATTGCGTCCTTTGTTTCCTGAAGATTATCTGTGCGATGTGCAGGTTTTGATCTCCCTTATTTCAAGTGACCTGGAAATTATGCCCGATGCATTGGCTTGTTTGGCAGCCTCAGCAGCATTGGCCGTTTCAGATATTCCTATTAAAGAAATCATTAGCGAAGTAAGAATTGCTAAAGTTAAAGGTGAGATAGTTATCAATCCTACCCGCAGTCAATTGGCTGTAGCAGATTATGAATTTTTGATTGCTGCTACAGATAAGAACCTGATGATGGTAGAAGGCGAAGCCAAAGAATGTAGCGAAGAGGATTTGGTAAATGCGTTGCAAATTGCTCATGACGCAATACGTGTTCATATTAAAGCACAACAGGAATTAAGAGAGAAAGTAGGTGTTTCCACCAAAAGAGATTATAAAAAGCCGCACCAGAATGAAGAACTAAAAGAAAAGGTGTATGCTTTTGCCAAACAAAGAGTTGGTGAAATAGCAAGAAGCAAATCAAGCAAGCACGAAAGGTCTGATGCTTTCATCACATTAAAAGATGATCTAATCACCAGCTTAGGCGAAGAAATTACAGATGCAGATAAAAAATTAGCCAAGAAATATTACGGGGACTTGCAATGGGAAGAAGTACGAAGTATGATGTTGGAAGACAGGATTCGCCTTGATGGTCGCGGTATGGAAGATGTTCGTGCTTTGGCTATGGAAATTGATCCGCTACCAACCCCACACGGTTCAGCCTTGTTTACAAGAGGCGAAACTCAATCACTTACTACCGTTACTTTTGGTACTAAGCTGGATCAGTTACTTATAGAAAGTGCTGCAAAATCTGATTACAGCAGTTTCATCCTCCATTATAATTTTCCGCCATTTTCAACTGGCGAAGTGAAAATGATGCGTGGTGTTGGTAGAAGAGAAGTAGGTCACGGTAACCTGGCTATGCGAAGTTTAAAGCAAATGATGCCGGGCAACGATTATCCATACACCGTAAGAATTGTAAGTGATATTTTGGAAAGCAATGGTTCATCTAGTATGGCTACCGTGTGTGCAGGTTCGCTTGCACTTATGGATGCAGGTGTTCCTTTACCAAAACACATCAGTGGTGTTGCCATGGGATTGATTACACGTGAAGATGGTAAATATGCTATTCTTACTGATATACTAGGAGATGAAGATCACCTGGGGGATATGGATTTTAAAGTTACCGGTACCCGTGATGGTATTTGTGGGGTACAAATGGATATAAAAGTAGATGGTCTTAGTATGGAAGTGATGACGGAAGCTTTGCAACAAGCCCGCCGTGGTCGCTTGCACATTTTAGATGCAATGTATGATTGTATGCCTGCTGCCCGTCCTGAAGTGAAGCCACATGCCCCACGTATGGAGAAGTTGTTTATTGACAAAGAATTTATAGGTGCCGTAATCGGGCCACAGGGTAAGGTGATACAGGAGATTCAACGTGAAACAGGTACAACTATCAACCTTGAAGAAGTTGGTAATGTTGGTGAAGTAAGTATTTTCAGCCCTGTAAAAGAGGGATTGGATAGAGCTGTTGCCTGGATTAAGAGCATAGTAGCGGTTCCACAGGTTGGAGATGTATATGAAGCAACGGTAAAAGGAATAAAAGAGTTTGGTGCTTTTGTAGAGTTCATGCCGGGTAAGCAAGGTTTGCTTCACATAAGTGAAATAAGCTGGAAACGCCTTGAAACTATGGAAGGTGTACTGAACGAAGGTGATGTGGTTAAAGTAAAATTGATTGGTCTTGATCCCAAGACCGGTAAATTTAAACTTAGCCGTAAGGCCTTAATTCCGAAGCCTGAATTTAACAAACCAAGAGAAGAAAGACAGGATAACGCATAGTTTTTCTCGTTTAATATTTTAAAGGCCGTCTGAAAAGATGGCCTTTTTTTGTTCAACTTAGATATCGGATTAAAAATACTGATTTTTGATAGCCCTGCAAATTTCGTAACTCAACCGTCATTTTTGGCAATAACTATTATATTTTCAAACACTTAGCCTTTGCAATTGTAATTTTGTACAAATTGACAGTATGTTAGACTTAATAGAAAGTGCAGTTGAAGATATTCGTTCCGGTAAAATGGTTATTGTGGTTGATGATGAAGACCGTGAAAATGAAGGTGATTTTATTATTGCTGCACGAATGGTTACTCCCGAGGTGATCAATTTTATGAGTAAAGAGGGCAGGGGGCTCATTTGTGCATCGGTTTCAGAAGATCGCTGCGATGAATTAGGACTTGAATTAATGGTCAATAGCAATACTTCTCTACATGAAACTCCTTTTACAGTTTCTGTTGATTTATTGGGCAATGGTTGTACTACAGGCATTTCTACACATGACAGAGCCAAAACAATACAAGCGCTGATTGACCCGGCTACAAAACCATCAGATCTTGGCAGACCGGGGCATATATTTCCGTTAAGAGCTAAAAAAGGTGGTGTTTTGCGCAGAGCAGGACATACAGAAGCTGCAATTGATTTACCAAGATTAGCAGGTTATGAACCCGCAGGTGTTTTGGTAGAAATAATGAATGAAGACGGTACTATGGCAAGATTGCCTGAACTAAGGGAAATAGCCAAAAAATTTGATCTTAAAATTATCTCTATCAAAGATTTAATAGAGTACAGGCTAAAGATGGATTCACTTATAGAAGAAATTGTAAGGGTAGATATGCCAACCAAATTTGGTCACTTTAAGTTGGTTGCCTTTAAGGAAAAATTGACTGAAAGAGAACATCTTGCGATGATAAAAGGGGAATGGAAAAAAGATGAACCTATATTGACAAGGGTGCACAGCAGTTGCTTTACAGGAGATATTTTGGGCAGTTTGCGTTGCGATTGTGGAGAGCAACTTCATCAGGCAATGCAAATGGTTGAGCAGGAGGGTAAAGGTGTTATTCTATACATGAATCAGGAAGGTCGGGGAATTGGGTTAGTCAATAAATTAAGGGCATATAAACTTCAGGAAGAAGGATTAGATACTGTTGAGGCAAATATTCACCTCGGTTTTGGTTCAGACGAAAGAGATTATGGTGTTGGTGCTCAAATATTAAGACACTTGGATGTTACACGTTTAAAATTAATGAGTAACAATCCAAAGAAAAGAGCCGGACTCAGTGGATACGGTTTGGAGATTGTTGAAGTTGTTCCAATAGGTATTAAGTCTAACCCACACAATGAAAAATATTTAAATACTAAAAGGGATAAGATGGGGCATGAGATCGTTTAGGAGGATTGCTAATCTACAACATTATGCTATTTTAAAAAATTGTTGGAACTATAATTGTTTTAAATTTTGTTTCCCATACTTCTTTAACCTTCTATGACTCTAAAACAAGCAATTCATTTTCACTTTGTTCAGGTTATAAATGATAAAATTGGATTGTATAAACAAGTACTTGCAGATTTAAAGGAAAGTGGAACCAACGAAACCAAAAGTACAGCAGGAGATAAGCATGAAACAGCTCTTGCTATGTTGCAAATAGAACAAGCCAATACTCGCAGCCAATTGAACGATTTGGTGGCTCAAAAGGTTGTTTTAGAAAAAATTAATCCCCTACTAAGCGCTTCTGTTATATTGAATGGAAGCCTGGTAAAAACCAATAAAAGTTATTTCTATTTAAGTATTGCTTTGGGTAAGGCAGTTATTGATGATTTAGTAGTGGTCGCTATATCTCCGCAATCACCTTTAGGTCAAAAGCTTATGGGATTAAAAGTGGGGGATAAGGTAAATGTAAATACGCATACTTATGCTGTTGAAAGCATTTTATAAATAATACCGGTATGGGTAGGTAAAATGTGTTTCTGAAACCTATTCTTTTATTTTTTTTTTTATAAATCTTATTTGAGCAATCAATCTGCCATTTAATTCAAGTAAAAATTTTTATATAGTATTTTCAATGTAAGTGACCATGACATTTACCGCAACTGATTATCAAAAATTCTATTAAGTTTGCATTCCAATAAATGAAGAGCTATGGCCTTGATTAAAAGCATATCTGGTATAAGAGGAACAATAGGCGGAAAGCCCGGAAATACATTGAGTCCATTAGATGTTGTAAAGTTTACTGCAGCATATGGTACTTGGCTTATGACTCAAAATAAGGGTCAAAAAGTGATAGTAGGAAGAGATGGCAGAATAAGTGGAGAAATGGTAAAAGGTCTTGTTGTAAATACATTGATTTCTTTAGGAATTGATGTGGTGGATATTGATCTTACCACTACCCCAACACTAGAAATGGCAGTAACTTTTGAAAATGCTGCCGGCGGTATTATCTTAACTGCAAGTCATAATCCTAAAGAGTGGAATGCACTCAAATTGCTTAACCATAAAGGTGAATTTATAAGTGGCGATGATGGCGCAAAAATTCTTGCACTTGCAGATAAAGAGGATTTCAATTTTGCTTCGGTTGATAAGTTGGGTACTTATAAAGTGAACCATACTTCACTACAACAACACATAGATGCTGTAATCAATTATCCTTTGGTAGATGTTGCTGCAATAACTAAGTGTAAATTTAAAATTGTTGTAGATGCAATTAACAGCAGTGGTGCTATAGCTGTACCGGCACTGTTAAAAGCATTAGGTGTAAAAGAAATAACAGTTCTCAATGAAGATATAACAGGAAATTTTGCGCACAATCCTGAACCTTTACCTCAACATCTTACCCAACTATGTAATGAAGTAAATCGTAAAAAAGCACATTTAGGTATAGCTGTAGATCCTGATGTGGACAGGCTTTGTTTTGTAAACGAAGATGGTTCTCTGTTTGGTGAAGAATATACATTGGTGGCCATATCAGATTATGTTCTACAACACAGGCCCGGTAATACGGTAAGCAACATGTCTAGTACCAGAGCGTTAAAAGATGTTACCATAAAGCACGGTGGAGAATATTTCCCCAGTGCAGTGGGTGAAGTAAATGTGGTTCAGAAAATGAAAGCTGTTAATGCAGTAATTGGTGGAGAAGGAAATGGTGGTATTATTGTTCCTGATCTTCATTATGGCCGCGATGCTTTGATCGGTATAGCATTGTATTTAACTTCATTAGCAAAAAGCAAGAAAAGCAGCAAACAGTTAAGAGGAAGCTTCCCTGATTATTTTATTAGTAAGAATAAAATAGAACTAGAACAGGGCGTTAATGTCAACTCTATTTTTGATAAAATTAAAAAGAAATATAAAAACAATCCTATTAATACAGAAGACGGACTTAAAATAGAATTTGAAAATGATTGGGTTCATCTACGTACTAGTAATACTGAGCCCATTATTCGTATTTATGCCGAAAGTAATTTTGAAACAACTGCTGACAATATAGCACGTAAGATTATGCAGGATATTAGTGAGAATATTAATTAAAGCAGGGTTTCCCTTTGCTTTTTTAATTTCAAAAATCTTACATATATTTTTATGGCTGATGCTCTTCCCGTAATATTTCCGGTTTCACAGTTAGATTTTGATTCTGTTGCCGATATTTATAACGAATATATTTTGTTAGGAAATGCGACCATGGAAGAATCACTTTATGATTATGATCGTATTAAAAAATGGGTAGATGGTTTTGATTTAAGGGAGAAGATGATGGTTTTGAAAAATGCTGACGACATGGTGATTGGTTGGGGTGTAATAAAGAAATACAGTGATAGAGAAGGATATAAAACAACTTGTGAAACCTCTGTTTATCTTACTCATAAGGAGTGTGGCAAGGGCTTTGGAACCATGATAAAAAAACATCTTATAGAAGAATCCAGAAAACTGGGTTATCATCATATTGTAGCAAAAATATTTGCAAGCAATATCTCAAGTATAAAATATAACCTGAAGTTAGGCTATAAAATGGTAGGCAGACAAAAAGAGATTGGTTATAAAAATGGTCAATGGCTTGACGTAGTTATTCTACAATATCTTATAAAATAATTCTGTTTCTCTTAAGCAAAAAATAATAAACGCCTACACAAAAAAATGCAGGTGTTTATATTCTAAGCATTTTCCTATTTTTTTTGAGGCATCAATACAAGTCTAATCATATTTTCCATATTAAAATATTGATTTGCCAGTTCTTTTGTTCTCGCTGAAGTAAGTTTTTTAATCATAACCGGATCTTGTAGTATTATTTCAGGATCTTCATTGTAGTAAAATTTTTCCTGAAGATTTTCGAGC
Organism: Segetibacter sp.; assembly: GCA_043736115.1. Taxonomy (GTDB): domain Bacteria; phylum Bacteroidota; class Bacteroidia; order Chitinophagales; family Chitinophagaceae; genus Segetibacter. The sequence goes on along the minus strand of JAYTDC010000130.1, from coordinate 97,580 downwards.
CAATAATCGTTTTCTTTTACATTGGTTTCAAGGCTGCGGGTGTCTTCTGCTATTACTTTTTCAACATTGATTTGTGTTCCCCCATTGTCTTTCATATTTTTAACTTCCTCAATTACCAGATTGTATAACTTATCAGCATTTTCCGGGGCGCAGCCAAATGATATATTAATGATATAAGTAGCAATTGGTTGCCGGCTGATAGAAGCACGAACGCCTACTCCATATACTCCTCCCTGATCTTCTCGTAATATTTCTCTTAAGCGAATTTGTAATACCTGTGCCATTTGATCCAACTGTGTGGCTTCAAGATCACTGTAGGTGGTTGTGCCGGTAAAACTTATCCTAACACTACTTTTCTTTTCCTGACCTTTTAAAATTGTTTTGCTGATGGCCCCTTGCGGATATCTTATGCCTACATCTTTCCAGTTTTCGTTTGCATTATCTCCAGGCAAGGAGGCTATATATTGTGAAATGTTTTTGCGAATACTATCCACATAAAAACTTCCAACTATTGTAAATATGAAGTCGCCTGCATTAGCAAATCGTTCTTTATAAATAGAGTACGCCTGATCAAGATTTATTTCTTCTACTCTGCTAAGATCCAGAGGTTTACGACGAAAATGATAATTGCCGAGTATATAACTTACTGAATCGCCAAAAACACTTGATGGGTCTTTGTCTTTATTGGTTAGAGAGGTAATTAACTGTTGTTTATATACTTCAAACATTGTTGTGTCCTTTCTTGGCTCTGTAAAATAGCCATACAGCAATTGAAACGCTGTTGTAAGGTCTTTGGGCGATGCTGTTCCACTAATACCTTCTGAATATTGTCCAACAGAAGGAGAGATAAATACTTGTTTACCGGCTAATTCTTTCTGCAGACTTATTCTGTCAAAGTTACCTACGCCCCCAATATTTGCTATAGCAGATGAGTTAGCTGCTGATAAATAAATACTATCTGCATACAGTGAACTACCACCCTTACTGATAGCAGAAATTAATATTTGGTTGTTTTTGTAATCGGTGGGTTTTAATATAACGGTAGCTCCGTTAGATAATTTGAGAACAGTAACACCAAGTGATTTAATTTCTCTTTCATCAGTAATAGAACCTGCAACAGGCTGTTCTTTTAATATTGATGCTTTAACTATTTTATCCTCGTAAGCTATAAGATTATTTTGTTTTTTGTTAAGAATAGACAATAATTTTTGCTCACTTACCACGTTCTTTTTTTCTGATTCAGGAGCCATAACAATAATGGCACGGTCGGTAGGTTTTATCCATTTGGATATTAATCCGTCTACTTCTTTAAGCGAAATGTCTTGCAAATATTTTTTGTAGATTTCATATTCTTTTTCAATACCCGGTATAGGCTCTCCTTTTAAAAAATTTCTAATCAATTCACCAACAAGATCGGCAGATTTAGTTTTTTCTCTTTCGTTATACAAATCGTCCATGCCTGACATTATAGACGCTTTGGCTCTCTTCAGTTCTGTTTCTGTAAATCCGTTTTGCTTTACACGTTCATTTTCTTCTATCAATATTTTTGTAGATTTTTCTATTGATTTTCCATCTTTTGCAATTGCAATAAGTGAGAAGGCATCCAGGTTGCCAATAAATGAACTATAACTGCTGTTGGCAAATAAAAATGGTGCTGTTGGTTTTTGAGCTATCTCCTGCAGGCGGTCATTAATCATAGCATTAAACAACTCTCTTACTATTGAACCCCGATATTCTAATTCAGTTTTAGCCTGTGGTATTTCGGGTTGTTTGTAATAGACCTGCACCATATTATACTGCTGCTCCTCATCGGTAAGTACCATGACATTTGTTTCTTTGTTTAGTGGAACCCCATATTTTGGTCTGTCTTTTTTTATATTCGTATTTGGAATGCCTGCGAAATGTTTTTTAATCAATTGCTCTACTTCATTTATATCTATATCACCTACAACAATTACTGCTTGCAAGTCGGGGCGGTACCAATCTTCATAAAACTGTTTTAATGTTTCATATTTAAAAGTGTCCAGATTTTCTTTGTTGCCTATTGGTAATCTATCTGCATACCTAGAACCTTTTAGCAACACTGGAAAATATTTTGCTCTCATTCTTTCGCCGGCTCCTCGGCCCAACCGCCATTCCTCTATAACTACTCCACGTTCTTTATCTATTTCAGCTTTATCAAGGGATAGATTATGGGCCCAATCTTCCAATACCTGAAAGCCTGTTTTAAAAACTGTGGGGCTATCTGTAGGAAGTTGTAGTTCATATACCGTTTCATCAAAAGAAGTATAAGCATTAAGGTCTGCGCCAAAGTTTACTCCACTTTTTTCAAGAAAATTTACCAATGCTTGTTTTTGAAAATTTTTAGTACCATTAAAAGCCATGTGCTCTGTAAAATGAGCAAGCCCTGCCTGTTTATCAGTTTCTAATATAGAGCCTGCTTTTACTACAAGACGAAGTTCCGCCCGTTTTTTTGGTTCCTGATTTTTTCGAATATAATAGGTTATACCGTTCGGTAATTTTCCAACCTTCACTTTAGTGGATACCTTCAATTTGGTATCACCGGTTTTTTGTGCAACTAAAATAGTTGATGAAAACATAAGTATAAACAGGCATAAATATTTTGAATAAAATTTGTACATGATCTAATTTTTAGTGGATAAAAATAGGTCATTTATATAGTTCCCATTATGTTGATTAACAAAATAGTAAGTTCTACAATTGGTATTTATTTTATCAAAGTATTGTTAGATTTATGTCTATAAAAAGACCAGAATAAGTTATATTATAACTGTTTCTTCAACATGTCATTTTATTGTAATTGTCTATAAACTTAACTGCAATTATCTTTTTGTCTTTAAAAATTAAGAAATACCTATTTTGGCACTTTATTTTGCTTGCAATTACAATCAATATGAGTTATAACTATTTGCCCCTTGATCGAAAATGGCTAAATTTTCAACAGGTGAAAAATTTGCTGGACTTTGATCAGCTTGTTTCAATAACATTTGATGCGCATGAATGTATTATTAAATGCAGATCTTATCTTGATGAAAAAATTAACAATAGTGATGATTTATTTTATGGTATCAATACCGGTTTTGGATACCTGCAAAATGTAAAAATCGATAAAGGACAAATAGAAAAATTACAATACAATTTGCTGGTAAGTCATGCCTGTGGTACCGGTGAAGAAGTGCCACTTGATATTGTTAAGCTCATGTTGATGCTTAAAATAAAATCATTAAGTTATGGACATAGTGGTGTGCATATAGATACGGTAAAGCGTCTTATGGAAATGTATAATAATGGTGTTTTACCGGTTATTTACACACAAGGCTCGTTGGGTGCAAGTGGTGACCTTGCTCCTCTAAGTCATTTATGTCTTCCGCTAATAGGACTGGGCGAAGTAAATTATAATGGAAAAAGAAAACAGGCATCTGAAGTATTAAGTGAGCTGGGTTGGCAACCACTCTCTTTAAATAGTAAAGAAGGTCTGGCTTTGATAAATGGTACCCAGTTTATGACTGCATATGGAATGTATATTCTAAAGAAGAGTCAGCAACTTCTTGCTTTGGCTGATATTATTTCGGCTATATCTTTTGATGCTTTTGATTGCACCCGCGAACCACTACATCCTAATATTCACTCAATAAGAAGTCATAAAGGTCAGGTGGATACTGCTTTTATTATTGCCAAACATTTGCAGGGAAGTGAAATAGGAAACCAACCTAAAACAAATGTACAAGATCCGTATTCTTTTCGTTGTATACCACAGGTGCATGGAGCAAGTAAAGATGCTGTTGAACATGTGCTCAATACATTTTTGAAAGAGATAAATAGTGTAACTGATAATCCAAACATTTTTCCCGATGACGATTTAATTTTAAGCGGTGGAAATTTTCATGGCCAATATCTTGCGCTGGGGTTAGATTACCTTTCTATAGCAATGAGTGAAGTAGGAAGTATTTCTGAAAGAAGAACATTTCAACTAATCAGCGGGCAACGAAACTTACCGCCTTTTTTGGTGAAAAATCCTGGATTAAATAGTGGTTTTATGATACCCCAGTATACGGCAGCTGGTATTGTGAGCGAAAATAAACAGCTGTGTACGCCAAGTTCTGTTGATAGCATACCCAGCAGTAACAATCAGGAAGATCATGTAAGTATGGGGGCCAACGGTGCAACTAAATGTATGCGTATTGTAAATAATGTTGAAAGAGTTTTGGCAATTGAATTAATGACCGCAGTACAGGCATTAGAGTTCAGGCGGCCCTTAAAGTCATCTCGATATATCGAAGATTTTATAGGTAGATTTCGAAAGGTGGTTCCATTTATAGAAGAAGACTGTTTTATGCACAACGAAATAATGAAAGCTATTAAGTTTGTAAATGAATGGCGATAAGAAGCTTAGATCTTTTACTTCAAACTAATTCCAAGGCCTGCATTTTCAGAAGGTGTAACTATTCCATAATTATATTTTAAACCAACAGCGGTATCTTCGGCAAGTAGTAACGGACCATCTACATCTACCATATCTAATTGAGGCAAAAGTTGAACTACAGCAGCTGCACCAACTGATGACTCATTCATGCTACCCATCATTACCCTAAGATTTAGTTTTCGTGCATTTTGTATCATTCGGCGGGCTGGAGTTATGCCGCTACATTTTGTAAGTTTTATATTAATGCCATGAAAATACCCTGCACATTTTTCAACATCTTTTTCGGCAACACAACTTTCGTCTGCATACAAGGGTATTGGAGAGGTGCCATAAAGTATTTTCATATCGTCCCAATTGTCTTTGTGCAAAGGCTGTTCAACCATTTCAACACCAAATTTGTGTAATGCAGGTATTTTTTCCATTGCTTCTTTTAAAGTCCATGCAGCATTTGCATCTACCCTAAAAGGAACATTAGTATGTTTACGTAGGGCTTCAATTATATCGAGGTCATTATCAGTTCCCAATTTAATTTTATAAACAGGCCATGGCTTTTCTTTCATTTTTTCCACCATTTTTTCTATATCATCAAGCCCTATAGTGTAATCAGTTATGGGGGCATTAGTATAATTGGTATTCCAAAGTTCATAAAGTGGCTTTTTTATCAGTTTTCCGTATAAATCCCAACCTGCAATATCTAATGCACATACTAAAAAAGGGCTGTCGGGGTATAGATGATGCAAATAATGCCAATACCTTTCAGGGTCAGTAAAAGCAAACTTTTCAACCATTTTACGCTTTGCCTCCAGTTCATTTATCAACTTTTCAACGGTTACATTGTAATAACTAATAGCAGTAGCTTCCCCTAATCCTGTATGTGCCCCTAATTGTAGGGCTACAATTAATGTAGATTGGAATGTTTTACTCCCTTTTGAAATTGTAAACGGATGGTGAAAAGGTAAGTTGTATTGTCGGTAATGGAGTATCAATCAGGAATTTTATTACAAAGAAAACAAATCTAACGCTTACGCTTTGAAATGCTTTAAGGAAAGAAAATTAGGGGAATTGTTAAAAAGCTTACTTTTTATGGGCAAATAGCAAGAAAAAAATCTTTGTAAATATTGCAAATATTTTATTTAATTTTTTTACTTACCTAAAGCTCTTGTAAAGCAACAGATGAGTCGGAATTATTTGTACGTTTACCACTACTTTTTCCCTAACCCCTTAAAAATGAATTTATGAAATGGTTGTTTTTATTATTATTAGTTGCATTCTCCCTTACTGTAAAATCTCAAAATGAGATAGTTTTTACTTTGGCGGACAGCAGTAAAATTGTAACTGTAAAATCCAAAGACTTATTAAAGCTTTCGTACAATGGTTATTTGTCTCAGCCACAAGAAGCTGAGGGTTACGTTAGTGCTATAAATGATAGCAGCATCACGATTTCTCCCAGAAAAAAATTATTTGGCAAAGCCAAACCATCTCAAAGTCTGATGATTAGAGATATTACAGGTTTTAGAAGATATAGCAAATTCAGAGCACCCGGAGAGGTAATTTATGGTATTGTAAGTATAGGTATTACCGGAACTATTACCGCAATCATAAGTTCTGCAAGTGTTCCTGCATCTCTGATTTTTTTAAGTGCTGCAGGCACTCAAACGGTGACAACGGCTATGAAAAATATTTTTTTCTCAAGCAGAATCAAAAATCAATTGAAAAATGGATGGCAATTAAAAATTCAACCTTCGCCGGTTCAGGTTTTGAAAGGCTCTATGTAAACCTGAGAAATACTCAACTACAACAGGCTTTATATTATTGCGGATTGAAAGGAAAGATTATTTAGCTTTTTTCTTTGAGGACTTTGCAATCTTATTATACTCAAGGGCAAGGGTTACCCAATATGCTAATTTTATTTTTGTGTTTAATGCATTGATATCTACAAAACCATAGCCTTTCATAACCTCTCCGGTAAAGTCCATAGGTTTACAGCCTTCTTTCTCCATAACTTCATCAAACTTTTCAGGATCAAACCTGACCATTAACCTATCGGCTTCAACTCCAACACACATTTTACCATTAACCATAAAAGCACCAAAAATTTTCTTCTCTTCTACTTCGCAATTTTTAGCGGTAATTATTTCTCTTACGTAGGCTGCTAATTTTTCATTGTATGCCATAAAAAATTGGGTTTGTTTTAAGTCAGCTCAAATGGCGGTCTCTGAATTTATTAAATAAATTACTGAAATTCAGGCAACTTTTCAATCCATGTAAATCCTCCGTTTGTCAATTGTAAAGCATGGGTTTCATTACCATTGGTAATTACAAGATACTGTACTTGCAGTATTATATTATAGTTGAGTATTTGAGTTATTACTGCATCGTTTAATACAACGTTTTTTTCTTTACATTCTACAATCATCCATGGTTTATAATCTTTATAAACAACAATGTCAAACCGTTTTTTAGTATCTCCCAAACTTATCTCCTTCTCTACTGCTATAAGAGATTGTGGATATTTCATGATCTGAATAAGATATTGCAACAGGTTTTGCCGTACCCATTCTTCAGGGGTTAGGGTTACCCATATTTTTCTACATTCATCAAAAATGATTTCCCTTTCATTATGGGCTTTTATATTAAATAGGTGTGGCGGGTACGATATACTAATCATTCCACAAAAGTATTTACTAATTTGCAGCAGGTTTAGATTAAGTGATGAAGTCTAATTAAAATGAAATTATGAAATCAAAAGAAGAGATTGTAGAAAATTGGTTGCCAAGATATACCGGCGAAAAGCTTGAAAATTTTGGAAAATATATATTACTGACAAATTTTAGCAACTATGTAAAGATGTTTGCAGAAATGCATCAGGTTGAAATAGTAGGTTTAGACCGGCCTATGCAATGTGCTACTGCAAACAACATTACTATTATAAATTTTGGGATGGGTAGCCCGGGTGCAGCAACAGTTATGGATTTATTAAGTGCTATTACTCCCGAAGCTGTTTTGTTTTTAGGAAAATGTGGGGGATTAAAGAAAAGAAATAAAATTGGCGACCTGATTTTGCCAATTGCTGCCATAAGAGGCGAAGGTACCTCTAATGATTATTTTCCACCGGAAGTGCCTGCACTGCCTGCATTTGCACTTCAGAAGGCTATGTCTACCACTATACGGGAGTATGAAGTGGATTACTGGACGGGTACAGTTTATACCACCAATCGCAGGGTTTGGGAACATGATGTAGTGTTCAAAGAATATTTGCAAAAAGTAAGGGCTTACGCAATAGATATGGAAACTGCTACTATATTTACAGTTGGATTTTATAACAAAATTCCAACCGGGGCTTTGTTATTAGTAAGTGACCAACCTATGGTACCTGAAGGAGTAAAAACAGAAAAAAGCGATGTTTTAGTTACACAAGCCTTTGTAGATATCCACCTTAAAATTGGTATAAATTCTTTAAAAACATTGCAAAACAACGGTCTGACAGTACGGCATTTGAGGTTTTAAAACGTATGAATTTAAATTGAATCGTACTATAAATCAAGGTTTCTAATTACTGATAAAATTTAAAAATAATTTCAAGCATGAAAGGCCTTCTGTACATCATTAGAGTTATTGTAGGTGTATTATTTATTTTTTCAGGACTAATAAAAGCTAACGATCCCACAGGGCTTGGCTATAAAATGGAAGAGTTTTTTGATGTGTGGGGCATGGGCTTTTTAGATAGCTATTCCCTTGCTTTTGCATATCTTATGAACCTCTTTGAAATTGTGGCAGGCGTAGCTATCCTCATTGGTTGGCGTATGAAATTATTTAGCTGGCTATTATTGCTGCTGATTATCTTTTTTACTTTTCTTACAGGATATGCCATGTTTTCTGATAAAATAAAGACTTGTGGCTGCTTTGGCGATTGCATACCCCTTACCCCTGCCATGTCATTTACAAAAGATCTTGTGTTAACAGCATTGATACTTGTTATTTTTAAAAATAGAAATAAAATTCAACCTGCATTCAATAGTTTTTTTGGCAATGTTATTATTGGTTTTACGGTTTTATTTTGCGTAGTATCACAGTGGTATGTTTTGCTTCATTTGCCCGTTTTTGATTGCCTTCCATATAAAAAAGGTAAAAACCTGGTAGAGCAAATGAAAATACCTGCAGGGGCATTGCCCGATAGTTTTTCTATGAAGTTTATCTACAAGCGAAATGGAAAAGAATTAATGTTTGATCAGGACAGTTTACCTGCAGATTTGGATAGTACTTACATTTTCATTGACAGAAAACAAAAATTGGTAAGGGCTGCAACAGGATTTGCCCTTATTGAAAATTTCAATTTCTATAACCTTAATGGAACAGATACAACCCAGGAAATTCTTAATCAACCGGGTGAGTATGTGCTTTTATTGTTGAAAGATGCTGATAAAGTCGGCGAGGGGTGGAGTTCTAATGCTTTAATTGTTTCAAACGCTTGTTTAGAAAAGCATATTCCATTTTTTGTTGTTACAGGTACAACAGAATCAGCGCAAAAGCAGCTTCCGGCAAATAATGCAATTCAGTATTTAAAATGCGATGTCACCGTTATAAAAACCGCTGCAAGGGTTACACCTACTTATTTTATTATGAATGGGCCTGTTGTAAAAGCAAAATATGCTAACGTAGATTTTTCTAAAGTAATTAGAGATTTGGGTCATTAAATATGATAGAAAAATTCGTGTAATATTTTTATTGAATTTTTACATCATTAATAACTTTTTCGCCTAAGGCTTCATTAACTCTTTCTATTATTTGCTCTTTTTGGTACATTAATTCCTGTTTAAGCGGACCAACTGTTGTTCTTATAAAAAGTGTTCTGTTAATGATTTCTATTTTGTCAGTATAGCGGGCTATTGTTTTGCCCATCAACTTAGCCCAAACCTCTTCAATTTGCAAAGCTTGTATACCCGTTCTTAGCTTGCTTTTTCGAAGGAAAGCTTTTATTGCATCACCAATATTCATTTCTGACATAATTGTAAAGATATGAAATTGAAAAAAATATTACAACTCTATATGATGTGGTCAATAAAAGGATTAATTGAGTTCTATGAGCTGAAAAGGTATATCCAAAGAATCCAAAGAAGAAGTTAGCCTATCTTTATGAGTATCTGTAATAAAAACCTGACTATCCTGTTCAATGCATACATGATGTAGCAGGTTTTGCATTCTATCAGCATCTAGTTTTTCAAAAACATCATCCATAAGTAGTAAAGGTGAAAGTCCGGTAGCAGCTTTTAAATGTTTTATTTCCTGCAATTTTAAAGCAAACAGCAGACTTTTTCTTTGCCCTTGCGAAGCAGTGTTTTTAAAACTTTCATCTTGTAGTTTTAACTCAATATCATCTTTATGTATTCCTACGGTAGTTCTCTGAAGCAGCATATCTTTTTGAAGATAAACAGACATTAATTTATTGTAATTATCCTCAAGCAAAGGGCTATAATATTCCAATAAAACGGGCTCATCTGTACCTGCAATTTGAAGATAATTTTGAGCCACAGCAGGTAAAAAATCACTGAGAAATTTTTTTCTTGTTTGAAATATAAACTCACCCGGTACAACTATTTGTTTTGTTAAGACCTCAAGTAGAGAAGTATCTGTATAGCCTCGTTCAGCATTTGCTTTTAGTAAACTGTTACGTTGTTGCAAGATTTTATTGTAGGCTATAAGGTTCTGCAAATACAAATGATCTATTTGGCAAAGCAGGGTATCTAAAAATTTTCTTCTTACATCGCTTTTGCCTGTAATTAACTCAACATCATCAGGGGCAATAATCACTGCCGGAAATTTACCTATATGATCACTAAATCTTTTGTAATCCTCCCCATTGCGCAGCACTTCTTTTTTATGGTTTTCTCTTAATATGCAAACTATTTGTTCATTATTTTTTTTTCGGGTAAAATTTCCCTCTAGCCTCATTCCTTGTAAACCCCGGTGTATATGTGCATTATCATTTTTGCCAAAGTAGCTTTTGGTAAAACACAGGTAATAAATTGCATCTAAAAGATTTGTTTTACCAATACCATTTCTGCCATAAATGCCAACTATGCGCTCATTAAAATTTAATTTTTTTTGAGTATAATTTTTAAATTGAAAAATTGATATGTTATGCAAAATGAGCATGGATGGCTGCAAGATAATGGCAAATGGTAAATGTTGAGGGTTCTGCTACCCCGCCTATACAAATTTGACCAAAACTATACAACCTATTGTTTTTAAACCCCAGCCTAAAAATTCTAATCATTTCTCCGCAATAAAGTTTTAATTGTATTCCCTATATTTGCGCTCAAAATTTTCCAGAAATTGCCAACCAAATTTTCAAAAGAAACTTACCTGTACTGGTACGAGCTTATGCAGCTGATACGTCAGTTTGAGTTAAAAGCTGAAGAAAAGTATAAAATGGCGGGTAAAATACGTGGTTTCTTCCATGCCTACATAGGTCAGGAAGCCCTTGCGGCAGGTTGTATGACCGCAACCCGTCAGGAAGATCCGTTCATTACTGCTTACAGGGACCATGGTTGGGCTTTGGCTAAAGGAATGACAGCCAAAGAATGTATGGCAGAGTTGTACGGTAAAGCTACAGGCTGCGCCAAAGGCAAGGGTGGTAGTATGCACTTTTTTGGTGTTGACCATTATTTTTTTGGTGGTCATGGTATAGTTGGTGCACAGATTGGTACGGGTGCAGGGTTGGCTTTTGCGGAGCAATACAAAGGAACAGATAATGTGGTTTTAGCTTTCTTTGGCGATGGGGCTGCAAGACAAGGAATGCTGCATGAAACGTTTAATATGGCCATGTTGTGGAAGTTGCCGGTAATTTTTATTTGTGAAAATAATAATTACGCTATGGGTACTTCTATCGAGAGAACAAGCAATGTAGTAGACATATACAAACTGGCAGATGCTTACGAAATGCCTGCTGATAAGGTTGATGGTATGAATCCTGAAACTGTACACGAAGCGGTGGAAAGAGCTGTAAAAAGAGCAAGAGAAAAAGGCGGACCAACTTTGTTGGAAATGAAAACCTATCGCTACAAAGGCCACTCAATCAGTGACCCTCAGAAATATAGAACTAAAGAAGAGTTGGAAGAATATAAGGATAAAGATCCTTTGGCAATGGTTATCAAGGTAATATTGGAAAATAAATTTGCCACACAAATAGACCTGGATGCCATAGATGAGAGAATTAATAATATTGTTGAAGAGAGTGTAACATTTGCAGAAGAAAGTCCATGGCCTGATAACGGTGAAGTTTTAAAAGATGTTTATGTAGATGAAAATTATCCGTTTATCGTAGATTAACAACAATGAAGAACATGATTTGATTATTCACCCATTTTTATAAAAATAATTTTCTAACCTCATCTGTAATTATAAATTTAAATATTAAAGTATATCATGGCTGACAAACAAGTACCTGTGGTACAACAAGTTGAAGAAGTAAATGAAGGATTGGAAACAGTAAAAGGTTTCTGGGAAAAAAATAAGAAGATTATTATTGGTATTTGTACTGTAGTAATTGTAGTTTTTGGAGGTTGGTATATGTATAAAAATTATATTCAATTGCCAAAAGAAGAAAAAGCCGCAGAAGCTATTTTTAAAGCCCAACAATACTTTGAAAAAGACAGTTTAGATCTTGCTTTGAACGGAGATGGTCAGAACAAAGGATTCTTGAATGCATTAAGTAGTTTTAGCGGTACAAAATCCGGCAATCTTTCACATTATTATGCAGGTGTTATTTATTTAAAGAAAGGTGATTTCAATAAAGCAATAGAGCATCTTAAAGATTTTAGCACAGATTCCAAGCAAATACAAATGATGGCTTATGGTCGTTTAGCTGATGCTTATAGCGAAGCTGGTAAAAAAGATGAAGCTGTTGAATATTATAAAAAAGCAGGAAATAATTTTCCTGAAGATGACAATGCATCATCAGAATTTTTGTTTCGTGCAGGATATTTGTTAGAATCTATGAACAAGAATAATGAAGCGCTTGAATTGTACAAACAAATTAAAGATAAATACCCAAAAACACAAATGGGTTTTACAATCGAAAAGTACATTTATCGTCTAAATGTAGAAAAAAACGAGTTTAGCGTTAAATAATATGGCTTCTAAAGGAAATACTTCATTAAACAAAGGCATCCCGATTATTCAGGATGCCTTTGTTATTATTGTAAAAACAGAATGGAACAGTATCATAGTTGACCAACTTGAAAAAGGCTGCAAAAAGGTTTTAAAGAATGCAGGAATAAAAAGTAAAACCATTGTTGTTCCCGGGGCTTTTGAAATACCATGGGCTATTAAAAATATAGCCGAAAAAAGTAAGAACACTATAGATTCATTTATTGCCTTAGCAACTATTATACGTGGAGATACACCACATTTTGATTTTGTAAGTAAAGGAATTACCGATGGAATTATGCAGTTGAATCTGCAACTAAATATGCCTACTATTTTTGGTGTATTAACGGTAGATAATCCACAACAGGCAAATGAAAGAATTGGCGGAATTCATGGACACAAAGGCGAAGAGGCTGCAACTACAGCAATTAAAATGATTAATCTGAAAAGAACCTTTTGATAACTATGAACGTAGAAATATTTATACCCTGTTTTATTGACCAACTATACCCTGAAACAGCTTTCAATATGGTGAAAGTGTTAGAAAAGGCAGGTTGTATTGTATCTTATAATAAAAATCAAACCTGTTGCGGTCAGCCTGCATTCAATGCAGGATTTTGGGACGAAAGTAAAAGTGTATGTTCTAAGTTTTTAAAAGATTTTAAAGACGCCGAATATATAGTTTCCCCAAGTGCAAGCTGTGTTGGTTTTATTAGAAATTATTACAGTAAAATTTTTGACAATTCATCTGACCACAACACGGTTATTAAGGTTGCTGAAAAGACTTTTGAGTTCAGCGAGTTTATGATAAATGTGTTGGGGGTTGATGATGTAGGGGCAACGCTTGAAGGCAAAGCAACCTATCATGATAGTTGTGCAGGGCTTAGAGAATGTAAAATTAAAAAAGAGCCTAGACGTTTACTTGGTAATGTAAAGGGACTTGAAATAGTAGAAATGAATGATGTGGAAACCTGTTGTGGTTTTGGAGGTTCTTTTGCCGTAAAATTTGAGGCTATAAGTATTGCCATGGCCGATCAAAAAATTTCAAATGCCTTGGCAACAGGGGCCAAATATATCATTAGTACAGATGTAAGTTGCCTGATGCATTTGGATGGTTATATTCAAAACAAGGGCTTTGACATAAAAACCATGCATATTGCAGATGTTTTGGCTAGTGGTTGGGAGTAAAAGTCTTTAATTAAAAAATTAAACCCTAAACCATCTTCAGCATGGCACATTGGTTAATAAAATCTGAACCATTTAAATACAGTTGGGAACAATTTGTTTCTGACAAGCAAACATTTTGGGATGGAGTACGCAACTACGCAGCCCGTAACAATCTTAGAGCAATGCGTAAGGGTGATGAAGTTTTTTTTTACCACAGCAACGAAGGGTTAGAAATTGTGGGTATTTGTAAAGTTGTAAAAGAAGCCTATCAGGACCCTACCACTGAAGATCCAAATTGGGTCGTGGTAAATTTCAAACCTTTAAAAAAATTAAAAAAGTCAGTTTCGTTGTCAACAATTAAAGCAGACAAAAGGCTTACAGGCATTGAACTTGTAAGATTAAGCAGACTTTCTGTAAGTGCGGTGACTGATGATGAATGGAATATAATTCTGGAATTAGGGGAAAAGTCTTAAGCTTTTCCTTAAAAAGATGCATATTCATCATATATCAGAAAAAGTTTGCAAAAAATAAAGGCTTCCTTACTAAAGTTTAGTAAGAAAGCCTGAAGAATAAATGGGGGAATTAATTTTTATTCAAAATTTCAAAAAGCTCGTCTTTAAAATGAACTCGCTTTATTCTATATTCATTTAATACCTCATCTTTTGCACTTTCCGCTCCCGTTTCAATTCTATGTATGGTATTATTTATTTCATGATATTCATCAAAAAGTTTTTTGAAATGATGATCTGAAACTTTTAACTCATGAATTTTTGAATCAAATTCCGGAAATTCATGGTGTAAATCGTGTTTTTGCATATTTGTTGTATTTTATGCAAACCTAGGAACCTCATCTTTATCGAAATATGATTTTTATCAATATTGCTAATGATTTTAATTATTATTTTTTTGCAAAAAAATTTATAACAATCAATTTATGGTAATATTTCAATTGGGAAAGGCAGTCAAATAAGTTCATACTGAACCAATTAATATCAACGTTAGCTAACTGTACTGCTTTTGATTTTTAGTTAACGTAAAAGTTTATAAATTGCGAATAAATAGTGTTTTTACAAATAATTGTATATATCAAATATGAAAAAGTTTTTTTGTTTTTTACTTCTAACACTTTTTGTTGTTTCTAACAATAATGCAGCAACAGGAGTAGGTGATTTTTTAATAAATGGAAATGTCATTGGTTTGCCTGACAGCACATTGGTATATATTACAAAACCAGGTCAACAGGAAATGTTATCAACAGCATATTCTCAAAAAGGAAAATTTATCTTATTTGGTAAGGTTGAAGATGGAGATGTGTATCAAATATCTTTTATTGGATTTTCTGATGCAACAGAAATATTTTTAACACCGGGTAAACTGTCTCTTTCCGGAAATGCAAAAAGTATAAAGACACTTACCTTAACGGGTACACCTGCACAAAAGGACTATCAGTTATACAATCAAAAATTTGAGGGTTTTAAGCAAAGATTGTCAAAATTGGTGGTTGCTATTAATCAAACCCAAGCCGGCCCTAAGAGAGATTCAATGATTTATCAGTTTGAGAATAGTAAAAAAAATGTATTAGATCAGGTAGATCTGTTTATTAAGGCTAAGCCCGCATCTCCTGTTACTCCATTTGTTGTGTATGTTACCAGCCCCATGAGTAATGATATTGATGCTTTGGAAACAAGATACAATGCTATGAAACCTGAAATAAGAGAAACTTTTTATGGTCGGGAAATTTATAAAAGTATTGCAGCAACCAAAGTAGGTATGGAAGGAACAATGGCTATAGATTTTTCTCAAAATGATACAGCGGATATTCCTGTTACGTTATCATCTTTCAAAGGAAAATATGTATTAGTAGATTTTTGGGCAAGCTGGTGTGGACCCTGCCGGGCCGAAAATCCTAACGTTGTTAATGCATACAATACTTACAAAGACAAAAACTTTACAATTTTAGGTGTATCACTTGATCAAAGCAAGGAAAAATGGATGAATGCAATTCATGCTGATAACCTTACCTGGACTCAAATCAGCGATCTTAAATCATGGCAAAATTCAGCAGCACAGCTTTACCACATTCAAAGTATACCCGCAAATATGTTGATAGATCCTAGTGGAAAAATTATAGGCAAAAACTTACGTGGAGAAGGGTTGAATGAAGCGCTAAGTAAATTGCTGAAATAGTCAGCGTTTTTTATATTGGATCTACATCAGGCGTAATGGCAACGCTTCTGTATCTTTTGTTGGACTGTATAATTGTTACCTGTTGCAAAATGAAATGTTTGCAGCTTTGTAAAAATTTTGCATCCTTGGGTAACTTTAGCAATAACTCATAAATATATTGATTTCTTACCCGGTTAATTGGTGGTTCTGCCGGACCGCTAGTATATTGTCCATAAGTATTGAGTAATGATTGGGCCAGAATATTGGAAGCTTCTTCAGCAATATTTTTCTCTTTATGTCTGCAAGTTATTTTTATTATCCTTGAAAATGGAGGATAAAAGAATCGCTTTCTGTTTTCAATCTCAAAATGGTACAAGGCATTATAATCATGATGTTGTACAAATTGAAGTACAGGATGAAGTGTGTTGCTGACCTGAATAATTACTTTACCCTGTAATTCCCTACGACCTGCACGGCCACTTACTTGTTCCATAAGTTGAAATGCCCTTTCATTTACCCTGAAATCTGTAAAATTTAATAATGCATCAGCATCTACAATACCTACAAGATTTACGTGTTCAAAATCCAGACCTTTTACAACCATTTGTGTTCCGGCGAGTATATCTATGCGTTGCTGTTCAAATAATTTTATAAGAGCATCATGGTCATTTTTTCCTCTTATGCTGTCATAATCCATCCTTGCAGTTTTAGCTTCGGGAAAGGTTTCTGCCAGGGTTTCTTCAATCTTTTCTGTACCAAAATTTTTCTGTACAAAATTATGATTGCCGCAGGCTGCACAGGTTAACACTATGGGATAAGTAGCCCCACAATAATGGCATTGCAGCTTATTTTTTGCTTTGTGATAAGTAAGCGAAACATTACAATTGTCACATTGAGGAATCCACCCACAGGTGCCACAAATCTGATAAGGTGAGTATCCACGGCGGTTTTGAAATAGTATAACTTGTTTGGTTTCTTTCAAAGAATGCTGTATAGCTTCAACAAGTTGTGGAGATAAAATGATTTTGCTTTTATCCTTCGTTATTATCGTCTTTACATCTACTAATTCTATTACAGGAAGTTGAACATTGCCATACCTTTCTGCCAACGTTACAAGTCCGTATTTGCCGGTTTGAGTGTTGTAATAACTTTCTATAGATGGAGTTGCACTACCCAATAAAACTTTAGCATTAAATAATGATGCATAAAAAACGGCAGCATCGCGGCCATTATACCTGGGCGCAGGATCTTGTTGTTTGTAAGAGGCATCATGTTCTTCATCAACAATAATAAGTCCAAGATCGTTGAAAGGTAAAAAGAGAGAAGACCTTGCACCTAATACAATTTTTGTTTCACCTGTTTTTATTTTATTCCAGATTTCAACTCGTTCATTTGGGTTAAATTTTGAATGATAAATGGCTATGTAGCCGCCAAAATATTTCTGTAATCTTCTTATTATTTGTGCAGTCAACGCTATTTCGGGCAACATATATAGCACTTGTTTGCCGGTTTTAATATATTGTTCTATGAGTGTAATGTACACTTGTGTTTTACCACTTGATGTAACTCCTTTTAAAAGGCAAACAGGTGATTGATCTAATGCATTAACTACCGCTTCAGTAGCAGAAAGCTGTGCTGCAGATAATTCAAAATCAATATGAATATTTCTGGGTAAAGAAGGTAGCCGGTCAACGGATCTTTTTTCGAGCCGCAGTATTCTTTTTTCAACTAATCCTTTTAGTTGTGCGGCAGTTGCATTTGCTTTTTTTAAAAGTTCAGTTTGGGTTACTTCGCCTTCTGTTTTTATCAAATGAAGGTAAGCTAATAATAACTCCATTTGCCGTGGAGCCTTATTTTTACTCCATTCATTAAGTAGCCGTGCAAGATTATCTTCAATATGATATTCACTTTCAAGATGAATATATGTTTCCATCTTTTGCTTATATGTGTCTTTTAGTGCTTCCCATACAATACAGACTTTTTTTTCTACTAACCTTTTTACTACCGGATATACATGCGATGAATCAAGTATCTGTTGTACTTCACTTAGCTTTAATTCTTTTTTTATTAACAAGGCTTCACCCAAAAGGTATTCTTCATCATCCAGTTCAGAAAAATCGTCTCCAAACTCTTCATTGTATGCTAAAATGCTTTCGCTTGACAGTTTTAAGTGAGAGGGTAGGGCAGCCTGCATTACTTCACCTTCGCTACACATATAGTACAATGATATCCACTGCCACAAGTGTAGTTGGTGTTTGTACACCAAGGGTTGTTCATCAAGTACGTTCAGTATGTTTTTGGGTTCAAATGCTTTTGGTTTTTCATGGTGAATAGTTTTTACAATGCCGGCATACTTTCTATTCTTTAACTGAACTTCTACACGGGAGCCAATATGTATTTTTTGTCTGAATTCTTCAGGAATAGCCCATGTATAATTTTTAGGAAGTGCAAGCGGAATAATTATTTCAGCAAAGACAAGCTGTTCTGCATCGGGAATCAATAATGGAGAATGAGTATTGTTTTCGGCCATAAGAGATAGCTAAAGTAAAGAACCCGAAGAACTTTCAACAATAAATTCTTAAGGTCTAATTATCTTAAGAATTTTCTTGAAAATGAAGATAATAAATAGAAGCATAGAATATTACCTACAAATATCTTTCTTCTACAACCTTCATGTGATGAAGAATATGGCCAATCATAACATAAGCAATAGCTACTACGGTATTGGGTTTGCTATTTGTGATTCCAGATTGTTGTAACTGATCTTCAGTAAAACTTAGGAGTAAAAGATCAGTCGATTTTCTGCAAGCAATAAATTCTTCTATCAGACTTTTCCATGATCGTTTATCAGCTTGACTTGCAGAAGCATATTCGTTTTCTTCAAAACCGGGAAGGGAGGCTTTTTCGCCCCTTGCAAGGGATAATGCTCTAAACGCAAAAATTCTTTCTGCATCTATCAGATGTTGCAAAAGCTCTTTTGTACTCCATTTATTTTCTTCATAGCGATAGATAGCTTTTTCTTCATTAATATCAGTAAAAAAATCATTTATAGGAGTAGAATATTTTTCTATAGCTTCTTTAACAGAAGCTGTATCTACCAATTGAATGTAGTTTTCAAAATATGCAGGATAAGTTCCTGAAACAGGTGTAGACATTGATTATTGTTTTATTGACGGATTATTGAAAGAGGCTTTAGGTAGAAGTTGTTTTTTTATAATTGGAGTATTTTTTGCCTGCTTTGCAATTGCTGATGCTAATATAACTGCATTGTAAGCATTTATAAATCCTCCTGATGTGCACAATTCAGTCATTTTTACTTTTTCCTTTTTTCCAGGTTTTGTAATTATATATGAAGTATCATTAGTAACAGATTTTTCAATTGACAACTTCACCTCTTGAGCTGTCAAAGTAGGAAAGTAGGAGCGAATCAAAGCTGCCACACCTGCTACTACAGGTGCTGCCATACTTGTACCTTTTTGAAATCCATAAGTATGACTACCAGGCATAGTAGAATAAATTTTAACACCGGGTGCAAACACATCTACAGTATGTGAACCATAGTTGCTAAAGTCTGCAATGTACTCGTTGCTGATTTTTGGGTCGGTGCATGCACCCACAGTAATAAAGTTAGAAACTGTTCTGTTCCATGTTTCCAGTTGAGGATTAGGATAAGTTGTAGTGGAATCGTTGTTGATGCCATCGTTGCCAGCCGCATGTATAATCAGAACATCTTTGCTTTCTGCATATTTCACTGCATCATCTACCCATTTTTTTTCCGGGGAAATATTTTTACCAAAACTCATATTGATAATTTTGGCGCCATTATTTACAGCATATCTTATAGCCAATGCTATGTCTTTGTCATATTCATCCCCATCAGGTACAGCTCTTATCATCATTAGTTTTACATTGTCAGCTATACCATCTATTCCTATTCCATTATTTCGTTGCGCGGCTATAGTGCCACTTACATGGGTTCCATGCATTGGCGTAGGACCCATAACATTGTTGTTGCCATAGTATTGATCATTTAGGTCGTCATAGTTGTCTTTAATAATTTCACGTCTATTGTTTGCAGGCGCATTGTCTTTTGCTTCCTGTAATCTTTTCTTTTGGGCTATATAATCATCCAATTGATTGAATATGTCAATGTTTGTTTCTTCAGATTCAATCTGTGTCATTTTCATAAATGTAATATAACCCAGCTTAGCCCTTTTAGCCTGAATATTTACAGGTATATAATCCTCCACTTGAGTAACACTAAATGTATCTTTTTTCATGTCATCACGCAATACCTTTTCATGTTTTTTTGCAGCCTTCAAAGCCATTTCCAAAAACATTACTTCCATTTCTTCTTCTGTATTTATTTTTAAAAGAGCAACCGATTTTTTCCATAAATCATATTCTTCTTTTTCAATTGGAGAAAGTTTAGAAGAATCTAAAGTCTTATGGTCAAATTTTTCTTTGTATTTATGATAAATGCGGCTAGCTTCTACAGATTCTGTTTTTATATTTCTCCCGTCTTTTCCTCCTATAAAATTCCAACCATAAATATCATCTACATAACCATTATGATCATCATCTATACCATTAGCGGGTATTTCTGCTGGGTTTCTCCACAATATATTTTTGAGATCCTCGTGGGTGGTGTCTATACCACTATCAATAACTGCAACAATAACCTGTTTGCTTTTTTTCCCTTGTAAAAAACTATATGTTTTGTTGAGACTTATGCCGTGAAAGCTATCAGTTTTTTCGTCTAATAAATGCCATTCTTTAAATGCAAGTGCCTGACCAAATGAAGGGAAGTAAATTAAAGTCCAACTTAGTATGACAAATATTTTGCTGATATGCATTTAGGCTATTTTGTACTTTACAAATTTGAGCATTGTCCTGAACTTTATGTGAAGACATGGCTAATTTTAGGTTTTCATTATAGGAGAAAAGTTAAGAATCTTTGTTTGTTTAACAAAGTCTCTAGTATTGATACTCGGAGAATATTTAATACATGGGCATAAAAAAAGTCCAGCTTTTCGGCAGGACTCTTTTTTAATTATTTTTTCAATTGTTTATCTGGTAAAGCTTTTTACCATAAAAACACAATCTTCTATTTGCTTAATTTGCTGAACCCTGTCCATCCCTTTCATAGAAGTGCCGGTATTGGTAGGTTTAATTTTAGCATAAGTACTGTCATCCTTTTTCAGGTCATCCATAGTTTCATAAACACTTCTTGATTTAATAGCAAAAACTACGCCTTCGGCTTTGGAT
The DNA here is from genome assembly GCA_043736115.1 of Segetibacter sp. GTDB lineage: Bacteria > Bacteroidota > Bacteroidia > Chitinophagales > Chitinophagaceae > Segetibacter. The sequence continues at coordinate 76,387 of JAYTDC010000130.1, read as the reverse complement.
TGTGCTTTGCTTAATATTCCGATAACTTCACCATTTCTGTTGAAAACTGGTCCGCCACTATTACCGGGGTTAGCACTTACAGCAATCTGACAAGTCGAAGTGTCTCCTTTGTAACCTGTTTTTGCGCTCATGTATCCTTCGTTGTACACAATTTCATCTCTGGGGAAACCAAGTGTAAAAACCGGTTCACCTAATTCTGCAGCCGTTCTACGAATGTTGTAGGGAAGAGAGATTAGCGGTTTAAAGTCTATATCTTCTATCTTTAATATTGCAAGATCTCTAAGGTTATCAATATGAGCAATTACTGCTTTAAACTCTTGACCTTTATTATTCTGAACAATAATGGTTGAAGCACCTTCTACTACGTGGGCATTTGTAGCAAGATAGCCTTTACCATTTATAAGAAAACTTGATCCACCTTTAGTTGCCACTTCATTTGCCGGAACCTTACTGTTACTTGCAAGAACAACATTAATTTTATTATCCTGCAGTTTTACATTGTGCATTACCTGATCAATCTTACGGTTGAGCAACAAAATGTCTTTGTTATTTCCGGGAGAGAAAAAGCTAATAAGACTACTAATGAGTATAGCTGTAAATCCTGCAATTGATGCTGCTATGGCAGTAACCTTTTTATATTTATGCCATAAGATTACAACTTTACCTGTTGGTTTAATATCTATATCTTCACTTATTTCACCATTAGTTAAAAGCTCTTTGTGTATTTCGTGAAGCTGATGTTTAAAGTCGCGGGTTTGGCCGTAGGCATCTAATTGGTTAAGAAACATACTATGTTCCACTACCAAAAGATCAACTTCAGTGTTGTTTTTACGGACTTCTTCAAAATAGACTTTTTCTTCAGGTGACATTTCACCTTTGAAATAGCGTTCTGCAGCATCCAATATTAAATTATCTTCCATTACTTAATCACCTGTATTATATTGAGAAAAAAATATTTTCTTAAGTCGCATCAGGCACTTATACTTTTGGGTCTTAGCATTTTCTGCATTAGTGTATCCAAAACTATGAGCAATAGCCTGCATAGATTTTTTTTGAAGATAATAAGCTTCAAGAAGGCCTCTACATGGTTCACCCAAATTACCCAAGGCCTTTTCCATAATCACAAAATCCGTATTTCTTCTTTCCTGATTTTCAATATCTTCTTCAACCGGGACAGTCTCTTCAAGGCTTTCCACGTGTGTTGTAAATCTATTATTATATTGTAGTTTTTTGAGCCATAATCGTTTGCATATGGAGTATACATAGGTTTTAATTTGACAGGTTAATACAAATGATTCAGTTTTTGCGTTTTCATACAGCACAATCATTGCTTCCTGAAAAATATCCCTGGCATCATCATAGCTACCATTGTTACTCAGTATTAAAGACTGAATCACCGGAAAATTGTTCTTATAAATTAATTCTATGGCTTTCTGATCATTTTTAGCCACTCCCATTAACAATTCCTGTTCGGTTAGTTCTGATTTCACAGTGTTGTTTTTAATACCTTTTTGCATCAAAAGTAACCCACACAGCTTTTAATTCTTTTGTTTGGTAGATTTTTATATAAAATTTCAACAATTATTATTTTAAAATTTATAAATGGTAATTATTGGTTGCCACAAACTTTTTATCTTACAGCCTGAATTATGTATTCATGAAAAAATATATGGCTTTTGCTGGTATTTGGGGTTTAATTGTATTAGTTATTGTAAGTTGTAAAAAGGAAACAGAAACTTTGGCTTATTCAAAGGCAAATGAATACTATCCGTTGCAGGTAGGTAAAATGTTTATTTATCGATGCGATTCAACTGTACCATGTTGTTTTAATGCATCACTTATAACAAAGAGTTATCAGGCTATGGATACCGTAGAGTCCACCTTTACGGATAATTCAGGCAGACTTTCTTACAGAATATTCAGATATTTGAGAGACACGGCTGAAACTCAACCGTGGCGTTTTGCCTATACGATTGTTGCTACTCCTACAACTGATCAAATAGAGTATCAGGAAGAAAACTTTAGGTTTATAAAATTACATAACCCGGTAAAAACCGATTTTAGCTGGAATGGTAATTCTTATATTAATACAAGTATTTCTGAAAACCTTTATTTAGACAATTGGAATTATTCTTATCAAAATGTAAACGACAGTTATACTGCAAAAGGAATTACCTATGATAGCACTGCTACGGTATTGCAAATAGATGATTTTTCACCCGAAGGCCCCTTTGATCCCAATTTAAGCTATCAGCAAAGGAATTATTCTGTAGAGGTATATGCCAAAGGAATTGGTCTGGTTTACAAAGATTTTTTGCATTGGGTATGGCAGGGTAATGCTTATGAAGATGGTGCCTATGGTGTTCGTTTATCGTTGTTGCGTCACAATTAAACTAAACCTGCAAAAAAAGAGTATTTACTATTTTAATGAATAAACAAATGATTTTATGAAGCGTTTTTCCTCTCTTTTAATTTTATTTTTTTTGTTTGGTTCAGCCAATAGTCAATACTCAAGATTGGTTATACAGTTGAAGGATAAGAATAACAATACATACAGCCTATCTAATCCTTCACAGTATTTATCGGCAAGGGCAATACAACGACGCACAAAATTTAATATTCCATATGATAGTACAGATTTACCCATAACACAGGCATATATAGACAGTATTTCTTTAGTGAGTAATGTAAATGTATTAAGCGTATCAAAATGGCTTAACAGACTTTTAATTCAAACCAGCGATCCATCTGCGATTACAGCAATACAATCTTTTTCATTTGTACAATCTGTAAGCAATATTGCACCCCGGACTGTAAACGTAAATCCCAAAGATAAATTCATAGAGGAAATAAAACCTTTGATTCAACAAAAAACTCAAAAAGTTGAAGGGAATGTTTTTAGTTATGGTAGTAACTACAATCAGGTACATATTCATGAAGGAGAGTTTCTGCACAACAAAGGGTTTAACGGTCAGAATATGCAAATAGCGGTTTTGGATGCCGGGTTTTATCAATATAATGCTAATACTTCCTTTGATAGTTTAAGAACAAATGGACAGGTGTTGGGCGAAAGGGATTTTGTGAATTTTGACAATAGTACATCAGAAGACGATACACATGGCATGTATTGCTTAAGTACTATGGCTGCCAATTGGCCCGGTCAAATGGTTGGTACTGCAACCAAAGCAAATTATTGGCTTGTAAGAACTGAAAATGCACCAACGGAATATCCTGTTGAGGAATTAAATTGGGTAGTAGGAGCTGAGTTTGCAGATAGTACAGGATCAGATATGATTTCATCTTCTCTTGGTTATAATACATTTGATGATGGTGTTTTTAACCATACTTACAATGATATTTATAAAAATGTTGCAACAGTTTCACAAGGTGCAGCACTCGCCGCAAAGAAAGGAATGATTGTAATGAACAGTGCCGGTAACGAAGGCAATAGTGCCTGGAAGTACATTGCTTTTCCGGGTGATACTGATAGCGTATGTACTGTGGGTGCTATATCAACTCAGGGTGTTATAGCTTCTTTCAGCAGCAGGGGGTATCCCGGTAAATTAAAACCAAACATAGTATCGGTAGGGGTCAGTACTGTTATTGCAGGATTAAATAACCAACCTTCTTCTGGTAATGGAACTTCTTTTTCTAACCCCAATGTTGCAGGATTGATAGCTTGTTTGTGGCAGGCATTTCCCAATTTAAATAATATGCAATTGTTAGATGCTGTTTACAGAAGTGCTAATCAATATACAGCTCCTAATGCCAATTATGGTTATGGTGTACCAAATTTCAGAATTGCCTATCGTTTAATTAAGCACGACCAAAATGTTGCATTGTATGGCAACGATTGGTTATGGGCTACACCTAATCCTTTTGATTCAAAAATTGATGTAAGATTTATTGGCAGGGTAGATGGGAATGCAGTTTTGTATCTTAAAAATTCCGCCGGTGTAGTTATTGGAAAACAAAATTTTACTTCTGAACAAGAGGAAGTGTATAATTATAGTTTTGATAACTTAGGCGGCATACCCCCCGGCTATTACACGGTTGAGTATGCTGACAATTCTACCACCCGTAGTATTCTACTACAAAAAGGTAATATTTTTGATAAGGATTGGCTTATAGTTTCACCTATACCTTTTAGTAGCGTTTTGAATATTAATTTAAAATCACCCGATGCGGGAACAATATCTTTGCGGTTGATAAATGCAAGTGGTGCAGTAGTAAAAGTTATATCGGCAGAGGTTGCCATGGATGAGGTAAAAACTTTTACATTAACCACAAATCTTAATCTAGCGCCTGGAACCTATTTTCTTCAATACATAAGTAGCAGCCGTAAAAGGTTAGTGAAGTTGGTTAAGTTTTAATGGTTATAGAATTTAAAATTTTGGTTATTAATGGCTAGCAAACAATGCTGCATACATAGAATCAGCCTTATCATTGTATCCTGGTAACAATTGCTGATTCATAAGTCGGAGATTTGAGTTTTCTAAAATGAAACTTGTTATTTCTTCATTTTCTTTTTTGAATACAGAACAAGTAATATAAAGCAGATACCCACCTTGTTTTAAGTGAATTAATGTGTTTTGTACTATTTTCTTTTGAATTTTATTGTATTTGCTTATTTCCAATTCATTAAAATATAGCAATTGTTCAGGTGTCCTGCTCCACGTGCCTGAACCACTACAGGGTGCATCACAAATTATCAGATCAAATTTCTGTCCACCAATATGGGCAGAAAGCTCATTTAAATTTGTCAAATCTGCCACAAATGTGTTGTAATGTTTTACACCCGCTTCATTTAATCTGGCTTTCAGATTTTGAATAATTGAGGTCCGTATGTCAGAAGTGGTCAATAAATTGTCAGGAAAATAATCAGATGCCATAATTGATTTACCGCCGCTTGCTGCACAACAATCCCATATTTTTGGTTTAGCCGGCAGTTGTATAAACCTAAATAAATTACCTGCATTTTGAGAATTTAGATCTTGTATTACTGCATCTTTATTTATGTCTAAAATATCATTCAGTTTTGTTCCATTGGTCAAGGCCAAGCAATTGTCGGAAACTTCTTTGTATTTTATATTTGAATCTTTTAGCTTTTGTTTTACCAAACAATCTTTACCGGGCCTTATTCTTATAAATAAATCAGGTTGCTGTAGCATTGAGCAATTGAATTTATCACTATCTATCTCTGAAGAAAGTTCATGATTATAGGGAAATAAATTGTTTGTTGAAATGCCTGCCAATGCAACTTTCTGAACAATGGGTAGGTTAATGGTATCATTCCATTCTTTATTGTAGTTATTTATTACTTCATTGGGGATGTTTGTAAAAAGGTAAATACCTGTTATGAGCCCTTTTTCTATTTCATTTTTAGCAAAGCTGTTTGCAATTCTAAAATAGTTAAAACATAATGATGTAATCAACTTTCTATCTCTTGATCCAAATTTTTTTTCTGACGAAAAATAGTTTTTAATAAATAGGTTAAAGGGAATTTCACCTTTATAAATCTCTAAAATCTTTTTAGCTGATGAAAGATAGGAGTGAAGATATTGCATGAATCAGGAAGTGATATATATTGAAATAAAATTAGTCATTTTCAATTGAATAATAGAGATTATACCTTATACAATAGATTTTTATAGTGTCCTGTTTTTAAATGATTTATTGCTTAGTAATATAATACCAATGTGCTTTTTAAAATATGCCAATATTTTAAAAATCTTACAGTGGATTATACCGATGGAATCAAACAAATAGTCAAATGAAGCGAAGCTGAATTGGACTATATTGTTTGTCCAATCAGTATAATTATCAAAAGGAATATTTTATAAATAAAAACAGGCTACCAATTTGATAGCCTGTGTATTTTTAATAAGATATCAAAGAATTATTTTACTTCTTCAAATTCAGCATCTGTTACATGCTCACTGCCTTCTCCACTTGGTTGAGGGCCTTGCTGACCATTTGTGTCAGGTTGACCACCACCATCTTGAGTTGCTTTGTACATGTCTTCACTTGCTGCTGTCCATGCTGCATTCATTTCAGTAAGTGCAGTATCTATTTGAGCTGAATCCTGTGTTTTATGAGCATCTCTTAATTTATTAAGAGCAGCTTCAATAGGGGCTTTTTTATCAGCAGGAATTTTATCACCGTATTCTTTTAATTGTTTTTCTGTCTGAAAAATTAAACTGTCAGCCTGATTGATTTTTTCAATCTTTTCACGGGACTCTTTATCAGATGCTTCGTTAGCTTTTGCTTCATTTTTCATTTTTTCAATCTCTTCCTTACTTAAACCGCTACCAGCTTCAATGCGTATGTTGTGAGATTTTCCGGTTCCTTTATCTTTGGCTGTAACATGTAATATACCGTTGGCATCTATATCAAAAGTTACTTCAACCTGTGGTACTCCTCTTGGAGCCGGTGGTATGCCATCAAGGTTAAACATACCTAAGCTTTTATTTTGAGAAGCCAAAGGTCTTTCACCTTGTAATATGTGAATTTGAACACCGGGCTGATTGTCACTTGCTGTAGAGAAAACTTCAGTTTTCTTAGTTGGTATTGTAGTGTTGCTTTCTATCAATCTTGTCATTACACCGCCCATGGTTTCTATTCCAAGACCAAGAGGTGTTACATCAAGTAGCAATACATCTTTAACTTCGCCAGTTAGAACTCCACCCTGTATAGCTGCACCAATTGCTACTACTTCATCAGGATTTACCCCTTTATTTGGTTTCTTACCAAAGAATTTCTCTACTATCTCCTGTACTTTAGGAATACGTGTACTTCCACCAACTAATATAATTTCATCTATTTGAGAAGTGGAGTAACCCGCATCTTTTAATGCCTGCTCACATGGCTTAAGGCAACGGGCAAACAAACTATCGCTCAATTGCTCAAATTTTGCACGGCTTAATTTCTTTACAAGGTGTTTAGGTACCCCGTCAACAGCAGTTACATAAGGAAGATTAATCTCTGTTTCAGAAGATGAGCTCAATTCAACTTTAGCTTTTTCAGCAGCCTCTTTCAAACGCTGCCAACTCATAGGGTCTTTACGCAGATCTATATTTTCATCTTTCTTAAATTCTTCTGCAAGCCAATCCATGATAAGTTTATCAAAGTCATCACCACCAAGATGCGTATCGCCGTTGGTAGATTTTACTTCAAAAACACCTTCACCTAATTCAAGAATTGAAATATCAAATGTACCACCACCAAGATCAAAAACTGCAATTTTTTGGTCAGCATGTTTTTTGTCAAGGCCATAAGCCAATGCTGCTGCAGTAGGCTCATTTATAATACGACGAACATTTAATCCGGCAATCTCACCTGCCTCTTTTGTGGCTTGTCTTTGTGCATCATTAAAATAAGCAGGTACAGTAATAACTGCGTCTGTTACTTCGGTACCCAAATAATCTTCTGCAGTTTTTTTCATTTTCTGCAAAGTCATTGCACTTATTTCCTGTGGCGTGTATTGACGTCCGTCAATATCTATACGCACAGTGTTATTATCACCTTTTACAACTTTATAACTCCAATGGCCTGCTTCAGTTGTTATTTCATCAAATTTATGACCCATAAAGCGTTTAACGCTCATAATGGTTTTAGTAGGATTTGTTATAGCCTGACGTTTAGCAGGATCACCCACTTTTCTTTCACCATCTTTAATGAAGGCTACAATACTAGGTGTGGTTCTCCTTCCTTCATCATTCGCTATTACAACCGGTTCGTTACCCTCCATTACTGCTACGCAACTATTGGTAGTTCCCAGATCAATTCCTATTATCTTTCCCATAATATTTCTTTTTATTTAAGATTTATTAGGAAAGGTCAATCATTGTGCCAATGGAAATGAAGTGAAAAAATGGCAGTCATACACTTTTAAAAACTACTGAATTTGACATTATATGCTAGTATCTTACTTAACAGGCATTTGATTCGTAATCCGTAATGTCAGTCTTTTTGTTACCATGATTGACAGTTTGAGTGCTATCAAAAATTTATATATAAGGTTGAAAATTAATCGAAAATTATAAAAATGAAAGTTAATCCGACTGATGCATAACTATTTTATTTACTTTAAACGAAAAGTGTTTCTGACTAAAATAGCTGAATGCTACCACAAAAAAAGTAGTGATAATTTTTGAAATAGTGGGTTCAATATGCAGTTGTTCTATCAACACTTTCAAAAACATATAATTTAGTGCAAAACAGGCAAGTACCATAGAAAAATAACGAATAAGTTGTATGCGCCCCCTTAAGTTACTTTCTGAAAATACAACATAACGGCTTAAATAAAATCCAATAGGAAACGTAATTGAGAAAGCGGCGATCATTGCGGCTATGTGTGTAGATACTGCAAATGCTCCAAAATGAAATAATCCAAAAGGAACAAATTTCTTTTCAAAAATGTGAAATAGTATTATATCTAAAAGTGTATTGGAACCCCCACAGGCGGCATATCTAAATGTTTGTAAGGGCATAAATCGTGAAAAGGGCGGATAAAAAAAATCAATTATGCGTAGTATGAGGTCTTTCATATTGCCTTAGGCTAAATGTAGACGAAGATATGATTATCGAAGAAATTAATGTAGCCGGTAGAAACACTCATTAATTTATAAATATTACCTGTGCTCCTATAATTAAATTTTATTCTACATCATCTGTGAAGTCATCTAAATCTCTTCTTTCTTTTTTAGTAGGCCGGCCAATTTTACTCAATCGTTTGCCGGTATGAAAACTTGCAGCATGCAACTTAATCTGCTCTTCGTCATTTTCTGGTGTAATGTCAATGTAGTGTTTTATTGCCTCGGCATACTGTACTCTGTTATGTAATAAGGATACCACTTTGAGTACCCATTTTTTTGCTTCTGTTTTTATTTCATATTCATCCCCAACATTCACTGCTTTGGAAGCTTTTATTGCATCGCCTTTAATCCTGACCTTTCCTTTGTCACATGCTTCAGAAGCAAGACTGCGGGTTTTGAAAATTCGAATAGACCATAGATATTTATCGATTCTTATTTTCTCTTTTTGCTCAGCCACTATTTTAAACTATTTGATAATTCAGACAATAATAAATCAAATATTTTGTTTTGCCAGATTGATCTACTATTAAATTAGAATCAATTTTTTACTACAAAAATTTGGGGTTGCAAATATTTTTCTAATCAAACTTCATAAAATCATTCGGTCTTATTTCGCTACCGCCGCCATCAGTTAGTAAAAATATTTCTTTTGAATTATTCACGACAATTTCAGGTAAGCCATTAATACGTCTGATTTTACCTGTAACACATACACTCCTTTTTACGAGTGAAGTTTTACCATTATCGGTAAGTTTTTGAAGAATTTCAGGAGTTAAAAAAACAAATAAATTAACTTTTTTCTTAGAGTCGCCAACTTTCACTGCTGTAAATGTTTTAGAGCTTTCCGCAAAGTCAATACCATAAATTTTATCGCAAATTGTTACGGTTTCTCCATAATGATTTACAGCATCTTCAGCAGTTATTGACCTTTGTCCAAAAGAAATGAATGTCACGAGAAAAAGTATGCTAAAGAGTGTAACTATTTTAATCATGATTTTTATTTTTCGTGAAATTACAAAAAGCCCTTTAATAGAATATTAATTTTATTTAGCGTTATCAGCTTTATACTCTACCCTTACTACAGCATTTTTTTGATTGGTACTTGTTATAAAAAGTTCATATCGTTGGCTGCCGGCTGTTATAATCATTAAAGCAGTGTTTGGTGGTATGCTGCCAAGATTTTCTGCAACCATTACAAAATCATGAATTGCAATATTTTCATCAGCATGAATTGTAAACGTTATAGGCTTATCAGTAAGCATTTTATCAGAAACAATTAATTCGTTATTATGATATACCGAAATTCTGTCTCCATCTATTTCGCCATTATCATACAGCTCAACCTTAAATTCTTTTTCCGTTGTTTCAATTGTTTTTTGCAGGTCATTTTCCCTTGTTTTCATTACCTGTGGTTTAGGAAATGTTTTAATAACGGCAGGAGGGGTAGGCTTTGATGATTCTTTTTTGGGATCAGCTGCTAAAACATCAGTTTTGGATTTAGATATCGGTGCTGCTATTACATCATCTTCAGCACCTGGTTTTATAATAGGTTTTTTACCAATGGTTTTATCAGAATATTTGTTGGTATTTTTTGTAGCAACTTTTTTAGATTTCTCTTTATTTTTCAATTCATTTTCCCTTTTTACAAGAAAGTCTTCTTTATAAAAATCGGTTACCGGCGTTTTTTCAAGGTAAACTCTGCCGTTACCACAATCTGATTTGTCTTTTATACTTACACTGGTATAGGTTCCGGATAGTGTTTCTGTTTTCCCTATTTTGTCATAATCAAGATAGCAAGTCATAAGACATGCACCAGAATTTTTATCTGTCAGTTTAACATCGGTCAGTTTTATTTCTTTAAGTAAAAAATTTTTGCTTTTAGCGGTGTAAATGCCTGAAGCATCTGCCTTACCATAAAAGACAGTTGTTTTGTAAGAATATGTAACTGCCTGTAGACTATGATTGTCCTGTTCGGCCACCTGTACTTCAAAACGATATTTGTCTTCTATAAATCCAAGGGTACTCTGCACAAAATAACCTCTCCATATGCCGGTAACATGATCTGTTTTGCCAGTTGAATTTTTTGTAGATTTTGTTTCAGAATCAGCAAAGGACTGATCTTTAGAGGTTTTGTTATCCTGTGTAACAATTTTTTCATTTTGTTTTACTCCTCCGCTATTTTTTCCCGGTTCAAATTTTTTGCCTGATGGTTGGGCATTTAGTAATAGGCAGGATAAAAACAAACAGATAATTGTAAATCTCAATTTCATACAACAAAAATATACCTGTAGTTACTAATTATGGTGCAAAAAACCGTTAAGGTTTTAGTGAATTTTATATCTCAGTCCCTAATATGTGAATAATTAATTGATTAAATGATGCCCACTATTTAATAAATGATTCTACTTAATACAATCTTAATAGTTTGACATAATTATTAAACTTTTCCACTAAGGCCTATAATTATGGTTTTACATAAACACTTATTTATTTTTGATTATCTATTTTTCTTAAAAAAAAGTTCCCCTATATAAAATGAAAAAAGTAGGAATTTATATAATGTTATCTTTTTTGCAAATAGGATTTGTTGATAGTTTTGCTGCAAAAGTTACAGCAACTGCAGCAGACACAGTCGCTCATTCAACCTTAAACTATACCGCTATTCAGGACGGATTTAAAGCATTTAAATCACAATCGCATAAAGAGCAACGGTTGAAAATGAAGGAAATGAAAAGGGTTTTGAAAGCATTTAAGGAAGATAAAAAAGCAGGTAAAGATGTAGATACCGACCTTATTCTGCAGGTGAATCTAGGATTATTTATACCACCTTTGGGTGTTTACCTGCACGAAGGTGAAGCCAATAATAAGTTTTGGATTTCAATTTTGCTAACACTTCTGGGTTTGTTGATTTTTGGTTTTGCAGGTGTATTATTTCTGGGAACACTCCCTAGTATTATTTATGCGTTGATTGTTATTTTGGGGAATTAAAATATGGGTTTGTTTGAAAGAAAAAACCTCCTGTGTGGAGGTTTTTTTATTAAACAGAATGCAGAATTTAAAAAAATGATTAATTCCTTGAAACAACTATAGCAAATTCATTCCTTTTGCAAACAATGTAAAATTGAAAGGAAGTACAACCCAAAAGTATTTCGGCAAAAATATTACCATTAATACCAAAACTATTAAAGAGATAAAGAACAATACCCAAAATTTTCCGGTTGATTTTGTTGTTTCCATTATTTGTTTGTTTCGTGCAAAATTAAGGAGTTGAATCTAACTACCCAATATTTTGTTTGTGTAATTTGAACACATTGTGCAGGGTTTTAATTATTTTCGCCCACTAAATTTCACAACCTTGAGCAATAATAAATCTTCTATAAAAGGTAAGGAAGCAAATAGCAACCCTGCTAATAAAGATAATAACATCCCTACAAAACTTTCAAAAACATCTTTAAAAAAAATTTTTCAACCTGCAAAAGAAGAAGCACAGGAAACAGTTACGCCTAAACCTGATGTTGCAAAATCGGCTATAGCCGCTAAAGTTGTTACAGCTACGCCTGAAAAAAAGGAGATTGTTACTATTCAAACGGGAAACCAAGTAGTCAAACTAAAGACAGCCACAATTAAAAAAAGTAATACAAAAGAAAAGAAAGTAACACCTGCAATAAAGGATACAATTAAAAAGTCAACGGTTGTAAAAGAAGTGAAAGTAAAAACTTCAAACTCTACCCCAGTCAAGACTTTAATACCGCCTAAGCGTAGTTCCCAAATTAAGCCAGATAAGGTTGTTCCTCAAACAGAGAAAAATGAAATCAGAAAAATCACCTTTCAATTAAGGTATTCAACGCAGGTGGGACAGTCTCTTTTTGTAACGGGCAATCATCCCTTGTTAGGTAATAATGATACAGAAAAAGCTGTGGCGCTTAATTATCTTAACAATGAATATTGGATAGGCGTTATAGATATTCCCGAAGGGGAAAAAATAACCGGCTTTTTAACTTATCAATATTTTATAAAACACGCTGATGGTACTATAACCACAGAGTGGGGAAATGATAAAGCTCTTGATCAGGATCTTATTAAATTTGGTAATCTGCATTTTTTCGATACCTGGAATGATGCTTCTTTGGTAGAAAATACATTCTATACAGAACCTTTTCAAGAGGTATTATTGAAAGAAAATTATACAGAAGTAATTGCAAAAAAATCTTCAAAATTTACACACATTTTCAAGGTTAAAGCTCCTTTGTTGGGTAAAGGCCAGGTTTTATGCATTATAGGTTCTTGCAAAGAAATGGGAGAATGGAGTGTTGAAAAACCGCTGCTGTTGTCTCATACAAAAGACACCCCTTGGTTTACCGCTTCAGTTGATTTATCAAATGCAGATTTTCCGGTTGCTTATAAATATGGGGTGTACGATAAAGTCGAAAATCGCTTTTTATCCTATGAAGAAAATAATAACCGGGCACTGTATGAGGGCATTTCTCCTGATACAGCTACTGTTGTTAATGACGGGTTTGCAAATATTCAATCAAAAGCATTTAAGGGTGCAGGTGTGGCAATACCTGTATTTAGCCTTCGGTCAGCAAACAGCTTTGGAGTTGGAGAATTTACCGATCTAAAATTATTGGTTGACTGGTCTAAAAAAGTTGGATTAAAACTCATTCAACTATTGCCGGTAAACGATACTACAGCTACCCATACCTACACTGATAGTTATCCTTATGCTGCTATTTCAGCATTTGCCCTGCATCCGCTATATCTTCATTTGCCTTCTGTTGTCAGTAAAGAAAACAAAGCTTTACTCGCTTCGCTAAATGAACAGCGGGATGCACTAAACGGCAAAGCTGAAGTTGATTATGTTGCAGTTATGGCTGCTAAATGGGATTTGCTGAAACAAATATTTTCGTCTCAAAAAGAACAGACTTTTAAGAGCGACGATTTCCATGCTTTCTTTTTAGAAAATTCACATTGGCTTGTTCCTTATGCAGCTTTTAGTTATTTCAGGGAAAAGTATAAAACATCCGATTTTAACCAATGGGCTACCAATACCCAATATCATGAAGCTGCAATTACAGCTTTAGCTTCTACACCATTAAAAGCAGATGAAGCAATCAGTATTTACTATTATGTACAGTATCATTTGCATTTACAACTAAAGGACGCAACCGCATATGCCCATAAAAACGGAATAGTCGTAAAGGGTGACATTCCTATAGGCATTTACAGATATAGTGCAGATGCATGGCAAAATCCATCATTGTACAATATGGACAAACAAGCCGGCGCACCACCTGATGATTTTGCTGTTAAAGGTCAGAATTGGGGTTTCCCAACCTACAACTGGCAAAAAATGAAAGAAGATGGGTTTGATTGGTGGAAGAAAAGGTTCAAACAAATGAGTTACTATTTTGATGCTTTCAGAATAGATCACATTCTTGGTTTCTTTCGTATATGGAGTATACCGCTTGATGCTGTTGAAGGAATATTAGGACATTTTGTACCTGCTGTTCCTCTGCACATCCATGAGTTTCACAGCAGGGGAATCTATTTTGACTATAACAGATATTGCAAACCATACATTACAGATGGTATATTGTCAGGTTTGTTCGGTGAAGATGCAGAAAGTATAAAAGCATTATATTTTGATTGGCAATTTGACAACAGGTATAGCCTGCAACCTGCATTTGATACACAACGTAAAGTTGAATCTTATTTTGCTTCAATCGAGCAAAATGAATCAAATAAGAAAATTAAAGACGGTCTATTTGAATTGATATCAAATGTTGTTCTTTTAGAACAGGAAAATTCTGGTGGACAGCAATTTCATTGTAGAATTGGCATGGAGGGAACCATGTCATTTCTACATTTGGATAGTCACACCAAAAATCAGTTGAAAGAGTTGTATCTGGATTATTTCTTTAAAAGACAGGATGAGTTCTGGCGAAAGGAAGCCATGCAAAAGCTTCCTGAATTAAAGCGTAGTACAAATATGCTGGTTTGTGGCGAAGACCTTGGAATGGTTCCTGCAAGTGTACCGGGGGTAATGCATGAACTGGCAATTTTAAGTCTTGAAATACAAAGGATGCCGAAGGATCCTAAAAGGGAGTTTTTTCATCCCAACGATGCGCCTTATCTAAGTGTGGTAACACCAAGCACACACGACATGAGTACCATACGTGGTTGGTGGGAAGAAGACAGGGCAGCAACACAACGGTTTTTCAACAACGAATTGGGGCAATGGGGTGCAGCACCCTATTTCTGCGAACCATGGATATGCCGCATCATTTTAATGCAGCATTTCTATTCGCCGGCTATGTGGAGTATTTTTCAGTTACAGGATCTTATAAGCATAACTAGTTCACTTCGTAGATATAATCCTAATGATGAACGTATCAATATACCTGCAAACCCTAAGCATTATTGGCGTTATCGTATGAGTATTTCCTTAGAAACATTGCTGCAGGAAGATGAGTTTAACAATGAGATTCTTGGATATGTCGAAAGAACCGGAAGGTAATTTGACCTAAATGAAGACACACAATAAGGGCGGCCCACTGGTCGCTCTTTTTGTTGTGTTCAGGCGCAGATGTCATTTGAAAGTGAAGCAATCACCGGCCAAATTATTCCCCGTAGGGAAATAGGTGGTTTTGGCGATCAATTGCGTATCATTTTGCGAAGTAAAAAAAACCACTGATAAAATCAGCAGCTATAAAATAAATTAAACGACTCAAATCATTACGCCTCGGTTAATGGTGCCCTATGCCAAAGCACCATTCGCCAGTTTCTTATGTAGCGTTAGCTAACTTCTAAATCGTAAGGGGACCTTCGGTAAGCGGCAGATGGGATGCGTTATATACCTCAGGTTATATAGTGTAAAATAAAGACTTCCGCCAAGGTTAAAGTAATCTGTTATTTTTGGATGAAAATTTATCAGCTCAATAACAGCCCAATCCCTATTGTTTTGTGAGTGCGCATTATCTTTTTTCGAATAACCCTAAACTTAAAAACGCCAAAATGACGACAATTAAACAATTTCTGGTAATTGCAGCACTCCTGATAAGCTGCTACGTTACACAAGCACAAGCCCCGGCTATACAATGGCAAAAAGCATTTGGTGGTAGTAATGCTGACAATGCATTTTGCACCCAACAAACAAGTGATGGAGGCTACATCATTGCAGGATATGCTTATTCTACCGATGGAGATGTAACGGGCAACAAAGGATTTAATGATTTTTGGGTGGTTAAATTTAACAGTACAGGTGTGTTGCAATGGCAAAAAACATTAGGCGGGAGCTTTATTGATGAGGCAAAAAGCATTCAACAAACAACCGATGGGGGCTACATTGTGGCTGGATTTACAAAGACTCCTAATAATGGAGATGTAACAGGCAATCATGGAAATCAGGATTATTGGGTGGTGAAATTATCCAGCACAGGTGTGCTGCAATGGCAAAAATCATTGGGGGGTATCCGTGATGATGTGGCCACCAGCATTAGACAAGTGAGCGATGGAGGGTTTATTGTTGCAGGTTATACTGCTTCTACTGATGGAGATGTAACAGGCAATCATGGAGGTACTGATTGCTGGGTAGTGAAATTAAACAGTACAGGTGTGCTGCAATGGCAAAAAACATTAGGTGGTACCAATACCGATGTTGCAAACGATATTCAACTAACGAGTGATGGGGGCTATATTGTTGCAGGAGCTACAAAATCTATTGATGGAGATGTAACAGGCAATCGCGGAATATATGATTATTGGCTAGTGAAATTAAATAGTACAGGTGTGTTGCAATGGCAAAAAACATTAGGTGGAAGCAATGATGATTTTGCATACAGCACTCAACAAACAAGCGATGGGGGCTACATTGTTGCGGGATATTCATTGTCAACTGATGGACAGGTGACAGGCAATCATGGAGGTAAGGATTCGTGGGTGGTAAAATTAAACAGCACAGGTGTGCTGCAATGGCAAAAAGCATTAGGGGGCAGCAGTATAGATCAGGCATTCAGCATTCAACAAACAAGTGATGGGGGATATATTGTTGCAGGTGATACGGAATCTACTAATGGAGATGTAGCAGGCAATCACGGAGGTGGAGATTATTGGGTGGTTAAATTAAACAGCACAGGAGTTCTGCATTGGCAAAAAACATTAGGTGGCAATACTTCCGATGTGGCATACAGTATTCGACAAACAAGCGATGGGGGCTATATTGTTGCAGGATATTCCAATTCTTTAAATGGAGATATAACAGGCAATCATGGAAACTATGATTCCTGGGTGGTAAAAATTGCTGCCGGTTGCATTCCCACTAATTCTATTTTCACTATTTCTGCCTGCGACAGTTTAGTGTGGCGTGGCAAGACTTATAAAACTACCGGCAGCTATAGGGATACACTATCCAATGCGGCAGGTTGTGATTCAATTGTAACGCTGAACCTTACTATAAAAAAACCTACGTTTTCCGACACTACCGCAAGTGCTTGCAACAACTTCACCTGGAGAGGCATTGTTTACATTACCTCGGGTAATAAGGTATTTACTACTACCAATGCGGCAGGTTGTGATTCTACAATAACCCTGCGCCTTACTATAAAAAAGTCTTCATCTTCAGACACGACTGCAAGTGCATGCAGTAATTTCACCTGGAAGGGAGTTGTATATAATACCTCTGGTGATAAATTTTTTACTACTACCAATGCTGCAGGTTGCGACTCTACGGTAACGCTGCACCTTACTATAAAAACACCTACCTCTTCAGACACGACTGCAAGTGCCTGTACCAGCTTCACCTGGAAGGGAATTGTATACAATACATCCGGAGACAAGCTATTTACTACTACCAATTCTGCAGGTTGTGATTCCATTGTTATCCTGCACCTTACCATAGGGGTTACAGGTACATTTACGAAAATAAATGCGGGATGTTATGGTACTGCCACCGGTTCTATAACTGCTACGCCAACTAATGGAGTACCTCCTTACCAATATAAACTCAATACTGGTGTTTATGGATCCTCAAATACTTTCAGCAATTTAAAAGCAGGAAGCTATAAAGTATATATAATGGGTAGTAATGGTTGCACAACTGTATCGCCAACAATTACACTAACACAATTGCCTGCCGTTAAAGGTTCGGCTACAGCCGTTAATGCGGGCTGCTACGGTACTGCCACGGGAAGTGTGACAGTAACACCTGCTACCGGAACAGCACCTTTCACTTATCGGATTGGCACTACCGGAAGTTATGTTTCATCCAACACATTCAGCAACCAAAAAGCGGGTATTTATACCATCTACATAAAGGATGCTAACGGGTGCATAGGATCGGTAAAAGATACAATTCTACAGTCACCTGCCATAACCGGTACATTTACCAAAACCGATGTAAGCCCTTGCTTTGGTGGTGCAAACGGGTCTTTGACTGTTACACCCACAAGCGGAGTAGCTCCATTCCAATACAAGTTAAATATTGGAGGTATTTATGGCGCATCCTCCACCTTTAGCGGACTGAGAGCGGGTACTTACAAAGTGTATGTAAAAGATGCAAATGGCTGTGAAGGAATCATCACCGTGGTCATTAGCCAGCCGATAAGTGTAGCGGTAGGCGTCACAAAAACGGATATTAGTTGCACAACTCCGACCGGCTCAATCACCTTAACGGCACCGAATAGTCCTGGCGCCACTTTCAGACTTACTCCCGGCAGTATTTATAGCCCTCAAAGCACCTTCAACGGTCTTACAGCCGGCACCTATTATGGCTACGCCAAGGATACAATTGGCTGCATTGGCAGATCAGTCGCGGTGGTTCTATCACCAGCCACGGGTTGCCGCAGCATTCTTGCCAAAGGAAAGCAACCCACGGAAAAAGTAGTTGGCAATGTCCTAAGTGTAAGTCTTTCGCCAAACCCGGGCACAGGTGTTTTTGTCTTAACTCCACGAAGTGCTAAGGCTGATGTCATCCAACTAAGAATATTTGATATCAATGGCAAGATTGTCCACTCCGCCAAAGGTTCACCAACACAACGGTTCACTTTTGGTGAATCGTTTATGACCGGAGTGTTTATGGTAGAAGTAAGACAAGGAAATGAAGTAAGAATTTTGAAGGCCATAAAGATGAAATAGATATTGTTAGTTGTTAGTTTTTAACGAAAAGAAAGCCGTTGCAAATGAAAGTTTGCAGCGGCTTTTTTATTAATAGATCCTATTGAATCATCATTCCCAATTACTTTCGCCTTCGGCAGATGAGAGGCAGGTAAGAGAGAAGTAAATAATTCCAATAAAAGTGCCGATAGATCCTATACTATAAACCCTAAACTCACAAAGGGTGCACTATAATACCTGCCAGGCTAAGAGGCCTAACCTTTGAATAAGACTCTTTGTAATTTTTACAGATGGCTTCAAATAGAAATTCAGATTCTCGGGTCTAGTATTAAGGTTTCAAATGAAGGTTGTAAAAAAGGTTGTTTTAAAATTTAGGTGTTATGAAGTACAGGTTTTTCATTGGACATGATGTTTTGAAACTTACTATTGATGTGGCTGCGCTGGAAGTAATAACTAGCCAGCAAATCATTCATCACGTATTTGCAAATGATGCTTCAGGCTAAGGAAAAATAGCGGAAAATCTACATGACACTTTTCCCGGCTACCGTCCTGGTGATGCGTTGTTTTGTATAAAATCTACGGGTATGTATTCCAATTGATTACTTATTTTTTTAAAGAAGTTGCGGCTAATGTGTGGGTAGAGAATGCAATTCAAACTAAAACGATCATCCGGCCTTACCCGAGGCAAACAGGATAAGATAGACGCAATACGAATTGCAACATATGCATATAAAAATGCGGATGCAGCAAGGCTTTGGAAGCCTACACGTGAAGTATTAGAACAAATCCGGACCCTTGCATCATTGAGAGATAGAATGGTGCAAACGCAAAAGAAACTGTGTACCCCTATTGATGAATACGAAGCTGATAGGCGATAAAAAGATGGCTGCTCTACTTGAGAAAACGACTAGCAAATCATTGAAGGCAATTAAAAACGATATCAAGCAAATGGAACAGAAAATAACGGCAATGATTAGAAAAGACGAAAGTTTAAGCCACCACTTTAGGTTGGTAACTTCAGTAGTGAGGATTGGTTTTGTTACTGCTACTAATCTCATCATCCATACTAATGAATTTACAGAAATGAACGATCAAAGAAAGCTGTCATGCATTTGTTATGTGGCTCCTTTCCCTCATCAATCAGGTACAAGCATACGTCGAAAAACAAGGGTAAGTCATATGGCAAACGGGAAACTGAAAACAAATTTTCCTATGGCTTCGCTAACAGCAGTTAAGTTAGATCCTGATTTGAAAGCATACGATGAGAGGAGAGGAGACGAAAGAAAATGAAGGAAAGAATAGGATGAGTGTATTGAATGCAGTGAAATGCAAATTGTTAGCAAGGGTTGTTTGGGTTGTGAGTAACAACAAAGAATATGTGAAAAAAAGCAGTTTAAAAAAGCATTATTTTTGTCATAGGAATCAAAAGTTAAAATATTGTCAACACATTAAAAAGTGTTTTAAAGTCTTATATTTAAATATCGAATTATTGTTTAACAAAATTATAGCCATGAAAAAATTTTTCTTCCGGCAATTGATTTATTGCGTATCAGTGCTATTTCCAATTTTTTCTATTAGCCAAATACAAGTGAATTCCGCTTTAGATCAAGTGGCAGTAAGCCCGTCATCATCTGCCCTAACCGCAAGTAATACGGTTACCATACGATCAGCCATACAGTACGCCAACCTACATCCCGGTACAACCATTACGTTTGCTTCCTCCCTTAATGGCACACCACTTACTTTGACCATTCCAGGTGCAAACGAAAATAATTGTGCTACCGGCGACCTGGATATAAAAGCAGCAGTTACCATTACCGGTAATGGCCCAACCAATACTATTATACAGGCAGGCACAAATGCCACTAATGGAATTGATAAAGTTTTTTCTGTAAACCCGCTTTTCAATGCGGCATTTGCTACTAATATATCTGGCATTACTATTCGTTATGGCAGAAATCCAAGTCCCTGGAGCGGTGATGGGTTTGGGGGAGGTTTGGATTGGGATGCCAGCGGAACAGGAACCCTGGTAATTAATAATTGTATAATAACCGATAATATTTGCCTGGATGGAGAAGGCGGGGGATTAACACTTACTAACGGTTCTACTGGTGGTACGGGTTCAGCAACTATCACCAACACTACCATTTCGAATAATCGTGCAGAACGAACCACTCAATCAAGTTCAATCGGTGGAGGAATATTTGTTGGGACCAAAACTGCCGTGTTTTTTTCAGACTGCACAATCAGTGGTAATACAGTATCAGGAACACCCCCTAATGGAGGAGGCGGGGGATTATACATATTTGGACCTGTAAGCCAGGGAGGGCAATCTTCATTTACCAATTGTACCATATCAGGTAACAGCACTGCGGGTGATGGTGGTGGAATATTTTCGAGCCAGCCCTTAACCATTACAGGTTGTACCTTTTCTAACAACCAATCCGGGAGAAATGGAGGCGCATTATGGGTTAATCATACTAATGCTACTACTACTGTAACAAAAACAAAATTTCTAAGCAACACTGCATCAACTTCAGGTGGCGCTGTTTATCATGGAACCACTACAACGTCCAACTTATTAAATATTAGCTTTAGCCGGTTTTCTGGGAACACAGCTCCAACCAATAGCGGCCTGTCCGTAGACGCCGGAAGTGCTACCGCAGAAAATAATTGGTGGGGTTGTAATGAGGGTCCAGGTAATGCCAACTGCAATAGGGCTGGTGTTACCGGGGGAGGCACGCTTGACTTTACCCCCTGGATAGTTTTAACGCATACCGCTGCCTCTAATTCCATTTGTGCCAACAGCAACACTCTGCTTACGGCAAGTTTTCTGACAAATTCTAGTGGAAGTAATTTAGCGCCTTCTAATCTTGATGCATTTACAGGAGCGACCGTTACGTTTAATAACCTGACACCTGCGGGAGCTACAGTATCATCTGTTATTACGGTTTCTAATGGCGTGGCTACGGCACAATACAATCCGAATAATAATTCGGGCAGCGGTGGCGCCAACGCTGTATTTGATAATGCATCGGTGAATAGGGCCATAACAGTAACTTCCGTACCAACTATAACAGCCCATCCCTCTAACCAAAATGTAACTACCAGCCAGGCTGCTATGTTTACAGCATCCGGCACAGGGGCAGGTAGCACACTTCGCTGGCAGGAAAGCACGGGCAGTAGTTTTAATGACATTAATAATGGTGGGGTATATTCCGGCGCAACAACCGGTACGCTTACCATTACCAATCCACCGGTTGGTATGAACGGCTACCAATACAAGCTAAAAATTTCGGGCACATGCTCCCCAAATGCTTTTAGCAATGCGGCTACACTTACTGTCACCAATCCAAATACGCCACCGGTTGTAACCACATCCGGCGGAACCACTGCTTTTGTGGAAGGAAATAACATACCCTCTACACCTGTAATGGTTGACGGCGCCTTAACGGTAACTGATGACGGAGCCACATTAGCTTCAGGTACAGTAAGCATTACTACCAATTTTCAATCATCACAAGATGTATTGGCCTTTACAAATGTTCCGGCATCCATGGGCAATATCAGTGGCAGTTATAATGTAGCGTCAGGAGTTTTATCTCTCACCTCTTCCGGTGGCATCGCTACTTTAGCGCAATGGGAAAATGCTTTGCGAAGTATTACTTACACCAACACGTCTAATACGCCATCTACAGCAAGCCGTACCATTGGTTTTGAAGTGAATGATGGAACATTTACGAGTAATGTATCAGCTAAACCATTATCTGTTATAGCTGTTAATGATGTTCCGGTTCTCGTTTCTTCATCCATTACAACGGTTTATTTCCATCCTAATAGTATCATTATTGATAATGGAGTCACTATTGGAGATGCTGATAATGCTAATCAGGCCTCAGCCACTATAAGCATCACGGGTGGCTTTGCTGCGGGTGATGTGCTTGCATTTACCAACACTGCTACCATAACAGGGACGTATAACACCGCCACAGGTGTGCTTACACTAACCGGTGCTTCCGCAACAGTTGCTGAATGGCAGGCTGCATTGAGATCAGTTACTTTCAGTTCCGGGGCAGCACTGACTGCTCCGAGAATCATCGGCTTTGTGGTAAATGATGGCAGCGACAACAGCAACACAGCCATGAAGATGATAGGCGCACCAGCTACAGGTCTAGCCCTTGATGGCACAAACGACTATGTAGTTACACCAAATTTAAATGCGCAAATGCCCGGCACTGATGTTACGATTGAAGTATGGTTTAAGGCAAATACTGCGGGTGTGATAATTACTGAGTTGGGACAATCAGTGCCAAATTCAAACTGGCATGATTCACAAATTGAAATACTGAGCAACGGAGAGGTGAAAGTAAGGGTTTGGAGTCTTGCTTCTGTGTCTTTGGGAACAGCAGCTTTTGGCACATGGCACCACGCAGCAGTGCGGTATAATAGTGTTACACAAACACTAGACGGTGTACTTGATGGGGTAGCCTCATCATTAATAGTAAGCGGGAACAGGAGCAGGCCGACGGATCAATATTATGCCTTCGGCGCTGCTGATAACACAAACCTCGGCAGCGGGGCAGCCTTCAACGGAGTTATTGATGAAGTTCGTATCTGGAACCGTGCATTATGCACCGGCGAGATTGTGAACAACATGTATTGCGAGCTAGATGGCAGCCAAACTGGACTTGTAGCTTACTATAAATTTAACCAGGGAGCACAGGATACAGATAATACAGGTATTACATCAGTGACGGATGCCAGCGGCAATAACTTTCATGCAACGCTTGAAAACTCTGCACTTACCAGCACAGCATCTAACTGGACAGCGGGCACTGTAAGCAGCACAACATGTGCTCCTGTGGTAGGTATAGACTCTGTAACGGCCGACAAAAGTTCTGTTTGTGCAGTGGACAGCGCTATAGTCACAGCCCATATATCTATCACAGGTGTATCTGTAAGTTGGTTTACAGGTGCGGGCGGAACGGGAACTAATGTGGGCTCTGGAACATCTATCAGGGTTGGCCCCGGTACATACTATGCAAGAGCGACTAAATGTAGCTTTACATTAGAATCATCTATAACTGTGGTCGGCCTTGCGGCAACTTCTTCTGACGTGTACATCACTCATTGTAATAAATATACATGGCATGGCACTACTTATACAGCATCGGGAAATTATATCTTTGACACTACGAATGCTACAGGTTGCGATTCGACAATTACGTTGCATCTTACACTTACATCACTTACATCCACTTTCAGTAAAAATGATGCAGGTTGTTTCGGCTCTGCTACAGGGTCGCTTACTGTTACCCCAGCAAGCGGGGTCAGTCCATATACTTATCGCATAGGTACAATAAGCTCATATGTAAATTCAGGCACTTTTACAGGTCTTAAGTCGGGCACATACAGGGTATCGGTTATTGATGGCGTGGGTTGTTCAGGTACAAGCGGCCCAATAGTCGTAGGTGAATCCTCTGCAATTGCGGCAACTGCATCAGCTATACCTGTAGCCTGCTTCAACACATACACAGGCGCAATCACAATAACACCGGCTGATAATAGTACCACCTATGACTATAGTCTTGGTACTAAGGGAGTCTATCAACAGTCTAACACCTTTAGTAATTTAAGGGCGGGAACCTACCGTGTTACGATCAGGAGTGCTGCAGGCTGCAAGTCAACCCTTAGCAATATTGTAGTCAATCCGGCTTCGCCAGTATCAATCGTAGTTAATAGCGTAAGCAATCCCAGCAACGGTGGGGGTAACAACGGTAGCATAACGGTTAGTGGGGCCGGCGGTGCAGGGGGCTACCTTTTTAAGTTTGGAACAGCAGGAATGTATCAAACTTCAGGCAGATTCAATAATTTGAAGGCCGGTACCTACAGAATATTTATTAAGGATGCGAATGATTGTGCAGGTGCATCTTATGCTGTTACGCTTACCTATAGCCCGGCACGTAGCACAGGGATTGTTAAGCAGCGCCAGGTTTCTTCTGATATGGGTAATGCAGAAAACATTTCCATTTCTCCCAACCCAGCCACAACAGCATTTAAAGTATCTGTAAAAGGAACACAAAATGAAGTTGTACACCTTCGTGTTATGGATGTGAACGGCAAAGTTGTTTACACTGCCCAAGGTCGTTCTAATCAGTCATTCACCTTTGGTGAGACTTTTATGATTGGCATGTACATGATAGAAGTAAGACAAGGAGATGAAGTGAAGATTTTGAAGGCGATTAAAATGAGATAGCTAATTAGCTAATTAGCTAATTTGAAAAAGCCGTTGCAAATTTAAGTTTGCAACGGCTTTTTATTATTGTTTAATCAATTTTGTTGTATAATTTATTCCTTCACCGAGGAGCTGGAGCGTAAATTGACCTTGTGGTAATTGTTTCACTTGAGGTAAGTCAATAAGGTTTGTGCCCGGTTGAGTTCTAATTGATTGTGTAAGAATATTTTTTCCAAGCATATCAAACACTTTCACCACTAACTGTTTAGTTCCATCTGTTACCAGCCTTAACTGAACCTTGCCCTGGAATGGATTAGGGTAAGCAACTATTGTTGCAGGATCATGAACCAATCTGAATGATAAGACGGAGGATAAAAACTTACTGCCATTTTTCATCACTTGTTCTATCCTATAGTAAACATAGTCACCTGGTATATCCGTAATGGATTCCTGAAAGCTATACTGTGCTGAATTTACATTTTTGGCAGCAACTGTACTCGCATGATTATAGTTTAACCCGTCAGGGCTTCTTAAGATGTTATAGTGTACTACTGCTGATTCGTTCTGCACCTTCCATTCTAACCTTACATTATTGTTGATCAAATTGCCGGTGAAGCTTACAATTTGCAATGGCAATACGCTTACGTTTCTCCAATCACGATTTGAAGCAGTAGAGACCGATTGAATCAAGACTACATAAGAACCTCCCGGAACAGGGCCGTTATAATTGCCTAATGGTCCCATATTGCTCATGCCAACATTTCTCATGACAGATTGCCCGTCCCTTGTTGATAAGTCAAAAATGTCAAACCAATTCATTAGTCCATCTCCATCACTATCGCCGGAGCTTTCGATAGTAGCCTGATTAAGTGTTGAATTATTCTTATCACCTTCGTGCCTGTCGTAGGCGTTGTCATTGTCAGCATCCTGATCCTGGTAGTCAGGTGTTCCGTCAAAATCATGGTCATAAGGCGTTAATCCATCCCCTCCGATTCCATTAAAGAAATCATAAGGGTTATTGAGTCCATCACCATCAGTATCTAAGTCAACAGGCAATGTATAACTACTTGTTGCCTGAGATTCTATATTGTCTGTAATACCATCATTGTCGCTATCAATATCGTAGAGGTCGACACGTCCTGCATTGTCGGTATTTACCAGGTTAAGAGCCGGTAAAGATTTGATGGTCGTACACCAGCCATTAACAAGGGTACAACCCGAGATCATTCCTTTAGAATAAGTCACAGCCGTTATGCCACTTTCTGTTGCATCTGTTATACCATCACCATCACTATCGAGGTCAATAAAGTTGGGATAGCCGGCATTGTCTGCATTTCCACGGTAAGCATAGTACTCAGGTTTGCCATCATTGTTTGCATCTGGGCCAGTCAATACTAACACACCTGCAAGATTTTCTACCACTCCATTTCCATCAGCATCGCCATCGTACTGATTGCTCCATCCATCACCATCGGTGTCTGAAAAGCTATCAACCCGTCCATCATTATTAGTATCGGTGCCGTAGGCTTCTACTACATCGGGAATGCCATCATTGTCTGCATCAAGATCAAGGAAATTTGGAATGCCATCTCCATCAAAATCAGGTGCGCCAAGACCAAATCCTGAACCAGTCTCACCAGTATTACTTTGGTCAACATTTTGGCTTAAGCCATCTCCATCAGTATCCGAATAGTTATCAATGATACCATCACCATTTTGATCAACACCCAAAGATTCGATTACATCGGCTATGCCATCATTATCACTGTCAAGGTCCATATAATTAGGTATACCGTCCCCATCTGCATCAAGCGTAGCAACACATCCATTAGCATTTAAGGCTCCCCAATCAGCATCCTTATAGTTAGGAATACCATCTTTATCATCATCTTTTGATGGGTCACTACCTCCTGGCGTACAAGTCCAGGATGTAGAACCTGCGCCACAGGTTTCCAGATAATCTGTTATGCCATCATTGTCGTCATCAATGTCTATTTCATCAATTATACCATCTCTGTCTGAATCCTTCTTAACAGTGATAAAAACAATAGCTGTATCGCACATTACCGGCATTCCCAGGTCGCATAAGCTGTAGATTAGTGTATCACGTCCGGAAAAAGATGGATTTGGAGTGTAAGTAAGCGCACCTGTTGCCGGGTTAATGCTCACTGTACCATTTGCCGGCGACCTTGTTATGGTAACACTTGCTGTTTCAAGATTATTATCAGGATCACTATCATTGAGCAATATTGGTATTACTACCGCAGTTGCCTGCCTGGTAGTAGCCATATTGTAATTAGCTATCGGTGGCTGATTGGAAGTAGTAATGGTGATGTTTACAATTGCAGTATCACAATTATTATTGAGGTCGCACAGTTTGTATGTAAAGACGTCTGTACCTAAATAATTATTGGCAGGCGTATAAGTAAATGTACCAGCAGCATTCATTGTTACAGTACCATGCGCAGCACCACCATTTGCAGTTATGAGTGACCAGTTATTGCCACCATCAGCACCTAATTTATCATTGATGGAAGCATTTGCAGTTTTAGGTGTATTGATGGGTGTAGAGTAGCTATCATCTAATGCCACAGGGATATGCAATATAAATGGAACTGGTGTTGGAATACTGTCATTGGCAGGATCACCATCAAAATTTGCATCAGGTTGCACTCCATTTGTAGAGGTATCGGCTACGTTGATTCCTGTAAATGTAGAACCCTGTGCTACTGCCCTGTTGTACAGTACAGTATCACGGTTAGGAACAACAGTAAAAGAGATAAATACATTTCCCGAATCTCCCACGGCTATTGACTCACCGGCAGCTAAAATGTTGGATGTTCCGGTACCATTCCATGCAGAATTTGCAAATAAACTTCCTTGTAAGGCTTTAAAATTTGAAGGTGAAACGGTACTAAACTGGCTTACGACATTATCATATATTTTTAAATTATTCAATGCAACATTTCCGAAGTTTTTCACCTTCAGTTCCAGTGTTATTGTGTTCATGCCATTGGTACTGTCGGTTACACTTACGACTCTTTTTGCCAAACCTATTTTTGGGTTTTGGAAAAATATAACCGGCGTAGGATTATTGTTATTGGTGGGGTTGCCATCGCCATCAGGATCTATGTTGGATCCATCCTGTGAGTTGTCAACCACATATCGATATGCAGGGCTCAATCCGTATCCTGTAACAGCGTTAAAGAACGGACCACCCAATAAACCAGGATTAACAGTCAATGTTAATCTTAACAATGCAGTTTCACCTGTTGCCAGGGTACCTGTGCCATTTAAGAGGTTATTATTACTGCTACCATTATAGCCACCGTTTGCAATAAGGTTACTCGAAGCTGGCTGCTGAAATACCGAAAGGTTGTTGACACTAAATGTAGTCGGCGAAGGAAATGCAGCCGTAAGATCATCCGCAAGCTGCAGACTGTTCAAGGGTACGTCACCCGCATTTGTCACCTTTATTTCATAGGTGAATGTGTAGGTATTGTTACCATTATTGGTGACTGCACCAGCTACTCTTTTTGCCAAACCTATTTTAGGATTTTCAACAAATTCAACCGGTGTGATTGTATCATTATTTCCCGGATCACCATCAAAATCAGGGTCAACATTATTACCCACTGTTGATGTGTCATTTACAATGGTACCGCCGGGAGATGTACCAGCACCATAAGCAAGGTTATTGTAAACACCTAACTTTTCGCCAGGTGTAACAGTTAGGTTTAAAGTGATTGTACCAGTACCTCCAACAGCCAGTGTGTTGGGTGTAGTTAGCAGGTTAGGGTTTGCATTACCGTTGTAACTGTTGTTTGCGGTAAAAGGAGCAGAAGCAGATACACTGTTAACTGTATAATTGACTGCGCCAGAGAAAGTCTCATTGAGCTTATCCTGCACCTGAATATTTGTGATGGGTACATTGCCTGTATTAGAAACCTTGATACTGTAAGTGAGGCTGTAAGTACCATTGCCATTATTAACGGGTGTTGAAATACTTTTTGCTAAACCTATCAAAGGATTTTCGGAAAATGAAACAGGGGTGGGAATACCATTATTATTGGGGCCATCATTTTCAGGATCCATATCTGCACCATTGTTTGACACATCAGAGGTAGCAGTTCCCAGTGGACCATTAGCAGATGCTGTTGCATTATTATTATATACGCCAAGATTTGTTCCCGGAGTAACTTTAAAATACACTGTAACGGTACTGGTTGCACCTATTGCAAGTGTATTGGTTCCGGTTAATAAATTAGTATTTGTGGTACCATTATAAGAAGGATTCTTAGTTAGTCCGCTACCCGTAACGATGCTATCAATTGATAAAGGTTTGCCTGCAAATGTGGTCGAAAGGTTGTCAGCAATCTGTACATTATTTAGAGGTACATCACCACTATTTTTTATAAGAAAAGTATAAGCAACCTGGTATGTGCCATCACTTATGTTTACGGGTGTTTTTGTTAAGGTTTCTGCTAATCCTATTACCGGGGTTTCTGTAAATGTTACCGGAGTTGGAACAGAATTATTTGCAGGATTAGTATCATTATCAGGATCAGGGTTGGTGCCATTATCCGAATTGTCAGATGTAGCTATTCCACCAATACTTTGAGCGGTTGCGACCGCTGTATTGTTATACGTTGTGAGGCTTGCCGGACTAACACGAATTGTAACCACAATAGTACGACTGGTGTTTAAAGCCAGGTTATCTGTACCGGCAAGTAGATTGGTATTTGTCGTTCCGTTATAAGCATTGTTTACGGTCAATACACTGCTTGTAAGGCTTACGATAGTTGCCGGAGCTCCTGCAAATGTGGTGGAGAGATTATCGGTCACCTGCACATTTTTCAATGCTACATCGCCATAATTTTTTACCGTGATTGTATAAGTAAGGTTATACGAACCATCAAAATTATTAGTTGGATTTGATGTAACTTTTTTAGCAACTCCTATCAGTGGATTCTCAACAAATGTGACCGGTGTAGGCACACTGTTATTTCCCGGATTTCCATCAGTATCAGGATCTACATTGGTACCATTTTGCGACACATCTGTGACAGCCAGGCTGTTAGGATCTGTGGCAGTAGCACTAACAGAATTGTTATAAATACCAAGTTTAGTTCCCGGTGTTACGGTGACTGTGACTGCTATATATTTTATTTCGCCAACGGCTAAAGTACCAGTACCAGCAGAAAGAAGATTGGTATTTGTTGTGCCATTATAACTGCCATTGATATTTAATGAGCCACTTACAACGGAACCAACAACAGCAGCCGAAGAACCTGAAAATGTTGTTGCTATATTATCAGTCAACTGTAGATTACTTAGAGGGGTGGTTCCCTTATTTTCAATCCTGATATTGTAGGTTAAAGTATAGGTTCCATTCAAATTATTTACAGGGCCAACAGATATTGTATTCGCAATACCAAGGCAAGCATTTTCTACGGTAAACGATTTGCCTAGTTTACAACCGCTACCATCTGTAATGGTGACTAAATAATTCCCTGGAGCAACATTTACAAGATCTTTTGTGGTAGCATTGTTACTCCACAAATAGGTATAGGATCCACTACCACCAGTTGGGGTAATGGTGATAGAACCGCTATTGCCGGAAGCACAATTACTATTAACAACAACACCTGTTGCTGCTATAGCTGTAGGCTGTGTTACAGTACCGGATGCAGTAGTAGTGCACCCATTATTATCAGCAATATTTAAGGTATAAGTATTTGCAGCAAGTGAAGTAAGATCTTTAGTAACTGCACCATTTGACCATGCATAAGTGTAAGGAGTAGTACCGCCATTGACAGACGTAGTAATGGCTCCATTCCCAGCCCCATTACAGGTTGCATTGGTAACAGTTGTACTTGCAGATAATGCAGCCGCAGGTTGACCTATAGTTACACTACCTGATACAGTTGTGGATCCATCACTTACGGTAACGTTGTAAGTACCCGCTGCCAGTGAAGAAAGGTCTTGTGTTGTTGCTGTAAAGCCGGAAGGTCCTGTCCAGGCATAGGTATATGTACCACTGCCACCACTCACTTCCAGGTCAGCTGTTCCAGAACTAACATTGAAACACTTACCATCAGTTTTTGTAAGTGATAAGATCATAAGGCTACCGCCTACATAATTAACCGTAAAGTTTTTGCTAACAGTACAACCATTAGCATCACTAACAACAACAGTATATAATCCATTTCCAAGGCTATTTACATCTTCAGAAACAGCACCTGTTGACCAGGCATAGGTGTAAGGCGAAGTTCCCAATGAAGGTGTTATATCAACTGCACCATTAAAGGAGCCAATAGGGTTTTCATTGGTAACAATACCCGTAACACTTACAGGTGAACCAGCAGGTTGAGTGATAGTAATTGTTGCAGAAGCAATACAACCATATTTTCCGGTAACGGTAACATTATAAGTTCCAGCAGCAAGACCAGTAATATCTTCAACTGAAGCAACATATCCTGAGGGACCGGTCCATGCATAGGTATAAGGAGTTTTACCTCCGCTGACTGAAAGGTTTATAGCCCCCGTTTTAGCATTTCGGCAAAGTACATTGGTAACAGCACCAGAAAGTTGAATGTTTTGAACACTCATTTCAATACATTGGTTGGTACCATTACCACAGTTATTGGTAGCTCTTGCACAAAGGGTATAAGCACCGGCAGATACTCCATTCCAATCAATAGTGATGCTGGTTGTAGCGGTGATTGGATTGGGCAAAGTGCCGCTATAGGCACTTGTTACCGTTGCGCCTGCGGGAATCGTCCAAATGTATTGAGTAGCTCCCTGAACAGCATCTACAGTAAAAGTTGCAGTTGATTGCTGGCATACAACAGTTGTATTTGCCACACTTATCGTGACTGTTGCGGTGGAGCACAATGCAGGAACTGGCGTGCCATTATCACAAATCTGGTAAGTCAATACATCTGTTCCTGTAGTACCTGCAAAAGGAGTGTATGTGATTGTTTTATCCGCATTGACTACTGCTGTTCCGTATTTTGGAGTTACGATGATAGTAGGTGTTTGCAGATTACCATCTACGTCTGCATCATTGCCCAATATATTGATCTTGACTGCATCATCATTGGTAGTAACTGCAATATCATTTGTTGCTGTTGGGGCATTATTGAAGGCTGAAAAATTTGCCACTACATCCTCAATGCTAAACAATCCGGTAGCGATTTCTGTCACCCGATATTTAAAGGTTGTTGACTGGTCCTCCGCCATTGCCCCCGGTGCAAACTGTATGGTCTTTGCTGCATTGACAGTTGCAGTGCCAAAGAGAGGAGCGGTCTCTATAGTCACATTATATTGTGCAGTATTTGCAGAGAGAAATCCTACTAAATCAGCATCCGTATCGTTAGATAAAACAGCCAAAGCTGTAGAGCCCGCTATGTTATAATTATCTGCCACCGCTACCGGTGCATTTGCCACTGTGACTGCCAGGGTATTACTAACAGCGGCAGCCGTATAATTTAAGTTGTCTATTGCGCCTTCTACCCTTGCCGTGTTATTAAGCGGATTAGTATTGGTAAGAACCAAAAATGTTATTGTTACGTTGGTAGTGGCACCTGCTGCCAGCGACCCTGATAATATATTAGTCCAACTGATCACCCCGCTGGCTGTAGTTGTTGGGGTAATAGAAGCAGAGACATATTGTAATGAACTGGCACTAAATATATCCTGTAGCGGCAGAGTAGCAATAGGTGATAAACCTGTATTTGTGATTGCAATGTTGTAAACAATATTATTGCCGACAACCAGTGCTCCTGCCGGAGATGTTTTAGTAACTGCAACAGTTACTGCCGGTCTTACTACCGTAAAGTTGGAAGTAAGGGAATGGGTAACTGTATTTTCTGTTCCTTCTTTTGCAGTACCCTGTATGGTATAGCTACCGCTGATTGTTGGCGTCCAGGCATACTCGTAGGTACGGGTACAACCTGCTGTGGATACTGATGTAGCCGATAGGTTGGCACCTCCATTTAACTTGTAATCGAGGGCTGTGATATCAGCAAAACCAAATGGATCACTAACTACAGATCGGATATAATTGGTAACGCCAATTGCACGTTGAGTAATAATTGTCCCTCCGCTAAATGCTGCATTGTACACATCAACACCATTTACATTTATATAACTTGAGGTCGGAAGTCCTACGTAAGAAATTTTATTTGTTGCATCAAAGTCAATACGAATATCAGCAGCGGCATAATTACTCGAAATATTAAGCGTCAAAGCTTGTCCAGCCAAAATAGTTACATCTGCTCCAAGAGTTGTTGTCCAGGTAAGTGTTCCTGAAGTACCGCTTGCTCCCAGACCACTGTTAGTTGCAGTTGTGATATTAGCGAATGAGATGCCACTAATCGACAAATCTGCAATAATCGGAAGGGTTGCTCCACTTGCAGTATTTGCAACCACATTTGCATTTGCTACTATAGTAATTGGCTGTCCTGCTTTGACCGTAAAATTGCTGCACATTACCGGGTTTTGAGCGAATGTGGCATATGTCACCAACCCTTTTATTCCTACACCCACTGTCACCCATGACGATGACAAACCAGTCCAGGCCATATTGGTGGTAGCTGCAGCAGATGCAGATGCCTTCCAGCTTGAGCGGATATCCACACTGTTTGTACCTGCTGAAAACAATTCTGTTTGTCCGGTTCCTGCTGCAAATAAATTGTCCTTTACAGCCACTGCATCTATCACAATATCACCTGATTGGGATGGTACATTAAGAGAGGATGCCGCCGTAGCCCCCGAGGCATTTGCAGTGGTTAGAAAGGTGGACCCCTGGTCAACATTAAACAGGCATGAATATCCAACCGTTGCTTCTAAACTATTGCCAGCTGGCCAGTTAATAGTAAGTGTACCAGAGGAAGCTGCAACATTTTTCAAATACCAGAATTCAATTTTAAAACCTGCACTCACAGCCTCGGTCAATTTTATTAGAGAAACACCACCACAGCTTACAGCAGAAACAGCGTTATTGGCACCTACCACCGATCCAATACTTACCATTAACAACCGATTGGCCCCGGTGGGTGTAAATGCAGTACTGGTGAGCGACCCCGTTGTCGATCCGCCACTAGAAGTTTTAAAGTTACCATTCACTCCCAATACAGCTGATTGTTTAGAAAGGGTTGGTGATGAGGTAAATATACCTGACGTGGGCACTACTCTGCTCAATCCATTTCCGGATTTTAAATAAAGTCGTTTGTTTACAATTTGCCCTTTTGATGTTAATGATACAAGTATCAAAAGCATTGGAACAGCAGCTAGAATGGCTCTTTTTATATTCGGTAGTGATAGTATATTTTTCATAGTATTTCAGTTGCAATTAGCATTCGCTTTCGATTATTTAGTTTTTGATAATTGCTGATGGTGCAGGTGGAACGTTTTTAGGATTTACGGCATAGCAAACTGCATCGCTACTGCAACTGGTATTGTTTGCTTTTACACAAAGTGTAGCAGGAGTGGTGGTTGTCCAACTGATAGTGATACTATTGGTACCCTGTCCACTGATGATCGTTCCGTTCGTTGGTACTGTCCATTGATAACTAAGCGTGCCGGACTGCGGCACAGAATAAACAGTGTTTTGATTGATACATGGATTGCTGTTACCTGTTATTGCACCCGGAGTTGCCGGTTTGCAATCACTATCGTTACAATCAATGTCGCCATCATTGTCATTATCTGTCCCATCACTGCAATTTTCAGGCTCATAAATATTTTTAGTAACTGAAGTTGTACAACCATTTGTATCTGTTATTACAACTGTATAGGTACCATACTTAAGTGCTGTCAAATCTTTGGACGTACTGGTAAAACCTACCGTTCCTGTCCACGCATATGTATAGGGGGAAGTACCTCCTGATACAGTTAGTGTGATGGTTCCATTACCAACGGCTGAATTAGGGTCTGTATCATCAACTGTAACGGCTGAAGCCGTAATTGCTGTAGGTTGAGTAACTGTATAGTTAAATGTAGCAGGACAATTAGTAGCATCTGTAACTATAACGGAATAATTACCTGCCGGAATGTTTGTAAGGTTTTGAGCTGTTTTACCATTGCTCCACAAATAGGTAAATGGTGTATTACCCGATACTGGTGTAATTATAAGGGAGCCTGTTGACTTGCCATTGCATAAAACAGGATTGTTAACTGCTGAAATGTTTATTGGAGTAGCGGCAACTACAATAGCAGTCGTACTGGTTTTACTGCAACCTGCTGCATCGACTATATAGGCAGTGTAGGTACCGGGTGCAAGACCAGTTATTAACTGGCCTGTACCGCCATAAGCGCTGCCATCTTTTGTCCAGGAAATTGTGTAGGGTGCAGTACCACCAACTATCGTTAGATTGACTGAACCATTAGCACCCGAGCAACTTACTGCGCTACTTGTGGATGCCGCCGTAATTTTTGGCAAAGCCGGATCTGTTGTAACATAAATTGGTAAGCTATTGATTGGGCAGCCACCCGGTAAGATCATAGTGACCATATAAGTACCAGGTTTATCAACAGTAATACTTGTTCCTGTTGTTGATCCTACAATATTGCCATTAGTTGTTGACCATACATAGGTAACGTCTGTCCTGATAGGGTTCGCAGTCAAAGTTGTACTCGGATTATTGCACGATAGCGTACCATTTGCCACCACAATACCGGTTGAAGGCTTCGCCCATGCATAAGGCCCGGCAAAATCTTTTAGCTGTGCTGTAAAAGAGTTTGAAGCTCTTGTTTTTACAATAAATGTTCTCCATGGAAATGTACAAATGTCAAGGGCGGCATTTATGATCAGGTAATTATCTAATCCAAGCGACGTCATGTTAAGTCCTACTTCTGATACAGAGTATGGGATGTAAGACGTTCCGAAAACATTTGATTTTGTATTTCTTGTTCCCCAGGGCGGTGCAAGTGGTAGTTGATAGTCATCATTTACAAATCCGCATACCTGTGCTCCCGCATGAGGGATGATAGAAGCATAACCGAAAGGTGCGCTATTAAATGCACCGTCAAAATCAGGCCCCCAGCTAAAACTTGCAGGCGTCTTACTGGTATAATCTGCCCTGCTTGTCCACACACGTACCTCAACACCCGGATTACTGCCCCCATTTGTAAGTGATACATTGAAGATGATATCGCCCAGGCCAATGATATTGCCACCATTATCAAACTTAAAAGCGGTGTGACCTAAATCAGGTCCACCGGATGAAAATTTGGAAGGGGAAGCGGTATAAGTCACCGGTTTAATAAAAAATTCAAAGTCCATATAAGCATCCCCACCAGGTTCTGCACGATTGATAAGTCCGGTGAACCAAAGGTCATTTATGTTAGCATCTACATCTACATTTCTAAACATGTGACCTGCTACATCAATAAGGTCATTTTTCCCCAATACATTGTGTGTGCCTGTTGCCCAGATTGCAGGGTCTTCGCCATTTTTGCTGGCAGTAACATATGCAGTTTCATCATCGCCACCGCTGCCGCCAAAATGATCTCTTGCCCAAACAGCATCCACCAATCGCTTGTATTTTTTTCTTACGCCACCTACAAAGACTTCATCAGTATAGCTTGCCAAACCGCCATTTTGCCTGGCTTCGTAAGTAGGATTGTTATTATTCTGAAGCAGCGTTTGAATAGATGTTGTACCAGTCTGGTCAATAATATTACGACCGTTTGAATTTTTAAACCAGTCAACATTTCCCGCAGGAGGGATTATCGCTCCAGAGCTAAAAGTAGTATTGGCATATAAGACAGAGTTGATGCCAACATCTCCTGCCACACAACCTGTAGCACTTATTTGTGCGTAGGCTGGGGAACAAACCAAAAAAACAAATGCTACTTTGAAAATAGCTTTGATGCCAAGTTGGAAAAAAATGACAGGTTCGATTCTTGAATTGATTTTCACAAGTGGGGATTTAAGTCTTTTAAGCTTCTGTGGAGGTACAACGTTTCAACATTGAGAATTATTGTTGCCAAATAATAATGTCTTGCTCAAAAGAGACTTAAGTTTGTAATAGCATAAAATCAAAATTGCTGATCAGTTAAGAGATAAAGTTGAATATGAATACAGACTCCCAAGCGAACAGTTTCACCCGTATTTTTACAAATGAAACCGCAGCATGAGTGGTGCTGGGTGTAGTGGTAGTAGTTGCAATTGCAAAATTTGGTTCCAGCCAAACGAATGGTGAGATGTTGGCTGGCATGATAGCCATATAATGAAAGCTGAACGATATATCAACCAAGCAAAATAAGGATAACTTATTTACACACTTCCGTTAACATTCTCCCATTCACCTGAGTTTGGATATTTATAAGTGTCATGGATGTGAACGGCAAAGTTGTTTACACTGCCCAAGGTCGTTCTAATCAGTCATTCACCTTTGGTGAGGCTTTTATGATTGGCATGTACATGGTAGAAGTAAGACAAGGCAATGAAGTAAAGATTTTGAAAGCGATTAAAATGAAATAGAAATCATTAGTTATCAAATAGAAAAGAGCCGCCCAACTGCATGTTGAGGCGGCTCTTTTTATGAACGCTTTAAATCAAGGCTTCTATGACATTTATCTAAGGCAGCTTATTTTTTCTATAGCCAATAACCAACCTGTGTTCGGTAAATGTTTATTTACATTACAAATGGCAGATAATTGTCACCGCTAAAGTGGTTACATAAATTACCAACAAGAATTTGGCGGTGTGGCTCCGCAGGTTATTGGAGAGATAAGTTTCAACCTCCCTAGTGTCTACTGTACGGTAGAACAAATAAATTCTATAATCTAATATGGGACCAATACTACATCCAAAGAAGTCCCTTTTATATGACAAACCATTTGCCTTCTTTGTCCTTTGTGTAGGTGAGGCCGTTGCTCATTTCATAAAGTTCGCCGGGAAATTTATCGAGCATGTAATTTCGCTTTTCGTAAACCCTAATGCCATTGTTTTCCCTGGTCAGATACACTATCAGTGCATTGAGGGTGGGAGATACCTCGTGTAGCCACTGTTCTTCACTTTCTTTTACAAATGCCTGGCTCATAATGGTTGCTTTTTTTACCTGTAGGAAAAATTGTACCATCTGTCGAATACATCAAGTTGCAGCATCTTCTGCGACGATTATGATTATAACCACTTGTACTTTTCGGCCAATCTTTCTTTTTGGTTTTTGGCTATAGGGAGGGTTTCGCCGGTAATCATAGTTAATTCGCAGGTGTTTCTGTTGAGCTGTTTTACGTGATTGAGGTTGACGATATACTGGCGGTGTACCCGCAAAAAGTGGTCTTCCTCCAAAATTTCCTCTATATCTTTAAGGGATTTGGAAACAATGAAAAACTTTTTGTCTTTTAAAATCAGTTTTGAATAATTGTTGCTGGCTTCAATCAATACAATCTCATTGATTTCTATAAAACAGACGCCGTTGTGAACCGGTATTGCAATTTTTGTTATGGGCTCACCCCGCAATTGCTTTTGCAACATATTGAGTTGTGCGGCAGTTGGTGGAACACGGCTTTCAGCTTTGAAAACAGCTTCGGTTAACTCATCTATCTCCACCGGTTTCACTAAAAAGTCAAGGGCATTGAAACGAAATGCCTTCAATGCAAATTGGGTGTATGCAGTCACAAATACAACACTTAAATTGAGGTGCGAAACTTTTTCAAGCAGCTCAAACCCATTTATAACAGGCATTTCCACATCCAAAAACAAAAGGTCTGGGGTGAGGAGTTCAATATTCTCCAAGGCCTCCTCACTGTTTGTGTAGGATGCCACCACTTCTACCTGCGGACAGTGTTTGATAAGTTGCCTCCTCAGCAGGCTCACACTGTCGGGTTCATCGTCAACTATGACTGTTTTCAGTTTAATCATTATATCGGTATTTTAAGAGTCACCCTTGTGCCTGCCGGTGCCCCGTTATTATCAAAGATATCAGTGATGGTAACATTAGCGCCTGTTTTATACTTTGTATTGATCAGGGCCAGCCTCTCGGATGTTACTTTCATTCCAAAAGACTTATGCTTGGTGGCCTTTTTACTCCTTAATAATTCAGATTTCGTTCGTCCTATTCCATTGTCCGTAATATTGACCACAACAATTGATTCGCTTTCTTCAAGGCCAACGGCAATATCAATTTTACCTCCCTCTTTTTTTTGCATTAAGCCGTGCCAGATGGCGTTTTCAACGTAAGGTTGCAATAGCATGGGGGGTATTTTAATGTAATCTGCATCTACATTTTGGTCGACCCTGATGGAGTATTTCAATTTCTCTTTAAACCGCATAGCCTCCATATCCATGTACAAACTCAGCGCATTCAGTTCAGCTGATAAGAGTATACTGTCAGCCCTGGAATTCTCCAGCACCAGGCGGATCAGCTTGGAAAACTTACTAAGGTATTCCGACGCTGCTGATGTATTGTTCTCTTCGGTAAAGTGCTTTATTGAATTGAGGCAGTTGAATATGAAGTGGGGGTTCATCTGCGACCGCAAGGCCGACATTGAAATGTCTCCAAGCTGCCGCTGAAGATCACTTTCTGTTTGCTGCTGCAGCAGCTTTTCTGCTACTACCTGGTTTTTTAACCTGATTCTTTGCAATCGGGCTCTGTAAAAAAAATAGAGCACTATAAAGCTGAGGACTCCCAATCCTATCAAAAGATAAATAAATTGTTGCCGCCTTTTGAGTTCATTGACTGTCTTTTCCTGTGTGAGTGATTGTACCCGTGCTGCCTGCAGTTGTTTTTCGTTTTCGGACAATGTCAACTGTCTTATTTTTCCCTGCTTTTCGAGTTGTTCATTCTCTAATGAAGACTGTGTACTTAAAAAAGCCAGGTGCTGTAAGTCTTTTTCTTTATTGCTTAGTTCCAGTTCTTTGTTGCGCAGTTCCAGCTTGCTCTTTCCCAATAAAATTTCCTGTTGCTGCTGGGTGGCGAGTAATACCTGTTTTTCCAGCTTTTGAGCTGTTACCTGCTCCAATAATTTCATTGAATCTGATTGCTTATCAAATTCATATTGCATCACAATTCCTGCGAACTTTTTTTCGTTTTGATTGTTTTCGATGCTGTCACGAAGGCTGATAGTTCTTTTATATGCCTCCAGGGCTTTGGCATATTCATGATTGCGTTCATGAGCAACACTTAGATACTGCCATGCTTCGCGCTGATAGCTTGTATTGCCCACTTCTTCAACAAGCTTCTTGCCGTTGTTGAGGTAAGCCATTGTGGTAGTATAGCGGTTGACTGGATTTATTCCCACCTTTATAAGTATAGAATCAGGGGCATCGCTACACCACTTACCCAGCGTTAACTGCATAAGTCCTATAACTTCCTTGTTCTGTTGTTTTTGTGCTATTGCTAAACCCTTATTAAAAGTTGTCCAGGCTCTTAAAAAATCAGACAATTCATAATAAAGAGATCCTAATTTCCTTAGGGTGAACAGACTCACTTGATTTCCTGATTGTTCGGTAGTCCTAATTGATTGAAGGTAATATTTCTCAGCTTTATCACGTTGTTTAAGCGCAGCATACTGATCAGCAATATGTGATAACACAACAGAGGAGTCTTTTGTGCCAAATGCCCGCGCCATCATCAATGTTTTTTCATCGTATTCTAATGCCTTTTGAAAGTTGCCTAAATTGGCGTACATGATCCCCAGACTTGAAAGATTGATCATCACTAGTGATGTAGCCCCATATTTTTCGCTCAATTGCAGCGATTGTTGAAAATAGGTTAAGGCTTTGGGATAGTCGTTAAGCTTGGAATAAACTTTTCCAATGCCCTGGGTTGGCGCTGCCAACGACCTTAAGTTACCGGTCTCCTTATATAGTGCTGCCGCTTTTTGATACATCTCCAGTGCTTTTGGCAGATTCCATAAATTTATATAAGCGCCCCCGGAATTATTATAAGTTGCTGCCATGGTATTTTTGTCAGCTAACTGTTCACTTAAAGGCAGCGACTTGTTATAATAAGCGAGTGCTTTATTATAATCACGTAACCCAAAATAAATGGCACCTATGCTGGTCAGGCAGGCTGCTACTTTCCGTTTATCGCCCAGTGCGTCAAACTGGTCAAGCGATAATTGTATCAACACCAATGCCTGTGCATGATTGCCGTAAACTAATAAACCCTGCCCCTTCATCATGTAGGCGCTGGCAAGACCGGCCCGGTCATTTATTTTTTTGCCTAATTCTATTGCTGTATCTGCCACCTGCAACGCCAATGCAACATTGGAATATTGATAGTCTTTCGAAACCCGGTTCAGCAAAGAGAGTTTTATGGTATCGTCTTTTTTATAACTATGCAGTACTCTTAGCAGAGAATCAAGCTTTTGTCCGCTAACCGATAGCATGATAAGTGACAAAAGCAGTAAGAGGAAATATTGAATTTTGTAGCGCATAGTTAGTGTTGTGTAAAACTACATGATGCCGGAAAAGGACATTTGACCACAATGAAAACATTTGCATTACAATTCTACACCTTTTGCCTTGCGTTCCGCAGTATTTACTTGTAAGATATATGAAAAATTCAGACCACGTTTGGAAATCAATTTACTACAGTTGAAAATTACCCATAAAATGTCGGTATTTCCTTGACTGTGGTAAAGAAAAGCTATGAAAAATAGAAAACCACCCAATCATCATGAAGAATGAATCTGTTTTTTGCACCAAATTGACGGTGTCTGTTCAAAGCTTCACATAGACAATTCATCCATTCACATAGTTTTATTGGTCGTTCACAGGCATATCTTTTTTTTGTTGCCTTTATAAAAATAGTTTTACATCCTTATCTTCTATTTTAAGATTTACCAGTCTGTGTAACTAACCATTTTAAAATGCTGTTATGAAAACAAAAGTACTTTTCACAGGTTTCACGTAAGTAATCCCCAATAACGTTCTTAGTCAGTTTCTTATAATGCTTAACTGAGCATTGATTTTTCTGTTTTGAGAAAGCGAAAGACCAGTCTTCTCAATAAGTTTTAGTTATCCCCCACTCAATATTGTACGCCCTTTTTTAGGGTGCAGATACTATACATTTTTAAAAAAATAGCTCATGAAATTTTTATTAAAAGATGGGGCAGCAATGGTTTTATTAATGACTTTTTCATTATTTACACTTACAGCCAATGGGCAAAAGTATGACGGTCGTTTACAAAAATTAAAGCAAAACCCGCCTGTAGAGCAAACCCTCACTTACAAAATCATCCCCGCTGAGGCCAACACTTTTGGTTACGACATTTTAAGTGATAATAAAACATACATACACCAACCCTCAATACCTGGCTTGCCGGGGCATGCCGGTTTCAGGAAAAAGCAGGATGCTGAAAAAGTAGCTAAGCTGGTTATGTATAAGCTGTCCCATAACATCATGCCGCCAACCGTTGAGAAACGGGAACTGGACTCTTTGAAAGTGAAGCTATAGATATTTCATCCCGAAAGGGGCATTCTATTAACACTAATACTCCTCTCTGTTTTGTTACCCTTTTAATTAAACTCCATGAAATCATTCTTTTCGTTTAAAGCATTTCTTCTTCCTCTCTTTTTATTGGTTGCAAGCATGGTTCAGGCGCAGTGCACCGCCACTATTACCCCCGCTGGTCCTACCACATTTTGCCAAGGTGGCAGCGTGGTATTAAATGCAAATAGGGGAGATACATGGACACAAAAGGCAGCATTTGGCGGCGTGAAACGTAGAGATGCTACAGGCTTCCGCATCCTCAACAAGGGATATATTGGA
The DNA here is from genome assembly GCA_043736115.1 of Segetibacter sp. Lineage (GTDB taxonomy): Bacteria > Bacteroidota > Bacteroidia > Chitinophagales > Chitinophagaceae > Segetibacter. The sequence goes on along the minus strand of JAYTDC010000130.1, from coordinate 33,707 downwards.
TTAGGCTTTTGGACTGACAACAGTTATCATATACACAAGGATTTCTGGGAGTATGACCCCACATCCGATATCTGGACACAAAAGCAAGATTTTCCCGGGACGGAACGTTATGATGCTCCGGGTTTCAGTGTTGGCGGTAAAGGATACGTAGGAACAGGATACCATGACGATTTCTATGAATTTGACCCTCTTGCCAATATATGGCTAAAAAAAGCACAATTTACCAACTCTGACCGTTTCGGAGCTATTGGCTTCAGCATAGGTACCAAAGGATATATAGGAACCGGAAGGAAATTGAATACTGTGTCGCTTCTGTCGGATTTCTGGGAATATGACTATGTAACTGATTCATGGACCCAAAAGGCAAATTTTAGCGGCTCATATCGTAGGGATGCTACCGGCTTTAGCATCGGCGGCAAAGGATATATAGGAACTGGTCTTGATAATGTGGGACATCTTCACAATGATTTCTGGGAGTATGACCCTGCAACTGACATATGGACAAAAAAAGCAGATTTCCCCGGAGAAATACGTCAGCAAGCTACCGGCTTTAATATAGGCAACAAAGGATATATAGGAACTGGTATGTATTATACACAAAACCAGATTTTTAACGATTTCTGGGAATATAACCCTGCAACTGATATATGGACAAAAAAAGCAGATTTTGGCGGATCGGAACGTTGGAGTGCTACAGGCTTCAGCATCGGCGGTAAAGGATACATAGGAACTGGAATTGATGATTACGGTTTTAAAACTGATTTCTGGGAATACACACCTTCTTTTTCTTATTTATGGTCAACAGGAGCTACCACCCAAAGCATTACGGTAAACACTAATGGCAATTATACTGTAACGGTTACAAACGCTGCAGGTTGCAGTGTTACTTCTGCGGTTACAAGTGTAACAGTACAAGGTGCAGGAGCACCTTCATCCACACCCACATTGTGTGTCAATACTACTCTCACTAATATCACCCACACCACTACCGACGTTTTCGGAATTGGTGCTGCTACAGGGTTACCTGCAGGGGTTACGGCAGCTCTTTCCTCCAACAAAATAACTATTAGTGGTACTCCTTCTGCAGGAGGCATTTTTAACTATTCAATCCCGCTTATTGTAAGTGGTTGCAATGTAAACGCCACAGGTAGAATAATGGTAAATGCACCTAATGCTACCATAACTCCGGGAGGATCTACCACATTTTGCGCAGGTGGCAGTGTAGTTTTGAATGCAGATAGCGGCAATAGCTGGACACCCAAAACCGCATTTGGCGGCACAGCACGCATGTACGCTGCGGGCTTCAGCATTGGTAGCAAAGGCTATATAGGAACAGGTATTGATGATGCAAGCGGTAATAAAAAAGATTTTTGGGAATATGACCCCGCAACCGATACATGGACACAAAAGGCAGATTTTGATGGAACTGCCCGTTATGGTGCTACCGGCTTCAGCATAGGCAGCAAAGGATATATAGGAACGGGGGATGATGGTAGTTCAAAATCTGATTTCTGGGAATATGACCCTGCAACTAATACATGGAAACAAAGGGCAGATTTTGGCGGAACGGCACGTTTCTTTGCTACCGGCTTTAGCAGTGGCGGCAAGGGATATATAGGAACAGGTCAGGCAGGTAATTCCGAAAGAACGGATTTCTGGGAATATAATCCCACAACTGATATATGGACACAAAAGTCAGCTTTTGGTGGCACGGCACGTAGTCGGGCTACCGGCTTTAGCATCGGTAGTAAAGGATATATAGGGACGGGGAGGCAAGGACTTAGTAAAAAAAATGATTTTTGGGAATATAATCCTTCTTCCGATACGTGGATACCAAAGGCGGCTTTTGGTGGCTCGGCACGTGAGTACGCTTCAGGCTTCAGCATCGGCAGCAGAGGATATATAGGTACAGGCAATGACGGCGATCGTAAAAATGATATTTGGGAATATAACCCTGCCGCCGATTCATGGACAAAAAAGGCAGACTTTGGCGGAACGATACGTTATGGTGCTATTGCATTTAGCATCGAAGGTAAAGGATATATCGGAACAGGTTATGATAATAATAAAAAAAATGATTTCTGGGAATACACACCTTCTGTTTCTTATCTATGGTCAACAGGGGCTGCTACCCAAAGCATCAATACTGGTACCGGGGGTAATTATTCTGTAACTGTTACGGATGTTGCTATGGGTTGCAGTGCTACCTCTGCGGCTACCACGGTAACCATAACAGCAAATAATACAGCAGGCGTAGGTTCATCTAACCCAACAGTATGTATCAATACTGCAATCGCTGCTATCACGCATACCACTACAGGTGCAACAGGCATCGGCGCAGCTACTAATTTACCGGCAGGAGTTTCAGCATCCTTTGCCTCCAACACCATCACTATCAGCGGTACGCCTACAGCATTAGGCATATTTAATTACAGTATTCCATTGACGGGTGGGTGCGGGAGTGTAAATGCTACAGGTAGGATAATCGTAAGTACATCAGCTACAGTGGGCAGTTATGCTAATACCTCGGTGGTGGCTGGGCAGAATACCACTATTACCCCGAGCGCTGCACCAACTACTACTACCTATATGGCTGCCTATACCAATACCAACTTTACCGGGGTATTGTCAGTAAACCCAACAACAGGAGTGTTAAAGGTAACTGATGCAAAGCAGGCAGGAACATATTTAGTGAGTATTGCAGCAGGTTGTACTGCTGCTCCAGCTTTTACACTAACGGTCACCAACCCTGCCTGCAGCCAGGGCTTATTTAGCGGAACCACTAATGTAGCTGTCGGAACTACTCCTCTAAGTATTGCAGTGGGTGATTTCAATGGTGATGGAAAGCATGATATAGCTACAGCTAATTATAGCGGTAATACTGTTTCCATAAGGTTAGGCAATGGTGCAGGCGGCTTTAGCGGAACCACAAGCATTTCAGTTGGGACTAATCCTTACGGTATTGCAGTGGGTGACTTCAATGGGGATGGAAAGCAGGATATAGCTACAGCGAATAATGGCAATAATACTGTCTCTATCCGCTTGGGCGATGGAGCAGGGGGCTTTAGCGGAACCACCAACATCTCTGTTGGAACTAATCCCTACAAACTTGCAGTGGGTGACTTCAATGGTGATGGAAAGCTGGATATAGCTACAGCTAATGCTGGCAATAGTACTGTTTCTATCCGTTTAGGCGATGGAGCAGGGGGCTTTAGCGGAACCACTAACGTAGCTGTCGGAAGTTCTCCTGTAAGTGTAGCAGTGGGTGATTTTAATGGTGATGGAAAGCAGGATATAGCTGCAGCTAATTATAACAGTAATACGGTCTCCATCCGCTTAGGCAATGGAGCAGGGGGCTTTAGCGGAACCACAAACGTAGCTGTCGGAACTTCTCCTGTTAGTGTAGCAGTGGGTGATTTTAATGGTGATGGAAAGCAGGATATAGCTACAGCTAATTATGATGGTAATACGGTCTCCATCCGCTTAGGGGATGGAGCAGGGAGCTTTAGCGGAACCACTAATCTAACTGTGGGAAGTTTTCCTCGTAGTGTAGCAGTGGGAGACTTTAATGGTGATGGAAAGCAGGATATAGCCGCAGCTAATTATAGCAGTAATACGGTCTCCATCCGCTTAGGGGATGGAGCAGGGAGCTTTAGCGGAACCACTAATGTGTCTGTTGGAAGCGGTCCTATAAGCGTTGCAGTGGGAGACTTCAATGATGATGGAAGTCAAGATATAGCTGTAGCTAATGGTGGCAATAGTACTGTTTCCACACGCTTGGGTGGAGCTGCATTAATTAATCTTCAAGGCAACAGCACCAATATAGTAAACGGAAGTAGCACGCCTTCACTGACCAATGCTACAGATTTTGGCACTGCCTGCATGGGCAGCAGCAATGTTGTAAAAACCTTTACCATCCAAAATACAGGTAGTTCAAACTTAACTATAAGTGCTGCAGGCATAACGGTATCAGGAGCAGACGCCTCCATGTTTACAGTTGGAGGAATTTCACTTCCTGTAGTTATCCCCGTAGGGTCTTCAACCACTTTTACGGTTAGCTTTGCACCCTCCTCCACAGGTGTAAAATCAGCCCAGGTAAGTATTGCCAATAACAGTTGTACCATTCCCGCATATACTTTTGCTATCGGCGCAACAGTGGCTGTAAACAGTACAGTTGGCGCCGCTTCATCTGCACCAACAGCGTGTACTAATACTGCAATCACCACTATCACGCACTCCACTACAGGTGCCACAGGCATTGGCGCAGCTACCAATTTACCGGCAGGTGTTTCAGCATCCTTTGCCTCCAACACTATCACCATTAGTGGCACCCCTACCGCAACGGGCACATTTAATTATTCTATTCCGCTAACAGGGGGTTGCGAAGTTGTAAATGCTACAGGAACCATTACAGTAAATGCGTTGCCTGCCGCCATCATTGCCCCGGGCGGTCCTACTACATTTTGCCCCGGTGGCAGTGTAGTATTAAATGCAAACAACAGCGATACCTGGACTACCAAAACTGCATTTGGCGGCGCAGCACGTGGTTATGCCGTCAGTTTCAGCATCGGCAGCAAAGGTTACATAGGAACAGGATATGATGGAGCTAACAAAAATGATTTATGGGAATATAATCCAATAGCCAATACGTGGACACAAAAGGCAGATTTTGGGGGTACGGCACGTAGATTTGCTACCGGCTTCAGCATAGGCAGCAAAGGATACATAGGAACAGGAGTGGATGGAAACGGTTTGCTAAATGATTTCTGGGAATATGACCCTGCAGCAAATACTTGGATACAAAAGGCTCCTTTTGGCGGCACAGCACGACAGGGTGCTACGGGCTTCAACATCGGCAACAAAGGTTACATAGGAACAGGCGATGACGGTGCTAATAAAAATGATTTCTGGGAATATAACCCTGTAACTGATACATGGACACAAAAGGCAGTTTTTGGCGGCACGGCACGTGGTTATGCAACCGGCTTCAGTATCGGCAGCAAAGGCTATATTGGAACTGGATTTGACGGAAGTGCCAGGAATGATTTCTGGGAATACAACCCGGCAACTGATACATGGACATCAAAGGCAGCTTTTGGCGGCACAGCACGTAATTATGCAACAGGCTTTAGCATCGGCAGCAAAGGTTATATAGGCATAGGGTACGACGGAAGTGCTAAGAATGATTTCTGGGAATATAGCCCCCCCACTGATACATGGGCACAAAAGGCAGTTTTTGGCGGCACGGCACGGTATCGTGCTACCGGCTTCAGCATCGGCAGCAAAGGATATATAGGAACAGGGGAGGACGGGGGTTTTACAAATGATTTTTGGGAATACACACCTTCTCTCACTTATTTATGGTCAACAGGGGCTACTACACCAGGCATTTCGGCTGCTGCGAGCGGTAATTATTCTGTAACAGTTACGGAAACAGTTACAGGGTGCAGTGCTACCTCTGCGGAAATAAGTGTAATGGTAAAATCTGGTGGTATTTCTATTACACCTGCTTCAAGTACTGTTTGCGCAACAGCCGACGCCTTACAATTAATAGCAAGTGTTGTTGGAGATACTAGTCAAACGATATTGAGTGAAAATTTTAACGCCGCAATAAATGGGTGGACAACTATTAATAATTCTACCGGTGGCACCCCGGCAGCGGCAGCCTGGACATTGACGGCAGATGGCTATATTTATGATGGGGATTCTCATTATAGTAATGACAATTCACAATTTTACATGTCCAACAGTGATGCTGCAGGCTTCGGCAGTACCACTAATACATTGCTGGTTTCGCCTGCTTTCAGTACTGTAGGATTTGCTGCCGTCAATGTTTCATTTTATCATTATTTCAGGTTCTATTCCACACCAGACATTGCGAAAGTGGAAGTATCCACAGATAATGTCAATTGGACAATGCTCAAAGCTTATACGGCTAATCAGGGCACTCATTCAACTTTTGCACAAGAAAATGCCATCAGCCTTACTGCTGCATTTCTAAATAAGCCAACTGTATATTTAAGATTTAATTATTCTGCACCAAATAGTTTTCGGTGGGCAATAGATAACGTGTTGGTGACAGGTATTCAAGCGGCACCCATTACCTGGTCGCCAACTGCAGGCTTATTTACAGATGCGGCTGCACAAAACGCTTATGCCGGTACAAATACAAATACGGTTTATGCTAAGCCGGAGGCAGCAGGCAGCTATGCCTACACTGCTACTACGTCAGTAAATGGTTGCTACAGTTCTGGCAACGCCTCTATTGTTGTCAACGCCGCACCTTCTACTGTTACAATTACGCCTTCTTCAGGTACTATTTGTGCAACATCCAGCGCTTTACAATTGACAGCAAGTGGCGGAGGTGTAGGTCAAACGATATTAAGTGCAGACTTTAACGGGGCAACAAACACCTGGACAACTCTTAATAATTCTACCGGTGGCGCTCCGGCAGAAGCAGCCTGGACATTGCGACCCAACGGTTTTTCCTACGATGCTCAGGGTTTTAATAGTAATGACAATACTCAATTTTACATGTCCAATAGCGATGCGCAAGGTGCAGGGGGCACGACTAATACGAAGCTGGTTTCGCCTGCCTTCAGTACAGTAGGACTTGCCGGAGTACATGTATCTTTCTATCACTATTTTGTGTACTATGGAAATCCGGATATTGCAAGGGTAGAGGTGTCGACAGATAATATCAGCTGGACAACCGTTAAGTTCTACACAGCAACAGTAGGCTTTTCTCAGGCTTTTGTACAGGAAAGTGCGATCAGTCTACCTGCTGCATTTATTAATAAGCCTGCGGTATATTTAAGATTTAATTATTCTGCACTCTACGGCAACTGGTGGGCAATAGATAATGTGCTGGTGAGCGGTACTCAACCTACATGGTCGCCAACTGCAGGCTTATTTACCGATGCGGCTGCACAAAACGCCTATACCGGAACAAATGCAAATACGGTTTATGCTAAGCCGGGCGCAGCGGGCAGCTATACCTACACTGCAACTTCTGCATTCGCAAATGGCTGTACCGCTTCCGGGAGCGCCAATATAACCGTAAATGCAAATAACACTTCAACTGCTGCTTTAACACCAACATTATGCATCAATAGTCCACTTACTAACATCACACATACCACAACAGGCGCAACAGGTATAAGCAATAGCGGTGTATCAGGAGCTAATGGTTTACCGGCAGGGGTGTCTGCAGCATTTGCATCCAATACCATTACCATTAGCGGCACACCTACAGCAGCAGGTACTTTCAATTATTCTATTCCCCTTACGGGCGGTTGCGGAACGGTGAGTGCTACTGGTATGATTACAGTCAATAATTTGCAACCTATAGCCTCCATTACCGGCGGTACAAGTGTTTGCCTCACCAATACCAAACAATTAAGTTGTTCTACCCCCGGCGGTGTTTGGAGCAGTAGTGATACTACCAAAGTGAAAGTCGATGTTACAAGCGGTATTATTACAGGGGTTGCAGGAGGTGTTGCAAATATTACCTATACTGTTTCGAATGGCGGTTGCAGCAGTTCTGTATCAATCTCTATTTCCGTAATAACAACTATCCCCACTGTTGCCACTATATCCGGCAATCGTGTTCCTTGTGCAGGTACTACCACACAATTAACAAATGCAACAGCAGGCGGTACATGGGCAATTTTAAACCCATCTATTGCCACTATCAGTAGTACAGGACTAGTGACTGCAATAACAGCAGGCACTACTACTGTTACGTATACTACATTGCCCAACTCCAGTGGTTGTACACGTACGGCAACAGCTGGTTTGACAGTAAAAGCAATACCTACGGTAGCAGCTATTACCGGCAACAATGGTGTATGTATTGGTAACACTACCCAGCTTAACAATGTCACCACGGGAGGTACATGGAGCAGCATTACTACAGGTGTAGCTACCATCAGCACTACCGGTTTGGTTACCAGTGTAGCTGTAGGCACTACCACAATTACCTATACCACAGCAGCCAATTCAAGTGGCTGTGTAAACAAAGCAACCTTGTTGTTCAGCGTAACACCCTTCCCGACACTGACCAGTGCAGTTAATCTGACTACCTGCAGCGGGTACACCTTTACCTATTCACCTGTTGCCAATGTTTCAGGCACAACTTTCATATGGACCCGTGCTGCGGTGGCAGGCATCAGCAATGCTTCTGTTAGCACACCGCAAAACGGTAATATTAACGAAGTACTTATTAATACCACTTCATCTCCGGTTAGTGTGGTGTATGTGTATGTACTGTCTGTCAATGGTTGTTCTACCACACAAAACGTAATGGTAACGGTCAATCCGTCACCAGATGCTGTGGCGCCGATCACCGGTGTTGTGGCAGTTTGTGGAAATAATACATCTCAATTGTCCACTACAACCACAGGCGGTACGTGGAGCAGTACTAACACAAGTGTAGCAACTGTAAGTAATACAGGTCTTGTAACCCGTATATCAAATGGTACAACAATCATTAGTTACACAGTTACCAATGGTTTTGCATGCAATAGCAGTGCAACTGTATTATTTACTGTAAACCCTGCACCAACTATTGCGTCTATCACAGGAGGCAACAGCGTTTGCATTACCAATACCAAACAACTAAGTTGTGCTACTGCAGGTGGCACTTGGAGCAGCAGCGATACTACCAAAGTAAAAGTTAATGCAACATCAGGCGTAATAACAGGTATAGCAGGTGGCAGTGCAGTCATTACCTATACTGTTGCCCCTGTAGGTGTGGGATGTACCATATCAACATCCGCAACCATTACTGTATTAACCACACTACCAACTGTAGCCACTATTTTGGGCACCCGTGTAGTATGTTTAGGGTTGACCACCACGCTAACCAATGCAACACCCGGCGGTACATGGAGAAGCAGCAACCCTGCCATAGCTTCTGTCAGCAGCACAGGTGTAGTAACGGGTAATGCTGTAGGAACTTGTAACATCAACTATACTACAGCACCAAATTCATCGGGTTGTACAAGAACAGCCACTGTGTCCTATGCCGTAAGGGCATTGCCCACTGTTGCACCTGTTACAGGTAACAACGGTGTATGCGCAGGAGGAACTACGCAATTAGCTAATGCCACCACAGGCGGCACATGGAGTTCTAATAATACAGGTGTAGCCACAGTCAGCAGCACAGGTTTGGTGTCAGGGGTAACAGCAGGTACGGTTACTATCACCTACACTACACCACCCAATACCAACGGTTGTATAAATACGGCTACAATGTTAATGACTGTAAATCCCAATTCAGGTATAACTGGCATTACCGCAGCCAACAATCCTGTTTGCAGCAATTCAACTACTACGTTAACTGCAACAGGCGTAACAGGTGTAGGTACAGTAGTAACCTGGTGGAAAGGAGTGGGTATAGATTCTTTGCTGGGTACAGGAATTACATTGTCAAATGTAAGTGCTGAGGGCACTTATTATGCTACAGTTACCAATGAATGTGGAACCGCATCAGCAGAGGCTTCTATTGTTGTGACAAGCAAACTTGCTTCCGGTTCAGATACCACCGCATCTGCATGTAGTACGTTTACATGGAGAGGTAGCACTTATACTAACAGTGGCGATTATACATTCAAACTTACCAATTCAGTTGGTTGTGATTCCATCAGGACATTGCACCTGACCATTCGTAAGAATGTAATGACAGCTACGATCACCAATCCATTGTGCTACAATGCAGCTACAGGTATTATCAGTGTAAGTGCATCAGGCGGCACAGCCCCTTATTTATATAAAAACGGAGCAGCAGGTGTTTATGGTACCAACAGCAACTTTACTGGGTTACGTGCCGGTTCATTTACCATCTTTGCACAGGATGCAACAGGATGTGCCAGCAGTCAGGTATTTGTGATCACTCAACCAACAGCGGTTAGTGCCACTTCTACCAAGGTAGATGCTACTTGTCCCGGAGCCAGCAATGGTTCTATCACCGTGAACGGTGCAGGCGGCACAGCCCCTTACACTTATCGTTATGGAAGCACAGGCGCATTTACCAGCGTCAATACCTTTAGCAACCTGAAAGCAGGCAGTTACAGGATATTTGTAAATGATGCCAATGGCTGCACCGGTTATTCGATTGTAGTAGTGGTAGGCAATGTGTCAACCACTTGTCCATCAATCATACCAATTGCCAAAGCAACAGACAAGCCTGCTATCGCAGAAGGCAACAAGGTCATGCAGGTTTCTATATATCCTAATCCAAGCAACAACCAGTTTACTGTAGTTGCTCATACAAATAAAAAAGAAGCAGTGCATGTGAGGGTGTTAGACATAAATGGGCGTACGGTTTACCAACAAAAAGGTTTAGCGGAGCAGTCATTCAAATTTGGTGCGGCACTTATATCAGGCATGTACCTGGTAGAAGTCAGACAAGGTGATGAAATGCAAACTGTGAAAGCGATGAAGATCAAATAGTTTTATAAAGGGGTTACACATGTCGATAGCCGCTGCAGATTTGCAGCGGCTTTTTTTATAGTAGCAAAATGCAAAACAAAAAGCACACAGTGTCATTGCCTCTCTAACAAAACAATCATCGATTTTCAAACTTACCTGTACGACAAAAAAACAGCAATTTAAAAGGCTAATTCAATTCTCCACCCCCCTCTTTCTTTCAACATTTCCCGGTAGCTTTCCTTCAGGTCTTCGTAAATTCTTATGGCCTCTTCATTGCTCTGTTCGGCTTGTTGCTTTGCACTGAAGTAGTAGGCTTCTGCTACTCTTATAACGTCTTCGATAGGTATTAGCCAAAACCAAAGGACAGTTCGAACTTCTCGTTATAAGCCCTTGCACTTTCTATAACCAACCAATCCGTTGCGTTTCACTAGAACTGCAACAGTAAAAAAAAGCTCTATAGGAGAACGCATCATGAAATTAAAGTTTTGTAAAAATATAAAACCATCTTTTTGGCAGCCTCGTATTTACCATACTTATAACTTTTTAATTACTAAAACTTTAATTTATGAAACCTATCATTACGCTTGTTTTATTCATTTTTCTACTGTTTTCTTCCAACGTATCATTTTCCCAGCTAAAAGTTGGGGGCAATCCAAACACTATCAATGCCAACTCAATACTTGAGCTAGAAAGTACGACAAAGGGTCTTCTTTTTCCCAGGCTCAATACAAGCCAAATGAATGCGATGGTTAGTCCTCCCGATGGACTGATGATTTACAACACTACCGATGCTGCATTTTATGTGCGGGCCAGCGGCGTTTGGAAAAGCATTTCATTCAGCGGAACTGCACAGGGGTGGAGTACCGCAGGCAATTCAGGAATTGACAATACCAATTTTATCGGAACATTAAATGATGCTGGTTTTAGAATAAGAACAAACAATATGCAGCGGGCTATAATTGACAGCACCGGCAAAGTGAGTATAGGTACCGATGTGTCAGACGCTTTGTTGCGTCTTCAAGGTGAGGGGAGAAGTTTTCCCTTCGGTGCAAGCCAATTCAATGTTACGTTATACAGCCGTCCGACGGGAGTTAATGCTGCAGGAAATGGTATTGTTTATGGAATTTTAAGTCATGCCAGGAGCACCACTACCGGTACTTACAATGCCCTTGCAGGCCGTATGCTTCAAGCTGATACCAATCTGGCTAACCTAACCGGTGCTATAGCCCACTCCAATTATACAGCAGCGTTTGGTGCCAATGGTCTGAACACGGCTTTACTTGGTATCGTAAATGCCAGGGAAAATCAACTCAACGACAATACCATTTATGCCGCTTCCACTTTAAATGTTGCAGGAACCGCTACAACGTCTGCAATGCAGGACTCTAATACTTATTTGATCTATACACCTGCTGCTACTGCCAATCGTAAGAGTTATCATGCAGGTAGATTTGGTGTAGGAACCATGTACCCAAGTGCAAGATTGCATGTTGCAGGCTCGGGCAATTTGTTTTCTTTTGGCGCAAGCATGTTCAATGTGTCTGTGTACAGCCGCCCAACTGGTGTAAATGCTGCCGGAAACGAAATTGTTTATGGTTTTCTTAGTCATGCCAATAGCACCACTACCGGTACATACAATGCCCTTGCAGGCCGTATGCTTCAAGCTGATACCAATCTGGCTAACCTAACCGGTGCCATAGCCCACTCCAACTACACAGCAGCCTTTGGTGCCAATGGTCTGAACACTGCTTTACTTGGTATTATAAATGCCAGGGAAAATCAACTTAACGACAATACTATTTATGCCGCTTCTACTTTAAATGTTGCTGGAACAGCTACTTCTACTGCATTGCAGGACTCTAATACTTATTTGATCTACACACCTGCTGCTACTGCCAATCGTAAGAGTTATCATGCAGGTAGATTTGGTGTAGGAACCATGTACCCAAGCGCAAGACTGCATGTAACAGGATCAGGCAACATGTTTCCCTTTGGTGCAAGCATGTTCAATGTGTCTGTGTATAGCCGCCCAACCGGCGTGAATGCTGCGTCAAACGAAATTGTTTATGGTCTGCTAAGTCATACCCAAAGCACCACTACCGGAACTTATAATGCTGTTGCAGGACGTATCCTGAGAGCTGATACAAGTTTGGCAAATCTGACCGGAGCAATCGGGCATACTAATTACAGTTCAGGAAATGGTTTTAATACGGCCCTATTGGGTATTGTGAATGCACGTGAAAATCAGTTAAACGACAACACTGTCTATTCAGGATTGCGTCTTACAGATGCAACCAGCGGTCTTACTGCTACACAAATTCAGAACACCTACACCGTTTTTGCACCTACGGCAGTTAAGAGTTATTTTGAGGGAAATATGGGAATAGGAACAAATGCTCCCGCTACTAAAGTTCAGGTAAACGGCGCTGTTACTTACATGCCTGCTACCAGTTCTTCGATAGCAGTGACAGTTGGCGACAGAAGTTTTATTATACTTGATAACTTAACCGGTGTAATCACGCTCTCCAACGGACTATCCGCAGGACAAGTGTTGATACTAAAGGTTTCAGGCACCACTGTTACATTTGTAAATGGATTAAATATGCGTCTCATGTCTGGCACATTTGTAGCCGACGATGCTGATGTGCTTAGCCTGATATGGGATGGCAGCGCATGGATAGAAACTAACAGAAGCGAAAATTTATAAAAGAAAGTGTGGCATTAAGCCACAGTGTGTTGTTTGTCACATGTTGAGGCTCAAGCACCTTTCATCCTACGTTTCAAGACATTGTTAGGTTAATCTTTGAGGCCCTTGGGACATAAGTTGCACACTTGTATTTCTTATTTAAAAATTGAAAAATTTTACAAATGAAAAATTTTATAAAAAGCTGTCTGTGGATTCTCCTGTCTGTCTTTGGTACGCAGGGTTTTGCACAGACCAGCAATATGGGTCAGTTGTCTCTTGCCCCCGCCAATACGGCCGCTGTCACGGGCAACTATTATAATAACATGGGGGACTTAAACATACCCATCAGTTCTCCGGCTGAAAACAATTTGCTTACAGCTTCTGACACGGCTTTCCTAAGTGGAATCCTCACTATACGTTTCCCGAGTGCATTTATTCCCACATCTGCACAGAGTTTTACTATCATTACTGCGAACAGAGTGTCCGGGGTATTTGACAATGTGGTTTTTCCGTCAGGGTATACCGGGAATGTGTTGTATAATCCAGGTACAGTTGTACTTTCTAATTTCAGACGTACGTCAGTAAGTTTAACCCTGTCTTTCAGTAAGACCGATGCAGGTTGTGCAGGCTCTGCTACGGGGTCTTTGAGCATAACCGCTGTTAACGGCGGAACTCCACCTTATACCTATATGCTAGGCACGGTAATGCCACCGGGCACTTCCAATACGTTCAACAATCTGAAAGCGGGAAGCTATCGTGTTACAGTAACAGATGCTGTTGGCCGTATTGGAGCTGTAGACATAGTGATAGGTCAAAATGCACCTCTGAACGCCAACTTCTCTACCAGCGGCGCAACTTGTAGTAATAATGCAAATGGCTCCATTACGGTGACATCAGTTAATGGAGGAGTATCGCCTTATCAATACCGCTTTGGAACGGCAGGCTCTTACAGCAACAATGCTACCTTCAGTGGTTTAAGAGGTGGCACTTACCGTATCTTCTTCCGCGATGCAACGGGATGCGAAAATAGTTCATTAGTAAATGTATCGGCCCCACCACCAGTTACTCTTTCTATAACCAAAACTGATGAAACCTGTACGAATAAAAAAGATGGTACTATAACTGCTACCGGGGCCAACGGTGTAGCACCGTACCAGTATTCTATTGGCACCACCGGAATTTTCACCAGTAATAATACTTTCACCGGCTTGCGACCTGCTACATACAGGGTGATTGCAAGGGACAACAATGGATGTACAAGCAATCCGGCCATTGTTACTATAAATGCATCTACTTTACCATGTAGCGGGGGAGCAATGCTGTTAAAAGATAATTCATTTATAACGAAAGAGGCAGAAGGTTTTGCTGTTAAACTATCTCCGAACCCAACCACTTCGACCTTCCGGTTACAGGTAGCTTCACCCATTAGTGAAATGATAAATCTTCGGGTACTAAATGCTACTGGTGTAGTGGTATATAATGCCAATATAAGACCTAAGCAGACAGTTACTTTTGGAGAAAGACTGCCTTCAGGCATTTATGTTATCGAGTTACAACAAAATGAAACTGTAAAAACCATCAAAGCGCTTAAATTATAAAAATTCAATGCGTTGAGATAATAAAAGTGGCCGTCTCTATTCTAAAAGTAGAGGCGGCTTTTTCAGTCAAAATGGTTAATATTAGGAGAAGTTCAATAAAACCACTCATGCTTTTAATTTGAAAATGCAGAAATGCAGCAGAGCAGGGCAAAACTTATCACTAAAGCGTTGGTCAAAGTATTGATGTAAAAAGTATTGATCTTAGCAGTTTATTTGTAGAAATAAAACCAACAGCTAATACTAATACGTATGTAGTTTTTAAAGCTAATAGGTTTAACCAACGTCCCTTTTCCGGAGAAAAAATAGGATAGGAAAGAGAGTCGCTTAAAATCAATTATTTCGGATAATCTTTTGAAGCAGGCAGCTAATTGTATGTTACAAACATCTATCAGAAAGTAAAATATAGTGCAGCCTGTTGAAAAGGACTTACTATATTTGACAAATAATTTCTTCATTTCCACCGAACAATATGGTTTGGTTTTTAATAGCTAATGTGTATGTAAGGTATTGCTACTTAATAATTTTTGTTGTAAAAAAGTTCCGATAAACTTATTTGTTAAAAATAAACTTATTTTATTGGTATTCAGGTTTCAATTTATCTGTTAATTTTACAACTCTATATTTAAAACGTAGTTAATACGAAAATTAACAAACCAATTGTGGCAATGAAAAAAACTACATTTAAAAGCTACACTGCTTTTCTAATTATTCTTCTTTCCTGTGTACAGGCAAAAGCGCAAGATGCTGAAACAATCAATGTTGTTACTTCTGCCGTTCCATTTTTAAGGATTTCTCCTGATGCACGTGCCGGCGGTATGGGTGATGTAGGTATAGCCACTTCGCCGGATGCAAATTCTTCTTTTTGGAACCTGGCAAAAACACCTTTTGTGAAAAGCAAAACAAGTATTTCTGCAACTTATACTCCCTGGTTAAAAGATCTCGGCCTTAATGATGTTTACCTTGCTTCTTTAGCAGGTTATCATCAAATTGATGAAGAGCAGGCTATTTCATCTTCTATAAGATACTTTAGTTTGGGAAATATTCAATTTACTGACTTTGCGGGTAATGAATTGCAATCATTCAGGCCACGTGAAGTTTCTTTTGATGTAGGTTATAGCCGTAAGCTTAGTGAAAAACTGGGTTTGGGTATTGCACTGAGATACATAAACAGTAACCTGGCAGGCGGACAGGCTGTAAACGGTGTTACCTACCAAAGTGGTAATGCTGTTGCTGCGGATCTTTCTGTTTTTCATAATGGTGTAAACAGCGAAGGAAAAGGACTGAATTGGGGTCTTACCTTAACCAATTTAGGTTCAAAAATTTCTTATACCAGCGATGCACAGCAGAAAGATTACATTCCGGCAAACCTTGGTTTGGGTGCAGCCTACACTTGGGTTATTGATGAGACAAGTAAGTTTACCCTTGCTATGGATTTAAATAAATTAATGGTTCCAACACCTCCTGCTGACAGAACCGATTCTTCCTTGTTGGATTACCGAACCAAAAGTGTAATCAGCAGTTGGTTTGGCAGCTTTGGAGATTCAAAAGAAGAGCTTAAAGAAATACAGGCTTCATTGGGTGGAGAATTTAATTACAACGACCAGTTTTTTGGACGTTTAGGTTATTTCTACGAAGACAAACTAAAAGGAAACCGTAAATATTTTACAGCAGGTGTAGGTTTAAAATACAATGTATTTGGATTGAACTTCTCCTACCTTGTTCCTTCAGGTAGTGGTGTTAATCGCAATCCCCTGTCAAACACTTTGCGTTTTAGCCTTATTTTTGACTTAGATGATAATACAAATGGCTCAGGTACTACGGCTTCGCCAAATTAGATTATATTTTGGAATAAAATAAAAGATAAAAAAGGGTACATTGTTTTTTGTATCCTTTTTTGTTTTTAAAGGGATTTCAGATTTCGAAGATTGAGATTAAAAAATGTTTCAAAATCATTGAAATAAAATATACAATATGAAAAAGTATATCTTATTAATGTTGAGTTTTTTTATGTTTAGGAATAGTTTTTCACAAGCAATAATCTGGAAGCCAATAATTGGAATTAACACAAGTGTTCAAAGTGTTTCAAAAACAGGTAATAACAAAATCAAGGCAGGTTTTGATGTAGGTATAAAATTGGAAATACCTTTAAGAAAAAATATTGGGTTAGAAATGGGATATTTTTATTCCCAAAATTCTTCATACTTGGAAAGAACATTTATTTACCCGTTTATAGTCTATTTTGACTATCCACTGGTAAAAGAAGATTTTATGTTAAGATTTCTGAAAGTTCCTTTGTTAGTAATCCTAAAACAAAACCATGATAACCCTGGCTTTATTGGATTAGGTGGGGTAGTTAAATACAATTTCAGTTCTTATAGGGATGGTATTTTTGTAGATAGAAATGAAACCTATTCCTCTAAATTTACAATAGATACTGAATCTGGTAATAAAGTTGGTGTTGGTCTTCAGGCAGCCATTGGGAAAGAATTTTCAATAAAAAAGAATAAATTTTCTCTTGGCCTGTATTACGATGTAGATTTATCTAAATGGCGTTATCCAACTAATTTCGATTTGGAGAAAAAAATCTATTACTCTTTGCGGAGTCACAACTTTTCTCTCCTTTTGTCCTGGATTTTATAAAAAATTGAGGTTCTAAAATTTGAAAATCTTATAAAGCGGAGGTACATTACCTTCGCTTTTTTTATTTGAAAAAACACATCAAAAGCAGTTTATGTACAGAATAGGTTCCGGTATAGATTTTCATCAGTTGGTTGAGGGGAGAGATTTGTGGTTGGGCGGTGTCAAGATTCCACACCACAAAGGCGCTTTGGGCCACAGCGATGCAGATGTGCTGTTACACGCCATTTGCGATGCTATGCTCGGCGCCTTGTGCCTGGGCGATATTGGTGTACATTTCCCCGATACCTCTACAGAGTTTAAAAATATAGACAGTAAAATTTTGCTGCAACGCACCTACTTACTCATACAGCAGGAGGGCTATGAAATTGTTAATATTGATACCACCTTATGCCTTGAAGCACCTAAAATAAAACCTTACGTGGCAGAAATGCAGCAAACTATTGCACATATCCTGGAGTTAACCATCAAAGATGTTTCTATAAAAGCTACCACTACCGAAAAAATGGGCTTTGCCGGCCGTGAAGAAGGCCTCGTAGCTTATGCAACAGTATTGTTACAAAAGGCAGTTTTTTAACATTCTGCTGTATAACTTACCCGTTTTCTCTACATCTCCTTAATTACATTTGCTTCAAGTGGAAAAACTGAAAGTAAAAATCATTAACCGTTCGGGCAATAAGCTACCTGCGTATGCCACTGAAGGTTCGTCGGGTATGGACATAAGGGCAGATATTGCTGCACCTGTTTCCTTACAGCCGTTAGAAAGGAACCTGATACCAACCGGGTTGTTTATAGAACTGCCGTTGGGGTATGAGGCACAGGTTCGTCCACGTAGTGGATTGGCTATAAAACAAGGCATCACTTGTCTTAATAGCCCCGGCACCGTTGATTCTGATTATCGTGGTGAACTAAAGGTTATTTTGATAAATCTTAGCAATGAACCACAAATCATCAATAATGGCGACAGAATAGCGCAATTGGTTTTTCAAAAAGTAGAAAAAGCAGGGTTGATTCAGGTAGATGAAATAAATGAGACGAAAAGAGGTGATGGCGGATTTGGCCATACCGGAAAACACTAAATCAAGAGAATGAAGTTTGTAAAAATATTTTTATTAATTACCATAATTGTTGTTGGATGCAGGCCGGCAAAAAAAGTGCAAAAGATACAGGAGGCAATCTCTAAAAAAGATACCACCACTGTTATTGTGGTTAAGGACAACAACGGAATAGATTCAGCAGCATTGATCCACGAGGTATTTAACAAGGTAATAAAGAACAAAATAGAGTTCAATACATTTACTGCAAAGGTTAGAGTGGAATATGAAGGCAAAGAAGGCGGTGACGAAGCAACTGCTTACATCCGTTTAAAAAAGGATTCTGCTATATGGCTGTCGTTGCGTGGTGCTTTGGGGATTGAAGGTTTCAGGGTTTTGATTACAAAGGACAGTGTAAAGGTGATGAACCTCTTGAAGAAAAATGTACAGATACGGACTATCAGCTACCTGCAGGAAATTACAGAGTTACCTTTTGACTTTACCACCTTACAGGATTTGATTATTGGAAATCCGGTCTTTATAGACAGCAACATAGTATCGTACAAAGTAAATAACAATAATGAACTGTTAGTACTCATGAACGGACGGTTGTTTAAACACCTTATATCGCTTGATAACAATGATTTCAAAGTTTTGCATAGTAAGTTGGACGATATAGATATTGTAAGAAACCGAACCTGTGACATTACTTTTAGTGAGTATGATAATGCTGCAAGTGTGCCATTTGCGACTGCCAGAAAAATATCCGTAGCAGAGAGGTCCAAATTGGATATCAATCTGGATTTTAAACAATATTCTTTTAATCAACCGGTAACTTTTCCTTTTAATATTGGAAAAAATTACAAAAGACTATAAGAGGTGTGAAATTAGGTGTTAAGTGTAAGGTGTAAAGTGTAAAGTGTAAGATGTGAAGTATAATGTTTAAAATAAATGACTAATTAACCAATTAACCTATTAACTAATAAACTAATTGACTAATTGACTTTTTGACTTAATTATAATGATAAAAAAAATAATTTTTCTTCTTTTTTTCACGGTTCTTTCTGTTGGCTCGTTTGCACAACAGACCAAGGAAGAATTGAGCAGAAAAAAGCAGGAACTATTGCAGGAAATCAGAGACCTGAACGCTTCGCTCAAAAACATTAGAAATAAGAAAAATGTAACTCTTGCCAATTACAATTTAATCAAGCGAAAAATAGCAGCCCGTGAAGAATTGATTCAGAATATCAGCAAAGACATGCATATTCTGGACAATACCATTTATATAAACCAATTAGAAATAAGCCGGTTAAACAGGCAGATGGACACTTTAAAAAGGGAATATGCAAAAAGTCTGGTATTTGCCTATAAGAACCGCAGCAACTATGATTATTTAAATTTCATTTTTTCCGCATCTACATTTAACGATGCAATAAAACGAATTACCTATCTCAAAAGCTACAGACAGTATAGAGAAAAGCAGGTTGAAAACATCAATAAAACTGATCAGTTAATAAAAGGTAAAATTGCCTCTCTAAATAAGAACCGAGAAGAAAAGAGCATGGCTTTGCAAGATCAAAACAGTCAGCTTTCAGACCTTGTAGTTGATAAGAAAGAACAAAATGAAGAAGTAATAAAATTAAAAACACAGGAAAAAGATCTGGCTAACGAAATACGCAAAAGAGAATCTGATCGAAAGCAGATGGAGAGTGCAATAGCAGCCATTATCCGTAGAGAACTGGCTGAGGCAAGAAAAAAAGCTGAAGCATTGGCAAGACAGAAAAAAGCAGAAGAAGATGAACGTAAAAGAAAACTGGCAGATAAAAAGAAAGACGCACTTGCCAATAACAAACCCTTTAAACCAGACGAACCCGAACCTGTTACCACGGATCGAATAAAAAAAAGAGATCGTCCTGCAAGTGACCTTGAAATGACCGACGAAGGCCGCAGAATGTCAATAAACTTTGAAACAGGCAGGGGAAACCTACCATGGCCTGCAAATGGGATGATTTCAATACATTTTGGCACCTATACCATTCCGGGAACTAAACTGATAGGACGTAGCGATGGTATATACATTACAACAGATGCAGGTGCCTCGGTAAAGTCAGTTGCAGATGGAGAAGTATCATCTGTTTATGACCTTGGCGGCGAACAGGCTGTAACTGTAAAACATGGTAAGTACTTTACTACCTACAGTCATTTGGCTTCGGTAAATGTCAATCAGGGTCAGCAGGTCAATGCAACAACAACTATAGGTAAAGCAGCCGTTAACAGTGATTCCGGTGATGGCGAAGTCTTATTTATGGTGATTAACGACCGTAGTGTATTCCTTAATCCGGAACAATGGTTGAGAAGGAGATAATTGTTAATTTAGTATAAATGCTTACTCTGGTAGTAGTTGTAAAATCCATTACTACATATCTATGACACAATAGAATAAAACTCCAATTCAATTTTCGTAATTTTGCAATTCAAATTTTATTTCAAAAATGAGCCGTAAAGGAAAAGTTTTGGTTGCAATGAGTGGCGGTATTGATAGTACCGTTACGGCTCTCATGCTACATAAAGAGGGATATGAAGTGGTAGGCATTACCATGAAAACATGGGATTATGCAAGTGCAGGGAGCAGTAAAAAAGAAACAGGTTGTTGCAATCTTGACAGCTTCAACGATGCCCGTGCAGCAGCAGTGCATCATGGTTTTCCGCATTTTGTATTGGATATAAGAGAAGAATTTGGCGACTTTGTAATTGAGAATTTTGTAGATGAATATATGGCAGGCCGTACGCCTAACCCTTGTGTTATGTGTAATACACATATTAAATGGCGGGCTTTGCTAAAAAGAGCAAATGCTTTGGACTGCGACTTTATCGCTACCGGTCATTATGCAAATGTTCGCCTGCACAATAATGGAAGATATGTCATCAGTAAAGGAAAAGATGCAAGCAAAGATCAGAGTTATGTTTTGTGGGGACTTGATCAGGAGTTGCTAAGCCGTACCATAATGCCTTTGGGCATTTATCATAAAACAGAAATCAGGCAAATGGCGCATGACATGGGCTATCCTGAACTTGCTAAAAAAAGTGAAAGCTATGAGATTTGTTTTGTCCCCGATAATGATTACCGCGGTTTCCTAAAACGCAAAGTAGAAGGTTTAGAGGAGAAAGTAAATGGCGGTTCATTTGTAGATAAAAATGGAAAAATATTAGGTAAACATCGTGGTTATCCTTTTTATACCATAGGACAACGCAAGGGCCTTGAAATAGCTATGGGCAGACCTGTTTTTGTAACTAAAATAATCCCTGAAAGCAACACAGTAGTATTGGGCGATGAAGTAGATTTAGAGGAAAATACCCTTACTGTTGGCCGACTAAATATGGGCAAGTACGAAACAATTACACCCGGTATGGAAGCAATAGCTAAGATCAGATATAAAGATGCCGGGAGCCTATGTAATATTTATCCTGAAAACGGTGGGGCAAAGGTTGTTTTTTACGAAAATGTAAAAGGGGTTGCGCCGGGACAAAGTGCAGTATTTTATGAAGGTGATGATGTAATAGCGGGCGGTATCATACAAAGAATAATATTATAAATCAAATCAACTTACTATTTCAACGGTTTAATAGTCCGGCAGTAAATTTGAATGTGTTCAAAAACCATAACTAATGGAATTCTTATTACAAGCTATTCCTTACATTTTAGTCTCATTGGTAGCAGTTACGTTATTATGTACTGTTGGTGCTATAGCATCCCGTAAGTTTCAGTTTAACTTTGTGTACTTATCCCTTTTTTCATACGTTATTTATATATTTATCGGATATTTTGTATCCTCCAAAGCAAATTTGAGTACGGCGTTTCTCGCCAGTCTTATAGTGGGGTTTTACGATGCAACTGTTGCCTGGAAATTATGTATAAAACTCAATGCCAATATGGGTTTAGAGTCGGAGCAAATAAAAAACCTGACTACTAATAAAGCACTCATTATCATGCTTTTTATGGCGCCTTTTTTTACATTCATCGGATACGTTTTTACATAGGGGTACCACTCAAAATTGAATTTTAAACCTCTGTTTATTCCTTCAATAGTTCATTCATAAAGTTAAAAAATTCTTTTTTATAACTTTCATAATGACTGCCAGTAGCTGGACCTACAAAACCATTGTCTAGCTTTCTTATATTTCCTTTTTTATCCAGAATAATTGAGGAGGGAAAAACCCTGATTCGGGTTACTTGAGGCAATGTTTTTTCGGTTCTTAAAGAATCAGAAACCTTTACCCCTGTTATCAAAACAGGATACTGAACATTGAACCTTTTTTGAAACTTAAGCAAGCTATTTTTTGAACGCTGAAAGTCAGTAGAATATTCATAAGCAAGTGCTACCATTTCAACCCCTCTTTTATTATTTTTTGCATAATAATCAGAAAGAAAAGCAGTCTCATCCATACAGTTGGGGCACCATGATCCCATCAGTTGAATTACCACAACCTTATCCTTAAATCGCCTGTCATTAATTGAAATCATATTGCTGTCTAAATCAGGAAATGTAAAATTTAGCTTTGATTCGCCGGGTTTAACATACATGGCCGACTCATTAAATTGAACTACTGCTTTTTCATTTTTAACAGCCGTCCATTCCTCACTAAACTTAGGGCCTGAATAGTATTTTCCGTTAAGGGTTTTACTATCGGTTATATTAGCTTCAAACATTACAGCATGAGCTCCATCAAATCCTGAAATTATCATGTGGTTGCCTGTTACCACACCTTCTAAAAAGCGATAGTCTCCTGTTGGGGTTAAGAATGTGCCTGTCACTTTGTTTCCATTTTGTACAAATTCTGCAACAGAAGTATATATTTTGCCAGTATCCGAAGCAAACTTTACTGCCCATCTACCTGTAATTTTATGTTTGGCATTGCCATTAGTTAAAGGATATCGAATTGTGGATTTTGATGCTTCAAATGCCATTTTTAAATCGTTGCCGGACGAGCCTCTTGTCCAAATGCCATTCCATTTATCAGATGTTATTTTAACCTTTAAAGCAGATTCAAAAACAGGCATTTTTATTAATACAGAATCACCATCATTTATTATGTTTTCTACTTTAAGTCGCTCTGTTGCGTTTCTTATAATAAGAAATGGTTTTTGATTTATTTTCTTTTCTTCAAAAGTAAAATGTATGTTTTTGCCATCTGCACGTTTTAACATTGCCTGCCATAAAACCGGGCTACTTTTTTTCTGCTGCGCAAAAACTGAATGATTAAAAGTGAATATAAAAAGTGCTAGGATTATAATGTACTTCATAATGGATTAAATAAATTTTTTAAACTCAAAGTTCATGGTTTATTGTCTAATTGTATAACCTGCTATAGTTATTATTAATGAAATGAGATTTTGATGACTGCAATACCAAATATCTTTGTCTAAATTTTTTTGATTGAAACACCTCTTATCGCTTAATAAATATTTTTGGAAATACAGGGTCAGGTTTTTTATAGGTTTCCTGTTCATAATAGGCTCCAACTATTTTGCTGTATTGGCACCACAGGTTACAGGTTATATCATAAATCTTGTACAACAAAGGCTTCCCAATGCAAAACCTGCCGCCACACTTTTGCAGGATGATGCTGTCATAGATTGGTTTATTAAAATTACAGCACCATTAAAAGTAAACTTTGGAACTCTGATTGCAGTTTGTAGCATTACCATTTTGCTGCTTGCATTATTGCGGGGGGTGCTTATGTTTTTTATGCGGCAGACTATTATTGTCATGAGCAGGCACATTGAGTATGATCAGAAAAATGAAGTTTTTAAACACTACCAAAAATTAGATACAAATTTTTACAGGACCCATAGCACCGGCGACATGATGAGCCGAATAACAGAAGACGTCAGCAGGGTGAGAATGTACACCGGACCAGCTATAATGTATCTTATCAACCTGGTAACGCTCATAGCTTTTTGTGTGGTTAATATGGTGAGAAAAGATCCCATGCTCACTTTGTATGTCTTAGCACCATTACCTATATTGGCATTGATTATATACCTTGTCAATCAGGTTATTTATAAAAAGAGTGAAAAGATTCAGTCGCTTTTGTCTGACCTGACAACTAATGCCCAGGAAAGTTACTCGGGTATAAGAGTAATTAAGTCTTTTGTGCAGGAGAAAGCCATGTTAGGATTTTTTGCAAAAAACAGCGAGGATTATAAAAGAAATGCCATAGGACTTGCAAAGGTTGAATCCATCTATTTTCCTAGTATGGCATTAATGATTGGGCTAAGCACATTAATTACCATACTTATTGGAGGTATTCAGGCCCTGAGCGATACATCTAAAGTTGGTTTAATAGTGGAGTTTGTTATTTATATTAATATGTTACAGTTTCCGGTAAGTGCAATAGGTTGGGTGGCAAGTATGATACAACGTGCATCTGCCTCTCAAGCCCGACTCAACGAGTTTTTGCATTCTGAACCCACTATTGCAGATTCAGGCGATACGACAGGTCAGGTAAGGGGAGATATTGAATTTAAAAATGTAGATTTTGTTTATCCGCATACGGGCATTCATGCTATTAAAAATTTCTCCTTAACAGTTAAAAAAGGGGAGAAAGTTCTTGTGCTTGGTAAAACCGGATCAGGTAAATCAACCCTTGCCCAACTATTATTGCGGTTTTATGAGCCACAATCAGGTGTTATAACAATTGGTGAACACAACATAAAAAATTATGCACTAAAAAATCTGCGACAACAAATCAGTTACATTCCTCAAGATGTTTTTTTGTTTAGTGATACAATAGGCCGCAATATAAGTTTTGGCATTGATACAAATTATGTTCAGGATGAAGTTGAAAAAGCTGCCAGACAAGCAAGTGTAGATGGAGAAATCAAACGCTTTGAAAAAGGGTACGATACATTGGTTGGTGAACGAGGCGTTACATTAAGCGGTGGCCAAAAACAAAGGCTTTCCATAGCCCGTGGCCTTATTAAGCAGCCAGAAATAGTTGTCTTTGACGATTGTCTAAGTGCGGTGGATACTGCTACCGAAAACATTATCATTCGTAATTTATACGAATACCTTCAGGATAAAACTGCAATAATAATTACACACCGAATTTTTACATTGCTCCGTTTTGACAAAATAGTAGTAATAGAAGAAGGTCAGATACTGGAAGTAGGTACCCACAATGACCTGATGGAAAAAAAGGGTTATTACTACGATTTGTATAAAATGCAGAGCATGGTAGAAGCTTAATTATCTCTACTACTAATTGAATTTTGCTGTAATTACTGCCCAAACCCTTTAACCTGCTCAATAAAGTTTTCAACCAGATTATAGGGCGACAAGGCAAAACCAAAGATTAATAAAAGCCCAATACCAGCAATAGCCCCAAACATGTGTGCCGAGTGGTTGATGTTGCCATCTCCCTTGCGATCAAGATAAGCCGTAACACCTAAATAGATAAAGCCGAAAATAAAACCGGGGATACCTACCGGTATAAAAAACAGATAAACTTTCTGCAAAGGATAAAGTATTATACCGGCAAATATTATTGCTGAAACAGCTCCACTTGCACCAAGGCTTCTGTAATAATAGTTGTCTTTATTTTTAAAATAGGTTGGTATCAAACACAAAAACTGTGACAACAAATAAAGTATGATATACAATACAGCTCCTTTTGCCCCAAATAGTATTCCGAAAGACTCTTCTACAAGTTGACCAAACATATATAGCGACAGCATGTTAAAGGCCAAATGACCAATGTCTGCATGTATTAATGCGCAAGATAAAAACCTGTACCATTGCTTACGGCGGTCAATTGCAGGAGGATTGAAAATAAGGTCGTCAGTAACCTTTTGATTTTTAAAAGCTGTGAATGAAACAATTGCAGTAATTGCAATTATGATATTGGTAATGCTAAACATGAAGGAAAGATAATAATTTATTGGTGATGATATTTTTCATTTCTAATAATAGTGCAGGCCCGGTATAGCTGTTCGGCAAGCATTAACCGCATTAGTTGATGGGGAAATACCAATTGGGAAAATGACCATACATATCCGGCCCGTGCAGTTACAAATTCATCTACACCAAAAGCTCCACCTATAAGAAACACCAATTGTTTAATACTATTATTGGCCCTAGTTTCAATAAATGCAGCAAGTTGAACAGAGTTCATTTGTTTGCCTCTTTCATCTAATAATACAAGGTAGTCATCTTTGTGTAGTGCATTAAGTACTGTAATACTTTCCTGCTTTTTTACATCCTTTTCTGTGGTATTTACTGTTTGTTTGGCGGCGGGTAATATTTTCCATTCTACAGGATAATATTTTGATATGCGGTTGGTAAAATCTTCAATTCCCTGTTTAACATAGGATTCATGTGGCTTACCTATGGTGTATAATATTATTTTCATTGTGCCGGCAATTCAATTTTTAAATAATGATCCGGTAACGAAAGCTTGATAGTATTATTCTTAGGAAACAAACCAAACACAGTACTGCCACTGCCACTCATAGATGCATACATAGCACCTGCATGGTACATAGATTGTTTTAAAGCCTCAATTTCAGGAAATAATTTAAATAGTGGCTTTTCAAAATCATTTACCAATTCATGCTTCCAGGTTATTATCGGTTGCTCAATGATTTCCTTTATTCTTTTAATTGGCATTGAAGGTGTAAGATTATTAAATGCTTCTTTGGTAGAAATATGTATGCCGGGGTTGGAAATAAAGATTTTATAGTCTGATAAATCAACAGTAACAGATGTCATTATTTCACCACGTCCTGTTGCAAAAACGGGTTTATTGAGAATGAAAAACGGACAATCGCTACCCAATTGCAATGCATAACTAATCAATTGTTCATCAGTTAATTGTAAGTTGAATTTATTATTGAGCAATAAGAGCATAAAGGCACCGTCTGCACTGCCTCCACCAAGCCCTGCACCAATTGGAATTATTTTGTGAAGATATATTTGAACAGTTGGTAAATCAGGAAAATCATTTTTCAATAAATGCCAGGCTTTTATACAAAGATTGTCTCCGGCATTGCCATCAATTATAAGGCCTGAAGATTGGAAAGTTAGTTTTTCAGCTTGTACGGCTTCTAAAATATCCTTTAATAATATAGGGTAGAATACAGTTTCAAGATTGTGGTATCCGTCGGGTCTTTTACCAGTAATATTTAAACCAAGATTTATTTTACAATTGGGAAAAACAACCACAGAATTAGAAGATTAATTGATGGTGATGATTTGTGCCTTTGAATACCATTCATAAAAATGACCTGATTCAGTCAAAAAAACTAATCAAATGGTTTTTTATTTCTTACGCTTATTCAGTTCATCTCTTATAGCTATAGCCCTGATATAATCTTCCTGTTCCAGTACTTCGTTAAGTAAATGGTCTAATTCCTCAACGCTAAGTCCGGTAAGGTCATCTCGGCTGCCGGGTTCAGCCGTTGTGCTTACAGGTTTTTTCTTTGATCCGGAGCCGGATTCTTCCATAAGGATGCCTGCGCTATCCAGGATGGTATCATAAGTATATACCGGACATCCGAACCTTACTGCAAGTGCTAAAGCATCGCTTGTACGGCTGTCTATTTCTACAGTATCATGCTCACTTACACAAACCAATTTTGAATAGAATATGCCTTCTTGCAAATCGTTTATTATAATCTCCTGAAGTTCTACACTAAAAGCATTCATGAAGTTTTTGAGCAAATCATGGGTAAGTGGGCGACTTGGTTGCATTCTTTCTAAAGCTACTGCAATAGCTTGTGCTTCAAAACCACCAATTACTATTGGTAATCTCCTCAATCCGTTTACTTCGCCCAAAACAACTGCATATGAATGAGTTTGGGTGATACTATGGGACAAGGCAACAATTTCCAGTTCTATTTTCTTCATACCTGCTTTGCTTCAAAAGTGTAAAGGAACGGCAAATGTAAAGATTTACATTTTTAATACCTTGTCTTCATTAAGGAATGTGATGGTATTTTTAAATAAATAAATAAATAATGTTATTCCTAAACTAATAATTAGAATTGAAAGCGGTAAAAATTCCAATTGTGTAAATTAAAATGATTTCCTTTTATTGAATTTTTTCTCATTAATTCTTTATGACTTACTTCAGGTTCTCAAATATTTCAAAAGAGAAATGAATGAAATAACTGTCCATGCACCTTCTAAAATTATAAAAGGAAGATAATTAATCAATACTGAGGCAAGACAGGCCAAAGCACCTCCAAAAAGATTGAGTAGTATATAGGTAATGCTATCTTTAGAAAGCCTGTTGGAAAGATTTAAGAAATAGGCTATCAGAATTATTGATACACCAACAAAACCAATCCAGTCATTTAATTTCATTTTATAGGCGAATTGATAAATTTTTAACCCCTGTTTATTTCAAAATATTCTTGAATTAAACAGGGGTTAAAATTATTATAATGAATTAGGTTTATTATTTAGCCATACTGTGAATGACATCATATTTGGTAACAATGTGCATATTTCCGCTATCATCCTTTCCTAATACAGCGCCGTTGTCTTTGGTAATCATGCCGCCAAGTCGCTCTACGGGTGTGTCAAATGATACAATAGGATAGGGGGCTTCCATTACACTTTCTATAGTAGAAGTTTTTATTTCAGGGTTGCTGAATATTTTTTGAAACAATCCGCTTTCGCTTATTGAACCAATAAGCGTTTCACCTTTCATTACGGGAATGTTCTCAATATCGTATTTGCGCATCAGGTCTACTGCTTCGGCCACTGTTTGTGTAGCATCTATAGTTACCAGTCTTTTAGAGGCACGGCTGCTGATGATGTCTTTAAATGTTTTAACATCCAAAAATCCCCTTTCCATCATCCATTGGTCATTGTAAACTTTACCAACATATCGACTACCATGGTCACAAAATATCACAACAACCAGATCGTCTTTTTTAAGTTCCTCTTTTAGTTGAAGCAATCCTTGTAAAGCCGATCCACAGCTATAACCAACAAATATGCCTTCTTCTCTGCTTATGCGGCGTGCCATTACAGCGCCATCTTTATCAGTAACCTGTTCAAAACGGTCTATCAGGTTCATCTCATAATTTTCGGGTACAAAGTCCTCACCTATACCTTCTGTTATATATGGATGTACCATATTCATATCTACCTCGCCGGTTTCATGAAATTTTTTCAATAGTGAGCCAAATACATCTATAGCCCATACTTTAATATTCGGATTTTTTTCTTTCAAATATTTCCCCGTTCCGGAAATGGTACCGCCTGTTCCTGTAGCTACTACAAGGTGGGTAATTTTTCCTTCAGTTTGTTCCCATATTTCAGGGCCTGTAGTTTCATAGTGTGCCAACCTGTTGGCCAGGTTGTCATACTGATTCATGTGAAATGAATTGGGGATTTCTTTGGGCAATCTTTTAGCTACAGAGTAGTAACTGCGAGGGTCTTCAGGTTCTACATTTGTGGGGCAAACTATTACTTCTGCACCTACAGCTTTTAGTATGTCTACCTTTTCTTTAGATTGCTTATCAGTTGTAGCAAAAATGCATTTATATCCTTTTACAACTGCTGCAAGGGCAAGACCCATTCCCGTATTTCCACTTGTACCTTCTATGATAGTGCCGCCGGGTTTTAGTTTGCCTTCTTTTTCTGCAGTTTCCAGCATTTTAACGGCCATTCTATCTTTTATAGAATTTCCAGGATTAAAATATTCAACCTTAGCCAACACTGTGCAGGGAAGGTCTTTGGTAATATTATTTAGTTTAATGAGCGGTGTGTTTCCAATTGTTTCTAAAATACTGTTGTACCACATAAAGCAAGCTTATTTAAATAATTTGCGGCAAAGATAATACAAGTGGCTATAGAGATTGTACAAGGTTAATAGAGTTATAAACTTATAAAGGATATATTGAAATCACTTTGGAAATAACTTTAAAATTGTAGTACCTTAGGTATACATCGATAGTTGTTTAACTAAATAATTAATTTTTAAAAATGAACATTTTTCTAAAACTAATAAAAGTAATAAAAAATTTTTTCAAAAAAGACTGTTGCAAATAGTTGGTATTAACTTTAAAACAAATGATAGTTTAGCTCTTAAGATTCAAAATAAACCATGGTACCACCAACCCATGTTTTATCCTTATTATATCTTACACCAATCATTTTTCCTTTGCTCAATCTACCAAGATTGTTGACTGCAACCGGACGTGCCTCCCCATCTTTCCAAAAATAAAATAATCTGATCTCACCTTTTGCAGGGCCATCGGGGGTTTCTATAGCATCAGCATATTTAACTTTACGTTGCAGTATCCAGTTTTCAGGATCTTTTACATTTTCAATATCCTGTATTGAAACATCTATTATTACACCCTGTCCTGCAAAAGAAAATAATGGTTTAAGTACATAATTTTCCAGGTCATCGGGCATTGTGGTTATCTCGTTTAAAAAACGTGTTTCAGGTACATAGGGGTTATTAATAAATGGTAGTGTAAACTTACTAATTCTAAAAAACCAATTAGGATGTGGAACCCATTCTACATCAAGATCACAAAGTAATAGTTTTCCTTTTTCCTGTATTTCAGGTGTTTGTTGTTGCAATTCATCAAAAATAACCCGGTTGTATATTCTTTTAATTTCTGTTTCAACACCATTTTTTAGATAAAATAATTTTCTTTCTTTCAATATTAATTGAGTGATGCAAACAATATTAATACCGGTATAATCCTGGGTAAAATAAAAATCGTTTCTCGTCTTTTGTTGATGTGGTAATATTTCCAATAGAATAACATTATCGGGGTTATGATTTCCAACAATTATTTGTTTTAGCAATGCTGCATAGGATTGTTCGTTATAGCCATTAAGATAATTGGTGTAATTAGATGGTATATTAAATATTTTTTTTCCTACAATTGCCTGAAAGTCCTGAAATGCAAAGAGTGAAGGAAAGCCCTGCATTTCAATAAGTTGAGGTTCAAGTTCACCTTTTTCATTTTTACAAATACCAAAGTCAAAAGCAATAAAGTGACTATGACTATTTTCATTAGGAACCTTTACATTTTTTGGTAGTGATCTGTCCGTCATACTGATAAAGCCCGGTGATACAATCACATCAACAATTTCCTCACAGGCTTCAAGCATTTTATTGGTAAAATCTTTGCTACAAAAAATAGGCGTTTCAGCTATTCTATAATCAATACTACCCGGGTATTTTTTTTCAAGTTCTTCAAGGTATTGGTTATATTTTTCTTCGGTAAATGAGTCGTTAAAGGCTTTTCTTACTGATGGAACCATAGTAGTATATTTTTGATGTAAAATAAAGCTTCTGTTTGATTGTAAAAATAATTTTTATGGATGATTATATTTCACATTTATTGCGTCGGTCATTTAATGCAAGTGGCGGCCAATATTCTTTTAGACGGAATAAATTTTGACCTAAAATTTGTTATAAAATGCTTGTTTTTCTTGTCATAAAATATATAATCAGGAACTTTGTTTTGGATTATTTTTAAACGAATATTCTGCAAACTAATAATGCATGTATAAAGACAATAAATTTAGATAAACCGACCATTAAATTGAATTTTCATTAAGATTTTTGTGAATTATCATATTAATTAAATATGCACAACATAGAACCATTTTATAATTGGAAACATCTTTACAGTCCTGAGGAAGATGTAAAATCGCCATTTTTCGGAAATACCTATAGTGAGTTTGAATTTACCCAAACAGTTTATAATTACTACATACATCCACAATGGGATGATTTTGGTAGTAAGACGCTCTATATGAAGGTTTTGTATGTAGATTATACAGATGGCGTAGCAATTATAGAGTTAATTGGCGAATGGAATGACGCAATAGAAAATGATATAATGACTTTAAAAAGAGATGTAATAGATTCTATGTTGGGTGAAAATATCTTCAAATACATTTTGATTACAGAAAACGTACTAAATTTTCATAGTGGGGATAAAGATTATTATGAAGAGTGGTATGAAGATGTATCAGAAAAGGGTGGTTGGATTATTGCATTAAACATGCCTGAGCAGACTCAATATGATTTTTTGCATAAAAAATTAAATTATTACATCGAATTACTAGAAATTTCGAACTGGCGAATTTTCAAGCCACAACACATTTTCGAAAAATTAGATATTGAAATTAATAAAAGATTAAAATAAACAAAAAGTTAAAATACGAGATCAGATTTATTATTTTTGCATTAAGGCAGCTTTTTTTTTGAAAATTCTGTCAATCTTAATGAATATTAAAACAGGTTTATGAAATTGAAATTATATTATTTATCCATTTTTTCTTTGACTTTGATGATTATAACTTCTTGTCAAAAAACAAGTGGTTACACAGATTTAGGTGGTCAGATTTTAAAACAATTTGACATTATAATGGCTACAACCAATGAAAATCATACTGTCGTAAGTCCTTTTTCTTCCGTTACTATGAGTCTTCAGGTTTTAGATAGCAGAAGTATAAATTATGAAGTATTTATTGACAAAGCTAATAAAGCAGGAGATTATGTAACTGTAGTTGAAATAAAATTAGGGGATCCTTCTATGGTAGATGGTCCGTTGTTAGTAAACCTTACCGGTAAATTCAGACAAGGTTGGGCTACGGGACTAGTTAATGGTTTAAGACAAAGTCTTATAGACACCATGTTAAACAATAACATTCCTAAATATATCAATGTAAAAACACAAAGAGAACCATTAGGTTTAGTTCGTGGACAGATTAATGCTAACATTGTTATTTCAAACAATGTTTATTTAGCAGGAACCAACCTTCGTCCTGCAGTATCAACTATTACTACAGGATTGGCATTAGTAAGAATTACTTCTGATTATAAATTGTACAGTCAAATTATTATTAGTAACGATGAAACGCTTGTAGACCCTGTACAAAATGCACAATTAATCAGTGGTAATATTGGCGACAATGGTGCTAATATTATGACATTAGTAAGCTCTCCTACTAATTTTGGAAAATCTCAAACGTTTCCACTAACAGTTAAACAATACGAGCAACTTTTAAGTTCTTCATATTATATAACAGTAGCCTCTGCAGCATATCCTGCAGGTAAAATAGGTGGACAAGTCAAGTAATTGAGATTATTTTCTATATTAAAAAGCCCTATCTTTAAACGATAGGGTTTTTTTATGTATTTACAATTAAATATAAAAGAGGGTCTATAGTTGATTTGATAATAATATTCAAAAAATAAAAAAGTAATAAAAATGAGTCTTTTAATTGCCGTTCTACTTGTAGTTGCAGGCCTAATTTTATTGCTATTAAT
>JAYTDC010000129.1:0-59670 GCA_043736115.1 Segetibacter sp. | reverse complement strand
TTTTTGCCGTATTTGGAAAAAGCTGGCGACTATTTTAGGCCCGAAATAACGCAAAAATCAACAGCAATGGGTAATGTTTACTTTTTGAGGGGTGACTAATTAGATAACAATTTTTACAAATTAATTATGTTTTATCTAAAATAATTTTTTGCATCAGACCTTTTTGTTTAAAAAAATCTGACTGTTGATTACCTACACTAGCCTAAATAGTTGCACCCATAAAGTACTAAATAGATGATGTAAAAATTTGAAAGTATTTTTTGCTTAATTAAAATTTACTTACAATTCATTCATCAAATTACATTTTAAAAATTATCCAGTTAAATCTTGCAAAACCATTTACATCCTGAATGTATTTAAGCTCAATATTGGTAAGGCTGGTAAGTTTGGCCTGTCTAATAATCCCATTAACCCCATCGGCATTTGATATGATAACAACCGTATTGTTGGCATCCCATCCACTTGGTGCTGCAGGTATGGTAATATTTAATGTTCTTACTGCACCGCCCACTATATCAATTACTGTGGTGCCGCTATGTTTGGTACGGATACCACCGTTTACATCTAATGTGGTAACTGGAGTGGAAGTGCCTATGCCGATATTACCTGCAGAGTCAATACCAAATCTTGAAATGTTCAGGTCTCTATCAATTATTTGAAATGTTGTACTTATCGGTATACTTGACTGATTACACTGTAAAGACCATTTTTTATTTCCTATAAATCCTATACTTTCAATATACAATTCAGCATCGCCTGTTTTTGCAATATGTAATTTTCCTAAAGGGCTTACTGTACCAATACCTAAATTTCCTGAAATATCTGAATTTCCACTAACTGATAGCCTATTGTTAGGTGTTGTAGTACCAATAACTAAATTTCCTGAAATATTCGAATTTCCACTAACTGATAGCGTGTTGGTAGGAAATGAAGTGCCAATCCCTACCTTGGCTCCATTATCAAACAGCAATCCATCTACCAGTGTAGTACCATTCCATCTTGGTATTTTGTTGCTGGTAAGTGTACCTACTTGGGGGTCGGTTTCAATCGTACTTAAATTAACCCAACTGGCGTTACCGCCTGCATCTGATTTTAGCACAAAACCATTGGTTGCACCTGCAGTAATTTGCAGGTTGGTAGTTTTGGTTGTACCTGCTACATCTAATTTTTGGGCTGGTGTTGTAGTGCCAATACCTACATTGGTTCCATTATCAAACAGCAATCCATCAGCAAGTGTAGTTCCATTCCATTTTGGTATTTTGTTGCTGGTAAGTGTGCCTACCTTAGGGTCAATTTCTGTAACTGTAAGTGTATTTCCATTAACCCAACTGGCGTTACCGCCTGCATCTGATTGTAACACAAAACCATTGGCGGCACCTGCAGTAATTTGCAGGTTGGTAGTTTTGGTTGTACCTGCTACATCTAATTTTTGGGCTGGTGTTAAAGTGCCAATACCCACATTAGTTCCATTATCAAATACCAATCCATCGGCAAGGGTTGTTCCATTCCATTTTGGCATTTTGTTGCTGGTAAGTGTACCTACTTTGGGGTCGGTTTCTGTAACTGTAAGTGCATTGGCATTAACCCAACTGGCGTTACCGCTAGTATCTGATTGTAACACAAAACCATTGACGGCACCATTCGTTATTTGCAGGTTGGTGGTTTTGGTAGTTCCCGAAACATCTAAAACCTGTGTAGGCGACGTTGTGCCTATTCCGGTTTTTCCATTAAAGACAGTTAGAGCGGCTGGTCCGTCTCCTGAATTCAATATCAATCGTTGGCTATTTGATTCTGTTCTGATTACAATATCTCCTACTCCGGACCCGATTGCAAACTGGTTTGTATCTCCAATCACATTAAACGATCCATCTATATTAGTGCGGCCTATACCAATTGAAGTATAGTCAGTTAGGTTATCACTAAGGGCAGCAATGCCTCTGGTGTTTGGATTTACTACTGTAATTTTATAATTTGGAGATGTAGTACCAATACCTAAATTTCCTGAAATATCTAAATTTCCTGAAATATCTGAATTTCCATTAACTGATAGCTTGTTGGTAGGTGTTGTAGTACCAATACCCACCTTAGTTCCATTATCAAATACCAACCCATCTGCCAGTGCAGTTCCATCCCAATGTGGTATTTTATTGGTTATAAGTCCATTTTCTGTTAAAATCACACCTACATTAACAGTATCTACCGATCCTTGCAGTTTACCACCTGCCCAGTAAAAGTTATGTATATGATTAGAATTAGTTCCACGAACCCCGCCCTGGAATGAAAGCCCTGGAATTTAACCGCTCCGTTTACTTCCAATTTGGCTGTAGGCGTTTTAGTGCCTATACCTAAACTATCTGTTACATCCATTTTGCCCACCACCGAAAGTTTATTTACAGGTGTGGTGGTGCCTATACCCACATTAGTTCCATTATCAAACACCAATCCATCGGCAAGTGTAGTACCATTCCATTTTGGAACGTGTTGCTGGTAAGTGTACCTACTTTGGGGTCGGTTTCTGTAACTATTAGGGTGTTTGGGTTAACCCAACTGCAATTACCGATAGAATCCGATTGTAACACAAAACCATTGGTTGCCCCTGCAGTTATTTGCAATTTGGTAGTTTTGGTTGTACCTACTACATCTAATTTTTGAGATGGTTTTGTAGTGCCTATACCTAAACTATCTGTTACATCCATTTTACCCACCACCGAAAGTTTATTTGCGGGTGTGGTTGTGCCAATACCCACATTTTGGGCATTGGCTGTACTCATAATACCTAACGTAGTAATGGCAATAATAATTAGTTTCATTTGTTTTATTTTAATGATTGATTTCATAAGGCTAGTTTAAAAGTGTATGTTTAATGTTTTTAATTCCTCTATAGTAATGGTGGGCAGCATTTCGCCCTGTTTTATTTTTTTATTGGCTAGTTTGGCAACTGTAGTAGCATCTTCCATGGTTTTAAATCCATTGTTGCCCGGTACAGCAAGTATAGATTGTTGGTCAATCATTAATTTACCATCGCACATTATAAAGTAGCCGTATTGCCTTATGGCCTGTTTGGTAACAAGCAGCGTTATTTCTTTTTTGGCATATTCTTCTGCCAAAGCCATTTTTTGAATGTTAAATGCATTTTTTAAAGAATCGTAATTATGTGGGTCAGCACCATGATTTTTTATTGTATCAGGGGTTGTTGTTGCAGTAGTTATTTTAAAATGTTGTATAGCAGATGTTGTACTACTTGTTACAGCATTTTGTGCCAATGACAGATTATGAAAAGATAAGATAAAAAGTATTGTAAAAACTGGTTTCATTCCAAGATGATTGGTGAACAATGGTGTTTTATTGAGTCCAAAAATTTCTCTTTCTAAAAAACAGAATTATAAATTAAGCTATCCTTTTTAACAGCCAGGAATAGTTATTTTTTTAGTCGTTACTGGGCAAGTGAGTGTTCTTTTTCCAGACCTTAAAATGTTATAGTATAATCAACAGTCGTTTTGCCAATTGTGCGTTATTTCATTTGCAGGATTATTTTAAAATAACCCCTTATAAATGTAGTAGAAAAAATACTAATCTGGTTAAAACAGCTTTTTTTTTGATAATTGTCAAACAGGATGGCGGGCTAATTACTTCATCCTTCGTCTTTGACTGCGTATACGACTAAGGGTAGCCAAATTTATTCCAAGAAAAGAAGCAATGTAAGTAAGAGGTATTCTATTAGATAAATGCCCATAGCTTTGCAAAAAAAATTCATATTTTTTTTCTGCTTTGCTTTGCCTTGCTATCAATGCCCTTATTTCAGCATCCACATAATATTTCTCATACATACGCCTTGCGGCAATATTAAATGCGGGTATTAATTCATATAATTGTTGCAGGCTTGTGAAACTTATACCAATCAATTCAGCATCTTCTATAGCCTGTAGGTTATCAACACTGGGCGTCTGTACAACAAAACTGGCTATAGAAGCAGCCAACTCATTTTCCACAGAAATCCAAGTGGTTACATCTCTTTTGTCCTCCTTTACGTAAGCCCTTATAACACCTCGTCTGATAAAATAAATCATTTCGCAAACATTACCTGCTTCGTCTAATATTTCACCCTTTTTTACTGTTAGAGTATACAAGTTATTTTCTAAATAACACAAAACATCATTACTTAAAGGATGAATAGATGTAAGTAAATTAAAAACCTGGAAGGCTTGCATTTTGGTTGCAGGCTGTTTATTGCTTAAGGTGTTAATCATAGGCTAGTATTCTTTGCTATTAAAATGGAAATATAGTAAAAAGCCTTATCAAATTTGCGCTGTGGGCCTTGTAAAAACTTATAATTTTTCCTGTATTTTAATTTTTTGGACGTCATTTTAAATTGTTCAAACTCTATTTATTTATAGTGATGTAGAGATTATAAATTATTTCCAATGTAAAAATGAAAACCGTTGGTGAAAACTTTATATGTTTAATGCCTTCTTTTTTCTTTACCACAAATAAATGCATAGAAGGATGTAAACTTATTCCTTTTAAATTCTTGCTTAAAAATCAGTTAATTCAATTTTAAATTACAGTAAACAATTAAACAAACATTACCATACAATTACATCAACGGTAATATATACTTTATCAAATTGACCTAATTTTAAAATAAAAATTCATGAAAATAAATTACCTAGTTGTTATAGTACTTGGTTTGTTATCGTGCAATCAAGAAATGAATAATAAGAAGGAAATTACAGTAGAGGAAATATCCAGTCAAAAAAAACAAATTAGTGCCATGTTAGACTCATTTAATATAGCAGCATCAAATTCAGATTATAAAACTTACTTTAATTTTTTTAATAAGAATGCAACTTTTATAGGTACAGATGCTAAAGAAAATTGGAGCAAAGATTCTTTTATGATATGGGCTAAACCTTATTTTGATAAAAAGAAAACATGGAATTTTAAAGCATTGGAACGTAATATTTATTTTAGTAACCATGCAGACATAGCATGGTTTGATGAATTATTAAAAACTCAAATGAAAATATGCCGAGGCTCGGGTGTAGTAATAAAAGTAAATAACACTTGGAAGGTGCAGCAATATGTGTTGTCTATGACAATACCAAACGAAAATGTAAATGAAGTTATTAAAATAAAAACACCCATTGAAGATTCCCTTATTCAAAAATTAGAATTAAAATAAAAACTTTACTACAATGAATAGGCCACTACAACTGTTAATCATTATAGCATTCGCAAATATTTTTAGTGGTTGTACCGGACAAGAAACGCAAAACAATGCTAAAGAAAAAGTTGGTGGTGCATTTGAAAATAATTCCCTATACAAACAGGGAATGCCAAACACAATAACAGACAAAGACACTTCGCCGGGATGGTATAATGAGGGACCAAAATTACTAATAACAGGTGTTGTATATAAAGCCGACACACAAACCCCGGCCCCTGATGTACTTATTTATTATTATCAAACAAATACCGAAGGAAGGTATATACATAAGCCTGAAGTACCTAGAAGTATGCCACCTAATAAAAAAGGACAGACACACGGCTATATTAGAGGTTGGGTTAAGACAGATTCAATAGGAAGGTATTCGATTTATTCGGTAAGACCGGGTATGTATCCCACACTTGGCGACCCTGCACATATTCATGTTACCATTAAAGAACCCAATAATATAAATGAGTATTATATTGATGAGTTTATTTTTGACGATGATAAATTGGTAAATACTGTTTACCGTAAAAAAATGGCTAATCGAGGTGGCAGTGGAATTTTAAAATTAATAAAAAAAGACAACCTTTTAATTGGCGAACGAAATATTATACTTGGGTTGAATATACCAAACTACCCACATAAAAAATCTGCTGCAATTCAGTCGGGTAAAAACATTGGTGAAGATGTATTTTCATTTACACCAAGCCATGTTTGGGGACCCGATAATTCCACTATAAGATTTTTAAAAATTTTGTCATATTTTAAAAATCACATTGGTATTAAACGGATAAATGTTCTACCAAACCTTTTATATAATCGCTAAAAAAGGTAAAAGCGAAACAACGCACCACCACTGTAATTAAACATATGGGAACTAATTTTTTCATACTTGCATTAAAGCCTACTCCTACCCCTATGGCTGCTGGCGCACCTAAAAAAAAAGTGCCAATTATTCCCACTCCATAAAGTCCGTATTTATCCCAAATTTTATAAATCAATCCTGTTTTAGTCTTAGGTACTTTAGTTTTCCTAAACTTTTGTTGAATGAATTTCTCTATCCGTTCACCCAGAAATGCTGCAATAAAAACACCTACAATACCCCCTACCAATGTGCAGGCTAGTATAACCCACGTTTCTAAACCAAAAGCATGTGCGGTACCCAATGCCGCATATATTTCAAAGGCGGACATTGTTGTTACAGTTATTAATTTAAATATCATTTTATTAAAAGTAATGCTGCAAAATGCAACAATTTAACATTGAGAATTTTTCCTCACTGGGGCAAAAGTAAACTGCATCGCAGGAATTTATTTTCTATTATTTATAAATTGCTGATTCAAATTCACTGAATCCTCCTTAAATTTTAGTTGATACAGAAAAAAGAAAAATAAATAAAGACAAAGATCATAAGAATATGTTTTTAAAATGTAACCTTAACAATTAAGCAGATTATTACAATAAAAACAGCACCTACTTTAACTTACTATATCCCCAACCTGATACAATTGCTATAGAAAAAACCATCCACCAAAGTGTTTGATATCCAAACCTTTCTACTACAAAGCCTCCCAAGGAAGGAGCTACCACTTGTGCTATCCCCCAACCCATAGTATAAAGTGCTGCATATTGCCCTCTGTTGTGGTTGGCACTTCGGCCTATCCAATAGCTGTTCATAAAAGGCATGGCAAGCATTTCTCCTGCGGTTATTATCATCATACAAAACAGTGCTAAACCAAAATGACCAGTCAATATATTGTATAACCCATAAGACAAGCCTACCAACCAAACACCATATTTCATAAAAATTAGTGGTTGGTTTCGGGCTTCTAATTTGTATATCAATACCATTTCTACAAATGCAATCACAAGTCCGTTAATGGCCATTAGTGTTCCAATCAATTGCTCTGATATGCCAAGTTTTGTCTTAAGATAAACTGGTAAAATGGTGAACATTTGAAAAAAACAAAAGGCAAACAGTACCGTACATAAAATGAACATCAGGTATTGCTTATCAGCATAAGCAGATGTTACTTTGCTGATCAATTGCTTGCTTTGGGCTACAGATGCTTTCAGATTTTTAGGAATGGGCAAAACAAAAATGAGCAATATAGCTGCAGAAATATTGGTAAGCCCATCAACCCAAAATAACAAATGATAATTATGGCCGGCCAGAAATCCACCAATGGCACCGCCAAACGCCCAACCCAAGTTAATAGCAAGACGGTTAAGCGAGTAAGACCTTATACGATTTTCTGGCAAACTGTAATAGGCAATAGCGGTAGAATTTGCCGGCCTAAAAGACTCGTTGATTGTGCTTAGAACAAATGCACCGAGACATATGGCAATATAGTTTTCCAAATACCCCAACACTATAAACATAACCCCACCTCCAAACAACGCAAATAATTGTACGTTGTAAAAGCCTACCCTATCTGTTAGTCTTCCACCAAAATAAGCACCAACAATACTACCAACACCAAAAAGCGCCATAATAATACCTGCCTGTACAATAGAATAATGCAATTTTTGTGTTGCATACATGGTCATGAAGGGCAATACCATTGTGCCGCTTCGGTTAATAAGAATTACCAGCGACAAATACCATGTATTACGCGACAGCCCTGTATAGGCATCTTTGTATAGTTGAAGTATCTTAATGTGAAAATTTGAAAATTGCTCAATTCGAAAATGGCTCTATGGCTCAATGATAAAAAAGGAAGGAATAAATAGAAAACTCTAAACCCTCAACATTAAAGCCTAAATCCTAAACATTAAACATTAAACCCTAAGCCGACTTATCTCCCTCAAACTGATCACCTTTGTGTTTAAAAAGCACATTGAATGTAGTGAGGCTACCATATATCCGTGTAATATATTGCTGAAGGTCTACCTTCTCTTCATCGGTAAATATTTTATGGGCATTTATCTTTTGCTCCATTACTCTTAGCCTGTCACGCAGCATTACTATTTTATGAAAAAATACTTCTAAAGGCACTTCCTTTTCTTTCAGGGTCTTATCACCAGGCCTTAGTATCATCATTCCGTTTTTCCAACGATCACCTAAAGAAACAACTTCCTGTACACCACCCCACTCCTGTAAAATTTTAATGAGGGCATCTTCAGCTTCGCTAAATGAAACGCTGTATTCCGGCTCTATCCGCTCTGTAATTTCCATATCAAAATCTTTGGAAACAATCTTTATTCCCTGCTCTATAAAGCAAATGTCATAGACTTTTTTGTGCAACTTAGTTACAACACCTGCACCATATACAGGATGTACTATTCTTGAACCTACGCCGAGTAATTCCATGGTTGGTTTTGAGTTTTGAGTTAATAATTATGAGTTTTGAGTTATGAGTTATGAATTATGAGTTTTGAGTTATGAGTTATGAATTATGAGTTTAGAGTT
Source organism: Segetibacter sp. (assembly GCA_043736115.1). GTDB lineage: Bacteria > Bacteroidota > Bacteroidia > Chitinophagales > Chitinophagaceae > Segetibacter. Next base: position 51,046 of record JAYTDC010000129.1, on the reverse strand, counting down.
ATGAATTATGAGTTATGAAGTGTAAGGTGTTAAGTGTAAAAGGTTAAGTGTAAGGTTTAATGGTTCTGTTTTGTTACTCACAACTCACTACTCACACCTCACTCTTCACTATTTAGAAATAAAAACCTTATCAGAATCTATTACTTTAACAGACGTTACAGGAAAGCTATAATTCTCCACAATTTTATCTTCTTCAAGTATGGATGCAGCAAGCGATGCTTTAAGAGAATTGGAATAAGCCATTGGCGATACTTCACCTGATTGCAGACTTTGCGAAAGAGCTTCAGCTTCTGATTTATCTGTTACTATTACAATACTCATATTATTGGTTTGCCAATATTTTTTTATTGCATTATTAACATCGGCCAAAGTTGTTTTCTCCAATAATTTATCCATTTCCGACAGGTAGTTTGTGCGGCCATAAAACTTAGAATCCAGTAAAAAGCCTAATTGCTTACCGGGGCTTTGTGCGTATAATTTTATATAGCTGCGCAAAAATTCTTTAGTCAGTTCAAAGTCTTCTTTCGTTAATCCATTTTCAATCAATTGGTCCAATTCTCTCTTTACCATGCGTAAAGCAAAATGTGCATGTCCTATGTTAATAGCAGACAATTCGGGGTATTGCCCTTTCAACCCTTTTGCTGTTTGAACAGGTCTTATCCAAAAACTAAAATAGTTGGATGAACGGGGTACACCGGGTGATGGCAGCATATTATTACCTCCTGCCTCGTACCACTCAATATAGGTATAATCCCCATAGTTCATAGATCTTGCTTCACGTAATTTTTGATATAATCGGCTGTAAGATTTACGGTGTTCACCCATCCATGAGTTGGCAATCATCAAGGCAGCAAAGTCATCATTTGCCCTTGTAATATTCATAGGGAAGCCGCCAAAAATTGCAGACCCAAGCGCATTTTCTTTTGAGATAATTTCTACGTTGATACCTTGCAAAGGCGATGGTTTACCACTTTCGGGTATTGTTGGTTTAGCCATAGGCAAACCCTTGACATCAGCATTTAATTTTGCAAGAAAAGCAGTAGGGTAATTACCTGCAATCCCAATCGTTAGATTATGCCATGTAAAGTATTTTTTGTAATGCTCCTTAACATCGTTCAGGGTAATATTTTTAAGACCATTGGAAGTGCCTGATGTAAGGTGTTGATAATTTGTTCCTCTAAAAAGCATGTCTTCCAAAGCTTTCTTGCTGTACTCTTCGTCAGATGATGAACGAATAACTTCATCTACATAATTCTGCTGATTGGATTTTACCCTGTCAAAATCGCTTTGAGTAAAGGATGGTGTTAACATTAAATCCCTGATGATGGGATAAAATTTATCCAAAAAAACAAGAGGCACTTCAAAGGTAACAATGCTCACCTCCTTGTCTGTGGATGAATAATAATAAGCAGCCCACGGATATATAATGTCTGTGATTTGCTGCTGGGTTAGGTTTTTGGTACCACCTTCTGTTATTAGACTTGTCGTAAGTTTAGTAAGCCCTTCCTTACCCGCAGGATCACAAACAGATCCATTACGAAACATAAATTTGATAACAACTTTATTTGATCCCGGTATCTTTAGTTCTACCACTTCATGGGCGAATGCGGGTACATAAATAACAATAAGTAAAAATAATATTTTTATAAAACGTAGCATAAAACTGGTATTAATTTCTTTCGCTAATTATTTAATTTCATTTTCTTTTGATGCTGAAATACTTGAAACTGTAAGTGCAGTTGTTACAAAATATTTATTAGCAACTCTCATTACATCTTCGGCTTTTACCTTGTCGTATAGAGCATACAATTTATTAACAGATTCAGGATTGCCGGTCAGCCATACAAAGTTTGCAAGTGATTCTGCAATATTTGTGGGAGTATCATTATCCATTGCAAAGCTGTACTTAATCCTGCTTTTTGTTTCAGTCAGTATTTTTTGATCAGGCATGTTTATCTTGGCTGCTTCCAATGCTTTCATTATTTCATCTTTTACATACTGCATATCTTCTGCTTTTCGCAACGATGCACCAATAGAAAATAAATACGGGTCTATAGTATAATTGAAAGAACCGGATAACGACCTTGCTTTCTGTTCATTTAGCACCAGCTTTTTATACAATTCGCTTTTTTCTGAAAAAAGAATAGAAGCCAATACATCCAAAGCAGCGATATCAATATCAGAATCACTGAAAGCAGGCGATTTAAATTCTAAACCAATATAAGGTGGAAACCCAGCCTTCTCCAAATGCACATAGCGGGTTTTAGTTTGCACAGGTTCTGCTGGAATTTGTGAAACAAAATTTCCCCGCTGCCATTTACCAAAATATTGATTGGCCAACGCCTCAACTTTTGCAGGAGTTACATCACCTACTACAATTATTGTTGAATACTCCGGACGATAAAAACGTTTAAAAAACTCAAGTGAATATTCGTATTGATTGGGCATATCTACAATATCATTGAAGTAACCAATAGTGGTATGCGCATAAGTGTGCTTTTTAAATGCTGTCTCAACCACTTTTTCATTAAGTTGTCCATAAGGACTTGAAGCATTTTTTGTGTACTCACCTTTTACAGCACCTGCTTCGGTTTTAAAATCAGGTAAGGAGTATTTCAAATTTTGAAAACGATCTGCTTCCAACTCAAACATTTTATCCAGCTTGTTGGCATTGCCTGTCATATGATAAACAGTTCTATCGAGCCATGTATTTGCATTTGCAGAGGCACCTGTGCTTTTGAGTGCTTCGCTGTATTTGTGTGAAGGATATTTTTCAGTACCACGAAACATCATGTGTTCAAAAAAATGTGCAAAGCCAGATTTGCCGGGTTCTACCTCATTGCGGCTACCCGCTCTAACAACTATGTAAAAAGCTGCCAGACCCGGACTGCTAAATGGAACAGTAACAACATTCAAACCATTAGACAGCATTTTTTGATACATGGGATAAGGAATAATTTTTTCAGAACTATTACTTACCACCCCCCTCTTACCGGGCGGTCTTTTTCCAGTATTCTTTTTTTGAGCTTGTGCTACGCCAATTATGAGTAGCGAAAACACAATCATAAAAATTATCTTTTTCATGTAAAAATATTTGATTGAATTATTGGTTAATTAGTTGATTGATTAATTAGTTTACTGGTTGTATGGTTATTGCTTAATTGATTGATTCATTTTCAAATTTTCGAATTTTCACATTTTCACATTTTCACATTATCACATTATCTCACTTAATTCAAGCCAACGCATTTCTTTCTCTGCTACCAAAGTCGTTATTTCACTGATGCGCAAACTTGCTTTTTGGATTTGTTCAAATGGCATTGATGCAAATGATTCTTCAATATTCTTTCTTTCAATTTCCAAATTTTTCAATTCTTTATCCAGTAATTCAAATTCTTTTTTTTCTTTAAAAGTAGCTCGTTTTAATATTTCAGTTTTACTGCTTTTAGGATCAGGATTGGGAGTTACAACTTCTTCTCTCATTAAAAAATTTGCAGGCAGCTTTTCTCTATCACGAAGTGTTTCTCTATACAAACTGTAGTTTCCGGGAAAATCCTTTATCTCTCCATCGCCTTCAAAAACGAAAAGGTGATCTACCAATCTGTCCATGAAATAACGGTCGTGGCTCACAATCAATACACAACCTTGAAACTCACTAAGAAAGTTTTCCAATACGCCAAGAGTTGGTAAATCAAGATCGTTGGTAGGTTCATCAAGAATAAGAAAATTGGGGTTCATGAAAAGGATGGTCAGCAGTTGCAACCGTTTCTTTTCTCCACCGCTAAGGCTATTGAGATAAGTATATTGTTTATCACCTGGAAATAGGAACAACTCCAAAAACTGCGATGCACTTAGGCTGCCACCTTTTTCTAATGGGAAACTTTCGGCAAATGTTTTTACGTATTCTATCAGCCGCATGTTTTCTTTAAACTCAAGTCCCTGCTGGCTAAAGTTGCCGAAGATGACGGTATCTCCAATATTTATTTTACCGCTATCAGGAGCTTCAAGGCCCTGCAAAATATTTAGAAATGTACTTTTTCCAACACCGTTTTTACCAACAACTCCTATCCTTTCGCCTTTGGTAAAAGTGTAATCAAACCCTTTCATGATTACTTTGTCACCATAGCTTTTATTAACTTTTTTCAGCTCTGCAATTTTACCACCCAGGCGGCTCATTTTCACACTTAACTGCAACTGTGCATCTTCAATTTTCTTTTTGGCTACAGCTTCTACTTCGTAAAAATTGTCTTGCCTCGACTTACTTTTAGTTGTTCTTGCCTTAGGTTGCTTGCGCATCCATTCCAGTTCTTTACGATAGGTATTTTTGGCTTTATCTATTGTTGCTAATTCACTTTCTATCCTTGCAGCTTTTTTTTCCAGGTAGTTGGCATAGTCACCTTTGTAACTGTAAAGGTTGCTGCGCTCCATTTCCCATATTTCATCACTTACCGCATCGAGAAAGTAGCGGTCGTGGGTTACCAAAAGTAAGGTCACATGTTCGCCGTTAAGGTAGTGTTCCAGCCATTCTATCATTTCTACATCCAAATGGTTGGTAGGTTCATCCATAATAAGGAAAGTGTGTTGATGCTCGAACCCAATATCAATGAGCGTTTGAGCCAAAGCCACCCTTTTGCGTTGTCCACCGCTTAGACTACTTACAGACTGTTGCAGGTGATGAATATTCAGTTTACTTAGTATCTCTTTTACCTTAGATTCAAATCCCCATGCATTCATTTCATCCATTTGCGCCAGCGAATCAACAATACCTTGCTCATCGTTTTCATCTATAGCAGCTTCGTAATTACGAATAGCTTTTAAAACAGGCGTATCGGTATGAAAAATATTTTCTAAAATGGTTTTGGACTCATCAAACTTAGGGTCTTGTTCAAACAGGGCAACGGTAACATCTTTGTTTATCCAAACTTTGCCTTCGTCGGGGGTTTCGGTACCGCTCAATATACGTAGCAGTGTACTTTTTCCTACACCATTGCGGGCCACAAGGGCTATTTTATCACCTTCGTTTATATGAAATGAAATATTGCCAAACAGGGGGTTAATACCATAACTTTTACTTAATCCTTCTACTGTAACATAATGCATAGCCGCAAAGATAGGTTTCAGGCAATAAGTGGAATGGGGTATTTACGATAATCTTATTTGGGTCATGCACAGGGAAACTTTTAAATATAGCATTTTGAAATATCTAGTTTCGCATCGGCTACACAGCTCAACTTAGAGATGGCATGTTTCAATAGCCCATTGAATAATCATATTAATATTAAAACCAGAGAATAATTTTACCTAAACTAATGTAAAGTACCTACCTGGATTAAACATGCTATGTAGCCAAAAGGAATAATTCCCGAATTGATAAAATGATTTAAATAAATAATTTTTTTGCCTTTACAAAAAAGGTTTACCTTGTAACCACAACCACTAATTCTATAAACCATGAGTATACCCAGCATACCGCAGCCATTCAGGCACAAGCTTGAACCTGCCTCCACATTCGATATTGACTCTACCATAGACGGGAGACTGGACACCAAACTTTCAGGTGGATTTGATGCCCGGCATTCCGGGAGTCTTGAAACCAAAGTAAGCGGTGCTCTTTCTACAGACAATGTTTTGAAGTTAAAAGGTGACCCCAAAGAGCCTGTTTTTACTGATAGTAAAGTAGAACTTTTAAACCTGCCCCGATTTACCCTTCAGGATATTAAAGACATGATGAAGGTGCGTATGCGTATCCCCAATTATTCTAACCTCTGTTTCAAAGTTTTGGGGGTTGAGTTCTTTAGTGTTTGCATGAGCGGCGAAGGGCAGGTTATTACAGAACCTTACATACCCAATGCTGCAGAACGATGTGAAGATAATTACTGCGAACCCGATACCCGTCCATTTCCGGAAACTCAGGCAGAAGGAAATAGCAGTATGCTGAAAAACAATATCAAAGGAAAATAATAAATTTTTCATTATGCTAAGAATCACAGCCGATGCGATGCATGAAAAATTATCAACCGGAAGTGCAGAGATAATACTTAATGGCCCACCCGGCGATTTAAGGGGGCATATATTTATCAGCAATAAAAATACCGATGCTTTAAAAGTAAAATCACTGCCACTTGTGCATGGCAATAAAATCATGGACAGGATGGGGGTTGATAATGCACTCCGCTTATCATGCAAGCTAAACCCCGGAGAAGAGAAGATTGTTGAGTTGCTCCACCAGGTACACCCATTGACTGCACCCGGTACTTATGAAAGTACTATCCTGGTAGGTGGTGAAAACAGGAAAGTAAAAATGGTGATACAGGAACAAATGGTCATTGATATACACCCCACCAGTTTTACGTTTACAGGCACAGAGCCAGGTAAAATCCATACCGCTAGTTTCACTCTGACAAATCTTGGCAATGTTGCTTTTCAGGTACCTGATGTAAAACATGCAGCGGCCCTTGATATGGATATGCTGTGCCGTGCATTTGGTGTGGCCATGCGCAGTAGCGGTGCCAATGGTTATGAAAATATGTTGAATGAAGTTTCTAAAAATATACAAAGCAATTTACCTGATTGGGCAAGTGTGAATATAGCAGAATGTGGTGTGGAGCTTCAACCGGGTGAGGGTCTTTTAATCCATCTGAGTATCACAATCCCAAAAAATTGTAACCCGGGAAAAGATTATTCCGGGAATATCCGTTTTTGGGATAAAGACATTTCATACGCCATAAAATCTATCACACCAAAAATGTCAAAATAGATGCAAAGCTCAAACAGCAATTTGTCTGGCATACAGGATATGCTCGGCAATTCAATAAAAAATGTTGCAAGCACTTCACTGGCAGCTTATAAACCATTGTTAGATGGCCTTGTAAATAACATGTCTGTCCTGAACATATCTTTATTAAAAGGACAAATACCTGAAATCAAATTGCCAAAAGTCTTTAAAGAAACCTGCAATTGTTGCCCTCCTGAGTGTGAATGCCCCCCACATTGTATAGCCGCCATAAACCGCAATGCGGCACAGGCAGAAAGGATTGTTGTGCCTTTTATGGTAAAAAATAATTGCAGCCATGCCAAGACATACCGTGTAGGCATAAGGCCGCTTACAGACCAGGATGGCAAACGGGCTCCCTCCCAACCAACACTTAGTAAACAGGCAGTTACCCTAGAACCTGGGAAATCTGAAAGGGTACTGATGTCTCTGGATCTGAATAACTTTAATAATGGAAGTACTTATACAACAGAAATTGTATTAAGGGAAAAAGAGATTAATCAAAATATTTGCTTCACATTGCTAATTGATAATGATCACCAGCTTGTAACCGCAGAGCCAAAAGATGAAAAAAAATACAACCTTCATTGGCAAAGCTGGCAAAGCCATTATTACTGCGAACCTAACAAACAAAGGTTTGATACAACTACCCATCAATAAGCAACCCTTTTTATTTTTTTCTATGAATGATGAAAAAATCCCGTTTTCAAAAACATTTGAAGAACTGCTGACTAAATCAATAGAAGCAAACAAATTGTTTATAACTGAAGGTGTCAGGGTCTTTAAACAATTTACAAAGCAGGAAACCCCCATTAACCCAGGTATTTTTAAAAACGAGGCAATAACCAAAGCTTTTAATGAATGTGTAACGTTGAATGTAAACCACTTCAGCAACCTAATCAACCTTGGTTTAAGTTTTCTGAAGAATAGCAGCCCTGGTGAAACCGAAAAACATGAGGATGTAAGCGATAACCCCAGTTTTATCCTTGAAAAAAATGGTGCTCCAGGCGAGGTGGTATCCTTTCAATTCCTTTTAGATAATGTAAAGCAGGAAACCGTTTCCTGCCAGTTTATACATTCGGTATATGTTATGCAAGCAAATCCTTCCAATATTCAGGACTTCGCAACACAGTTTACCCCTCTTTCCTTCCAATTAAAACCCGGCGAATCAAAGCCGGTAAATATAAACACCCATATATCAGACGGAACTGCCCCCGGCCTATATGTAAGTAGAGTACAAGTCAGGGGATTTGAACCGGCTTATTTTTCTATACAGCTTACGGTTACTGATACTATAAAACCAACTGCCAATGCCAGAAAACAAGCAAAACCAGGACAAAAACACCAAAAGAAAAAGTAACCCCGGTAAAGGGTTGTTTGAGATGTTTGATTCAAACAGTTTGCTTAATAATGCACAGAAAGTAATCAGCACAGCAGTCAATGTGCTGGAAGAAGAAATTGCGGCGGGCATACTGGCGGCAAAAAATATTGAAAAGAAAATAATTGATGTTGATGGTATCAGGAATGACCCGGAAAACCTGATGAACCGTATTCGCAGGGACACGCATGAAGCCTTGGATATTTTTTTAGATGCGTTTGCCTCTTTATCAAAACAGTTGGGAATATTGACCGACACAGTTGCCAAAAAATCTGAAAATGCACATCCGGAAAGCCAGGCACAAAATAAACCTGTAAATTCTCATGTCATAGAACATGACGAAACCGTAAAAGCTGGCCAAAAAATCACGATGCATATTTCACTGCAGGACGATGCCATCACTAAACCTGTAAAACTGGATTTGCAAATAACAAATTTTACCGGGCCGGGCACACAAAAAATCCTTTCAAGGTTTGTTCAAATAATTCCAGAATCGGTATTATTGAAACCGGGGGAAGTTAAAGAAATTGCTATAAAAATTACTGTTCCGGCCAATTGCAAACCCGGGCACTATTATTCTTTGCTACTTGTGAGCCAAATGCCTTTGATAAAAAATATTATTACCCTTCAGGTCATATAAATTTATTGATGTACGAAGTATTAATGAAATCAATGCTGGTAGAATATGGTGCCCTTACTTTACAGGGCATCCAACATTATATACCAGACAAAGAGCCCAGGAAATACCTGTACGACCTTGTACATGACTACCCCAACCGTGGCGGCAAGGGTTTTAGACCCGGCCTGTGTATAGCAACCAGCAAGGCTTACGGGGGCTCTACGGCCCTCACCTTAAACAGTGCTGTTACATTGGAGTTATTGCACAATGCCTTTTTAATCCATGATGATGTAGAAGATGAAAGTTTTTTCAGGCGTAATAAACCCACCATGCATGAATACAGCAACAAATCTATAGCAGTAAATGTAGGGGATGCCATGAATGCATTGGGGCTTTATCCTTTGTTGAAAAACAGGGAACTATTAGGCCCCAAATTAACCTTAGACATTTTAGTGGAAGTGCAACACATGGTGACCGAATCTGTAGAAGGCCAGGCCATGGAATTGGGTTGGCGAAAAGATAATATTTGCACACTAATGGATGAGGATTATTTTAGGATGATTTTAAAAAAAACATGCTGGTATACCTGTATCCACCCCATCCGTATTGGTGCCATCATTGGCAGCCATGGAAGCGTAAACCCCGATATATTTAACAGGTTGGGGTATTTTATGGGGGTTGCCTTTCAGATACAGGATGATATCTTAAACCTTGTTGCAGAAGAAAAGAAATATGGAAAAGAAATAGGCGGAGATATCATAGAAGGTAAACGTACCCTTATACTCATCAACCTGATGCAAAAATGCAATGAAAAAGAACTGTCCATTATCCATAAATTTTTATCCGTTCCTATAAAGAAAAGAGATAACAAAACTGCCGCCCGGATTTTATCGCTCATTCAGGATTATGGCTGCATTGAATATGCAAAGAATACAGCTAAATATATGGCAGGCGGGGCATTGAAGGAATTTTATACAATTTTTTCTAAACTCCCTGACTCAAAAGATAAATCGTTTATTGAAAGTATTATACTCTATATGATTAACAGGGATTACTGATTTATGTTGCTAATAAAAAACATACAAAAATATGATTGTGACGTGCTGATTGCCGGCGGTGGCCCTGCAGGCAGCGGGCTTGCATTTCATTTGGCAAGTAATGGTTTCAAAGTGATAGTTGCCGAGGCAGAAAAATTTCCAAGGGATAAAGTTTGCGGGGATGGCGTAAGCCCTATAGCGTTGGCAGAACTGGCAAAGATGGGCATTACACAAACTCAAAAGTTTGCCCTTGCAAATGAAGTAAAAGAAGTAGGCCTATATTATGGCAGCGAGAAGGTGATTATCCCCCTTTCAAAACCAGGTCATTTACCTTTTCATGCACGTATAATTCCCAGGATTGAGTTGGATAACTGGATTTACGAAGCAGCAAAGAAAGCAGGTGCCGCTTACATGGAATCCACAAGAGTTACAGGATACACTATCAATAACGAGGCAGCAATTGCGCAATTAAAAAAGGGGCAGATTTTTAGCACCCTAAGGGCCAAAATAATTATAGGGGCAGACGGCAGTACATCTACCCTTGCAAGGCAATTGAATGGTAACAAGCCAAATGATGAGTTCCAGCTATTAGGGCTGCGTTCCTATTTTGAACATGTAAACGGGCCCAATAACAGAGTAGATATTTATTTTAGCGAAGAAAGCTTTCCCGGTATTTTTTGGATGTTTCCAAAAGGCGTTTCAGGGGCCAACATTGGAATGGCGATGGTTTCAAAGACGCTGCCAACTAAACCAACACATGTAAAGGAGTTACTCTTAAACCATATCAACACCAACAAGGCAATAAGGGAGAGAATTGGTAGCGGTGAAATGATTGGGAAAATTCAGGGTTGGCCAATTACATTTTTCAACAAGAATAGTATTATCAGTGGCAAGCGAATAATTCTGGCAGGAGATGCAGCCGGGCTGATCAATCCTCTTAGCGGTGATGGCATACAGTATGCACTCCTAAGTGCAGGTTGGGCTGCTGAAACAATTATTGATTGCATGAAAAAAAACGATTTTTCAGCGAAGGCGTTGCACGCTTATAGAATAAAAGTGGATAAGGAATTAGGATATGATTTTGCATTATCCAATTTATTGGTTCAGTTTCCGCGTAATAAAACGCTAAGCAAATTATGGATGAGTCTATTGGAATTAATTATTAAAGAGGCCAAAGCGGATAAAGCTTACGCAGACACTATCGCCGGTATATTTGAAGGCACCTATCCATCATACAAAGCAATGAACCTTTCTTTTATTTTAAAATCAGTGCAACAAGGTATTTTTGGTTTGGGTAACGGTTTGGTAAAAAATTTAGGCAATCCGGAACTTGCCTTAAATAATGGCCTGAAAATGACGGAGTCATTTGTGACAATACTTGAAGAATTAAATAAGAATAAAGCTGACCAAATAGATTGGATAAAGAATACTGTAGGTAAAACTGTTTTATTAGCCGGTGAAATGATTCACCATGTTACCAATAAACAAAGGGGTTAATGATTTTACGGGCATCAGTTACTACTCATACCAAAATTGATTTTTTATTAAAAATGATTCATGAAATAAGTAGTAAAACCAACAATTGCGGAAATAGCACAGTTCTAAACCATACATCAACTCATAATATGCAATGAGAATGTATAGTTGTACGAGGTTTTTATTCAAGGCTTCCCAACCCTGACTGTTTCACATTCTTCGGGCAGTATAATATATAACTTTAAACGTGTTAATCGTTACAGTTACCACACACTTTGAAGGAAAGCGTATCTCCATCAGATGTGTATAAAAAGTAATATTTTTTTTGATCACAATTCTTATTTATAAGCAATTCCTTACGGCTCAACACACTTTATGATTAATTTAGTGCCGTTATGAACAGTGAAATGAATAGTCCAAGAACTGTAAATGTGACACGCTATGTGACCCCCTTGAGAGAAGGAGGATCGCTGCCGGCCATTGCAGAAGCGGATGATGGTTTTTTGTATGCGCTTAAATTCAGGGGTGCCGGTCAGGGTGCTAAAGCATTAATAGCTGAATTAATTGGGGGAGAAATTGCCCGTATTATTGGATTAAAAGTACCCGAAATAGTATTTGCAAACCTCGACGAAGCCTTTGGCCGTACAGAGCCTGATGAAGAAATACAGGATTTGCTGAAGAAAAGTACCGGATTAAATCTGGCAATGCATTACTTGTCTGGTGCAATAACCTTTGATCCGGTGGTAAACGATGTAGATAGCCAAATTGCCTCAAAAATAGTATGGCTAGATAGCCTAATAACAAATGTGGACCGCACTGCCCGAAATACTAATATGCTGATGTGGCATAAAGAATTGTGGCTGATAGACCATGGCGCAGCTTTATTTTTTCATCATGCCTGGCAAAATGTACATGAACAGGGGCATAAAACTTTTCCTATGATAAAAGACCATGTATTGCTACCATGGGCTACTGAAATGGAAAAAGCTGATATATTGTGTAAGAACCTGTTAACAAAAGAAATCATTCATTCTATTGCTGCATTAGTACCTGACGAGTGGCTACAAGATGAACTACAGGTATCTACTGCCGAACAAAGCCGGGAGGTTTATATACATTTTTTAGAAACAAGACTTAACCATTCCTCCATTTTTGTAAAAGAAGCCAACGATGCAAGAGCAACACTTATTTGAATACGCTATCATAAGATTGGTGCCTCGGGTAGAACGTGAGGAATTTATCAATGTTGGGGTAATACTGTTTTGTGCTTCGCAAAAGTTTTTGCGGACTGCTTATCATTTGCCCGAAGAAAAATTAAAAGCTTTTTCATGCGAACTTGATACTAAGGAAATAGAACAACAGTTAAAAGCATTTACCCTTGTTTGCGAAGGAAATAAAGCAGGAGGACCAATTGGTTTGTTTTCTATTGCTTCCAGGTTTAGATGGTTGACGGCAACACGTAGTACAGTTTTGCAAACATCTAAAGTGCATCCGGGATTTTGTATTGAATCAAATGATGAGTTGCAGATATTGATGGAGAAGTTTGTGTTGTAGTTTTTATACGTTACAAATCTTAATAAAGTGTAGGAAAAGATGATAAAAGTCCCACTTTTGAAAGTAATGCGTCGCCAATACAGCTTCACTAATAATAAATGCTGGTTTAAAAAATTATCCTACAAGGTCAATCCTAAAAAAATATATTTGCCGCTGCGTAATAAACCCTTTACTTGAAAAAAATAACCTTTACAGTTACTAACGATCTGGTATATGACCAAAGGATGCAAAGAATTTGTGCATCAGTTGCTAACTCAGGTTACGATGTAGTTTTAATAGGTAGAAAATTAAAAAATTCCCAACCACTTAAAGTTCAACCTTACAGGCAAAAGCGGTTGTTTTGTTTTTTTAGGGTAGGAAAATTGTTTTACCTGGAATACAATGTAAGACTGCTTTTCTTGCTTCTTTTAACTAAAGCAGATTGCTATTGTGCAATTGATTTAGATTCCATTTTGCCCAATTATTTTGCATCATTAATCAAGGGCAAAAAACGGGTGTATGATGCACATGAACTATTTACTGAACAAAAAGAAATAGTAACAAGACCTGCAATCAAAAAAATGTGGTTGGCAGTGGAAAGGTTTGCTGTGCCTAAGTTTTCTAAAGGTTATACTGTAAATGATTTTATTGTAAATGAATTAAAATCACGTTACGGTGTATGTTATGGTGTAGTGCGTAACCTTCCAAAACTGAATAGAATAACACCTTCAGCGAACCACCAAAATCGTTTTATTATTTATCAGGGTGCAGTTAATGAAGGTCGAAGTTTTGAAACACTCATACCCGCTATGAAAAAGGTGAATTCCCGATTAGTCATTTGTGGTAATGGGAATTATTTTGAGCAGGTAAAACAGCTTATTAAAGATAACAATGTAGCGGACAAAGTGGAATTGAAAGGAATGGTACAACCTGATGAATTAAGAAGCATTACTCCACAGGCTTCCGTTGCTGTAATGCTATTTGAAAATACAGGATTGAATCAATACCAATCGTTAGCCAACCGGTTTTTTGATTATATAATGGCGGGTGTGCCACAACTATGTGTCAACTATCCACAATATAATTCCATCAATGACCAATACCATATTGCAGCATTAATTAGTGATACTCATGAAGATACTATAGCCAACGGATTGAACAATTTGCTTGAAAATAACGTTCTGATAAGTGAATTACGCTCCAACTGCTTAATAGCAAGAGAAAAGCTGAACTGGGAAAATGAGGAAAAAACATTGATTGAATTTTATAAAAAACTTTTTAGTTAATACAGCTTTTGGAAAAACACTTACATATAATTTGCCTGAATGTTCCCTTCCCCGCCGACTATGGTGGGGTATTTGACTTGTATTATAAATTACCTGCACTACAACAACAGGGAGTAAAAATTCATTTGCATTGTTTTGAATATGGCAGGGGCGAACAAAAAGCATTGAACCAATTTTGCGAAAGTGTACACTATTATCAAAGAAAGAATGGTTGGGAGGCCATAAACTTTAGGTACCCCTACATAGTCAGTAGCAGAATTGATGAAGATCTACTTACCCGTTTGTTGCAGGATGATTATCCTATTTTTATGGAGGGTGTCCACTGCACTTATCTGCTGCATGATACACGATTTAACCAACGCAAATGTTTTGTAAGACTGCATAATGTTGAGCACATCTACTACAGGCATTTAAGCAAAAACACACCCTCATTTTTCAAAAAACTCTATTTCTTATTTGAAAGCTGGCGCTTGAAATTGTACGAAAAATCTATTGTCAACAGAGCTACATTTTGGGGGGTTATAGAAAAGGATGACGAGGTGTACAGAAAGCTCGGATGCAAAAACATAGACTTTCTTCCACTTTTTTTACCTGAGTGGAAAGTTAAATCAAATGAAGGAAATGGTATATTTTGTTTGTACCAAGGGGATCTTAGTGTGGGTGAAAATGAAAAAGCAGCTCAATGGCTGGTAGAAAATGTATTTAATGAATTGGAAATGAGTCTTGTGATAGCAGGAAAAAACCCTTCTGCATTTCTGACTGCATTAGTAGAAAGCAAAAGCACCATGTGCATGATTGCCAACCCTGATGAAGCTGAAATGCAGGACATGATTGAAAAAGCTCAAATCAACATCATTCCTTCATTCAATAGTACAGGAATAAAAGTGAAGTTGGTCAATGCTTTGTTCAATGGCAGACACTGTCTTGTAAATGACTCAACAGTTGATGGAACAGGACTTGAAAGTCTTTGCCATATTGCAACGGATGAAGAAGATTTTAAACAATCTGTTATTAAATTATATAAAAAGCCATTTCAACATGATGATATTACATTGCGTGAAAATGTATTAATTCAAATGTTCAACAACCAACGAAATGCAAAACAAATGGTTACGTGGATTTGGGGATGATTTCTAACTAAAAATATTATATTGCTCATGGAAATAACGGAAGGAACTGAAAATAATTTTCACAACATATATCTTCCGTTGCTTCAAAAATTTTCAGTGAGCCTTATCCTTTCAAATTATTTTCAAATGAAATTATTTTGCTCACGTAAATAACGGAAGGAATAAAAAATAATTTTCACAACATATATTTTCCGTTCCTTCAAAAATTTTCCGTGAGCCTTATCCTTACAAATTATTTTCAAATGAAAAAGTATTTTGCTCACGGAAATAACGGAAGGAACTGAAAATAATTTTCACAACATATATCTTCCGTTGCATCAAAAACTTTCAGTGAGAAATAAAATTCGCTGAAAAAAATTTCAATTCACTAACCCTTTCCGTGAAACACAAATCATAGCTTTACAACATGAAAGACTTTAAGAAATACTATATTTTACCTGCTGAACCTGAAGACGTTTATGTAGCTCTTACCAATCCCGCTACTATTCAACTTTGGACAGGTGAAAAAGCAATCATGAGCACAGAACCTGATACTGAATTTTCACTGTGGGATGATAGTATATGCGGTCGTAATCTTGAATTTGAAGAAGGGAAAAAGATTGTGCAGCAATGGTACTTTGGTGATCAGGAAGAACCATCTATTGTTACTATAAAGTTGCATCCGCACAAGCAAGGTACATCTGTAGAACTTAGACACACCAATATTCCTGACGAAGAATATAAAGCTATTACAGAGGGATGGGATGAAAGTTACTTTGGTTCGCTTTTGGAGTTTTATGGATAAGCTTGTTATTGCATATATTTATTTGAAATCCTACCATATTCATAACAATCGCTGCAACAATAGTTCTCGTATATTGTTATAAATATAACATGAATACGAAATACTTCATTTTACCACTTTTTGCATTGGTTACCCTAACATCATGTGCACAAAAGTCTAATAATAAAGCGCTTTTAAAAAAGGAAGCTATATCATCCAAAGAGCTCTTAAAATACAGTGTTGCCACATTTGCAGCAGGTTGCTTTTGGCACGAAGAGGCTATGTTTGAAAGCATTAAAGGAGTTAAGGAAGCTGTTTCGGGTTATGCAGGTGGCAGCACTACCAACCCTACCTACGAAAGTATAGAAGAAGGTAACTCAGGTCATGCCGAAACGGTGAATGTATATTATGACCCATCTGTTATCAACTACGCTACACTACTTAAAATTTACTTTGCCGGTCAAGACCCCACACAAGTAAATGGTCAGGGAAATGATCGGGGAACGCAATACCGTTCTATTGTTTTTTACCGAAATAAAAATGAAAAACAACTTAATGAAACCTATATAAAGCAACTAAACACTTCCGGCAAATACAACAGACCAATAGCAGTACAAGCAGTTCCATTTACCAAATTTTGGGATGCAGAAGATTATCATCAGGATTATATATTCAAAAATCCAAACCAGGGATATGTACAGGCCGTGAGTATTCCTGAAATCAAGCATTTGCAAAAGTTATATCCCGAGTTGATTAAGACAGATCATTTGTTTTAAAAAATAGGTACTCCTCATCTTATATTTATAAATCCTGATTTTCCAACATTTTCCTTGATTGTAAAAGGATTGTCGTCATTCTATTCAAAATTTATAAATTCCTAAATAAATACCCTCTTATTATTAAAGTTATGTAAAATATAAAAAAATTTTTTATTTATACTTTTGAACGTAACTTTAATAGGTCAATGAATGTAATGCATTGTAATTATTCGTAAACCATTAAACTGTCTATTATGTTTACTATTTTTATTCCATTTCTCCAGGCAAAATCAACAGATTTACAACACCTTGAAAATATAGCAATTATTGGAATTATTCTACAGATTGTAGTAGCTCTTTCGGTTTTAAAAGTTTGGGTAATACAGTATAATACCATCAAAGCAGACTTTAAAACATTTAACCTGCCGGATTGGTTACGCAATTTCATTGGTGCAATAAAAATATTGCTTAGCATAGCATTAATAGCCGGCATTTGGGTTAATTGGCTCGCTATATATGTTTCAATTTCAATAGCAGGTATTATGATTGGAGCAATTTGTGCACACTACTTTGCCGGACACACTTTTAAAAAATCATTTGAGGCCGTGTTGGTATTAATTCTTTGTTTAGCCATAGCATATTTAAACATCAACTACCATTATCAGGCTTACATCTTAAGCACAGCAGTTTAATTTATATAATTAATTTTTGCAATACTTTTTATTTGGTTTTAATCATTAGAAATTTACCTTATAAATTCAGCAATCCGGTTTCACTCATGCAGTTGATGGCATAGTTTGTAATTTCATAACACCACAGTTGATTTGATTAATTATCACATTATCACATAGCAGGTGATATATTTTCTTCAATGAACTATATTAAAATAGTATTGGCAAATTGTAATTTTTTTATTTAGTCTTTCTAATAATTTAAGTTTTAGAATTGTTTTTCCTGTATTACAAGTGCTCTTATCATTTATAGCAGCTCTAAACTCCTGAAACCAGTATTAACCGCCGACTGCTAAATCAAATAAACCAATGGCTCATTAGCCCTTCTCTCCCTTGTCAATACTTACAATATTTGTGTTGCAATCATTTTCTTAACTATCATGAAATGATTAGTAAGCAAGGGGAGCAAGCCGAAAATCCAAACAAAGAGTAGGCACCAAAATACTAAAACTGATGAAAAAACAATTTCAAAAAATGATTTTGGCTAGTGCCTTAATCATTAGCTGTTGCCTTAAAGAGACAACTGCTCAAACCTGGAACCTAACAGGAAATAGTGATGCAACTTCAACATCAACTATTGGTACAATCAACAATGTAGCCCTAAGTCTGTCTACAAAGGGTGCAAAACGCATTTATATTGATACTTTAGGAAGAGTAAGTTTCAATACAACTACCCCTGTTGGTAGATTCACATTAAAGGCAAATGGTAGTACACCTGTTGCTGCATGGACTACAGGTTCAACATCGCCTATTTATACATCATTTAGTGAAAGCACTTCCGGAACTTCTGATAACATATATGCTATGGCCACAAATATTGCTACAGCAAAACCTCAATTCATATACAGAAGAAGCCGGGGAACTTTGGCAATACCTTTAACACTTGCCAATGGAGATAATATATCTTCACTAATTGCATGTGGCTATGATGGATCTGTTTTTCAAAATTCATCGTCAATAGACTTTGCAGTAGATGGGGCACCACTATTAACTAGTTTACCAGCATCTATTTCTTTTTCTACCGGAACAAGTACTACAACCCGAACTGAAAGAATGAAAATTGGAAGTAATGGCAATATTTCTTTTAATACCAACCAATTTACAATTAATAAATCCAATGGCAATGTGGGTATTGGCACTACAAATCCAACAGCCAAATTAGAGATTAACGGACAGATAAAAATCACCGGAGGCATTCCTCCGACTGCTGGCAGTGTACTTACCAGCGATGCAACGGGATTAGCCTATTGGGGTCCGCCTTCTTCGGGAGGAAGCCAGTGGAATGCAAACGGCAATGATATTTATAGCGGCAACAGCGGTAATATAGGAATAGGAACTGCGAATCCGACAAGAGCTAAACTGGAAGTAAATGGTGTAGCCGGAAACGGTAGTACCTCCGCCATTTTCGGAGGTGATGGAGCAGGTATTTCCATTCAGCGCAACTGGCCGACTATTGGTTTTAACCAATACAGGGATGTTGCTACCGGAAATGGAAAAGCCATAGGCAACGGGTTTGGAATGCAAATGAACATGGATCCATCAACCGGCGCATTTTCTATTAACATGCAGGATAGTGTTGCTGCCAATACCTCCTTTATAAATACACCTGTAAGAGGTATTTCAGTTTTTAAAAATGGTTTTGTGCATGTAGGTAATAACAACATAACTGATCAGGCAAGTTTATCTATTAGTGGCAGTAGTGACTTTCCGAGTCATTTTAATTACGGAACTACAGGACATACTTACATAAGAGGTGGCAACAAAATCTATGGCGGTTTTGGAGTGTATGCTAACCGGAGACCTTCTAAAGTGTACATCAACGATCAGCCAGGCGAGCAATTTGGAACCGCAGCTTACAAGCCGGGAGGCGATATAATTTTAGCTGGCGGTGGGGGCAATGTTGCCATAGGCATTGACAATCCTGACTACAAGATGCTTATCTATAGTGGTACACCCGAGGCTGCAAGCAACAACACGCAAATATTCAAGCTGAGGGGACGCAATCCAATTCAGGTTTTTAGCGATGAGTTTAATACTGACAGAGGCTACATCAAAGGAGTAACCAATCGTACAATAACCAGCCAGTTTAGCAGAGAAGGAATCGAGATTGGTACAGGAGGTGGCGATATCTACCTGACTGCTGCCGGTTATCTACCTGCGTTAATGGTGAATGGTACTACAAACAATATAGGTTTAGGCACCAATAACCCTGCTTATAAACTGGACGTTTGCGGCACCATCCGGGCCAAAGAAGTACGGGTCTCAACAGGTTGGTGCGACTATGTATTTTCAGATGATTATAAACTACGGTCACTTGTCGAAGTAGAACAATTTATAAAAACTAACAAACATTTACCAGATGTAACGGCGGGAAATGAAATTGAAACTGAAGGACTTGAAGTAGGAAAAGTGTCTGCACAAATGATAAAGAAAATAGAAGAACTAACGTTGTATGTAATTGATCTTCAAAAGCAGGTTGATAGACTAAAGAAAATGAGTAAATAGTTTTTCAAAATAAACTCAAAACATTCACCAAAAAACTATTGAAATGAAAACTAACATCATTTACCTCCTGATATTATTTGGGCTCGTAAGCATAAGTGTGACGGCCCAACAAACGCTTTTACCTCTACAAAATAATACAAAAGAAAACTGTATTTCAAAAGCCCAAATGAAATTGATTGCCTTCCGTATAGAGCAAAACAAAAGAGCAGCCGAAGCCAAAGGAACTCCGTTTCCTAAAGTAAACAAAACACAGTCCATTCCTGCTTTGTACTGGCCGCTTAAAGCAGCTGATAATTTCAAAGATGAAAGCTTGTATTTTGTCAACAATTATGTGGATAGAGATAATACTTCACCAGGCATCCAGGATTACAATTGCGGCACCCGTACTTACGATGGTCACAACGGAATGGATATTGATTTAGTACCTTTTCACTGGTTGATGATGGATAATCAGGTGGCAGACATAATAGCCGCGGCACCTGGCGTAATAGCCGATAGCCACGATGGAGAATTTGACAGAAACTGCACCTTAAATCCTTCTGCATCTCCGAATTATGTAGTAGTTGAACACGCCGATGGGTCACGGGCTTTTTACTTACACATGAAGAATGGAAGTGTCCTTACAAAGCCAATTGGTTCAGTTGTAAACACAGGGGATTATCTTGGAAAAGTGGGAAGTTCTGGTTATTCAACCGGGCCGCATCTGCACTTCGAAATTCATGACAATCTCAACAATGTTGTTGACCCGAATAACGGCACATGCAATACAAATTCGTCCTTATGGGCTGCACAAAAAGACTACTGGGAGTCAGGAGTTGTAAGAATGATGACGGCTATCAATGGTTACAGTTACAACACATGTCCTAGCCAGGAGACCACCAATGAGGTCAATCATTTTATCCCATCGGGAACTATAAGACTCACCGTTTTTTTTAGGGGCCTGCAAACAAACCAGGTCATTAATATTCAAATCTATGATGAGCAGGGAACACAGAAATACAACAACAACTCCACATATACAGGAGCCAACACTTCATCTACTGCCTCAACCTACCAGTACACTTTCAGCAGCAGCAACTCGGGCACCTGGAAGATGCAGGTAATTTATAATGGCAAAGTCTATAATCATTACTTCACTGTGTTTTGCAACACCTATAACACGCTAAATCAAACGCACACAGGCAATAAAGGCTTTATTGCAGAAGGTAGTCTAACTTCTATATCCACCTGCGCTAATGGTTCTAACGTTTGGTATGAAGCAGAGTCGGAAATTGTATTAAGTGATGGATTTTTTGCCACGAACGGTTCTACTTTCCGCACCAACATTGACAACTGTATGGTGTATTCTTCACGGCAAAGTGACCAAGAGGCAGGTATTACAAACCACGGTCCTTACATAAACACTGGCATTACTTTGAACAGTAAAAAAGCTCTGCTGGAAGAAAACCTGGAAATATTATCCATCAACCCCAATCCATTCACTACCTCCTTCACTCTTACCATCAACGCCAAAACCACCGCAAAAACACAAGTCTCCATCTTTAACTCGTTAGGTATTAAAATAAAAACATTACCTCTAATTAATGCTGTGCAAGGCCGCAACCAAATAACTGTGGACGGCTCATCATTTGCCAAAGGAATTTACATGGTCGAGGTTAGAATGGGTGAAGAAAAAATCACCAAGAAAGTAATAAAACTTTAAAACTGATCTACGCAACCATATTAAATAACTAACCAAAACTAACTATTTATGTACACAATTAAATCGGGTAAAACGATTATCACTGCTGGCAGAGTTCGTATGGAACCGGAAGGACAGTCTTATGTAAAACAATGTTTTATACGGACACCTCACCTGTTCAATGATAAGCCAATTGTTACCGTTACCGTTTATACCAGTAATGGCAATGATGCCTTCCCTGTCTACGGTGTGGAACAAAGTATTGCTACAGGTGAGACCATCTTTAAAGTATCTGCAACCAACAATGAATTAGGCAAAGAAACTGATACTGAGTATTGGTGCGACTTTATGATGATGGGGCGATTGAAGTAAATCTTGGGACTAACAGGAGCAGCTTTCTAAAGAAAATTAGAGACTGGTTTTGTAATGCTGATCTCTTTCGATTACTGCAAAAAATACCGCCAAAAGTCGGGTATGGATTTACAATTCTTTAGGTATTAAAATGAAAACATTACCACAAATAAAGCGGCGAAAGACAACAACAAAATAAACATAGACGGCTCATCATTTACAAAAGGCCTTTATCTGGTAGAGATAATAACAGGTGAGGAAAAAACAATAAAGAAAATAATCAAGATGTAATCGTTTCAACAATGCAACCATAACTAACAGCGGGGGTAAAATACAAAGCCGTCCAATTTTTCAGGATGGCTTTTGTTTTTCTCTGCTCATAAAAAATTTAAATTTTAGGATTAACAGCAGTAAGGAGAAAAGGTAAACCAAATTGACAATTAAGTAATTATTATTCGATAGTAAATACACTTCCCTCAAAAAGTAAAGTAAAAGATGTAATTTGAATTATGAGAAATGTTGCTTTGATTTTGCTCTTTGTTTTTCTGCAAAAAATCATTTTAGCACAAAACCTGCATTTCCAGTCGTACACATCAGCACAGGGTCTTTCTCAAAATAGTGTGTATAGTATTGCACAAACCAACGAGGGCTTCATGTGGTTTGGCACACAAGACCGACTTAATCGGTTTGATGGTAAAAATTTTAGAACTATTACTCCTGCATTTAATGACAGTAGATCAAAAATAAACGGCGGCGTAAAACCTTCTAAAATGATTACTGCACTCTGTGCAGATGTTGACGACTGGCTGTGGGTTGGCACTACCTATGAAATTCTGTTGTACAACCGTTACAACAATACCTTTTTACTGCCCGAAGATGTTTTTACGGGCTTTAAACTCCCGGTCGGATTTTGGATTGTAAAAATAGAAGAAGATGCCCACCACAACCTGTGGATACTTACACAAAATGACGGTTTGTTCTGCTATAGCAAATCTGGCAAAGAAATGGTGCCGATCACATGGCCCTTGGACGCATCAAAAAATGTTGTTGCGGTGTGTAATGATGCCAATGGGAACACATGGGCAGCCGGGGAAAACAAACTGTATAAGCTGGTAAATAATGCATTTATTCAAATCGCATTTCCCAATAACAACCCGTTAGACCTACACCAAATTATTGACATGTGTCTGGTAAACGGTGAACCTTGGATGGTACTGAACTCCGGCGATATAATGCTGTCGAAAAGATATGGAGATAACAGTTTTGATCTTCAGTATTTCAGAAAAGAATTCAAAGGCAGGAAATATCTGACTGATGCCCGGATCATCCACCAAAGCGATTCCACCACAGTTTGGATCGGCAGCAGAAGCGAAGGGTTGTTAAAAGTAAATCTCAAATCCAAAACCTTTGAAAATGCCGGTGCAGCGGAAACATTTCACTCGTTAAAGACTCCTTTTGTGTTAAGCTTTTTTACCAACAAACAAAAGATCACCTGGATTGGATTGAGTGGTGGTGGAGTTGCCAAGTTTGACTTGCAAAAAATACAGTTTAGTCTTTGGCGAAATGAAGCCCCTCCGGGCATGCCTGCGCCAGACAATATTATTTTCAGTGTTTTTTCTGAAAACGATGAGGACTTTTATATGGGTACCTTAGCAGGCGGCTTATTGCATACCAACATCAGATCGGGCAGGTATTCTTATCATCAACCATTTATAGCTAAACAAATTGAATCAGAATCTAAAAATATTTACGAAATCATAGCCGGGTCAAATAACAATTTGTGGGTGGCAACCTGGGGCGGCCTCTACAGCTTCAATAAAGCGACAAATATTTTCACAAGATATACCGATGAAAATGATGAGCAAACAACACAACTTTGTGCAATTATTCATTTGAAAAAAGAAAATAAATTGCTGGTAGGGGGCTATAAGGGGGGACTAAGACTTTTTAATCTACAAACTTCAAAATGGGAGAAATGCAAGGATGTTGAGCAATTATTTGACAACGGCCAGTTTAAGCTACGGGTAAGATATATGAAGGAAATGAACAACGGCAATGTCTATCTGTCAACGGAAGCAAAAAACTTTGTGTGTTATAATTATCTGTCAGGTCGGTTTACATTTTTCCCGCAATTCGAAAACAAATCGGGTGCCTCCCGTCATTTTTATCAGGATGGCTCATTGTTATGGGTGGCTACAGATGATGGCCTCATACAAGCCTCGGCTACCACCCACCAAATCATCAAACTCTGGACAACTGAAAACGGGCTTCCCAACAATTATATTTACGCTGTAGTCGCTGATAACTATGGTCGCATTTGGATGAGTTCCAATGGTGGTTTGGCTATGCTGGATTACAAAACGGGGATATGCAAAAAATTTACCGAAGACGAAGGATTGCAGTCCATGGAATTTAACACGGCCAGTTGCTACAAGGACAAAAAGGGGAACATTTGGTTTAGTGGCATTAATGGATTGAACATGGTAAACCCGGAATTGTCCGAAGTCAACACCTATTCCCCTGCCCCGCTTATCACCAACATACAAGTTATGAATACGCCCTATTACTCAGATACCGCCACCCCATACCTGCGCCATATTTCCCTGCCTTACACCAAAAACTTTATCAGTTTTGAATTTCAATCGCCCAATTTTTCGCAAAGCGAAAACATTGTTTACCAATATAAACTAATAGGCGTGGATACCGGTTGGGTCAGCAATGGAACTAAAAATGTGGCCCGGTACACACAGTTAAAACCCGGTCAATACAGCTTTGTGGTGCGGTCTGCCAATACCAATTATGTGTGGAGTAAACCCTCCACTGTCATCACGGTCAGCATTGTGCCGCCATGGTACAACACGTGGTGGTTTTATTTGCTGGCTTCAGTCTCTACTGCTGTACTGCTTTCGCTTTTCATTTCCCAACGGGTAAGAAACATCCGCTACAAAGCAGCAACCCGACAAAAGATTGTGGAAACAGAAATGGCCGCACTTAAAGCGCAAATGAACCCACACTTTATGTTCAACTGCATCAACAGCATAGATGCGTTTATCCATAGTAACGATAAGTACAACGCCACACTTTACCTGAATAAATTTGCCAAACTGCTTCGCAATATATTGGACAGCAGCAAGCATAATACTGTGCTGCTAAGCAAAGATGTTCAGACCCTGCAACTGTATGTGGAACTGGAAGAACTGCGCCACGAAAACAAATTTACCAGCCAACTATTCGTAGAAGAAGAATTGCTAAACAGCGATTATAAAATTCCGCCGCTCATCATTCAGCCATTTGTGGAAAATGCCATTTTGCATGGGCTAAAAAACAAACCGGGCAATGATGGTTTGTTGCAAATCAATATCAAAAAAGCCGGGGATAAGATTGAATTTACAATAGAGGATAATGGCATAGGCAGACAGGCGGCGGAGCTCATTGTTCAAACGAAGGAATCCTCTTATGGTATGGCTATGAGCAACGATAGAATAAAAATGTTTAACAAGGAAACCACCCCTACTGTCATCATACAAGATTTGCATGAAAACGGCTTAGCACTCGGAACCAAAATAACTGTGTATTTAAAAGCAAACTAAATGATAACAACCATCATCATAGACGACGAGCCAAAAGGCAGGATGGCCCTTCGGGAAAAGTTAGCCGCATATTGCCCCAATGTACAAGTGGTGGCAGAGGCAAGCAACGGTAAGGAAGCCCTGGTGCTGATACAGCAACACTACCCGCAACTTATTTTTTTGGATATTGAAATGCCGGTGATGAATGGATTTGAAATGCTCAACTCTATAAAGGAAAAAACATTCCACATTATTTTTACCACGGCCTACGATCAGTATGCCATCAAAGCCATCAAGTACGCAGCCTTCGATTATTTATTGAAACCTGTGGACATTGAAGAACTAAGACTGGCCATAGCCAAAATTGAAACAATAGAAAACAAAAACCTGGGCAAACAAGTGGAACTGATGCAGCAAAACCTGCAACAGCCTAAGAGGAATTTTAATAAGCTGGCAGTGCCATCACTGGACGGGTTACTGTTTTTTGAAGTGAGTAGCATTGTCCATTTGGAGGCGCACAGCAATTACACTGTCATCCATTTTACCAACCACCCAAAAATAACCGCCTCCAAAACCCTGAAAGAATTTGAAGAACTGTTGCCCACTGATATTTTCTTCCGGCTGCACCATTCGCACATTGTCAACCTACAATACATAAAGCGATACATAAAAGGTGAGGGTGGACAAGTGGAACTGGAGAACGGCGCCTTTGTAGATGTGTCGAGGAGAAAGAAAGAGGAGTTTTTAAAAGCAATTGGTTGATTTTTAAGATATTATTTGTAATGCTAATTGATATATATAATCTTTGTCTATCAATATCTCCTTAATACCTAACATTTGCATGACTGTTACCATTCATTTGCTTTGTAACCAATTTTTATTTCACATTGAACAAATTTCTCCCTTTCGTGTAGTATTTTTGCGCTGCTTTATTTTAAAATAAAATTGCTCTATGACTTTTAAGCAAATGTTTACTTCTTCAATAGGCCAAAAAATTGTAATGGCTATTACCGGACTTTTTCTTATTTCCTTCCTAGTTATTCATCTTGGGCTCAATGCTACTATCTGGGCCAAGGACAATGGTAAAATGTTTAACACGGGTGCACATTTTATGGGCTCAATGTTAGTAATAAGAATGATGGAAATAGTACTTTTTGCAGGCATTTTTGCACACATTGCACAGGGGCTGTTGCTGATGAATAAAAATAATTCTAAAAGAAATGTAGGTTATGCAGTTAGTTATGGCAACCGTGGCAGCAAATGGTATAGCCGTAGTATGGGTTTATTAGGCACGTTGCTTCTACTGTTTCTTATTATGCACATTTATCATTTTTGGGTACCAAGTCGATTAGGGGGTATGTGGAGTGTAAGACCACTTGAAGAAGTTGATTATTCTAACGGGGCACAATACCACAATCTGTATCTTGAAATGTTAAGTGTATTTAAAAGCCCGATTGTTGTGGCTTTATATGTTTTAGGTTGTATTTCACTAGCATACCATCTTATGCATGGTTTTGAAAGTGCATTTAGGACTATGGGTGTTTCTAACAAAAGATATCTTTCTGCTGTTAGAATAGCAGGTCAGGCATTTTCATTGATAGTAGGAATTGGATTTGCCATGATGCCCATTAGCATGCATTTTGAGTGGGTGAAATAGATGTTAGATATTAAATGATAGATTATTTATCCAAAAGGAATTTTTTTATCAATAATCTCAAAGAATTTAGAACAAACCCAATTAACTAATAAACCAATTAACGGTTGAATATGTTAGATTCAAAGATACCAAAAGGCCAACTGGAGCAAATTTGGAACGATTATAAAGGCCATTGTAAACTGGTAAACCCTGCCAACAAACGCAAGATGGAAATCATTGTGATAGGTACCGGTTTGGCAGGTGCATCTGCAGCAGCTTCTTTGGGCGAACTGGGTTATAAAGTAAAAGCTTTTTGCTATCAGGATAGCCCACGCCGTGCACATAGCATTGCAGCGCAGGGTGGCATTAATGCAGCTAAAAATTATCAGAACGATGGCGACAGTGTTTTTCGCTTGTTTTATGATACTGTAAAAGGGGGCGATTATCGTGCAAGAGAAGGAAATGTACACCGCCTTGCAGAGGTAAGCACCAGCATCATTGACCAATGTGTGGCACAGGGCGTTCCTTTTGCCCGTGAATATGGCGGACTACTTAGTAACCGTAGCTTTGGTGGTACACAGGTACAACGGACTTTTTATGCAGCCGGACAAACCGGGCAACAATTGCTGATAGGTGCTTATCAGGCTTTGGAAAGACAGATAGCCCTTGGCAATGTGAAAATGTATAACCGCCACGAGATGCACGATGTTGTCATTGTAGACGGAAAGGCTCGAGGTATTATAGCCCGCAACCTTGTAAATGGTGAACTAGAAAGACATTCCGGCTACGCTGTTTTGCTTTGCAGCGGCGGATATGGGAACGTATTTTATTTATCTACCAATGCAATGGGTTGCAATGTTACTGCCGCATGGAAAGCGCATAAAAAAGGTGCTTATTTTGCAAATCCTTGCTTTACACAAATACACCCTACGTGCATACCGGTAAGTGGCGACCACCAAAGCAAACTAACACTAATGAGTGAAAGTTTAAGAAATGATGGTCGAATATGGGTTCCTAAAAACCTTAACGAAACCCGCAAGGCCACAGACATTCCTGAAGAAGAAAGAGATTATTATTTGGAAAGAAGATATCCGGCATTTGGCAATCTGGTCCCCAGAGATGTTGCATCAAGAGCGGCTAAAGAAAGATGTGATGCAGGTTATGGCGTTGGTACTTCTAAACAAGCGGTTTATCTTGACTACGCAGATGCCATTATACGTTATGGAAAAATAGAAGCAGGCAAGAGAAATCTTGACCATGTAGAAGAGGCAACCATTATATCCATGGGAAAAGAAGTGGTAAAAGAAAAGTACGGCAACCTGTTTGACATGTACGAAAAAATTACTGGCGAAAACCCTTATGAATTGCCTATGCGCATATACCCTGCCGTACACTACACCATGGGTGGCGTGTGGGTTGACTACGAATTGCAAACAACTGTTCCAGGTTTATATGCATTAGGTGAAGCCAACTTTAGCGATCACGGAGCTAACCGTTTAGGAGCTTCTGCATTAATGCAGGGTTTAGCTGATGGTTACTTTATCATCCCATACACAATAGGTAATTATTTGGCCGACGAAATACGCAATGCACCAGTTCCTGTTGATCATCCGGCATTTGTTGCTACAGAAAAAGAAGTATCAGACCGTATTAATAAACTAATGAGCATACAAGGCAAAACAACGGTTGAATCTTTTCACAAACGCCTTGGGAAAATAATCTGGGACAAATGTGGCATGGCAAGAAATGCTGAAGGATTGAAACAAGCCATTGCCGAAGTGCAGCAACTTAAAAAAGAATTTTGGAGCAATGTTAAGATACCTGGTGATGTAAATGAAATGAACTGGGAATTGGATAAAGCAGGTCGTGTAGCCGACTTTATAGAGTTGGGAGAGTTGATGTGCATAGATGCGCTTGCAAGAGAGGAAAGCTGTGGCGGCCATTTTCGCGAAGAGTATCAAACTGAAGAAGGCGAAGCACTTCGTGATGATGAAAACTTCAAGTACGTTGCAGCATGGGAGTACAAAGGTGAACATGAATGGCAATTGCATAAAGAGGATCTTAATTATGAAGTAGCTAAGCCAACACAGAGGAGTTATAAGTAAACGTTTCTAAAGAAAGAATCATCCTCAACCACAACAATCTTTTCATACTTCGAAATTTAATACGAAATAAATAAAAGTACAAAAGCAAGGAATATGGAACATTATAATATGAACCTGACGTTGAAAATCTGGAGACAAAAAAACCAAAAAGCAAAAGGTGGTTTTGAAACCTATCAGGTAAAAGATATTTCATCAGAAATGTCTTTTTTGGAAATGATAGATGTACTAAACGAATCTTTGATACAGGAAGGTAAAGAGCCTATTGCTTTTGACCATGACTGTAGAGAAGGTATCTGTGGATCCTGCTCCATGTATATCAATGGCAAGCCGCATGGTCCCTGGAAAGCAACTACAGTATGCCAGTTACATATGAGAGCTTTTAAGAGCGGCGAAACTGTAGTAGTAGAACCATGGAGAGCAAACGCATTTCCAGTAGTAAAAGACCTTGTGGTTGACCGGTCGGCATTTGACCGCATAATACAAGCAGGAGGTTATATTAGCGTAAATACAGGCAATGCCGTAGATGGCAATGCTATTCCTATTGATAAAAACAATGCAGATAAATCTTTTGCAGCTGCGGCATGTATAGGTTGTGGGGCATGTGTTGCGGCTTGTAAAAATGCTTCTGCCATGCTATTCTTATCGGCCAAAGTTTCGCATCTTGCCTTGTTGCCACAAGGCTATCCTGAAAGAAAATCAAGGGCCATCAACATGGTTGCACAAATGGACAAAGAGGGTTTCGGATCTTGTACCAACATTGGTTCATGCGAGGCTGCTTGTCCTAAAGAAATCAGCCTGACTAATATAGCCCGGTTAAACAGTGAATATCTTGTTGCAAGTCTTGCCTCTGATTAATTATTCATCTTATACATATATTTGAAAGCCATTCTGTTACAGGATGGCTTTTTTCTTTGCACTCGGAAAAAATATTATAATGTCAAATACCTATTTTAAGTTCAAACAGTTCACCATACATCAGGATAAGTGCGCCATGAAAGTGTGTACAGATGCGTGTTTGTTTGGCGCATGGGTTGCAGAAAAATTAAGCCATAAAAACCCTGAAATACGAAGTGTATTTGATATTGGAACAGGGACCGGTTTACTGTCATTGATGATTGCACAGGCAACCCGGGATACCACGATAGATGCAATAGAAATAGACCCCGGAGCAGCACAACAGGCAGCAGAAAACTTTCGATCATCAACATGGAACGAGAGACTGCAGGTAATAACAGGGGATGTAAGGAATATTAACCTTCACAAAAAATATGACCTTATCGTAAGCAATCCACCATTTTTTGAAAATGATTTGAAAAGTAATGATGAAGGAAGAAATATTGCTTTGCACAGCCAAGCCTTGTCCCTACAGGAATTGTTGGAGATTGCTATTCCTTTATTAAGTAACAGCGGAAAATTTGCCATACTCCTCCCATTTCATCGGTCAGAAATTTTTGAAAAATATATTGGTGAAGCTGGTCTTTATTTAGAAGAAAAGGTATTGGTCAGGCAAACAGAAAAACATTCATTTTTCAGATCCATGATGCTTTTTGGAAAAAAAGCAAGTTCAACTCACACTAGTGACATCTACATACAAAATGGGAATAGTTATTCTTCGGATTTTTTAGGGCTTTTGAAGGGTTATTATTTAAATCTTTAGGCGGTTTTTTTTGTTTTCAAAAATATTGAATGAATCATCTTTAACGCCTCATAAAAAATGAAAATCCCGCACTCATCTTCAAAAAACCAGGTTCCTCGTATTGAGTCATCGTCAAATTGCATTATACGACTACTTTGCACTGCTTGAAAATGGGTCAAACCTTATATTTGAGTAACATAAACTATTCACTGTAAATAATGTTTAGAATATTTGCAATCAAAAATCTACTTAATGATATTTAATCAAAAATCTTCGGCTATCTTCTTAACCACTTTTCTAATTATATTTTCTATTTATTCAATAGCACAAAATAATGGCCGCATATCTGGCATTGTGGTGGATAAGCTAACTCAAAAACCATTGAGCAATGTGAATGTACTTTTGGAAGGAAGCAACAAAGGTGCTGTGTCCGATACTAATGGTACATTCAGAATTTCGGGTGTTTCGCCTAAATCCTACAACGTAAGCTTTTCTAATATCGGTTATAAAAAAGAGACACTTTTCAATATCATCCTAAATTCTGGTAATGAAAGTTTCATCAACATAGAGCTAACCCCCGAAGTGACTGACCTGAAAGAAGTAGTTGTAAGTAACAACAAAAGAACCGTGAGGGCAGCTACACTAGAAACAACTTTGAGTACCCAACGCCTCACAACAGAAGAAATAAAAAGTAACCCGGGAAGTAACTTTGACATCAGTAAAGTAATTCAAACATTGCCCGGCGTAGGTGGCGGACAGCAAGGTGGCGGTTTTAGGAACGACATAATCATTCGCGGCGGGGGGCCTAATGAAAATGTATTTTATTTAGACGGCATTGAAATTCCCGTGTTGAATCACTTTCAGACACAAGGAAGTGCAGGCGGACCCCAAGGTATGTTGAATGTATCGTTCATAGAAGATGTAAAGCTAAGTTCTTCTGCATTTGATGCCCGGTACGATAACACTTTGAGTTCAGTATTCCAATTTAAACAAAGAAACGGTAACCCTAACAAATTGCAGGGAAATGTAAGGCTTAGCGCCACTGAACTGTCCGCAACCTTTGAGGGACCACTGGCAAAAAATAAAAAAACTACCTTTATTGCATCTGCAAGGCGTTCTTATTTACAGTTATTGTTTTCTGCAATAGATTTGCCCATAAGGCCTAACTACTGGGATTTTCAGACCAAAATCACCCATCAAATAGATAAGAAAACCACACTTTCTTTTATAGGTCTGGGAGCTATTGACGAGTTCAGCTTTGCACCCATCAAAAAAGCTACGCCTGAAAAGCTGTACATTCTCAATTCTAACCCAATCATTAACCAATGGAACTATACCGTCGGTTTCAATTTAAAAAAATTGATTGACTATGGATTTATCAACTTGGCCATTAGCCGCAATTCATTTGACAACAACATTGTTCAATATGAAGACAACACCAAAAAGCTGGCTGCAGAACAAACCCTTTCCTATCAATCAAGAGAATCAGAAAATAAAATAAGGTTTGATGTAAACAAGAACATCAATGGCTTGAAGCTGACCTATGGAGCAGTTGCCCAACTTGCAGAATATTCCAACAATACCTTCAACATTATCAGAAAAGAATTAAAAGACACCAACGGTATGGTGGTGCAGCCGGGTGTTGCTGTCAACTTTGTTAGTCCGCTAAAAAACTTTTGGCGTTATGGTGCCTTTGTGCAATTGGGTAAGCGCTTTTTTGACAACCGATTAGGTGTGAGTGCAGGCATTCGCACCGACATGAACAGCTTTACAACCGATGGAAACAATGGCCTGCAAACCCTGTCGCCACGTATCTCTATTAGCTATGTGCTGGCAGATAAATGGACGGTTAATGCCTCTGTTGGCAGCTATTTCAAAGCTCCGCCATACACCATTCTTGGCTTTGCCGACAACAGTGGCAACCTGGTAAACAAGTCAGCCAAATACCAGCAAAGCAATCACTATACTGCTGGATTGGAATATTTGGCAAATGATGCGCTACGCTTTACTGCAGAGGGATTTTATAAGCATTATAGCAATGTTCCCGTATCTGTGAGAAATGGCATTTCGTTGGCCAACCTCGGTACCGATTTTAATATACTGGGCAATGAAGCTGTCAGCACCAATGGCAAAGGGAATGCTTACGGCATTGAGCTATTTGCACAAAAAAAATTGACCAACCGTTTCCTGGGTATAATGTCTTACACCTACTACCGCAGTCAGTATAGTGGCACAAACAATGAACTGATAGCCAGCAGTTGGGACAACAAACATTTGCTAAGCATTACCATGGGTTACAAGTTTAACCGAAACTGGGAGTTGGGGCTTAAGTTTAGGTACCAGGGAGGCGCACCTTACACACCTTATGATGAGGTTGCTTCAAGGCTCAATTATCTATCGCTAGGTCAGGGGGTTTTTGACTATAGCAAGCTAAACACACAGCGGTTGTCAGCGTTTAATGCCAGTGATATAAGAATTGACAAAAAATGGAACTTCAGGAAAACGACCATTGATTTGTTTCTTGATGTTACCAATTGGTATGTGTCCAGAAATCCGGCAACACCGTCCTATACTTTTAAAAGAACTGCCGACAACACTGCATTTGAAAGCACAAATGGTCAAGCATTAAGTGGGGATGGTAGCAATGCTATTCCCGTTTTATTGAAAAATGACGATCCGTCATTTACACCAACGATCGGATTTATAGTAGAATTTTAAAAAAAATGTGTTCAGAGAAAAATCAAGCCCTGGCCACACCCGCATATTCACTTAAATATTCAAATCTGGCGGTTAGCTTGCCAGATTCTAATACAGTCGCTCTGTCTATCATAGCTGAACCATTTTTTATCAAATCTTCCAACACAAATTTGATTAACTGGTCGCCAAAGTACATGCTTGCATCCCTTGGCAACTCATTGGGCAGGTTGCCAACAGCCATCACATCTACACCACCTTTTTGATAAGGGGCTATCATTTGCCGGCTTACCGGGTCTACACCATAAACAGGGTCTTCTATTGTACTATCACCTAGATTACATGGTATACCACCGTTTGCGTCGTCACTTACATCCGCTATTGTTTGTATTCTAAAATCGGGTCGTAGCATATCTTCCCAACTGAATAGCTGCGGTACATTTTTGTCCCAATAAGTACCATTCATTAATATGTCTGTTTGTGCAAGAAAAGGTGAAAACTCGCACCTGTAATCAGAAGCGTTTTTATGAAAATCTTCTCTGTTGTAGGTTTTCTTTGTTTTATGTTCATATAAATCTGCACTCTTTAAGTGAACAAATACAGGATACTCAAATTCTCTTTGAAGATAATCTTCAGGTTCCACCTCTTTAATATCCAGTAAATTCAAAATCTCAAGTATACCACCTGAGACCCTTCCACTACCGGTTAAAACAATTTTTGCCGGCGGCAGCCTTAATTCAAAATAGCTATTTATTAGCTCCTTATAATCGCCACAATCCGCTACCCTTCCAAGATGAAATTTCCCTGTTCTTTCGCCATACGCCATCATACCATTATGCGCACCAACTATACCCGCAAAAAATCCGAAGCCTAAAATGCGTTGACCGTCTTCATGTTCTAGACACTCGTAATCTATAAGGCTGATTTTTTTTTCAACCATTGCGCACATCAATTTCTTATTATGGGGTTGCTTCTTTTTAGTATGTGAAAAAAACATGTAGCTTTTACCAGCAATAAGTTGGTTTACCGGCACTTCCTTTATACCCAACAATAAGTCACACCCACTTAAGTCTTCAGCTAAAGTTACACCGGCAGCGGTGTATTCACGGTCTTTAAAACAACGGGTATCACAGGGTTGTACAACAACTTTGATATCTGAAAACTTATTCTGCAGCCACTTACATTGCAGAGGAGTTAGTGCTACACGTGTATCAGCAGGCACTTTACCTTCTTTTATTAGTCCAATTACAAACATTATGAAAAGCTTTGCGGCGCAAGATAAGAAAGAGTAGGTTTGGTAAAAGGATTTGAATTTGGTAAAAAATCACTTAATCATAAAACAATCCTTAAATTATTTCATAATCTGAAAATAATCAAATGCCATTTTATTAAAATCAACAGATAATAGCAACATGGGAATACGATATTTGCATAACTTAATATTAACTAATGAATTACTTTGAAATATTTGATTTACCCATTTCATTTCTTATCCAACAAACAGATTTAAAGGCTAAGTATTATACCTTAAGCCGAAAATATCATCCTGATTTTTTTGCACAGGAAAATGAAATAGAAAAAAACAAAGCACTGGAAATATCTTCACAAATAAATAAAGCATATAAAACTTTTCAGCAATCTGATGAAACAATAAAATATGTTTTACAACTTAAAGGTTTAATAGATGAAGAAGAGAAATATCAACTATCGCCTGGTTTTTTAATGGATATGATGGAATTGAATGAAAATTTAGAGGAAGCTAAATCTAAGGATGATATTGAGCTAATCAATACTAGCAAGCTATCCATTAATGCCATTGAAAAAGATAATTATCTAACCGTAAAATCTGTTATTGAAGGTTATTTAGATGGTGTTACATCTTACACTGATTTACTAAAAGTGAAAGAATATTATTTTAAGAAAAAATATCTTGAAAGGATTTTGGCTACTATGTAATGAAGCCTTAATATTGCAGCCCCATTTGTAGATAAATTATAACATAGGTTATTTTTTTGTAAAATGCCCGGGTGGCGGAATTGGTAGACGCAGCAGACTCAAAATCTGCCATTCGCAAGGATGTGCTGGTTCGATTCCAGTCCCGGGCACAAAAGCCGAAAACATTGTTTTCGGCTTTTGTATTTTCACTAAAGATCATATAAAGAATAAATTTCCTGAAATGGGAATTTTTTTAAAAAATGTAAAATTTTAATTTTAGGATATAATAAAAAAGTACAGCTTTTTAGATTAATAAAATAAAATCAGTCAAATAGCACGAACTTAAAAATTAAAATTTATAAATGATTTTACAGGTTTTAATAAATTATGGCACAGCCATTGTAAACATTTATTATCCAATATTTATTCAAAGCCATGACTTCTTACTGTACACTGTCTTTTAGAATCAGTTACTAATAAGAATAACAGGATTCACTTTAATATTCACGTTCAGAAACAAGAACGTGAATATTTTTACAAATCACCTTTATTAATTTCTGCAAAAAAAACTTCATTTAACTTTAGCAAGGATTTACTACTTTTTTTTGACATCTTAACATCTGTAGTTCGATTATCAGGAGAATAAATCCTAACAATTGCTACTTGTTTGTTTTTTAAAATTTCAATATCTGTTAGCTTAGCAAAATAATGATGTATAAAAAGGTTTTTTGATTCGCTTTCGCTACTTTCCACCTCTGCCCTTTTATTAAACTGAATCACATTTCCATCTTCTAAAACCAGCCAGATTTTATCATTATCTCCAATCGTAAACTCGCTGCTGCTATATCCTATAATATTAAGATAATAACTATTGTTGACGGCTATATATGACACTCCAAATCCACTAGACAGTCCCCCTTTGAGCGACACAAGGGTAGTTTCTATTGTTCTTTCGTTTGTAAAGGGGTCAACCTCATTTGATTTTATTGATTGAGAAAAACCAATAATTGGAATAAAAAAAAATGATACAATAAAGAAGTATTTCAAAATAATTATGATTACATTAATAAAAGTATAATTTAAAAAAAATTAATGAATTCATTTGCTTAAAAAAGTTACTATTAGAATTTATCAATTTTTAGCTTATAAGTCTACATTTTAATAAAAGATTTATTTAGCATCAGGCATTTTTAGATTCTAAAACAGCACTGGTCTTCATTTCAGATGCATATGGATTTAGTACAATTCGTTTTGCCAAAATATATATTCCATAAACAAATAGTGGCGCAGCCACAACATCTAATGTATAATGTATATGCTGTATCAACAACAAAAATGCTATTAAAATAGTACAGGTTAATACTAATATCTTTTCCCATTTTTTTTGTACAATAAAATATATAAGAAAGAGAGTACCGGTGTGCCCAGAATAAAATAAGTCTTTAGTAATTCCCTGTTGACCGTAAAAAGGAAAAGCGATTGGATCTGCCAATGCCAACAAACCAATAGGAGGTTCTAAGGGTACTAATGTTATTGTAACTAATCTGGAAAGGTTAAGCAATAGATAACCCCATAAGAAAATTAAAAATAAATAAGGCGATTGTAATGATCTGAATAAACCTAATAAAACAGTAATGCAAATCAAAAGGAAAATATATCCTGAAACATCAAGTGAGGGTAAATAAGCTAATAGCCAATCATGCAGCACAACACCTTTTCTATTTTGTACAAATTCAAAAAAGTATGGGTAGAATAGTAAAACTAATGATAACAAAACGATACCTGAAATAAACATCTTACGAAAACCGGCTATTGACCATGCATTTCTCCAATTTAAATCAAGTTTATTTTGAGTATAAATTTCCATTTTTTCTTTTAAAACTAAGTTGCAAATGTCTAAAAAAGAAATTATACAAAATGTCAAAATTTGACTTAACTGATAATAGACATTAATCAGATGATTATAAGTAAAACATAGAGATAATGCCCAAAAGCGAGTCAACAGAAATTTGTGCAAAATGATTACCAAAGATTTCTTGGACACCAATCGCCCCAACGGTTGCCTAAAGTAAACCCAACTATAAACTCATGAGAGCCATTGCTAACCGTATTTAATTGAGAGGTTGTAATATCGTATGAATAACCAATATTGACTGCGTTGCTTATATTAATACCCATCATAACTGCCCAACTGTCCTGATACCTGAAACTTGCTCCGCCCCATAGCAAATCGCGGTATTGAACTTTTGCATTAACATCAAAACTAAATGGAGCACCTGACACATATTTAAACAATACACTGGGTAAAAATGTAAAATCATCATCAAGAAAATACTTGTAACCTGAAGTTAAAAACATATGTGGGACTAATTTTCCATGTGTGACCGTATCATTATTTAACTTTCTTGAATAGTTTAATTCTGTTCCAATTATATTTTGAGCAGACAATCCAACAAAATAATCAGCAGAGTACAACCACAGACCAAGATTCATTTCAGGCTTTAATTTGTTAAGATATCCTGCACCCGCAACAGCAGCGTCGCCGGGTGTTTCAAATTTTAGCATACTTCCATTTAATGTGGTATTCTTAATACCCGCAGATATACCCGCAGAAAGGCTTGTTTTTGGTCCAATACCTAAGTGGTAAGCGTAACTTCCATAAGCCGCAAATCTATTTAGCGGTCCTGTCCGGTCATTTAGTATTGTAAAACCAACACCTCCGTGTGGTTCAGCTTTTTCATACTCTTGCCAATAGGCTTGTCCACGGGGATTTTCGTTTGAATAATGAAATCCTGTAGCGGTTGCCTTATCATAATCGCTTTTTTTCAATGGAGCATGTATAGTAAAGTAGGTTGTAACAGGAGCCCCATCTATCCCTACCCATTGGTGGCGATGACTAAGTTTAACATCAGTATAGTTTTCAATACCCGCAACAGCAGGATTTAGTATAAATGTATTAAGCACATATTGGGTGTAATGAGGAAGTTGTTGTGTATAGGCTTTGCTACACAATATCAGACACACACACAAGACTAATAAGAAATTTCTTTTCATTGTCTAAAATTATAATGATTCTCTTAATTTTCTTTAAACTTCTGTACTTTTTTTAGAAAAAAATACAGTTTTCTTTTAAGTACCCAGTACAGCTAAACATTGATATTATTTTACAATAGTTAAACTGCCTGTAAAAACATTTCTGCCATTTTTGGGATTTATAATATAATAATAAACCCCCGTTGGTAATGCCGTTCCATTTTTAGTTCCATCCCAGGGTTTTGAATAACCCGTACTACTAAAAACCTGCTGACCATATCGATTAAAAACTTCAACTGTACACCCAGGATAAGATGATAAGGATGCTATGTCCCATTTATCATTTACCCCATCTCCATTTGGAGAAAATGCATTGGGTATCTTAGGTGCATTTAAGACTACGATACTTACAGTTGCTGAATCGCTGCATCCTCCTGCCGTAGAGGCTATGAGTTGATAAGTTATATTAGATGTTGGTTTTGATAAAGGTTTTTGAGTGTTGGTATTGTTTAAAAATGTTGAAGGACTCCAAACGTATTTTGATGGGTTCCCGGTAATTGAAGGTGATAATGTGACAGAACCACCCTCTAAAACATATTGTTTGGAGGTTATTTGAATAACAGGATTAGCTACAACATTAATAATTTGTGATGCTGAATCTGTACAACCGTTATTAGAGGTAAATACATACTTGATATTGGTTAATCCAGGTCCAGCTACTACTGGATTAAATATGCCGCCTGCTGTAATTCCGTCGCCAAAATATGCGCCTATACCCGGTACACCTATGGTCTCACTTGCTTCGTTCAAAATTCTTGCAGGGTCGTTTAAACAAAATTCAGTTATTGGATTAAATTTTACTTTTGGGGTAGGTACTACTGTTATATTCCCTGTTTTTTCACTCATGCAGGTTTGCCCTGAAAAGGCTCTTACTACAACTTTGTATGTAATTGAATTAGATGACGAAGGATAGATATTTGTATAAATCTTTCCCTGTACGGGCAATAACTCCTGTACTACAACTGAAGGATTATTTATAGAATCCCATATAATTTCTAAGCGTGTAATAACTCCAATATTTATTGTTGAACTGTCTTTGATTTGAGCCGTTGCATTTCCACAAAGCGATCCACTATTTAAAATTTTAAAATCTGCCTTAGGTTGACTGTTAACTGTAAATGATTTTGTAAGTACAGAACTACAGCCTGAAACTGTTCCCACCTGCAAAGACACATTGTAGGTTCCTGCAATACTATAGTTATGCTGCCCATTTACAGTTGTAGATGTGTTTGGATTTGAGGGTGTTGCATTAGCATCGCCAAAATTCCAAAAATGAGTAAGTGAGCCGCCTCCTGGTATTGAACTACTGTCTGTAAATAATGCAAAGGGATCATTTTGGCAAATTGCAGGCAAACCAAATTTTACAACAGGTGTCTGAATTACAGTAAGAGTTGTTTTTGCAGTATCGCTTTTGCAGCCTTTATCAGTTTTTACAATAAGCTTAATTGTGTAGGTTCCGGCAGTGTCATATTTTTTAGTAAATGGATTACCGTTGGTAAATGATGAAGAAGTACCATTTCCAAAATACCAATACCAATTGGTTATAACTCCAGAATTTGATAAAGATTGATCATTTAAAGTGAAGGTTTGCCCCTGACATGTGGTTCCCGTAATATTAAAAAGGGCTTTGGGCAATTTATTAAAGGGTATTATTCTTTTTGTAGTATCAGAATTGCAACCCGCAGCCGTTTTTATAAATAGCGTCACAATAACAGTATCTAATCCAGGGAATTTTTTACCCGGATTTTTTATACTACTTGTAGTTCCGTCACTAAAATTCCAAAACCACTGACTTACTGAACTTCCGATTGCTTTTGTGGTGTCATTAAATGTAAGGCTATCACCAGAACATGCTATTGGTGAGTTAAATGTAAAACCAGCTTTGGGTTGTGCATATATATTGTTGAAAATTTTGGAAGAATCTTTGGTACAACCTGCTATTGAAGTTGCAGATAATTTTACCGTAAATGGTCCTGCTGCTACATAGTTATGAGTTGGAGTAATGTTTGTTGATGTGCCCCCATCACCAAAATTCCATACATAGGTCATAGAGTTTATATTTCCACCTGCTATAGTTGATAGATTGGTGAACTGTGCAATTCCTGCAGGTAAGCAAACACCCGGCATATCAAAATTTGGAACCGGTAATGAGTTCACAAAAAATGTCTTGCTAAATACAGTGCTTTTACAACCTGAACTATTTTCAACAACCAAGGTAACAGTGAAGCTACCACTTGTATTGTACACCTTAGTTACAGGTGAGTTTGTTGTGTTGATAACTGAATCACCCGGACCAAATGCCCATCTCCATTTAACAATACTACCTGAAGTAATTGTTGATGAATCAGTAAACTTAACTATAGTGCCTGTACATACTGTGTCAGATACACCGAATTTGGCGGTTGGTTGTGGTTCTATTGTAAAGGGTTTAATAATTTCGTTACTACAGCCTATATCATTAACCGCTTTCAGCTTTACCTGAAAAACACCGGAAGCACTATAAGTTTTAAGTGGATTTTGAAGGGTATCTGTAGTGGCATCACCAAAATTCCAAAACCATTTTTTCAGCAACCTTCCACTACCATATGTGTTATCAGTAAACTG
The DNA here is from genome assembly GCA_043736115.1 of Segetibacter sp. GTDB lineage: Bacteria > Bacteroidota > Bacteroidia > Chitinophagales > Chitinophagaceae > Segetibacter. The sequence continues at coordinate 9,754 of JAYTDC010000129.1, read as the reverse complement.
AACAGGACTTGTAAAGCAACCTGAATGAGAAAAATTAAAATCAGCAGTAGGAGGTGCACCCACCTGAACATTAAAAATAATTTCCTGTTGTCCACTACATCCGTCTGCTGTGGGATTTACATTAATAATTTTAATTGGAAAATTACCGGCTGTAGTAAATGCATAAGAACCGGGAATTTTATAAACATAAAGTGTTTTACCATCTTTAATAAAACTACTGTCAGCAACCGGAGAACTAATCACAACATTAGCGTTAGGAGATAAACTTGAGGCTGCCCCACTAAAATCCCAGGTTATACTTGTTGGTTGATAAGGTAATGTAATGGCTAATAAAAAATTAGTATTGGTACAAGTAGATGGTATATTGACTAAGTCAAATTGGTTTTGAAGGCTTATGTAAGTATAGAGGTCTTTGATATTGGTTCCTGCATTATAGCCATAAGACTCAAAGTTTCCATAACCATAAGCTATTGCATTAAAACCTCCGGCAGCCTGCAATTTGTGCTGTCCCGAATTTACGGTCAGGCTTGCATAAGAATACAAGGGATCTTGCGGATGAGTAACAAAAGCATTGGTTGATGCACCATCAATTGTGAAATTAGCTTTATCGGCAGTTTTTATTACAACATTAATATGGTGTTCGGTAATTGCAAATTTATCAGAAGAGTAAAGCGAAATAGTATCTATTGTTTGCTCAACCGGACTAATATAAATCATTTCCGGATCACCTTTTTGATTATATGTATTACCGCATGTAGCTACATTTCCATTATTGGTACTGGTAATGTATTGGGCAACCATAACAGGTTTGTCTGCTGTTATACTTTTAGGCACATTTGCAGCAAATTCATAGTAAAACCCATTAACTAGCCCTGTTAAAGGTGTTCCATTTACTGATACAACAGTTGAGGGATCACTAACTGCAACCCTAAAGTAATTGTTGGTAAGCCCTATTGTTGGTACAGTCAAATATTTTTTACCCCATGCTACACGGGGAAAAACCTGCTGAATGAGATTGTCAGAAGTAGTTGCATTAGATGCATTGCAATATATTGACATTCGTCCGGCTCCTGAAAAGACAGCAATTTTCTTACAGCTGCTTGTACCACTACTTATTGACCTTATATGTGTTCCCGTTAAATCAGCGCCTGTATTACCTGCAGCAATACCCATGAGGTTGTAAATTTGACCCTTGTTGAGTGTAATAGTAAAAGCAGTACCGGCAGCATGTGTAAGGGTTTGTGCAGAAGGTGTTATTTCTACTGTTGTATTATCTTCTGTAGCCACAACAAATGCCCATGAATTAGAATTACTCGTATTAGATTTTTGTGTAAAGTTTAGAGAATAATAATCTTGGCCAAGTGTGTTGACCGGAAAAAGTAGTGTAGCACCCGATACGCTTTGATTATAAATATGTGCATAGGCAACAATAGGAACATCACTTGTTATATGAATTCCTTTATTATATGTGCCCTCTGCTTTTAAAGTTGCATCCTGTGTACCCGATTTTGGCATGGGTGCAGATTCTAAAACTGTATTTGCAGGTACATTGTAAGTTTGACTCCAACCTATACCGGGAATATCAACGGTTACAGTTGCAGCAGTCTCAGCACTAAAATATAATATCATATCCTGGGAATTTCCAGAATTCATACCCTGATGGTAGCCATAACCAACCCAAAAATCTTTTCCCTTATTTGAAAAGTCCTGGGCAGAAATATTATTTAAAATTGTAAATAAAAAAAAAGCAGTTAAAATTTTGCTCATGTCTAATATGGTAAACTATGTATGTGGTGCAAATTACATGAAATGTAAAGATAAAAAAAGGGTAAAATACGTTGCCTGTTAAATGCTATTTAACACTTTTCAATATTCTTATAGCATCAGGGCCTGTGGCAAAAAGCATGTCCAAAATTGAAAGGTTTGGCTGAAAATTTAACCGATCTTCAAAAACTTGTGTATATTTTGGTTGAAGAATATGTTGTATATGTTGAAAATTTTTTGGAAGAATAGTATTTCGACAATCAATAATATTTTCATATGCATTTTTATATTCACTTGTAAATGAAATATTGATATCCATTTTTAATTCCTTTAAAATCCATTTCAATGCATTTAAATTATAATTACTAAGATATTTTTCCTCTGAAAAAACAATGCTTTTTAAACGTTCTGTGTAATAATCAAAGTAGGGAGAATTTCTATATGATGAAGTTAATCCTCGCCAATGCTTAACCTGCCAATTTTCAGAATAATCAATTTCCACTTCTGAAAACTTCAGTTTTTGCTGTCTACCTCCCTTTATTGGAATGGATAAATGAATCAATCCGTTTGAACCAAAAATTACATATCGGTTACGAAAACTCATCTTCTGATAGTTTTCACATACTTCAATTATTAAATTCTGACATTTTACTAATATTTTAAAATAACTAATTGACGGAAACAGTTGATTTTCAATTATTAAAGAATTCATTTTACAATTTTATTTTATTTTTTTTTTAAAAATAAAAATTATTAAAACAGAAGTAAATTAGTGCTAAAATTTAATATATTATTAGTTTAGTTATTAATTACAACAAAATGTAAAACAATGTATTATTCAAAATATTTACTACTAAATTTTTTTATACTAACTATTATTGATCCAAATGTGTAAATACAACCCGAAAATCTAAATTATTTAGCAAAATAATTATTTTAATTTGCAACTACCTGTTTTCACAAAACAGTTCGCAAAAATGAAGCAATTTTGTCTAAACAAAAATTAATGACCCGGCTACTCTCCTACTTTTTATTTATTTGTTGCTTTGCAAATATTGCATGCAATAAACCAATGGCCTTTGAATATCGGGATTTAAGAAACCTTAAGCTTGAAGACCTCACTACTCAAAAACCTCATGTTTCTATGAACCTGATATATTACAATCCAAACAAATTTGGTGTTAATTTAAAAAATGTGAACTGTGACATATTTGTAGATAGTATGTATATAGGTAAATTTACACTTGATACAATGATGCATATTGACCGCACTTCAGAGTTTGCCTTACCTGCAAGATTTGAGGTCAGTATGACTAATATTTTCAAAAGTTCTGTCAATATGTTATTCAATGAAGTTACCATATCTGCAAGGGGAACCACACGTGTTGGTAAGGGGGGCATTTATGTAAATGTTCCCATTGATTATTCAGGGAAACAAAAATTAAGTCTATTTTGAATTTTGATTTAATTAATTTTCTTGTTTAATAATTGCTGAATTCTAAATATTTATTTTCAAAAAATTAGTTTTTAACCTTGATTTCGCAGGATACCATACAACAAATTACAACCCGAATTGACATAGTAGAGATAGTTGGCGAGTTTGTAAAATTGAAAAAAAGAGGTGCAAACTATCTGGGTAATTGTCCTTTTCACAACGAGAAATCGCCTTCTTTCACCGTATCTCCGAGTAAAGAAATATATAAATGTTTTGGCTGCGGCAAAAGCGGTAATGCAATTGGCTTCATAATGGAGCATGAGAAATATAGCTACGTAGAAGCACTGAAATGGATTGCTGCCCGCTATAATGTACAGATAGAAGAAACAGAAGTCAGTCCAGAAATAAAGCAACAGCAACAGGTTGCGGAGAGCCTTTTTGTCCTCAATTCATTTGCGCAAAAACATTTGACTAACAACCTTTTTAATACAGAAGAAGGCAAATCTGTAGGCTTAAGTTATCTGCAACACCGAGGTTTTAGAGAAGATATTTTGGAGAAATTCTTAATCGGTTACAATCTTGAAGCAAGAGACGACCTTACAAAAGCATTTATACAAAATCAGTTTAATCTGGACTTTGCTCAAAAGGCTAGTCTTGTTAGCATAAGGAATGATGAGCCGGTTGATAATTACCGTGGCCGAATTACATTTCCCATACACAACCAAAGTGGAAAAATTATTGGTTTTGGTGCCCGAATTATAAAGAGCAACGATAAGGCTCCAAAATATATAAACACCCAGGAAAACGAAATATACAGCAAAAGTAAAGTGCTGTATGGGCTTTATTTTGCAAGGCAGACCATTAATAAATTTGACGAATGTCTACTTGTAGAGGGGTATACAGATGTTGTAAGTCTGCATCAGGCCGGTGTGGAAAATGTTGTTGCAAGTGGTGGCACCTCGCTTACGCCTGACCAATTGCGCCTGATAAGAAAGCATACTAACAACCTGACTATTATATACGATGGCGATAGTGCAGGTGTAGCAGCCGCCTTACGAGGTCTGGATAAGGCATTGGAGGAAGGATTGAACGTAAAACTTGTACTTATTCCTGATAATGAAGACCCTGACAGCTATGTTAGAAAAATTGGAGCTTCCCCTTTTAGGGAATTTATAGATCAAAATAAAAAAGATTTCATCATATTTCAGTTGGAGGTAATGCTTCAACAGGCAGGTAATGATACTGCCAAACGCTCTGCAGTAGTTAACCAGGTGGCTGAAACTTTAAGCAAATTTCAACGTGCTGAAGATTTTGTTAAGCAACAGGACTACATTCGGCAGTGCTCTACCATGCTGAATATTGATGAAACCGGACTAACAAACCTTGTCAATAAAATTAAACGAGACAAACTTGCTAAAGAAGAAAGTAAGCAGTCACAGGCATTAACAATAGTACCAATAGAAGAGGAAAATAAACAATTGGATGAAACCTCAACTTTACTGTTGAATGATGAATATCAAGAGAGGGATTTGTTGCGGGTTTTACTAGAACACGGCTTGCTTCTGTGGAATGAGGAGAAAACTATGGCAGAATATATATTTGATGAGTTGGAAAGCTATTCAATTGACAATCCTGATCTGGAGCTATTGCTTACCATTTACAAAGATCAATATTATAATGGGCTTCAACCCGGTTCCAAAACACTACTTTATCATGAAAGTGAAATGATAAGAAAACTGGTCATAAATCTCACCATGCAACAGTATGAACTAAGCCCCAATTGGGACAAAAAACTGGAAGGCATGAACATCAACAACAGAGATATAAGCAAGCAGGATGTAATTATGAGCCTCAATTATTTCAAGCTTAGAAAGCTGAAAAGAATGTTTGACGAAAACCAGCATGACATTAAAAATGCCAAAACTTATGAAGAACAATTGACTTTCATTAAAATACACAAAGGCCTAAAAGATGAAGAACAAAAAATAACCAAAGAGTTGGGGACTGTTATTTTTAGATAACAAGAATGATCATATATCTAGAACATTTTAATACAAATAAAAAACCCACCAAAATGGTGGGTTTAATATAAAATTTTAATTCCTTTTACTTTTCTAAAGGGCTTCTTTTACCCGCAAGTAATTTTTCAACAGTTGCTTCTAATCTTCTGACACGAATGTCTTTCCTCTTGGCAGCATCAATCCACTCTACATATTCTTTTTGATTACTGTCTGACAGGGTTTGAAATACCTCTCTTGCTTTTTTGTGTGCATTGAACATTTTTTCCAATTCTGCGGAGGCTACAACTAATTTTTTGTTGAACTCTACACCCTTGATTTCTACCAGTTTTGGTTCAATAAAAACTTCAAAACGGGCAGATTCCGGTCTTTGGAAACGTGCTGCAATCCATACATTGTCTAATTGTATTTCATCTACGCTAGCAAAATGATTGTTTGTCAATACATCCCAATTACAATCACGGCTTAAATCGCTAACAATTTTGCTGGTAGTTTTAGGATATGCAACCCATAACTTGCCTTCTGCGCTTAGATTTGGGATCACATCTTTTAAAATACCAGTTAATTGATTACCTGAAATTGCAAATACCAATGCAAAATCAATCTTTTTAAGCTTAAGTAACGGTGTAACATTTTTAGAGTAAGATAGCTTAACAAACTGTTTTTCAATTGAGGAAGGAAGGCCTTGTATCAGAAAATTCTTTTCACTGGAAATCTGCAACTTTTCAAACAAGTTTAATTGACTCATACCTCAAATTAATTTAAAAGGGTTAAATCGAAATGAGGTGCAAAATTATACCAAATTTTTTACAATTAAACACAAAAATCCGCTAATTGTTTAAAAAAACGGATTTTACAGTCAAACTTATTAAACTTTACATTCTTTTTTGGGTAGATTTTGAAGGCTTATTTGGTGTAACTGGTTTGTTATTAGTTGGTGATACAACAGGTGTGTAATATTTGAGGGCTTCAGGCATTAACTTTTCAAGTTTAGCAATTCGAGTTTCTTCCAATGGGTGAGTACTCATAAATTCAGGCGGCTTATTGCCATTACTCATTTCTGCCATGCGTTGCCATAAAGGAATTGCTTCCCGTGGATTATATCCTGCTAATGCTGTATATATTAGACCATAATGATCTGCTTCTAACTCCTGATTTCTACTATGAGGCAATACTCCAAAAACATTGCTTCCAACGCCATAAGCCTGCATAAACAGATTTTGTGTTTCAGCAGATTTGCTAGATAATGCCACCGATAAGGCCACACCACCTAATTGTTGTACCAAACCCTGACTCATACGTTCTGCACCATGTTGTAATACAGCATGTGCAACTTCGTGTCCAACCACTACAGCCAAAGCGGCTTCGTTTTGGGCAACAGGCAAAATTCCGGTATAAACTACTATTTTTCCTCCGGGCATACACCAGGCATTAACATCATTACTTTGCACAAGGTTATATTCCCATTGATAACTGCTAAGATCTGCTTGTCCGTTCTTTTTATAATAATTAGATACTGCGTTTGCTATACGGCTTCCAACCCTTTTTACCATTTCAGCATCTTTGTTTTGAGACGAACTTACAACTGTATTGGAGGTTAGAAATGATTGATATTGAGAAACAGCCATTTCCTGCATTTGCCCTTCAGATACCAACGAGAGTTGTTTTCTTCCTGTTATGCTGTTTGTTGTACAAGCCACCACCAAAAGTGAAATGATTAAACTCGAAAAAAACAGTTTGTTTTTCATAATTCTAATATTTATTATCACTTAGACAATAATGATACCAAGGGTAAAAGAAGCAAAAAAAATGATAAGGTAGTTTATAATAATTGCATAATTCCTGATATGTCTAATGTGATTTATATTCTAATGGTCTGTTTTATTGAAACATGAGTATAAATTGATCAAATAACAGGTAATGCTAAAAGAGATTTGGAGTAAAAAATCACATACTATAAAAATTCAATTCAGTTATTTCAGATTCTTATTTTTAGGTTTGTTCCGGTTCTTCAATATAGGCACTTTACTTTCTGTACCTTTTAGTAAACGGTTTATGTTTTTCTGATGTGTCAGAATAACCATCAATGCTACAGCTACTGCAAATACTCTGTAAAATGGTTCTTTTTCATTCCAAATAAAAAGTATAAAAACGGCAAAAGCCACACCTGCCAACATAGAACTTAGAGAAACAAAGCGGGTAAGAAATAGTACAATCAGAAAAACCCCAACACAACAAAGTGCTACAATTGGTTGAATCGCTATCACCATTCCAAAAAGGGTTGCAACGCCTTTCCCCCCCTTAAAATCAGCAAAAATTGGGAAAATATGCCCTAACACACAAGCCAAACCCAAACCTACCATAAAGTTGGTTCTTTCTAGTTCGTCATGCATATAATATGGGATTAGCAAAAAAAGAGATGCCGCAATAACACCTTTTACCACATCAACCACCATTACAAATGTTCCCCATTTAGAACCTAATACACGGTATGTATTGGTAGCACCAGCGTTACCGCTGCCGTAGTCGCGAATGTCTATATCAAAAAAATGCTTGCTCACCCATATAGAGGTTGGTATAGAACCAATAAGATAAGCCACAATAATAAGTAAGAATTCATTCATTAATAAGCATCGTTAATGTTCTACACAAATGGCAAAAATAGGATAAGAAAGTTAACAAAATACTCCATTTGAATTTATTAAAAATTTCCATTTTGCAACGAAATACTTATCCAATTGTTGCGTAGTAACGTTTTTATTTTTAAAATATTGTGTTGGGCAAAAATTTTTACAATTTCCGCTTCATCTGACTCCAATAGACCACTTACTAACAACTTGCCACCGGGTTTTAGAGATTGACTAATATTGACCACATTATCCATAATTATATTGCGGTTTATGTTAGCCAAAATGATATCATATATTTTGCCTTCTGCAAAAGCATCTGCTTTTATAAGCTCTATTTTTTTACAATTATTTCTTTCAATATTCTCATTAGCATTTTCTATACTCCATTCATCATAGTCTATTGCATCTATTTGTTTTGCGCCTAATTTTTCGGCTAATATGGCCAAAATACCAGTTCCGGTACCAAAATCAGCTACTAAAGCATCAGTAAAATGAAGTGCTTTCATTTGACTCACCATCATATAAGTGGTCGCGTGGTGACCGGTTCCGAAACTCATTTTTGGCGTAATGATGATTTCATAAGGGGTGCCAGGGATAGGGTCATGAAAATCAGCTCTTAGCACACAAAAATCATCTACTATAATTGGTTGAAAATTGCTTTCCCATAATGCGTTCCAGTTTTCTTCCTTTATTATACTTTCTTCATAATTCAACTTATAATGGTTTATGAGCGTTTGCAATGCGGAATTGTCAAATTTTTCCTGTGCTATAAATGCTTCCAAAGCTGTGTCCTTTTCTTCAAAAGCATCAAAACCTATTGCAGTGAGTTCGGCAATAAGAATTTGTTGCAAATTTTCATCAGAACCAATGGTAATTTTAATTGTATTTTTCATGTAGCCTGTAAATATCGTATTTAGCCATGAAAGGCATTATTTTTTGAAAAATGAAACCAGTCAATTTTTATACTTTTGACAAGATTATCCACAAAAAGGACTTTCTTTTCTCCAAATAAATTTGAAGTCCAAGGAAAACAGTAAAACTTGCTGAAAGATTATTACAAAATACTAGAGGTTTCTCCCAATGCATCTACTGTAGATATTAAAAAATCTTACCGAAGGCTTGCACTCCGTTATCATCCCGACAAAACCTTTGGGAATAAAGCATTAGAAGCAAAATTTAAGGAAATAACCGAAGCTTATAAAGTGCTTACTGACCTACGCCAACGTCAGGAATACAACATAAAAGTCAACTTTTATAATCATGCTGAAAAAAGGAAACAGCCACCTCCCCCACCTACCGCAGCAGCTATAATGCAACAGGCTATTGTGTTTCGAAAAAAAATAGCGGTATTAGACCCCGAGAGAATGAACAAACGTGCATTGTATCAGCGCATACAACAACTGTTGTGTAAACAAAATATGGAGATTATTCAGCTTAGCAATGATATGGTACTGAATAAAAAGATTATCAGGGAAATATTGTTTTGTAGCAGGCATTTACCTTTTTCCCAGGTAGAAAAAATCTGCTACCAACTCACCGCCCTTGCAGGGACCGACAACACTGTTTATAAAACCCTTTACGACTTCTCCAAAGAAACAAAACGCCGCGAATTCTGGAACAAATACAAGTTGATTATAGCACTATTGATAACGTTTATTTTGTGTGGGTTGATTTATTTTATTAGTGAGAGGTATTGAGGTAAGATTAATTAATTAACACAAATAAACTGACAAATAGTTAACCCCATTGGAGTTGGATGAATGAATTTGGATTGATTTCAATTTTTTTGCGAATCCTTTTGGATTTATTTAGTCACCCCTCAAAAAGTAAACATTACCCATTGCTGTTGATTTTTGCGTTATTTCGGGCCTAAAATAGTCGCCAGCTTTTTCCAAATACGGCAAAAA
>JAYTDC010000128.1:0-46139 GCA_043736115.1 Segetibacter sp. | reverse complement strand
GTCAGAGAAAACCAAGTTATTTCACCAGTTTTTACCATTTCAAAAAGTAGTTTTGTAACAACTTCAAATTCTTTGTCATAAACACCGCCAAAAACTGATGTGTCAAAATATAAACGAGGCTTCATTCAGCAAATTTAAAAAGTATTGGCTGTGTTGCTGAATTAATTTGTCCCTTCTAGCGCAAATATTCCATGTGCTTGTTGATGTATAAGCGAAGCGCAACTTCAATACAACATGAAAAGCAGGTCTCCCAACTGAAGTGCGGGACACACAAGGGGGTATTTCTTTTTTCTGCAAACCTCGCATTTTGCGGGACAAGTATTTGACTCTTTTGGAGTCATTACCCTTAATTTGCACCTGTAATAAATCTTATTTACATCAACTTTACACCCCCTCTAATGAAACTATTCTTCTCCCTCCTCTCCTTCTTCATCTTCACCACCACCTTTGCTGCTTCGGACACGGTTTATTCATATTTTAACCGTGGTTGGAAGCCCTGTGACAAGGACAGTGCGGTGTATGTGGGCAAACAATGGAAACAGGATGATGTGTGGGAACACAGGGATTATTGGGTGAAAACTAATGTGTTGCAAATGGAGGGGGCTTACCTGGATAAGGAGGGCAAGACCCGTGTGGGCACATTTACCTGGTATGATGAAAAGGGTAACCGGACTTCGAATACTGCATATGACATGGGAAAAAAAGTATCTGCTGACTATTATTATGAAAGCGGAAAAAAGAGAGGGCACATTAGTTATGACGAGAATGGCACGGCAACCACGCAGACGGGTTGGGATGAAGACGGGGTTGAAATAAAGGGCTACATAGTGGAGCAGGAAGCTACCTTTCCGGGTGGGTTGCAGGGTTGGATAAAATACCTGACCAGAAACCTGAACGTAAATGTTGCTGTAGATGCAGGTGCAAAGCGGGGCAAATATACTGTAAGGGTACAATTTGTGGTAGATACAGATGGCGCGGTAAGCGATGTGTACCCCGTGGAAGTCCCAAAGGGGTGCAAGCCTTGCGCCGTGGAAGCCATCAGGGTGATAACGCTGGGGCCTAATTGGGTGCCTGCGGTGCAGTATAACAAGGTGGTGAAGTACAATGCTGTTCAGGCCATTACTTTCCAGGTGAGTGAGGAGTAATTAGGAATTAGGTTATGATTGAGTGATGAATGGATAGGCAAAAATGGACAATTCCGGAAGCCATTTCAGAAACCTGTCAATCACTCCTTAGTCTACCGGACTTAGTTCTGCTTTTCATGTTGTATTGAAGTTACGCTTCGCTCAAACTTCAAACAAGCAACAGGAACCCTTAAGCTACCTGGGGACTTTGAATCTAAAAACTTAAACTCCGACCCTCCTTTTTTCCTTTAGGTTTTAATCTATATTCATCAAAAGTGCCGGTACTATCTAATACAATCTTATATCCAAATGGCTCCTTATCTACATCTTTAGTGAAGACTATTCCATTTTCAGGTTCTACAAGTTTGATAATGATATTGTGCTCATTGAGAGTAACGTTGGTGATTATCCCCTCCGCTTTATACACCTCTTTCCTTGTGCTTCTTTTTTCCACTTCCACAATGTCAGGACTATTATTTGTTATATAGCTAAAGTAATACCACTTAATTGTAATATCACCATTAGATATTTTTTTTAATACAATTTTATCATCCTTTTGATTGCAGCTTAAAATACTACCTACGATTATAAGAAGCAACTTAAAATTCATACTACTTAACGTTTTCGTATAAAAAAATCCATTAAAATATTTTTCGCCTTTGCAGATATTCTTCATCTGCAAATCATCGCTTCGGAAAAAATCCTTATTTCACCGCTACAATATGATGATAAGAAAACACACCTTGTTCAATAGCATCGGCTTGTTTTGCAGAGCTAAGGAGGTTGTTGTGTCTTAACTTTGAGATGATGCCGAGCTTCCATAATACTTTACTCAATCCTTCGTAACGGCGGCAGGTTTCACGTAGGTTGCGGTAAGATTTCATTACATGCCGGGTAACATCGTTGTTGCGGAAAGAAGAAAATCCTGCACGATTCGCATTGTGTTCATGTTCTTGCAAAGTATCTAAATCGGGAATGGCCCAACGATCAAAAATTTCGTGTAATAAGTTTTCCTGTGGTGGGGTCATTGGTCTTGCATTGCGCAGGTATTCTGCCATTACTATCATTCCCCCGGGTTTTAAAACCCTGTATGCTTCTTTATAAAACTCAATTTTATGCGCTGCATGACAAACACTTTCAAACGCCCAAACCACATCAAAGCTGTTGTTTTCAAAAGGCATTTCAAGATAGTTGGCTAAGGCAAAATCAACATTGGGAACAGGAGATTTTTCCAGGTTTTTCTTAATGGTTTCAACCTGCTTAGGAACAACAGTTATACCGGTTACGGTAGCATTGTAGCGTTGGCTAAGCCAAATAGCGGAGTGTCCCAACCCGCAACCGGCATCTACAATACATGCACCCGGCTGTATGTTTGCCCACTCGGCCAGGGCTTCATTGGCACGGTTAACGGCATCGCCATGCTTGGTTGCTTTTTCGTCGTAGTAACCAAAGTGCAATGCAGGGGTTTGTTTCAACCGCCAGTTCCAGATAAGTTTATATTCAAACTGTGTTGATGAATAATATTTCTTGATAGCCTCTATATCTGCCATAGCTTCAAATGTATGACTACAAAACGAAATGTAGCCATGATTGAAGTTATTTATGCAAGCCTAGACATTATCAAAAACAGAAAAAAAAATTACAAAGGTGAACCTTGTGCATTGGTTATAACTGCATCATTACCAGTATTTAGCAATACCGCTAAACCAAAAGCAAGTACCGACGCTATAATACCAAACATGAAAATATTATATGCCCATCGAATAAGTCTGTATTTGCGGGCTAGTATTAACCCAAGCTGATAGATATCTTTTATAAGAGAAGAGTACAGATAATCTGAATCATCCATCATTATTTTCATCGATTTCGAATATTCTTCGTAGGGCATTTTATAAAAATTTCCAAAAAACAATAGGTTTGTTTTTTTATCCATAATATCTTTTTCACTGAAAGTTCCCCCGGTAACCTTGGGTCGTGTAGCAAGAATTGCAACAACAATAGTACACACAGAAGACATAAGGAAAATTATAGTAGGAATAGTAAGGTAAGTATCTACCTGCAACTTGCGAAGCAAAACAGATAATATGACCGAAATAATAATAGCATTAACCGAAATAAGTATGTTGGCCTTCCCATCAGCCATATCGCTTAACTTAAGATGATTACTTGAAGTAAGGCGAAGCATGGTTTGAACACCTTTTGCCGTAAGGCTCATTTCATTTTTTGAGGTTGATTTTTCCATTTGTAAAACAGGGATATATTGATTTATTTCTTTTAATTCTTTTTTTAACTTTTTGATATTTTTTTTCTTTCTGTCGTTAAGTTTTTCCTTGCAATAATGAGTATGATATTCATGCTTTTCTAAAAACTTAATTGCTTTTTTATTCCATTCATGTCTGCTCAAATTTTCATTTCTCATTAATTGCTCATTATATACCTGTTCGTTTGTGATAACAAATTCCTTTGTGCCCAAATTGTAAGTATCAGCATCTACCAATATTTGCTGCAACAAATTGACAGGGCGAACCGGCCATTTGGTTGCGATTATACAGTCTTCTATACTACGTATAAGATCAGGATACTGGTTTTCATTTTTCATAAACTCCTTCATCAGTTCTACGCTCTTTACTTCATGCACATCGGGTTCTACAAATAGATATCCCGTATCATGAAACCATGCGGCTATACAAACTATTAACTGATCCGAATCTATGAGATTATAATGACCAGAAATTTCTGTAACATGGTTTACTACCCTTCGTGTATGTTCATAGTTGTGATACACTAGTTTTGAAGTATCTGCAGCACTAAATAATTCTGCTACATGTGTTTCTGCTTTTTTAAATATATCGTTGTGTTCCATTGTAACTATTAAAAAGTAAGGTTGAATTTAGTGCCGAGAGACAGATTAAACAATTTTTCTTCGTCGGAAAAACCCATTGCCGCTGAAATAATAAACATGTTAAAAGGTGAAAAATAAAGTCCTCCGCCTACAGCATTGTGCCATTTATTGCTACTTTGATCGCTTGCCCATACCCTTCCTACATCGTCAAAAGCTATTATACCAACTGATCCCGGCAAGATATAAGATTTTGAATCAAAAAGTTTTATGAGCAAGGTTAGGCTACCGTAAGCTAATGATTTTCCTGAAAATCTATTTTTCCTAAATCCTCTTAAGAAGTTGTTTTGACCAAGATTAAGTGCCTGAAAATATTCGTATTGGTTATTAAAAATATGCCCGCCACCCAAACGTAAAATACTTACCAATCCCGCAGGATCGCTTAGACTTGAATATACTGTCATGTCTGAAGTAAGTGCGGTGAATGACTTGCTATTTTTATTTAATCCGCCAAGAGAGGAAAATTGTGTGAGCCAATGTATGCCACGGGTTGGCAGAATTTCACTGTTCAGATTATTTAACAGGATTTGCAATTTTCCGCCGCCGTACACTTTGGTTTGATAAACATTTACCGAATCAAGTCCAACCAAAGAAGGGGTACTTAAAATCTTGTTTCTATTATCCTCTATATGATTCCAGTAATTATAAACTGATGGGCCTATTGAAATACTTAGATAACTTGTAAGCCTTCTTCTGATTAGTGCATCTAAAGTGGCGTAATTATATCTTACCCGATAGTATTGTATCCCACTATCCTGTTGATATTTTGAGTTATTGCCGAGACCGAAGAAATTGTTCAATGTTGGCTTTCCAATTTCACCTGTTAATACAATATCATTTTTCTTTCCTGACACATTATTAAACTCACCGTTATAGGCTACTTTATAGGCACCACTAGAAAAGGCATATAGGGTAGATAGTTTTTGAAAGGATGAATAAGGTTCTCTTCTGAAACCAAATATTTTTCTGCTGAAACCAATTCCTGCCAACAATCCGTCTTCAGCATTGAAACCAATATTCAGATTAGGGAAACTAAATTTGTTGTAGTTGAATCCCGTTTGGCTAAATCGGTTAACTAAGGGATCATTTTCGAATCTTGTACTTGTACGTCTGCTATTTGCTACAAAGTTTTTTTCACCACTAAAATCATACAGGTAGTTTTTCACACTTCCTTTTATGTTGAATGTATCATCACCCCGTCCACCAATAATTCTAACCTTGATATTAGAATTTGCCTTTTCATCAACCTCAAAAAAATCATCACCGTTTAACCCATAAATATCAATTTCTTTTGTAACAGCAGGTTCAAATATCCTGCTATACATTAATGCTGCTGAATCGGTTTTGCCTGTTCTTTTGTACATTCTTACCTGAAGATTTTTGCCTACTGATTCAACCTTGAAATATTCATTTTTATTACTGCCCACAATGTCTACACGCTTAGACAAAAATGCATAATATTTCATTGCTGCCTTATTAGCCAGATCATCTCTTCTACTTTTTAGTTTATTAATTATCTTATCTCCGCTAAGTTTAAATATTTCAGGTGGTAAATTGTGTACTGCTTTATCAATTACAACATCTGACAAATTATATTTGAAGTCGGCAATAGTTTTTTTCCATTTAGATGAATCTAATTTATTAAGAAAACTTCTGTCCAAATCTTTGGCCCAATAGGCAAGCCATTGTATGGCAGGAATATTTTTTCTAAATCCTTTAATAAAGGGGATAAAATTTGAAGATGCCAGCTTTATCAGAAAACCATCTGAATAAGAAAAAGCCTGATCCCTGTCACGGGGAATGGGTATATATAATTTCCCTTTCCCGGTATCATATTCTGCAAACCTCCACTGATCTAAATGCCTGTCCCAATCTGCCAATAAAAAATCAAGCAACCGGGCTCTTAGGAATGCATTTTGATCTACCCTGTTATCATTATCATCGTATAACTTGTTTACTATTTTTTGCTCACTTTTAGTATCTATGCCTTTAGGTACAGGTTCTTTTTTCTCAAGCAAGCAAACTGTATTTGCAAACAAAGATCTGTAAGTACCCAAAGAAGGGTCATTAGGTACAAACACAACTTTAGGAGTGGAAACTGTTATATTAATTGCTTTTGCCAAATCCGGTACTATAACCGGTGAGTAAGGATGTGCAGATGAAATAAAGTCCTGTACATAGCGTTGGGCTAATGTGCCCTTAACCCCCGGCGGTAAAATCTTTGTCAGGTCTTTGTTGATTGATCTTAAACTCCAATCTGCACCATCTTTATCCATTAATTTTAAAGACCGTGTTTGGTGTCCACCTCCTATGCCCTTAATAGTAAAACCACCCATTTCTGCAGTTAACTTAAAAACCTTTAGCTTAACAGATTCTGCCCACACATCACGGTAATTATCGCCATTAAAAAATCGCTTTACTTTAGATGCTTTTGCATATTCTTTGTTGGCACTTACAACATTACTATCAGCAGCATATGGAGTATAAACTATAGGAATAGTATCTTCAAATTTCAATGAAGGTAGTTTTGAAAAATTCAACACATGATCTGTATAGGCCTTTCTTATAGAATCAGTAACCGTATAAAAAGAAAGATCTACAGACTTTTGTTTAGAAATTTCCATAACAGCATAACCATTATTTTGTGTTGTAAATAGCGAATGTTTGCCATTAGATACTCTTGTACTTTTAGTGCCACTTCCACTCACAATATAATGAAACGATGAATCTTTTATATACTGTAGATTATGTTCATGGCCTGAAATGAAAATAAGATTAGGATGTACTTTAGCAACTTTAGAAACCTCTTTTATCATATTTTCATAGGCGGGATATGATAAATCTTCAGGCAGCCCAAATACCCCCCTTGTTATGGGATAAATAGAACCAATTAAAGGTAGGGGCAGGTACATATTCTTAATAACATCAGTAAAAGGAAAAATATGCTGCTTAATGGTAAAATAACCACCGTGTATTCCATAACTTTTAAAAGGGTGATGACAAGCAAGAATTACCAGCTTCTTTTGATTTTTTGATAAAACATCTTCAAGTTGCACCAAAAACTCCTGCTTTGTTTTATTAGGACAATCAGATTCAACTCCCGGTTTATCATAAGGATGAATCCACCATTGACTATCAAAAACTACCAATAAAATATCAGGCGATACATTTATTTCCACAGGTCCAGGGCAACCATCTTTGGGTTGAAATTGTACATTTTGATTACCTATAGACTCTATGTAATTTTGTTCTCTTAAAACAGCATCCCAACCTCCTTTACCTCCCCGGTCCCAATCATGATTGCCTGGAATGAAAATGGCTTTTGCATCTGTACCTTTTACAATGTTTATCTGTGTATCCATGACAGTTCTTCTTATGTCATAAAAGGCACTTTGCACATCGGGCAAGCCTGTACTATATAGATTATCACCCAAAAATATAACTGTTGTTTTTTTATCAATAGGTGTAGTTAATTTAACCGCATCTATAACAGGATGTTTACCATTTTTAAAATCACCGGCATCGCCAATTAATATTAGCCTTGCCTGTAAAGAATCTTTTTGAGCAATGGAACAAAAGTTTAAAATGGACATTAAAAATATCAAACTATATTTTTTCATTTGTAGTAGGGTTGTATGAGAAAACTAAAATATTAGCACTGCCTGTTTCCGCATATTCGTTGCTGATATAAAGCGTACCCGAGGGGGAAAAAGCTATACCCTCAGGCTGTTTAAAAAACTTTGGGTTTAATTTATATGCACTTTTAATATTGCCTTTATTGTCAGCAATTACTAATGTATTAGCTGTTGCAGATATTATAAACAACTCTTTTGTAAGTGGATTTATGGCAGCGGCAGAAGGTCTGAAACGGGTTTTTATGGTTTTAGCCATTTGTTTGGCTTCGTTACCATTTATCTGAAATGCAGGTTTTTCATCAAAAACTTTATCTAATGGATTAAAATTATATGCTGATACCATCTGATTATTATCCTCCTCGCAGTCTTTACAAATTAAAACCACCTTTTCTTTAAACCCATCATAATACAAGGATTCAAATTCATTAAATCCTGTTATTGGTAATGCGCATGCCTCTGTATTTATTAGTTTATTGTTGGTAAACTCAAAAGTATTTATTTCTCCATTGCTTTGAAGTATATAAAATGTAGAATCGTGCAAGGTTATGTCTTCAAAATCGCTACCTTTTGATAATTTCCAATGTTCTATTTTTATTGGCTTCTTCAGATAAATTTTATATAGAAGTGCATTTTCATCACTAATTGCAAAAAGACTCGTATCCTTTTTATAGTAGAAGATTCCAGAAATTTCATCTAAATCATTCCTTAAATGAATCATTACGGGATTGGAAAAATTGTAACCAATGGGAGATGTATAATTTGCTTTATTTTCAGACTTACATCCAATCAATAAAATTGTAACAATCAATATTAAATGATAATAGACTGACGAAAATGTATTTATAAATAATTTCATTATTTGTTTAATCAATATTTTTAATTGCAATATTCAAATTTTCAAATGATGATTGCAATTCTTATTAACCCAATTAACAATAAGACAAAACATTTGCCGCCCTTTTTTTGATTATATTAGTTGAATTAAGTAATTTGAATAGAATCGTTGGGGAAACTTTTCCTCACTCAATTAAGTAGCTATTAATTTTTAACCCGCTGAAAAACAATCTTATAGAAGACTTCTGAAATAAATGTAAAGCCATAATTCTTCTTTTTTCTTCCATTAAAATTCCTATTTTTTTAAACAAAAATTGTCTGGGTTATTATGAATTTGCTTTAAAAGATTCAGAATCGTTAGTTTTAAAAAAAATCAATCAGAATATTCCCATGCCCGTAACAATAAGACATTGGACCATAGATGATATTGACAACCTGATACAATATGCCAATAACATCAACGTTTGGAATAACCTCCGCAATTACTTTCCTCATCCTTATACACCAGAAAATGGAAAAGAGTGGCTGGACAAAGTAATTGGTGCAGAACCCATTCTCAACTTCGCAATTGATCTTGATGGCACTGCCATTGGCGGCATAGGCATTATTCTCAATAGCGATGTATATGTGATGTCTGCAGAAATTGGCTATTGGCTTGGGGAACCCTTTTGGGGACAAGGCATTGCAACCGAAGCTGTAAGGCAAATGATAGAATATGTGTTTTACTATTTTGATATTGTAAGAATTTATGCAGAGGTTTTTGAAATAAATAAATCATCAATGCGGGTTTTGGAAAAAAATGGTTTTTATCTGGAAGGCGTAAGAAGAAAAGCTGTATTGAAAAATGCAAAACTGATGGATGATTATATCTGGGTGAAATTGAGACCGTGGTAAGCCTTTCTATTAACAAATTTCCGAGAAGGATTTTTTTTGATTTGGAATCTAATATTAAACCTTTAGACATTAAATAAGGTCCTATAAACAAAAAATATTTCCAAAAAAATTATGCACCTTAAAAAAAACATTGCCACAAGCGAATCCGGATTCATCTTCAACCCATCAACAGGTGATTCATTTTCTTCTAATCCTATTGCTGCAGAAATACTGCTGCACCTCAAAGAAGGTTCATCCGTACAGCAGGTGAAGAACATTATACTCGAAAAATATGATGTGGAGCCAAATCAACTTGAAAAAGATTGGGACGACTTTGCCACACAACTGCGGGATGGCAATCTGTTGGATTTGAACTAAACTATGCTGATTATTTTACTATAAAATATTTTAAATGCCCGAAATAAAACAGCCCATAGTTGTTGCTGTGACAGGTCTTAACGCCATTGACAGCCCTGGTCCGGGAGTGGCAGTTATAAGGGCTGTCAGAGAAGGATTAGATCAACCCGTAAGAATAATTGGCCTTTCTTACGAAACCCTTGAGCCCGGCATTTACATGCACGAAGTTGTTGACAAGACCTATCAAATACCATATCCGTCAGCCGGCATTGAAGCTTTAAGGGCAAGGTTGCAATACATCCACGACAAGGAGAAAATCAATGTCATCATCCCCAATTTTGATGCGGAATTGTACAATTTTATTAAGGTAGCACCATCGCTACGGGCTATGGGTATAGAAACATTTCTCCCAAGTACCGAGCAGTTTGACATGCGGGACAAAATGAACCTTTTCAACTTTGGTGTAAAATATGGCCTGCATGTTCCCAAAGACAAAATCATTTACCGTGCTGAAGAACTCTATGGCACAGCCGAAGAGTTCGGTTATCCATTGGTGGTAAAAGGAAAGTTCTACGATGCTATCATAGCCTACACCATGGAACAGGCTCAAAAAGCATTTTACAAACTATCGGCCAAGTGGGGCTTTCCCATCATTGTGCAGCAGTTCATTTCCGGTACGGAAATAAACATTGCAGCATTAGGTGATGGTAAGGGAAATGCCATCAGCATTATACCTATGCGCAAACTTTACATTACCGATAAAGGCAAAGCATGGGCAGGCATTACACTTGAAGATGAAAGCCTGCTGGAACTTGCAAGAACTTTCATTACAGCTACCAACTGGAAAGGCGGCTGCGAACTGGAAGTTATGCGAACGATTGACAACAAGCCATACATCATGGAAGTGAACCCAAGGTTTCCTGCATGGATATATCTTTCCGCGGCAGCGGGACAAAACCAACCTGCTTCTTTGGTTAAAATGGCGATGGGCGAAGAAGTGAAACCGTTCACCGAATACGAAGTTGGTAAAATTTTCATCCGCTATTCGTGGGATCACATTACCGATGTGTCCGAGTTTCAAAAGATCAGTGCGTTTGGGGAACTGTGAAGAAGTTTAGGGTTTAGAGTTTAGGGTTTAATGAATTTGAGAAAGTTTAGAGTTTAGGGTTTAACCAGCTTTTTGTTCTAATCAGAATTTTGAATTTCCATAATTATAAATAAGAAATGTATTCTTTTGAGAAATTAGACAGTTGGGTTGATGCACGGAAATTGGTTAAATGGATTTATGAAAAGACCGCGAGATTTCCGGCAGAGGAGAAATTTGGTTTGGTAATGCAGATAAGGAGAGCAGGTATTTCTATAGTTTCAAATCTAGCAGAAGGTTCAGCAAGGATGACTCCAAAGGATCAGGCACACTTTACAAATCTGGCATACAGTAGTTTGATAGAGTTTTTGAATCAACTAATTGTAGCAGGTGATTTAAACTTTCTTGACATAGAAATATTGAAAGAAGGAAGACAACAAATAGATGCTTTAGCTGGCAAAATAGCAGCATTAAGAAAGTCACAATTAATCAGAATCAAACAATAAAACAAACAATAGCAAACGGTGGGTTTAAAATCTAAACCCTAAACTCTAAACCCTAAACTATGAAATTAAGATACGAACGCCCAAGCATCATTAAAATGAATGCTGGTCTAATGAATAAATATGGCACAAGAACAGAGTACGAACCCGTTAAACAAATTGATGGTGTTACAGTTAAAAGCCTGATTGAGCAGTTTGGCTCGCCGCTGTTTGTGATTAGCGAACGCACCATCAGGCGTACTTATCAAAACTCGGTAAGGGCTTTTAAAACCCGCTACCCAAAGGTGCAGTTTGCCTGGAGTTACAAAACAAACTACATCAATGCAGTGTGCAATGTTTTTCACCAGGAAGGCAGTTGGGCAGAGGTAGTGAGCGGCTTTGAATACCGCAAGGCATTGGGCAATGGTGTGCCGGGCAACAAAATAATTTTCAACGGTCCCGAGAAGACTGCTGAAGAATTACGCATGGCCATCAACAACGATTCGCTCATTCACATTGACCACTTCGATGAGTTGTATATGCTCATTGAAATAAGTGAAGCAATGAACAAAAAACCAAGGGTGGCTATACGTGTCAATATGGATACGGGCATTTATCCCATGTGGGATCGCTTTGGTTTTAATTATGAAAATGGTACTGCATGGAATGCTATCAATAAAATAGTAGCAAGCGGTAAAATGACCTTGACCGGCTTGCATTGTCACGTAGGTACTTTCATGCTTTCTACCAATGCTTATGCCATAGCAGTTGGCAAGCTAAGCGATCTTGCATGGAACTGCAAGTCGCAATTGAACACTACAATTCAATATCTTGACATGGGCGGGGGTTTCCCATCTGCCAATACTTTGCGGGGTGCTTACCTGCCCGGCAGCGACACCATTCCAAGTGTAGATGAATTTGCAGAGGCCATCACAAATGCCTTGCTGAATGTGGGTTTCAAGACAGATGACCTGCCGCTGCTCATTCTGGAAAGTGGCAGGGTACTCATAGATGAAGCCGGATTTTTGCTTGGCTCCGTGCTTGCCAATAAGCGATTGAGCGATGGCCGCAGGGCTACCATTATGGACTTTGGTGTCAACCTGTTGTTCACTTCGTTTTGGTACGAACACAAGATCAGTCCTGCACAAGACTTCACCCACCACACCGAAGACATGGTGCTGTATGGCCCGCTGTGTATGAACATAGATGTTGTAAGAGAGTCGGTCAATCTTCCCTTATTAAACCGCGGCGACCATGTGGTCGTGCATAAAGTGGGCGCCTACAACATGACCCAATGGATGCAGTTTATACAAATGCGCCCAAACGTAGTCATGATAGACGAAAAGGGAAATCCACACCTGATAAGAGAAGCCGAAACCATTGAATACATTGAACAATTGGAGAAAATGCCAGCGCATTTAAAGGATATAAAAATGTAGATTCACAAAAATTATCGTTGCAAAAAAACTTTGTTCCATTACATTCTTTTTCTTTTGTGTGAAATAATTTTGAGTCGAGCTCCATTGCAAATATTGAGCTTCAATGGCAGCCAGTCCCGATTTTTCTTCGGGATCGCACTCTTGTACATTTTATTTCTATTGCTCTTTTTAAACCGTTTACCGTAAACACCATTATTGAAACCAACACTCATCATATCGTTTGCCAAATACATTGCCAAAGCCATACTCAACAGCTACGGCATGTTGTTCTTTTCCAGCAACAACATATTTGCATTACTCATTTTAGCGGTTTCATTTTTTACACCATTTACAGGTGCAAGCGGTTTAGCTGCATTGGTGATCGCATTACTTGCAGCACATGCACTCGGCTTTGGCAAAGAACAAATTCAGAAAGGATTGCTCACCTACAGTGTTGTATTGTTTGGCCTTGGTTTTGGTACCAATTTTGAATTTGGGCCAGCCTTCGTTATGCTGTTGATTGTTGGTTCGCTACTCACTTTATTCCTATCAGTTGTGCTCAATTCAGTACTCAATAAGCGAGGCTTGCCTGCATTGTCATTAGCATTCATCATCAGCACAGCGCTCATCTTCGTGGCCGCCAAAAGCTTTGAAGGCATTGGATTAACTCTACGCCGCATTTACTGGTTCAATGACATGTATGCACTTGGTGGAAGTAAACTGGTCAATGCCATTCAAGCCATAGAAGACTGGTCAATGCCCGAATATGTCAACGGATTTTTTCGCAGCATGAGTGCCATATTGTTCCAGGTCAATATTGCTTCGGGCATCATACTCTCCATCGGGTTGCTCATTTATTCCAGGATAGCTTTCACCCTTATGGTGCTGGGTTATACAGTAGCTATATTGTTCAGCTTTGCCATGGGCGGCTTTCACCAAACCGACATGACTTATTACAACATGGGCACCAACTTCATGTTGGTTGCTGTAGCTTTAGGAGGCTTTTACATCATCCCATCACTAAGATCATTTCTTTGGATATTAGTAACCGTTCCTATAGCATACTTATTGGTCATAGGCCTGGGGAGTATTACGTTCACAATAGGAGTGCCGGTTTTTTCATTACCATTTTGCTTAACTGTTATTTTGTTTTTGTACATGTTGCAATTGCGTAGCAAACACAGTAAGTTGGTACTTACACCGTTTCAATATTATAGCCCTGAACAAAATCTGTATCGGTACATCAACGGCAGAGAAAGATTGATGAACCACTTTTATCAACAGCTATCACTGCCTTTCATGGGCGAATGGATGGTAAGTCAGGGACACGACAGCACCATGACCCACAAAGGCGATTGGAGCAAAGCGCTTGATTTTGTGATACTGGACGACGAAATGAAAACCTATCGCAATCCCGGTAACCAATTGGAACAATTCTATTGCTATAACAAACCCGTCCTTAGCCCCGGCGATGGCATTGTGGAGGAAATACTAGACTTTGTGGAAGACAACGAAATCGGCAAAAACAACACAGTCCAAAACTGGGGCAACAGCATTGTCATTAAACACGCTGATGGTGTGTACACCAAACTTTCCCACTTGCGCAAAAACTCTTTTCGGGTCTCCAAAGGCAGCTACGTACGACGAGGTGATATCATTGCGCTATGCGGCAACTCGGGCCGTTCGCCAGAGCCACACCTGCATTTTCAAGTGCAAAGCACCCCATACATTGGCAGCAAGACCATGAACTATCCGCTGGCCTATTTCATTTCGCGAAGCGGGGAACAACAGCAATTTGAAAGCTTTACTATACCCAAAGAAGGAGTGTTTATTTCAAACATTTTACCCAATGGACAATTGCAGCAGGCTTTCAACTTTCAGCCGGGCTATATACTACAAGTTTCTGCTCCGGACTTTGAAGATGAACAGTGGGAAGTAATGACAAGCATCTACAACGAGTCTTATCTGTATTGCCGTAACAAAAATACGTTTGCATATTTCATCAACAATGGAACGGTGTTTTATTTCACCAACTATTTTGGAGAGAGAAATACCTTGCTTTATTACTTTTATGTAAGTGTATTTAAGGTTTTATTGAGTTCAGAAAAAGCAATAACAGTAACAGATAGCTATCCGCTTAATGCTTTTGGAATACATCCGCTCAAGTGGCTACAGGACTTTGTTGCGCCTTTTTTTATTTTCATGAAAATGAAATTCAACAGTATCATACAGCAAAATGACGGACTACTTTCTTCCGGGAGAATAGTTTTAGAAAGCAGACAATCCAAAAATATTTTCTTAAATAATAAGGAAACAATGAAAGCGAAAGTGGAAGTGGAAAACGGTCAGCTTCAGTCCTTTACCATTTACTTACCCAACAAAACCATAGAGGCAAAATGCAAAGTGTAAAGTTGATAATGATTCTATTAGCAGTGTCAATAACCTGTACGGTTTATGCGCAACAACCTAATGCACAAGAGGAAGTAGATATTAAAAGCTATGCCCTGTATGAAAAAGGAAGCTGGAAGGAACTGCTGCAATATGGCAAGGCAACTACAAAAGAGGGGCATGATTTTTTGCTCTTGAGATTGCGCATGGCATATGCTGCATTCATGCTCGGCAACTTTAGCGCAGCCATCAGCCAATACGATCATGTGTTGAAACAAGATGCAGAAAATGCAACAGCCCATTACTTCAAACTGCTGTGCAGAAAATACCTGAACCAATCAGAACTGACCGGTGCTGAAGTAAAATATTTGTCTAAAGAAGCTATTGATGAATTAAAGCTGAAGAAAGTAGCACTCACCCGATTCGGTACAGAAGTAAGTTATAAAATGACCGACTATACCCCAAGGCAAAATGGTTTGTATGCCTCTGTAAATGCAGGTTTGCAACTGGGTTGGAATGTGACTATGTTTCAATCGGTGGCCATATTTAACCAAACCATTAGCGAACCAAAGTTCATTTATGTAACCGATAGCAACCGTATTGCTATCAACCAAAAACAATATTACAACCGGACAACCATTAATCTCAATAGCAAATGGCAAGTGAAACTTGCTTACCATTATCTAAATACCCCATTCAACAATTATAGTTACAACAATCATATAGGGTTGCTCGGTTTAAAATATACCGGTGCCTATTACGATATACAGGCCAACGCCATTATTTCAAGATTGACTGACACCACACGGCAGCAGTACGATGCCATGGTGGGGCTTTATCCTTTTGGTAACCTTAACTTTTATTTTTTTTCTACGGGCAGTTTGAGAACTTACAACGGTTCTGCATTTAACCTCAAACAAGTTGTAGGTTTCAAAGCCATGAAAAATACCTGGTTAGAGTTCAACGGCACTTTTGGCAAATTCACCAATCTGGTGGAAAATGATGCTTTGTATATTTTTAACGCCATAGATCAAAATACAATTAAGACAGGGGCTACCATATACATAAATCCGTCACAGCACATTGTATTGCACGGTGGCTATACCTTTGAGCAAAGAGAAATATACAAGAGTTCAACTTTATTTAATCAACATTCAATAACAGGAGGTTTAACATGGAAAATGTAAAAAAAATACTGCTCATTGTAGTAGTAATGTTTCAGGCTGCAATAGCTTTTGGGCAATCAGATGCAACAATTCAAAAAGCTTTTAGCGATAGCTATGCCAATGAGTACAAACTTAAATACAACGATGCTATTACCGATCTTACACGGCTTAGCGATGACAACAGCTACGAAATTAACCTGCGCTTAGGGTGGCTGTATTACTTAAACAAAAGCTACAGCCAATCAGTGACACATTACCAAAAAGCAGTAACTACAAAGCCTTACGCAATAGAAGCAAAGCTTGGCCTCATCAAGCCTTTATCTGTACAGGAAAACTGGGACAAGGTATATGCACAATATGAGGCTATTCTTAAAATTGATGCACAAAACACAACAGCAAATTATTGGGCAGGAGTTATTAATTATAACAGGAAAAAATATGAGCAGGCTCAAAAGTTTTTTGAAAAAGCAGTGAACTTATACCCTTTTGATTACGATGCCACCCACATGCTGGCATGGACCTATCTGAACATGGGCAGGAACAACGATGCCAAAGTATTGTTCAACAAAGCCCTGTTGATGCGTCCTGCAGATCCATCTTCATTATCGGGTTTATCTAAGATAAAATAAACGGATTTGGGTTTAGGGAGTTTAAATTTCGATGTGGGGCTGAACTTTGCAAAAAAGGTTCGGCCCTCGTTTTTGCCGAATTGCTAGTTACGACAACAAAGATTATCAACTACCAATGTACTTTTTTATCGTAAAATAATTTACCAACCAAAGCACCGCAAGAATTATAAATGCAGTAGCTATTGTATAAATAGAAAGCCATTGGCTGATAAACATATTTTGGTTACTTAAAAACGATTCAAGGAAAAATTGCCCCAACGCTACAATAACAAGACTACCGAGGATGATAATGATATTCAGGGGCAAAAACTGTTTCATTAGAAATGCCTGCAACTGCAGGGGTGCTGCGCCAAGGGTTATTAACAGGCTTATTTCCTTGCTGGTAGAAGCAATGGTAAGTTGTATAAATAAAGAAAAAACCAATAAAGCAAACAACAGCATTATTAACCCTGTTGCTGATGAGGCACCTACAATAGTATTTACAATTTTTCTGTATTTGCTAAAACGGGTTTTGTCGGCATCTGTAGTAAGGCCATTGTCTTGTAGGTATTTTACTAGTTGAGGATTGCCTGGGTCTTTTGTTTTAATTACTACTCTTGATGGCCGTGCCTCTGTTGTGTTTGAAAATTGTTTGTTTGCCATTTTTAAAAAATTATCAGGCACCAATACAGATGAAATTCTGTCGCTGAACCCAACTACATGTCCGGTAAATTTTATTGGCAAACCCTGATAATTTACATTAATTACAATGGGTAATGCCATTACCAAACCCGGCGTAAGTTGGGGTAACCCTTGTGATGGTGCAAATCCAAAATTGTACAAATCCAAAAACTGATTAGGTATAATAAGCGGAATGTCAGTTGAACCCATTTCCCATTTCCATTGATCGCTTTTTACATCGAGAAATTCATCGGGTACACTTTCAAAAAACAAGTCAGTATAAAAAGGTAGATTTTCACTTGGGCTTTGAGCGGAGACTTTAAACTTGCTTGAAGTTAGTTGCCCTATTTCATCCACGAAAGGTTGTTTTTTAAGATCTTCAATCAACTCCTTACTAAGCGTATTATCGCGACTGTTTCCATTAATCACTTTATTTAAAACAAGAAAGTTTGCTATGCTGTCGCGGTTATTTTTTCCATACAACAATTCGTTGTAGTTGACTTGTATCTGTACTGCTGACAAGATGAGTACCATTGCTATACTTAAGCCTATAGCTGCCATTATATAGCGCCCTTTACCAATTCCTGATCTGATTATTTTTTTCAGTAGTGCATCAAGTAGCTGTGGTTGATTCATTGGTCTTTTATTCAATTGTACCTTACAGGCGATAGGTGTTGGAGTAATTAAATAATTTGTCTTCGTCCAGATCTGTCAGTAAAAAACCGGCATGTCTTTTTGTACATTCATCACTTATCAGCGCTACTGCTTTTTCGGTATTGGCATTATCCAAATGACTGAAAGGTTCATCCATCATTAACCATTCAAATGGTTTTACCAATGCCCGAATAATAGCAATACGTTGCTGTTCGCCATAGCTGCAGATGCCGGCCTGTTGATTTAATATAGATGTAATTCCCAAGCTGTTCGCCATTTGATCTATAATATCTGCTTCGTAAATGGGCTTTTGAAGCACCCGGCTTAACTCTATATTTTCTCTTGCAGTCAGATTCTCAAACAATCTTAAATCCTGAAAAATGATACTCACCTTCTGTTGCCTTAGCAATGCCAATTCATCACCGTTAATTGTTTTGATGTCTTTATTGTCAAACAATACATTGCCCGAATAATCGTGGCGGAGCTTGTAAATGGTATTCATGAGGGTAGTCTTGCCTGTTCCACTTGGGGCTACTATTTTTATCCAACTCTTTGGCGAAAATGATACAGTCGTATTCCAAATATCTGACGACCGGGACGAAAATTTTTCTTTGAGTGGAATGGGCACTAATCCTTGCAATTTGATTTGCATACTACTACACGATAATTTAAAATAAAAAGGTTGCAATTAAGCAACCTTTTTATTGTCAGTTTAACAATTAATTCCTTGAAACCGGTATACTGTCAGCCATAATTCTCATATCGGGCTCTCTTTTTGCGTTCATCGTTTTGCTTGCTGCTTCGGCAAACTTTAAAATAGAAGTAAGGCTGTTTTCTTTATCATTTATAAACCTTAGTTCATAATGCGACTCCATTGATTTGCCGCCGGGTTTGTTTACACTACCGCTCATATCTTTAAATGTTTCTTTGGCTTTTACCAACATTGCATTTTTAGCTGAGTCGGTTGCATATGCGCTTTGCGCTGCATTAATAAAGCTTTGCAGGTTCATATAGAACACAACCGATTTTCCTTTGCTGTTGCTCAATATTTCTTTATCAATAGTTGCTTTATTTGTTCCGGATTTATAATTGTTGATGATTGTATCATTTGATGCAATCACTATGTTCTTGTCATCTATTGAAGCACTCATCCCAATCTTTTTTATTTCAGGTGTTAAAGTATATCCAGTTCCAGATTTTTCAACCATTTTCATTTCGGCCATTTTATCCATCAACTTATTCATCTGTGCTTTATCACCTACAGCTATATTGCCCAGCATTTTTACGTTTGGAATTTGAGTCATTACCTCACCATCAGGTCCCAATACAGGTTTCATTGCAAAATCAGAAGCAACAAAAGCCATATCACCTTTAAAGGCTTTTAATAAATCCTGTAGTGTATAATTACTTCCCATCATTTTGGTAAGTTGGGCATCAGCCATGCCACCTAACTCCAGGAACTTAACAATATCGCTAATCATTTGGGGATCCATGCCTGCTACAAAAAATCCATTGATTTTATCAGAAGGATACTTTTCTACAAGGCTCATATCGGCTTCAGCTTTAGAGTATTTGTCATATATATCCCTAAGCTGTTTGCTTAAGTATGATTTGCCATCAACAACTACCTTACCATCTTCAAAGTTTAGTGTATAAGCACTGAAAGTATTTTGAAACAATTCTTTAACCCGTGGCAGCGGAAACATATCCATATAGCCCGAAGCATTTACCCACATACTTGCATCTGCATTACTTTGCATCAGGTCTCTGAACTCGGGAATAGCAGCCACAGACATATCTTCTTTAAGAGCGAAATAGTTTTCCATTTCTGTTTTAAGATTGTTGTCTGCACTTACGGGGTTTTTAAAATTAAACTCTCCGGTTGCGCTATCGAACTCCATTTGTCTGCCACCCTGACTTTGATAAGACATGGCAATGACAAGGTCTTTGTCCCATGCTATCATATTATCACCTTCTACAGTTGTAAAACTGTATGTTTTTTCTTTTCTGATTTCTGAAGTTGGCATTTTCTTTTTTAGGTATTTCTCCAGCTTATCGCCATCAGTTAATGAACCAATTGCAGCAATCACCATAGTGCCTTTACCCGAGGTAATACCACCGCCATCTTTCTGTGCCATAGAAATATAAAAGTTCTTGCTAAGGTCTATGCCCGAAGCCTGTAATTCTTCCCACTCCTGCTTGCCTTTGTTGGCAGAAGTATCTGTGCCTGTTGCAGACTTCAATATACTTTCAAGGGTTGATTGATTTTGCAACATTTTAGTGCCTATTGATTTCGCATTGATAACAGCAACAAATGAGGCGTTCTTTGGAATGTGTTTTACCTGAAGCGGCACAAGCTTTTTGCAGGAAGCTGCCAGTAAAATGATAAATAGCGAGGATAGAACGAGTCTGATAATAGATTTCATAAATAATTAATTTTGTAAAATAGCTAAGTTAAAGAGATGAAAACAATAAATAAAGATTAATAAGTAAACAATTGATGAACGGTAATTTCATAAAAACAACAGGCAACAACAAAACCCGGTTATAATAATTACAAACTTGTAAGTATGCTTTGGTTTTTCAGAGAAAATGTTTGTAAACCTATCGCAGATAATTTAGCTAAATGAGCGTTCATATGTTTATCTTGAAAATGAAAATAAGAAACCCTTTTCTATAAAAATATTTTGTTAATGTAATTTTTTTCTTGTCAATATTATTTTATAAAGTCAGAATTTGGTTGAAAAATGACGAGCAGTGTACAAAAATGATGCAGTGTGCGATCCCACAAAAAAAGAGACAGGCTGCAACAAATATTCAATAGAATTACTTCTGTTTGTAACATAATTATTCCTTTATTGGTTTTCCAATCCTTACAATTAAGAGGATTGATTTTTTGCTGTTCTTGATAATTTTGCATGAACTCACTTACATTTGTTTATAGTACAACCTCAACCATCATATATGAAACTACTTGAAGGAAAAACAGCTATTGTAACCGGTGCAGCCCGTGGTATTGGCGAAGGCATTGCTTTAAAACTTGCAGAACAAGGTGCACACATTGCTTTTACTTATGTAAGTGACAGCAGTGTTGAAAAAGCAAAATTGCTTGAAGAAAAATTAATTGCAATGGGAGTAAAAGCTAAGGCATATCAAAGTAATGCGGGTGACTTTACTGCATGTGAGTTGTTTGTAAATGATGTACTAAAAGAATTTGGTCAGATAGATATTTGCGTAAACAATGCAGGAATCTCAAAAGATAACCTCTTGCTGCGTATGACACCCGAACAATGGGACGATGTAATGACAACTAATCTGAAAAGCGTTTTCAACATGACCAAACAGGTGATTAGGCCTATGATGAAAGCCAAAAGCGGCAGCATCATAAACATGAGTAGTGTTATTGGCGAAATGGGCAACGCCGGACAAAGTAGCTATGCAGCAAGTAAAGCTGGAGTTATTGGTTTTACCAAATCAGTTGCCAAAGAACTGGGAAGCAGAAATATTCGTTGCAACGCAATAGCACCGGGCTTTGTAGAAACAGATATGACAAGTTATTTAAAAGATGGTGATGGTGCTGATAAATATAAGGCTGGCATACCTTTAGGTCGTTTTGGAACTACTGAAGATATTGCTAACACTACTCTGTTTCTTGCAAGTGACATGAGTAGCTATCTTACAGGTCAGGTGATAAGTGTTTGTGGAGGATTAAATATTTAATAAAACCGCTTTTAATGAATTATGTATAAGAGATGTTGGTTAACACTGCAAAAGTTAAATTGATCTTTAATCCGGTTGGTTTGTAATACGTTTACTACATTCGCAGCCTATCTATAATGCTGAAATTACAAATCATATCGTTTTTTTTATGTTCATTGCTATTAGTGCAAATAATACCACTGCAACAAATAGGCAATGCATTTAGTCAAAGCCAATGGACTGAGGAATTGCCACATGGAGAGGATTCCGCTTCTGAGTGTTTTGATAATAATTTTCTAAATCACCACTTTCTTCCTCCCTATGACTATGTTGAAATAATCAATAAACATGTTGTAAATATTGATTTATCCTATATTCACTCATCTCAAAGTATACCACAAAATCATTGTGGAGATATTGAAAGTCCACCGCCTGACTTTTTGGTTTAATTTTTATTTTATTTCTTTTTAGGGAATTTCTTCCCGTTTAATCATGTTATTTAGATAAATTCTTCATTAGGTATGAAAAGTATTTTTAGTAAAATTGGTGCAGATTTTCCGGCATCTGTTGTTGTTTTTTTAGTCGCTCTACCTTTGTGTCTAGGTGTAGCATTAGCAAGTGGTGCTCCCTTGCTGTCAGGAGTTATAGCAGGAATAATAGGAGGATTGGTTGTAGGTATTTTTAGCCAATCGCATACCAGCGTTAGCGGCCCGGCTGCAGGTCTTGCTGCAGTTGTGCTTACCTCTATAACACAACTAGAGAGTTTTGACATCTTCTTATTAGCTGTTTTAATTGCTGGTGTTATTCAATTAATTGCTGGCATTGCCAAAGGGGGCTTTATAGCAAATTATATTCCTACCAACGTTATCAAAGGTTTATTAGCCGCTATTGGAATAATTCTAATTCTTAAACAAATACCTCATGCTGTTGGTTTTGACAGAGATACTGAAGATGATTTTACATTTTTTCAAAAAGATGGAGAAAATACATTTTCGGAACTTTTAAGCATTTTCAAATACTTCTCATGGGGGGCAATCATTATTTCTGCACTCTCTATAATCATCATGATAAATTGGGATAAAACACCTATGAAAAAGGTGAAATTTTTTCCAGCATCATTGTTTGTGGTACTCTTAGGCGTTGGACTTAATTTTATTTTTATTCATTTTTTTCCCGCCCTGGTAATAGAAAGTGATCATTTGGTAAATATTCCAAAATTTGATGGCATTAGGTCTATTATAACCTTACCAAATTTTTCAAGCATTGGAAATTATCATGTTTGGATGGTGGCTATCACCATAGCAATAGTAGCAACAATTGAAACATTGCTCAACCTTGAAGCAGTTGAAAATCTGGATCCACATAAACGTGTTGCCTCTCCTAACAGAGAATTGGTAGCACAAGGTATTGGCAATATATGTTCCGGTCTGGTAGGTGGTATTCCAATAACATCAGTTATTGTAAGAAGTTCGGTTAATATAAATTCTGGTGCCGAAACTAAGCTATCTACCATATTGCATGGCTTTTTCTTATTGCTAAGTCTGTTGCTACTAGGCCCGGTATTGAATATGATTCCGTTGGCTTCTCTGGCTTGCATACTTATCTTAACAGGTTATAAATTAGCAAAGATTTCTCTATTCAAAGAAATGTATAAAAATGGATTAAATCAATTTATCCCTTTTGTAGCTACCATACTTGCTATAGTTTTTACAGATTTACTAATTGGTGTGTTAATCGGTCTGGCTATAAGTATCTTTTACATATTGAAAAGTAATTTCAAAAATGCTTATCAATTTCATAAGGAAAAACACCATACCGGTGATATTATAACAATAAGACTTGCAGAAGAGGTTTCATTTTTAAATAAAGCAAGTATAAAGAATACCCTGGCTCAAATTCCAGAAAATTCTACAGTTGTTATAAATGCTACCAATTCTACCTTTATAGACTATGATGTGTTGGAATTAATAAAAGTTTTTACTGAAGTGCAATCAAAAGAAAAAAATATTAACGTCTCTGTACAAGGGATAAAATCATTGTACAAATCAGAAAATGAGAATTATGTAAAATCAATGCACGATTAGAAATAAAATTAAAATTTGAGTGGCAGGTGCTCTATTCTCAAATTATTACTTAATAATAAAATAACTTTTAAAAATGAAAGTTCATACTAAAGAAACACAGGAAAATCTTACCCCCAGAACAGCTTTAGAAATACTAAAGGAAGGGAATAGCCGGTTTGTTAATAACTTAAAAGCCCATAGAAATCTGCTAGAACAAATGAATGCAACCCGAGAAGGCCAATGGCCTTTTGCAACAATACTTAGTTGTATTGATAGCAGAACATCAGCGGAGCTTATTTTTGACCAGGGTTTAGGAGATATCTTTTCGGTCAGAATTGCAGGTAATATTGTAAATACTGATATTATAGGCAGTATGGAATTTGCTTGTAAGGTAGCAGGGTCTAAATTAATAGTTGTTTTAGGTCATACTAATTGTGGTGCTGTAAAAGGGGCTTGTGACCATGTGGAAATGGGTAACTTGACAGAATTACTTTCAAAACTTCAACCAGCTGTTTATCAGGAAAAAAAATCAATAGAAAACAGGACATCCAAAAATAAAGAGTTTGTGGAAAATGTAGCAGCTATTAATGTTCACAGAAGTGTTGAACAAATTATTGAACGCAGCTACATATTAGAACAAATGCTTGAAAAAGGTGAAATTGGAATTGTGGGGGCTATGTATGATATAACAACAGGTGTAGTAGAATTTTATGATAAAACTATTTTTATCAATGATGATAAAAATCCGTCGTTTAGCCTTTCTGATTTCAGAAGCTAAAACTATTAATTATGTCTCATATAATTTTTGATGGGGAGCTAGTTTTAAAAGAACTAAAACATTATCTACCAACTCAAACACCTCTGAAGGATTTTATTCACCACAATTCATTGCATGCCTTTCAGCAAATGAAATTCTATGAGGCTATCTACAAAGCATCTAAAATTTTTGGGGTTCAGCCAACATTACCCTTACAGGATTTCAGAAAGTTGTTTGAAGTAGGGAGAATAAGTGAGGTCATCTTAGAAAGAATTATTAATGACAAAAAAGGAAATTCAAATCTTGAGTTGTGGAAGCAAAACCTTACCACAAAAATTTATGATGAGCATAATGAACAGCGAATAGGTAAGCTACGGTCCGAATGGAAAAATTATTATAAAATAGATTTAGACAATCTTGTTCAACCTTTATTATTCAGGGTATTGAGTAATTATCTTGATCAGGGTATATCCATTTGGGATTTTCCTATTGGAAATATTGGATTTTTGGATTCAATAAGAGCTATAGAAAAAAATAGTTTTGTCAGTCTCTTCCAATCAAAGCGGGCAAAACACCTATTATTACAGGATACATTAAATCTTGGCAATCTTTTGAAAATTGTTGTTGGGCATGAGTCTTACTTTGAACAGTATTTATTTGACCAGCAATTTAGTCACAAGGGATGGAGCGGAATGGTAGCTACGCTGGAAACCAACCCTAAAAGTTTATTAAGCCAAAAGCAAATTTCTCTACATGACCTTATTGCATTTGAATTATTGTTAGAAATTGACAATTTGGATGCCCATTTAGGAGAAAAATGGAAACCCATTAGCATCATCACTTCAAACCAACCTATAGATTTATTTGAAGCTGTTCCCCCTACGGAATTGCAAGAGGTGCTAACAATATGGCAAGATGCTTTTGAGTGGAGTTACTATGATGAAGTATTGGCAGGCATTCAACAATTAAATAGAAATAAAGGTAAAAATAGTGATTTGTCTAAAAGTTCTGATGCATTAAGCTTTCAGGCCATGTTTTGTATTGATGAACGTGAATGCAGTATTAGAGCTCACCTTGAAAACATAGATAAGAATTGTGAAACATTGGGTAGCCCCGGCTTTTTTGGAGTAGAGTTTTATTTTCAGGCAGAGCATGCAAAATTTTATGACAAACTATGCCCGGCACCGGTAACCCCCAACTACTTAATTAAAGAATACAACGTATCAGAAAAACGAAAACACGATTTATTTTATACAGATAAAACTCACCAATTTATTACAGGATTTATTAGTGCAATCACGTTCGGGTTTTGGGCAGGCTTTCGTTTGATGCAAAATTTATTTAAGCCTAAAATGAGCCCTGCTATTTCCAATGCTTTTGCACATATGAATGAACAGGGCAAGCTAACAATAGAAAATAAAAACCCCGATGAAAAAGAAAACGGTTTGCAAATTGGTTTTACTATTCAGGAAATGGCTACCCGAGTAGAGGGATTATTAAGAGGTATTGGTCTGGTAAATAATTTTGCACCTATAATATACGTAGTTGCACATGGTAGCAGCAGTGCTAACAATCCTCATCATGGAGCACATGACTGTGGTGCATGCAGCGGAAGGCCGGGTTCTGTAAATAGCAGGGTATTTGCTGCCATGGCTAATCATGATAAGGTTAGAGAGATATTAATAACCAAAGGTATTTCCATTCCCCAACAAACCCAATTTATTGGAGCACTTCATGATACTGCTGCTGATGAAATAGAATACTACGACACTGCGGTATTAAATGAAATAAATGCTAAAAATCATCTTTTACACATTCAATCTTTCGAAAGTGCACTAGACCTTAATGCAAAAGAACGGTCAAGAAGATTTGCCTCTATTAATACTAAAGGGGAGATTAAAAAAATTAGAAAAGCTATTAAAGAACGTTCAGTTTCCTTGTTTGAACCTAGGCCTGAATTAGGTCATGGTACCAACACGCTTTGTGTAGTTGGCAACCGCGAACTAACTAAAGGTATTTTTCTTGACAGAAGGGCATTTCTAAATTCGTATAATTATAAAACAGATCCTGAAGGCCAGTATTTAACCGGTGTTATGAGGCCACTTGGACCGGTTTGTGGCGGCATTAACCTTGAGTACTATTTTTCAAGAGTTGATAATTATAAGTTAGGAGCAGGCACCAAATTGCCACACAATGTAGTTGGGCTATTTGGAGTAGCAAACAGTAGCGACGGCGATTTGCGTCCGGGTTTGCCATGGCAAATGATTGAAGTTCATGACCCGCTTCGTCTTCTAATTATAGTTGAGCATTTTCCTGATGTTGTTTTAAAGTCTATACAATCTTCACCCGAAATGTATGAATGGTTTATAAATGAATGGGTGCATTTAGTAGCTGTTCATCCTGATACAAATGAATTGTATTTTTTCAAAGGTGGTCAATTTACGCTGTACCAGACTTTAGCTAAGGAAATCCATTTTTATAAAGATGTATTTACATTATTAGAAAATGCTAAAGAGATGGAAACTAATCATATAGTACACGCCACGCAGGAAAACCTACCTGTTTTTTTACACAATTAATAAAAGTAATGGAACAGATATTACAAGCATTTATTTTCCTGCCGTTGATTGGATTTATAATTAGTTTCTTTTTTGCAAATAAGCATGAAAAATTAATTTCGGCTGTTGCCTACTCTAGTGTGGGCTTGCAATTAGCAGGTATTGTTGCCTTTACTATTTATTGGATAATACAAAGTTCTCCGGTTTTGGATGTGAAGCATTTTATTTTCTATAAAGAAGATAATATCGAAATTTTTCTGGATTATTATTTTGATAAAAGCACAGCTGTATTTTCTATTTTAGGTGCCCTGATTACATTTTTGGTCTTGGTTTTTAGTAAATATTATTTACATAGAGATGAAGGCTACAAACGATTCTTTAATACAGTATTACTCTTTTACTTTGGTTATAATCTTGCTGTTTTTGCCGGCAATTTTGAAACACTTTTTGTTGGTTGGGAGTTTTTAGGGATTACTTCATTTTTACTCATTGCCTTTTATAGAGACCGATATCTACCTGTAAAAAATGCGCTAAAAACCATTTCATTGTATAGGCTGGGTGATATATGCCTGATACTAGCCTTATGGACCAGTCATCATATCTGGCACGAAAACATAACGTTTGTAAAATTAGATAATCTGGAATTAGTGACAACACACATTGCAGAATACTACAATTCAGTTTTATTTCTAATCTCTATGATTGTAATTGCTGCTGCTATAAAGTCTGCACAGTTTCCTTTTTCGTCGTGGTTGCCACGTGCCATGGAGGGACCTACTACATCTAGTGCAGTTTTTTATGGCTCACTTTCTGTACATCTTGGTGTGTATTTATTATTAAGAACCTATAATTACTGGGAATCTATAATTACTATAAAGTTACTTGTCATCATGATAGGTGTTGTTACAGCTATAGTTGCCACATTTATAGCCCGTGTACAATCAACCGTTAAAACACAGATAGCTTACTCCTCTATTGCACAAATAGGATTAATGTTTATTGAAGTTGCATTAGGCTGGCATGTTCTGGTGCTAATTCACCTTTCGGGCAATGCATTACTAAGAACTTATCAGTTATTGGTTTCGCCTTCTGTATTGGGCTATATGATACACGATCAGTATTTTAATTATGTTCCCAAGATTTACAACCATGAAAATTCTTTTTCTAAAAAAATAATGAACAGCATTTATTTATTGAGCGTAAAAGAATGGAACATGGACAAGTATTTAAAGAAAATAATCTGGAACCCGTTTAAATTTATTGGCCGTCAAGCACAATTTATATCTAATAAAGGAGGCATCATATTTTTTACTTTCCTCTTTATAGCAGGTCTTGTTTTTTTTACATTTGACCAGCACATTCCCATATTAGTAGACAAATACCTGCATTTGCTTTTTGCATTTTTAGGTATAGTTTTAATATTAATGGCTTTTACCGAAAGAAAAAATGCGTTAAAAGCCTGGATACTTATTATACAAAGTCAGTGTTATATTGTACTCTCTATTGCCCTGCTTAATGACAAATATGAGTATGTAGAAATACTTCTGTATCTGTGTGGTTTAGCTATTGCAGCAATTGTG
Organism: Segetibacter sp.; assembly: GCA_043736115.1. Classification (GTDB taxonomy): domain Bacteria; phylum Bacteroidota; class Bacteroidia; order Chitinophagales; family Chitinophagaceae; genus Segetibacter. Next base: position 17,279 of record JAYTDC010000128.1, on the reverse strand, counting down.
GGAGTGGTTATTCTTCAACAACTTAAACAAAAAGAAATGACATTAAGTCTAAACGATTTTTATGGTCATATTTATCATCATCCTAAATTGGCTTTTTGGTTTCTTATAGCTTGTCTTGCATTTGTTGGTTTGCCTTTTACGCCTTCATTTATTGGTATAGACTTAATGTTTAGCCATATAGACCATGATGAATATTTGTTGATCACCTTTGTATCTATAAACTTTTTAGTGCTTGAACTTTCGGTTCTAAGAATTTATGCCCGGTTGTTTTTAGGACCACACAAAAGACAAACGCATCCTACAGCTTACAGGAGTTCATAAACCCTACGAGGTACTTTTTATCAAAATGCATTTTTTCTGGGTTTTGATTTTACAGAATTTATTTTTCAAAGAAAAGCCCTCCTGGAAAGGAGGGCTTTATACCTTATTAATCTGCAAAAAAGACAAGTTTAAGCAACCTGTGCTTCAGCTATTTTGGACCTTATTTTGGCTTCCAGTTCGTTGGCCAATTCAGGATTGTCGTTCAATAATTGTTTTACCGTATCTCTGCCTTGCCCTAGCTTGTTGCTGTCGTAACTAAACCAACTGCCGCTTTTTTGAATTACGCCAAGTTCAACACCCATGTCTATAATTTCGCCCACTTTGCTAATGCCTTCACCAAATATGATGTCGAACTCTGCTGCCCTAAATGGTGGGGCTACTTTATTCTTGACGACTTTTACTTTCACATGGTTGCCTATAGCCTCGTCTCCGTCTTTAATTTGTGCCATTCTGCGAATATCCAACCGTACAGAGGCATAAAATTTTAATGCATTACCGCCTGTGGTGGTTTCAGGGTTACCAAACATTACTCCAATTTTTTCGCGGAGCTGATTGATGAATATACAGATGGTGTTTGTCTTGTTAATGGTTGCAGTAAGCTTTCTCAAAGCCTGACTCATCAGTCTGGCATGAAGTCCCATTTTACTATCGCCCATTTCACCTTCCAATTCACTTTTAGGTACCAAGGCAGCTACGGAGTCAATTACAACTACATCTACAGCACCGGAAAGAATTAACCTGTCAGCTATCTCCAAAGCTTGTTCACCATAATCTGGTTGAGAAATGAGTAAATTGTCAACGTCTACACCCAGCTTTTGCGCATAAGAACTGTCAAAAGCATGTTCAGCATCTATAATGGCGCACATACCGCCTTTTTTCTGCGCTTCGGCAATTACATGTATAGCTACCGTTGTTTTACCGCTACTTTCAGGCCCATATATTTCTATGATTCTTCCCTTCGGTAATCCACCAATTCCCAAAGCTACATCTAGCCCAATGGAACCTGTAGAAATTACTTCCTGTGGTCCCTTAGACTTTTCATTCATCATCATTACACTACCCTTTCCATAATCCTTATCTATTTTGTCTATAGTCAGTTTGAGGGCCTTTAGTTTATCTGCATTTTCCATTATAAAGTGTTTATTTTTTTATCAAAATTATTGAATAGGCAAAGGTATTATAATTAAGTTATCAACACTAATTTTTTTAGCAAAGCCTATGCTTCAATCCATTTTTTCACATTACTTATTCCCCATTTTAATAACCCGCAAATAATCCAGCATTGCCTGATTAATCTCTCCGTTCATGTTTTCATTTTGAGGCTCAAAGCTTAGGGTAATGTTGTTCTTCCCCTTTTTTAGAAAAACTTTTACAGCATTACTCCACCCCCAATTGCTCCATTCATCACTGCCTCTTTGTGGAAAAACTACCGTACCAATTTGTTTGTTATTCTCCCTTAATGTCCTGATGGCACATTTGTTTTCTGTATTGGTTGGGCCGTTTCCATTGGCGTACCTATAGTCAAGCGCATACCAGCTATCTTCTTTAATTTCTACCGAAAGGGTAAGCAAAGTGTTCTTCGTTTTACTTATTTCTACAAATCCATTTCCCGAAAAACCTTTGAATGCTTTGGCTGACTTTGTGACAAATTTTTCAATTTCAATTTTTGGATTATGCCCAACTCCCAAAACCAAAAGCGGTTCACTGGCAAAAGACTCAACGCCGTTTTTATCTAATGCTATCACTTGGTATTCGCCATAATTAGAAAAATCTGCAGGGAAAAATGTTTTATCAGTAACCGCAACCGTGTTCCCATTCTTCAGCACTTTGTATTTAACTGCATCTTTTATTTCATTCCACCTGATACCCTTTTTTCCAGACGTTTCAACTGCAGGAGTTGCCACAGTTACATAGTGGTTGGCATGATTTATTTTTCCTTCAAGTTTATTATTCCCGAGCAAAATTTTGACCTTATGCTTTCCTTTTAATCCGGCTGGAATTTCCGCTGCTACTGTTTTCCCATCCACCAAAAATGATTGTATGGTGTTGCCATAACCTTCCATTTCAATATCAAGTATTGCATTTCTATAAGTAAAATTTGTAAGCGATCTATTACCGCCTAATACTTTAGGCACAAAAGGGTGAAAGCTTATGCTTTTATCATTATAACTAATTCCGAACAAAACAGAATGCACCAAACTTAGACTACCCGAAAGGCTCCAAAGCATATTGCTGGAGTTAATTTGCGTACCAGCGAAATCTCCGTTAGACGCCACAAAATTTTCCTTGTTGGTCATCCACAGTGCGGCGGGACGAAAAATGGCGGCGATGCTTTCTATCACAGCTTCTTCATTGCCTGCTTTGGCGGCTGCCTGTGCATAATATGATTGCACAAAAGGCCACACTGCGTTGTTGTGGTAAGGTGGAATGCCCGGTATCTGCGGATAAATACACGGCACACCAAAATCCATAACAGGAGTGTTTTCTATAACCAATTTTTGTTTTTCATTTCCGGCTATGCCGAATAAAACACACAAAGCCTCTCCCAAAGCTTCGGAACGTGGTGATAAAGTTTTGAAATTTCTACCATACCGAAATTGTCCATAATAACTCTTTTGTGGTATCCATAAATATTTGTTGATAGCAGCTTTGATACGCTCTGCTGCGGCTTTGTACTTTATGATTGACGGCTTGTCATTTAGTAAAAATGCCATTTTAGACAACACTATATTAGCATTGTAGTGTACTGCGTTTGTGCCCAAGCAAGCCGACTCATAAATGTCAGCAGGCTGCATCCATTTGGGATAGGTTTGCTCACGCCAATCAAGAAATGATGATTCGCCTTTTACAAGCCCCGACTCTTTATCATAGCAAACCAGCTCATCATCTGACACAGAGTTTTTAATGATTTGATAAGCTTGTTTTAACCATGCTTTATCTCCGGTTACTTTGAACAGTTCATAAGCTGCTGTAGCCCAAATCATTCTATCGGTACTTGCAGGCCATGCGCCACCTGTTCCTGTATCTTGTATAATTCTGCCACGCTTATTCACTTTGCGCAGCAGGCTATATTTTGCTACAGCAGGTTGCAAATGTGCCATGGCAAGTATAATGCTGTAGCTAATGTCTCTTGTCCATACACCTGCCCATTCCTTACCGGTTCTGAATGTGCTGTCAGGCTCTACAGCATTGGTCATTTCTTCAAGTGCAAGGTTGTACAGTGCATCACCAAGCACATAGGGCGAATGATATTGTGGATTAGCCGATACATTTTTTGAAAGCTTCCAGTTGCCCGAAGTTTGCTTCATGTTGTCAGGGTTGTTAAGCACAAGCGTAGTTTCATAAATACCATCTTTATCCTCATCATTCATTTTTAGCGGTGGCATATTTACCAGGTTATCAAAGTCCCAGCTAAGCGGTGCTGTGTTGCCGGCTACATAGACACCTTTGAAATCCTGTTTAAAAATTTTATCGCCGTTGAAAGCAGTGTAGTATCCATTTTTTTCAAAAGCCGCTAACACTTCATTCATATCAAGCCTGATTTTAAATTCGGTTTTGGGTTGCAGATATGTGTTGTCTGGAACATTTCTTGAATCAATGCTTTGATTACCAAATTTTATAATCTGCGTTTCGGATTTTCCATCAGTTGACAAACAATTAAAGTGGTGGTCTACGCCGGGCTTCATCTCGTTGTCCTTACCATTGATGCTGAACTTGAAAGTAATCGCAGGGCTCATAGATTCATTAGCTGGGCTTTTATAATCAGAAGAAAGTTCTGTTGCCGATAGAGCTTTTCCGGTAAAATTCCCTTGCGTTACTTTATCAGCATACAGACTAAACGTATTGGATTGAAATAGTGGAGTCTGGGCAAAAGCATTTCCATACCATATAATAAAAAGAAATGAAGCAAAAATTGATTTCATAATAATTGTTTGAATGTAGGAAAGACAAAGTTCAATGATAAAATTTGAAATAAACGTGTTCATCTAAATTGAAAATCAGCCTCCTTCTTTTTAAATACATAATTTTTCAGAAAACCCAACCCTTCGCTACAAATAGAAGTATATTCATACAAAGCAATTTTTGTATGAAAAGTATATATCGTAATCTCTTACTAGTATTTATGGCATTTTCCTTTTTTCAATGCCAAAAAGATTTGAGTTATTCAGGGGAACCCGATCCTATACCTAATGTTCCGGTCATTAATATTGTAAATCCTGAACCTATTACAGCAAATTTGCAGGGTAATGTTGTGGATGAAAATAACCTACCCGCAGTTGGAGTAAACATAACCGTTGGCAATAAAACCGCCATTACAGATGCGACAGGCTATTTCCGCATTTTAAATGCACCACTTGACAAGAAAAGTGCCTTGGTAGTGGCAGAAAGACCAGGGTATTTTAAAGGTTACCGTTTATTTGCTGCCACATCGGGCACTAACAATGTTGCAATTAAATTGGTGAAGAAAAACCTTGCAGGAACTGTTAGTGGTACTACAGGAGGAAATACTTCGTTGAGCAATGGTTCTAAAATTACGTTGCCGGCAAATGGTGTTGTAATTGCATCTTCGGGTGCAGCTTATACAGGAAATGTAAAAGTTTATGCTACCTACATTGACCCGACAGCAAATGATATTTCAACTACTATCCCCGGTTCGTATGCCGCTACAGATAAGAACAATAGCCGGGTTACGTTATCATCTTATGGTATGTTAGCTGTAGAGTTAGAAAGTGATGCAGGCGAAAAGCTACAGATTAAAAGTGGCCTGAAGGCTACACTAACTACCTCCATTCCTGCTTCTGTTTTGTCATCTGCCCCAGCAACTATTGCACTATGGAGTATAGATGAACAAACCGGCCTTTGGAAAGAAGAGGGAACTGCTACCAAACAAGGCAATACTTATATCGGCGAAGTTTCACATTTTTCTTTCTGGAATTGCGATGTGCCTATGAATGCAGTTTATATTTCTATGAAGTTACAAACAAGCGATACCTTACCTATTGTTTATGGTGTAGTGAAAATTACCGTTTTAGATAGTTCAAACAGATATGCATATGGTTGGACTGATTCCTTAGGGCAGGTAAGTGGACTTGTACCTTCAAATGTTGCGCTCAAGGTAGAGGTTTTAGATCCTTGTTTCAATGCAGTATTTACACAAAATGTATTACCGCTTTCGCAGAATACTGATTTGGGTACTATAACTGTTACTTCTACATCCCCTGTTGTAAACACGATTACCGGAAAATTATTAGATTGTAATAACCAACCTGTGACCAATGGTTACGCTATAATATCAATCAATAATACTGTTCGTTTTGCAGGAACAGATTCTACAGGAAATTTTTATGTTGCAATGGTAACCTGTGCCGGCGTACCTGTTACAGCTAATATAGTTGGAGTAGACGAAACTGGCCAACAACAAAGTTCGGCTACCAATGTTAACCTTACACCACCCCTTACCAATGTAGGTAGTATTACAGCTTGCGGTACATCATCTACACAATACATTAATTACACTGTTGACAATAGCATTTACTATTACATTAATAGCACCGCCAATGATTCATTAACAGCTTATACCAATAGTCAGGGTGTACCACCTGCAGGTGTCATCACTTATATAAGCGGAGAGCGTATTGGATTTAATAATATCTATTTTTCGGCAACAGGAGCGAATGCGATAGGAACATTTCCTGTTGGGATACTACAGCTACAATCTTCAACAAACATAACGTTGATACAACCTTTCAATGTTATTTTCACTTCATTCGCAAATAATGTAGGAGAGTTTTACGAAGGATCGTTTAATGGAAGCTATACAGACAATGGTACAACACACTCAATAAGTACAACTTTTAAGGTAAGACGAAGTTTTTAATTTGAAATAAGATTAAGGGGTTGAGAAGGTTTTTATGCACAGCAGGCAGCACTTCACAAAGCTGCCTGCACTTTTATTAAATGTAGTTTGTAAATAAAATTTTATAGTAGGTAAATAGAAAAAGTATTTCACAATTTGGTATTTGAAAAAGAAAATATAGACCTCATAGAAGGCTGCAAAAAAGGCAACAGAAAGGCACAGGAGCAGTTGTACAAAAGCTATTACAAAGCTATGGCTGCACTGTGTATGAGATATACCAAAAATGAAAATGATGCTGTTGAGGTGCTCAATACAGGGTTTTTGAAAGTGTTTAAAAGTATTGAAAGATATGATCACAAACAGGCTACAATCTATACATGGATTAGAACCATTATTATAAACTGTTGCCTTGACTTTTTAAAAATAAAAGAAAAAGCAGTAAGCCATCACGAACTTAATGAAGCATCAGAAGTACATATACCGGCAGAGGCTGTCAGCAGAATGAAAGCGACAGAATTGCTTTACTTAATAAGGCTTTTGCCACCTGCCACACAGGCTGTTTTTAACTTGTATGTGATGGATGGATACAACCATAGAGAAATTGGCGAATTACTAAATATAAGCGAAGGAACAAGTAAATGGCATTTGAGTGAAGCAAGAAAAAATTTACAGAAACTGATAAGATTACAGGAGGTAAACATATGAACAAGAAACTACCTTATGAAGATGCCTTTGAGCAGCAGTTGAATAATTTGCCGCTTCCTGGTGAAGACCAAAGCTGGCATAGTATGTCGCAGCTTTTGGATGAAGATGACAAACGCACTTTGCCTGGAGAATTTTTCAGGTATGGGGGCTTTGTACTTTGTGCAATTGCCTTGGTAGGTTGGTTATATATTTTGCTGCAAAATAATGATGGGGCAACGGCAAAATTCAATACTAAGAAAGGGGAAATTGAAGTTGTAAATCAAAACAAAGTAATACAGTCAAGCACTGCAGGTTTAGGTCAAAAACAATCTATTCTCAAAGTTGCCAACCCGGCAATAAATCCACAAAATTCATTGAAAAATAAAAACAAAGAGCTAAGCTCTACACCTGAAAATAAACCTGCTGTAAAAACATCGGCACGCACATTTTCAAATACTAATAATGAAAAATCAAACCTAAAAATTACAAATTCCACAAACCCAATAGCAAGTAATTCAAAACAGGAAAAAGCAATTACTAAGGAGAGGGGAACATTTTCGATCAATCAAATCTCCAAATCAATTGTAGCCTTTAAAGAGGAAAATAAGAATACAACCCTACAACTTGTCAGAACTGATTTGAGTAAAAAGTCAGGAGACAATATTCCTGATGAAAACAAAACTATTAATATCACTAACCCTAAAAAATCAATAGCAAAAACTGATTCAAAAAACATTTCACAAAAAGAAAAAGAAGATAAAAATGCTGAACTAATAAGCAATCCTTCTGAACCTATTATTAGCATTCAAAAACATACAGAGGATTCGTTGTCAAAAGAAAAGAATATTCCAATAACATCATCAAAAGACTCAACTGTAAGTAAAGGGAATAGTACTACTAAAGCAACAAAAATGGCGCAGCCTAAAAAGTCAAACAAAGAATTGTTATGGAGTGCTGGTATGAGTGTACAACAACAAATACCTGTTGACGGAAAGTCGGTTGTTGGATATAACGCCAATGGCAAACAAAGTTTTTTTGCAGATTACTTACCCGGAGTGTATGTAAGAGTCGAGAACCGAAACAAATGGTATGTTCAGGGTGAATTTAATTACAGTTCGCCCCAACCTATAAATGAGTTTGCATATACCCGCAAGACAATTTTGGACAGTGGTTTTGCAAACTTTATTACCAAATCACAACGACTAAAAAAAGCATACTATCACCAATTACCACTTAGCTTCAATTATTATGTGATGCCACGTTGGTCAGTGGGTGTCGGGGGCATTTATAGTATTCTCCACCGTGGTGTTACAGAACAACAACTTACAACAAAAAACATAAGTACCCAACAGGAAATTATATCAACATCAATTGTACCAATATCGGGCTACACAGATTCCTTTCTTTATAAATCGCAACTACAGTGGATGTTGCAAACCGAATATCAATGGAAAAGAATTTCATTTGGGGTAAGATACGTACGTGATGCTGAACCGTTCATTAGATTTACTCAACCAACCGGAGAAGTTGAAGAAAAGAAAAATTGGTCTCTTCAATTTATTCTCCGCTTTCGATTATGGCAATCGGGTAAATAATTTCGTATAAATGCAGAAAACGCCTCCAAAAAAATGGAGGCGTTTTTATTATACAAATAATATTTATTACTCGGCTTCGGCTACTACTTCCTTTACTTCAGGAATCATACGCTTCATCATGCCTTCTATGCCTGCTTTGAGCGTTATCATGCTGCTGGGGCAACCACTGCAACTGCCTTGCAGCATCAGGTTGACCACACCATCGTCATAACTTTTAAACTGTATGGCTCCACCATCCATTTCCACTGCAGGTTTCACATAGTTTTCCAATAGTTCTTTGATGCGTTTTACCACATCATCATCATCAGCATGTATACTGTTGCCACCATCAGATTTTGTTATTACAATTTCGTCTTCATTAATAACCGGTCCACCATTTTCAAGATAATCTTTCAAAAATTGTTTGATGGTAGGTATCACATCCTGCCAATCTTCTGTATCGGATGTTTTTGTAAGCGTTACAAAATTGCTGGCTATGAATACACTTTTTATAAAAGGAAAACTAAAAATTTCTTTTGCAAGCGGTGAAGGTGCAGCCGTACTTTCATCAGGAAAATCAATGCTTTTTCCCGGATACAAAAGTTTATTAGCAACAAACTTCATTGTTTCCGGATTTGGAGTCATTTCTGTATAAATACTAATAACCGGATTGCCTGTCTTAATCATAATCGAATAATTTTCTGGAACAAAGGTACAAAAGCAATCCAATTGACAGCTATACTTTGACAAGTGTGTGACGGTAGAACGGTTTATTGGTTAATTTGGCGATAAGTTTATTGGTTTATTGGTTAATTAGTTAATTGGTTAATTCGGCAACTGGTTAATTGGCTAATGTGTCTAAATACTAAGTACGGAATACTAAATACTAAAAAACTACTCAATACTAAATACTTAATACTTTGCAGCCCGAAATGGCAAAACGTAGATCAAAAAAGAAACAATCAACTTTTAAATATAAATGGTACATATTATCAGCCATTGGTATTTTTGCATTATTTTTTACTTCGTGGCTTTTGTATAAAAAATATACCCTTGATAAAGCTAAATTTGTAAAATATCCTGCTTTTGGAATAGAAATACCCGATAGCTACGAGATACATGGCATAGATGTAAGTTGGTACCAAAATTTCATTGACTGGCCTTCGGTAAGGGAAATGAAGGTGAAAAACATTAAGATTGGTTTTGCCTTTATAAAGGCTACTGAAGGATTAGCGAACGTAGACAAACAATATCGCCGAAACTGGAAAAAGGCTAAAGAAGAAGGTCTGCCCAGAGGGGCATATCATTTTTTTCTTGCCAATAAAAGTGGTAAAATTCAGGCACAAAATTTTATAACAAGTGTAAAATTGGAACCCGGCGATCTGCCGCCGGTTTTAGATATTGAACAACTGTATGGCACTAACCCCGCTAAAATGCGCAAAGAAATAAAAGAATGGCTTACAACCGTAGAGGAACATTACAAAGTAAAACCCATCATATATACTTCCGTTAGTTTTTATGCTGATTATTTAAATGGAGAATTTGATCAATATCCCCTTTGGGCTGCTCATTATCTGGAGAAAAACAAACCCCGTATAAACCGTCCGTGGTTGTTTTGGCAACACAATGAGCGGGGCAGGGTCAATGGTATTCTAACCCGGGTTGATTTTAATGTTTTCAATGGTGACAGTACTGATTTTGAAAATTTATTGATACGGTAATTGTTTGAAATAAAAAGAGGCTGCCCAAACGGACAGCCTCTTTTACTATAAAAACAATGGGTTAATAACCAGGATTCTGCTGACTGGCAATGTTTACATTAGCTTGAATTTCAGCTTGTGGAATTGGTCCTACACGCCTGTTATCAGGATAAGGTATTGCAAGGTTTACATTACCGGCGCCTGCAGTAATAGCACCACCATTTTGCACACGGGTAATGGGCTGTTTCAATCTGTTCATATCGTAAAAACGATCCCCTTCAAAGGCAAGTTCTTTTCTTCTTTCCTGTACAATGTCTGCAAGCAATGCAGCACCTGTAGATGCATAACCTATGAAAGCCGGATCACGTTGAGCCATTAACATATTCAGGTACATTAAAGCATCAGCTTCGTTGGCAGGCAATGATGCTTCGGCTGCAATAAGATATACTTCTGACAATCTCATCACTTTAGGGTTATCTCTGTCGGCCTTTTGTGCGTTTGAATACTTATTAACCTTCATTGCTGGTGCACCACTCTTGGTATTACCCGCAACAAACAAGTTTAGCCTCACATCAGTTGTACTATACAAACTTGTTAGTTGAGAAGATGCATAAATATCCTGATAGCCATTTATATAAATACCACCAAGATCATCAAAACCATTGTTGTTAACAACATCAGCATCTACTTCAAACAAGGTTTCCCCTTTAGATGCTTCACCCATAGGATCTGCCCAATAGCTAGTGAAATTGCCTGCAGAAAGTAGTGTAAAACCTCCATTATCAATTACATCTTTAGCTGCGGCTTTTGCTTTTGGGTTATCACCCATGTACAGATAAACTTTTGCAAGCAAACCTTCTATTGCATATTTACTCAAATAAAGAGATCCTCTGTAATCAGGAGCTGCAGCAAATGCTGCCTGTAAATCATTAACAATTTGACCATATACTTCAGCTACCGTATTTCTAGTAGGTAATTTGTAAGGATCATAAGTTAAAATGATGGGTACGCCTAATGCAGAAGGGTCCTCGGTATAAGGCTTTGCATAAATATTTACCAACTTAAAATAAAGCAATGCTCTAACAGCAAGTGCCTGTGCTTTTATCTTAGCAACATTAGCACCTGTTGTCGTAGCATTTATAATTTGGTTTGCCCTCATAATACCTCTGTAGGCATTGCTCCACATGCCGCCGAACACACCATCACTTGCTATAAAAGTGTAATTATACTGAGTAATATATCTTCCGGAATTTTTGGTTTCAACAAAGGAATTATCTGCCATCAGGTCTCCCGTAACCGGAAAATTTCTTCCGTATAAATTAGCTGTTCGCAGGCTTGCGTATGTTCCGCTTAAAGCATTATCCAACCCCCCTTCAGTACTTAGTGCAGCATCAATGGGTATAGCATCGTTAGGAATTTTTTCAGTAAATTCTTTTGAACATCCTGTCAATGCTACCACACCGGCGATAGCTAAAAGTGAAAATTTATTTATGATCGATCTCATGATTTTAATTTTTTGGGTGAAATATTTTATTAATTAAATCCAATCTTTACACCTGCAGTAAGTGTTTTAGGAATAAATACTTCAAAATTACCTGTACTTACACTCCCTGTTTCAGGATCTACAGGTAATCTTTTATCTGTACCAAAGGTTATCATATTTGTACCTCTAAGATAAATGCTTGCATTCAACAGGTGCAATTTTTTAAGGGCACTTGCAGGCAAAGTGTAAGAAATCTGAAGGTTACGTAAACGCATATAATCACCTTTGTACAAATACCTTGAAGAAGTAGTATTTGAATTTTTGTTTCCCCCAAAAATCAACTTAGGTGTAGCTGAAACATCACCGGGTTTCTTCCAGCTTTCAAGTTGTTCTGTTAATTGACCATAGGCACTATAGAATGCTCCATCGCTGTTGATAAATCTTGAAAAACCCTGAAAGACATAATTGCCAAAATTGTAATAAAGCTGAGCCTCTACACTGAATCCCTTATATGTAAAAGTATTCATGACCGAACCAAAATATTTTGGTAAAGCACTTACCCCTGACAATGCTAATTTCGCCTGCCCTACAACGCTTGTAGTGGCACTTTTGGTATCATCTGTATACCAAAGCGGATTTCCGTTTTCCGGATCAACCCCTGCCCATTGTCTTGTATAGAACTCATAAATATCATGACCTACAGTATAGTTAAACAAATTGCCATTAGGATCAGGAATAGGGTTGCCCAGATAAAGTTCTGTAACACGGTTTTCGTTGTGTGACAGGTTAAAACTTAAGTCCCAACTAAAATCCCTTGTTTTGACGGGTCTGCCACCAACAGTTATTTCGTAACCTTTATTAGTCATGGCACCAACATTTCTATTTTGCCCGGTCACACCTGATGTAGGTGATAATGGAACATTCAGTATAAGATCCGTAGTTTTTCTATTATACATTTCTACAGTTATGTTCAAACGATTTTGCAACATAGAAATGTCAACTCCAAGGTTAAATATTGCATTCTTTTCCCAGGTTAAGTCAGGGTTACCCACATTGCTGAGTGCACTACCGGGTAGTCCATTATAATTTTGTCCATATGCAAAAGTGGCTAAGGAAGTATATCTTCCAAAACCATTTTGATTACCATTAATACCATATGAACTTCTTATTTTTAATAAATTGATCAATTTAATTTTTTGCATAAATGCCTCTTCATTCACATTCCATGTAGCACCAACTGAGTAAAAATTGCCACTTCTGTTATTAGCACCAAAAACAGAGGATGCATCTCTTCTAAAACTACCGCTTAAAACATATCTGTCTTTATAGTTTATATCGCCATTTGAAAAAACCGATCTTGTTGTATTTTCTGTGGGCAATGTAAATGATGTGGTGGGTGTAGCTGCAGATGCCAGATATTGCAACTCTAATGTCTTAGGGAATGTTTGTCCACCAGCCTGCAAAAGATAATCTTTATAGGCTTGTGCTTCGTAACCTAATTTAAAATTAAAATAAATGTCTCCTGACTTATTTATATTCTTTTTTAAGTCAAAATAGTTGCTCCATGTCCAGTTGTAATATTTTCGGTCAGAGGCAAATCCATCTCCGTCCTGTGCCTGTCCATCTCCATAAAATGGGTTTCTGTATTGATCTTCAAACAGATTGAAATATTCAGAACTATATCTACTGGTAAATTTAATGTCTTTTATAATTTTATATTCACCCATTACATAACCCCTTAAAGAAGTTTGCTGGGCAGCATTTTTATTATATGCTGCAATTACCAATGGATTATAGATGCCGCCACCAACAGGAAATTGTCCCTGCGGGTCATCATATCTTAAAGAGCCGTCAGCATTGCGTGGTGAGGTGTAAGGAAGCAGAAAAAAAGATGAAAGCGCAGGATTAGCAAAGGCACCTCCATTAGAGGGTGTACGCTGATCACTACTACTTCCGTTTAACCCCGTAGAAAAAGTAAATTTGTCATTCAACTTATGCGTAACAGATATACTACCGTTGTAACGTTTAAAGGTTGTTGCCAAAGTCACTCCGTCTTGTTTAAAATATCCTGCCGAAGCATAGAACTGAGTTTTTTCATCACCTCCGGTCATGCTAAGATTATATTGTTGTTGTTTTCCCTTTCTTGAGACTTCATCTATCCAATTCGTATTGGTTTTAGCATATTCAGGCTCTAAACCCAGGCCATTTACAGGATCAACAATAAATGCATCGGCCGTGGTATTGTCAGTTGCATACCCTCCATTAATAACCGATTCCCTTAACAGTGTTTGATATTCAGAGGTAGTAACGGCTCTGTTTTTGGGTTTAAAAGCAAAATCACTTTGGCCTATTTCTGTTGAAAAATTTAGTTTGGTTTTACCCGCTCTTCCTTTTTTGGTAGTCACTAAAATAACGCCATTAGCAGCACGTGATCCATAAACTGATTGCGAAGCTGCGTCTTTTAATACTGTGATGCTTTCTATATCATCCGGGTTTAAAGTACTTAACGGATTGGTAGTTGTTGTATTCGCCGAAAGGTCATCTGTATTAGTAATAATTCCATCTATAACCCATAACGGGCTTTGGCTTGCTCTTATAGAACCTATACCCCTGATTCGTATATCAGTGGCAGAACCGGGTGCACCCGAACCTGAAGAAGATTGCAAACCGGTTACGTAACCTTGTAGAGATTTATCTACCGAGGTAAAGGGTTTGTTTTCCAGATCACCGGCTTTTACTGTTGCTATAGAACCGGTTGTATTGGTTCTTTTTTGGGTACCATATGCCACTACCACAACTTCATTTAAAGAATAGGCGGAGGATCTTAAATTAATAACCGGGTTTGTGTTAGAAGATACATTTACTTCTTTAGTTTCATAATTGACAGATGAAATTTGGAGGACATTGCTTCCATTAGGAACCTGCAAAGAAAACCTGCCATCTTCACCGGTAGTAGTTGCATTTTTTTTGCCTTTTACACTTACCGTAGCATTGCTGACAGGATTGCTTTTGTCATCCAATACTTGGCCCGTAATCGTTTTAGATTGAGCAAAGCTTGCATGCCAGCAAAAAAGGGCTAAGAGACAAACTGTAAAAAATTTTCTCATTGTAATACATTTAGGGTTAAATAATAAGTCATTAAAATTAGACAACATTATATGCTTGTAGCTGCATGATGCATTTCTAATTTATTAGATGAAACTATGAATTAAATTTATATCAACAAAAATGACTGGGAATAATTCATGTAAGAAAGTAATTGTAACTTTCGAAGTATTTCTTTGTTATAGAGTATAAACTTATAGAAATGGATCCCGAAGCAGTAGCATTTTTAAGACGTATAGTTAAGACCCTCACCATTGGTTTTATATGGCTTGCACTTACCTGCACATTTGCCATTAAAGGTGACAATGCATTTATAAGCGGCTCATTGCGGTTGGGCAATATCTTGTTTTATATTTGGTTTATTGTAAGTGTTGTAACATTAGTATTTATTTATAAAAAATTATGGGGTAGTGTTTTGAAATTTAACGAGAAAGAAAATGAAATTGAATATTAAAAATAAGAGCAGACAGGTAACTGCCCGCTCTTTTCAATTTCCCATGAGCTACCATTACTGAATGTTAATAAGCCTTGCAGGCTTTTGTTTTACTTCTTCCTTTTTAGGTATTGTAAGTTGAAGCACCCCATTATCATATTTTGCCTGAATGTTGTCTGCATCTATGGCTTCTTTCGCAAGTTCAAAACTACGTTGAAAGCTTTGATAACTAAATTCTTTTCGGGTATAATGTTCACCATCCTTTGTTTCATTTTCTTCTTTTTTCTCTGTGCTGATGGTAAGTACATTGTTGTTGAGCTCTATCTTAAAATCTTCTTTTTTCATGCCGGGAGCCGCCATTTCTACTACAAAATTTTCAGCAGTTTCTTTTACATTTACTGCTGGAAGCGATGACCCTGCAGTGGCAAAATTTGAATTTCGCCAGTCATTTAAATCACGGGTAAAGAAGTCATCAAAAAATCCCGGAAGTGTATTAAACACATTGCTGTTTCTTTTTAAGTTTGACATAATTTCTTGTTTTTGTTGATGAATAATTTGTTTTACAAAAAGTAAAAATCAAGCAAAATGCCAATGACAAAAACAATGAAATTTTTTCAGAAAAATAATAAATAATGTCAGAAAAATAACCTAAACAAATGAAATTTTGTCAATATAACATTAAGGGGGAAAATCTATGTTGCAACAACTATATATAATTACTAGAGGTGAAGGTTACCTTCATTCACACTATTCAATTTGCTTTTTTTTGCAAAGCGCCTATTAAGTAAAACAGACGAAGTCGTAAGTCCGCATACAAAACCTATCCATATACCCGAAGCTCCCATTTTAAGCGGAAAAGAAAGTATATAACCAATAGGAATACCAATAGCCCAATATGCTATAGCAACAAATAATGTTGGGGCCTTTACATCCCTTATACCCCTTAACATACCTACACATATGGCCTGTGTAGCATCAGATATTTGAAATATTGCTGCTATAATTAATAAGGAAGAGGTCAGGGTAATTACTTCTGCATTTTCTGTAAATAATAACGGAAGTTGATTTCTAAAAATAATAAAAAAGATACCGCAAACTACACCATATACCAAGCCCCCTATAAATGTGCTTTTGCCAATTGCCTGTACCAAAGCATGATTGTTTTGACCATAAGCATTTGCTATACGGATAGAACCGCCCATGCTAAGGCCAAGAGCCGCCATAAATGTAAAAGTTGCAAGACTTATTGCTATTTGATGAGCAGCCTGTGAGGTTGCCCCCATCCACCCTATCATAATGGCTGAAACTGCGAAAGCCGCCACTTCCATACCATATTGCAAACTTGTTGGTATGCCTACCTGCAATAACTCTTTCCAGATAGAAGCTTTTACCTTCCATGCAGAATGACTGATTTCTATGTACTTTTTAAATGTCTTGTGTCTTAAAACAACTATCATTAATACAACTGCTATAACAATACGTGTTATCAAGGTTCCCCATCCTGCACCTGTAAGCTCCATGCGTGGTACGCCAAACTTTCCATAAATAAATATCCAATTGAGAAAAGCATTGAGCGGAAGTGACCCCAATGAAAGTATCATAGCCGTTTTTGTAAACTCAAGACCATCACAAAATTGCTTAACTGCCGAAAACATTAGCAATGGAATCATAGACAATGCCATCAATTTATAAAAAGGAGCTGCATATGTAGCTACCTCATCATCTTGCCCTAAATGGAATAATATACGTTCTGATAAAATAAGTGTTAGTGAAATAAATAATGCAACTAAAAGTGTAAGTAAAAAGCCATTATACAAAATAGACGAAGCTTTTGCCGTATTGTTTTGGCCATTAGCCATAGCTGTAACCGGAGAAATAGCTATAGCTATACCACTTGCGGCTACCTGCGGTATTACAATCACATTTAAGGCAAGAGAAGCAGCCGCCAATTGTTTATAATCAACTGCACCTATCATTGCACTATCAATAAGTCCTAATGCTATCTGTGCCAGATTGCTGATGATTATAGGCAATGATATTTTAAAGGTGTGCTTAAACTCCTTGAGCATGAGACAACAAAAGTAGTACTTTGAAAGTTTGCCATTAATAAGAATGGATACAA
>JAYTDC010000127.1:0-1745 GCA_043736115.1 Segetibacter sp. | reverse complement strand
TTTTCGGCTTTTATTGTGTAGTAGATTTTAGCGGAGATTTAGATTTAGATTTTAGCGAACGTTGCATGGCGACACGCAACGATGCGAAAGGGAACTAGCGTAGAAATGATGCGAGGCTTTTGTGCGTTAGCTCTCTGTGCGGCAAGTATGTTAAATCTTACTAAAAATCAAACACTTCTATTATTTACCGCACAACTTGTGCCGCCCTTGCGGTAGATACCTTTTCGCAATTTTGCTTGGCTGCATAACTGCGCTAGTGGCGATTGAAGCGGAAATTATTATTTTAGATTTTATCAGACGTTGTGTGGTGACATGCAACGAGGCGAAGGAAAATCTCTCGCTGTATCCTTACCTCTTTCACAAGCCTTTGCCTGGTCTGTGACCAACAAAGCCTATTTACCTGAGTTCGGTTTAAGCAGCTATTAATTTTTGTTGATTTAGTTGCGCCATAAGAGCTGGGTTAGTTTCTTCAATATCCTTTTTGATGGAAGGTTTTTTAGGGAAGAAGGAGTAAGCGGCAATAGCTCCCATGATGTTTAAAATAAATCCTGCAACACTCCTATGTCTTGTATGTTCTACTTGGCAAATATTTTTTAATTCATCATTTACTGTTTCAATTACGGAACGTTTTCTGAGTAATAACTTTTCTTCGTTACTCAATGCTTTCTGCTTCATATTTCTTCTTACAGCAGTAATTAATTGCAATCCATCATCGAACAATAAATCGCCCAATGCTTTATTGATATAGCCCTTATCTCCAAACATTTTACCAAATATCTCCTTGGTCATTCGAGTAATTAATCTAGCATTACTATCGCTTGTATTGCCCTGTGAGAGATAGAAAGAGAGGATTTCACCTTTATCATTTATTATCAAATGCAGCTTAAAACCGAAGAACCAACCTACCGTAGATTTACCTACTTTAGCCATTCCTTTAAATACTCTGTTGCGTTTAATTCTTTTGTTGTGGCATACTCTTAAAACAGTAGAATCAATAAAGCTAATGCCTGTACATTCTCCTCTACAACAGTAATGTAAAAACATCATAAATGGAACAGCACTTCGGTGGCTAAGTTCAATAAAGCGATTGTAAGAAACTACATTTGGAAAGCAATTCCTTAAATGAACACAAACATAACCGTTATAAAAATGCTTAAAATTTCTGAACTGTCCACCATGAAAGGCAATCAAAATTGTAATGATTTCTGAGTCAGTCAAAGTAGCTTTTCTGTTTCGCTTTTTAATCCCCTCGGTAAGAGGTAATGCCTGTTTTTTAAACTCAAGCTCAAATTCATTGCAGAAATCATCAACTTTTACAAAAATTTCTGTTACTTTGTCTGAGAAAAGAGGTGTGTTCATAATTGATATATTTTAATGTTAATCAATTACTTATGTATCAAAAACCATACCTCTTTTCTGTTTTTTAGCGGCTCTTTTCTTATACTTTCTTATCCCGAACTCAGGTTAATAGATAAAAAAAAATATGTAATCATTCCTATAAAAGAATATGAAACTTTGCAAAAAAAAGCTGCTCTAAAATCAAAGCCGGAAAAGCTGTTTTCTTTGGAAGAAGCCCGAGCATACAGTAGAAAAAAAATAAATAAATGGGCAGCAGAAAAAAATAGTAAAGCAATTTGCCATTGAACTTTATTTGACAAAAGAAATTGGTTGTATTCTATATGCGTTTAATTCTTTACCATTTTGATAAGCTGGTTTCCAATTGGGACATTTTTCAATAGCTGATG
>JAYTDC010000126.1:0-39336 GCA_043736115.1 Segetibacter sp. | reverse complement strand
AATACAATAGGTGAGATACCATTTTCACCACAAATTATTGAGGATGAAAATATTTTGCTTTCTGCTAAAATTTGGAAAATAAAATTCGTTGACCACAAGGCGAAAAAAATAGAAGTAATACCAACAAAGGACGGAAAAAAACCAATGTTTTTTGGAGGTGGAGCTACTATACATCAAAGAATAAGAGAGAAAATGTTTGAAGTTCTTTATTCTAAAACGGACTACGATTTTCTTGACCAACCAAGTTGTGATGAAATAGAAATATTGCGTAAAGACTTCTCTGTTTTTAATATTCAAAACTTGCAAATTGACCGCCCCTTACTTTCAGCAGAAAAGCATTTACAACTATTCACTTTCACAGGAACACGAATAAACAGAACAATACAATTACTTCTTAATATTTCAGGAATAAAAAATATACTTGACGACCCTAGTAGTTCATTTGACATAGAGGTTTCTAAACAAGAAATAATTTCAAGATGGAATTCATTAACCTTGCCTTTTGCTGACATTGATATTCATATATCTAACCTACTGCAGACAAACCCAGCATTGTTGGACTTTTCTAAATGGGGGCTTTATTTGCCAGAAAACTATCAAGTCAAACTACTAAAGTATAAATACTTCGACATCGAGCAAACAGGAGAACTTTTAGCGACAATGAAGCTAATCGAAAACGAATAATATTGAACAATACGTTTTACATATTTTACAATTTGAAGTCTCCCCGAAGGACTTCCTTAATATTCCATAAACCCTAGACTTTCGACTGAAGTACTCCACACGGCATGTCCCGGTATATTTAAACCACTACCAAATCTACATGAAGTTATATAGCTTTAGAAGATTTTTTGTAGTGCTTCATAATAACTATTGCAAATTGGATTTGCTGGTAATCAATGTTTTTAAAAGCCGGTTTTAAGTACTTAACTATCATTCAATCTTTCCTTAGTTTATCGGTTGCAACTTGTTCCGTCACTTCAGTCGGGAGACCTGCTTTGCATATTGTATTGAAGTTACCCTTAGCCTAAACTGCAACAAATAAATGGAACTCTTAAGCTAGCTGCATTGAGTTATGAGTTATGAGTAATCAATTCTACAACTCGATTACTTCAAAAGCCGCTTCAACTCTGGTGTTGGAGCGGCTTTTTATAGTCAAAAATGAACAATAATTAAAACTAGAACGGGCTAATAGTTAATTCTAATTTCCCCCAACTCTATCATAAATACAAGATTACTTACTGCAATTAACTGGGAAGTACTTTCAATAAAAATTAATCTCTCCAATTTTATAGCATTCGCAGCCTCAGCTTACTCATTGAAAAAAAATCTTCCATTTTCGAAATAAAATTTTAACATTTGCATATGTCAGTAATGCATTTTTTGCTTCCTTTCATAGCAACCAACAACTACTTTTTAGCTTATACTCTTAATTGAGCAGAATTAAATTTTGTGTTGTTTACATCTTACCTATGATTAGCTCTGCCAGTAATTATTTTTAATTACTTTTTACAACTGTTTTCTTTTTTTTATCATTAATAAAACCAAATTAACAATGAAAATTAATGCTTCAAAAGTTATAGGACTTATGTTGCTTGTGGTCTTTTTTGCCACTATCCGCACAAGTGCACAAACTGCAAGGGTGTTTACTGATGTTGCAGAATCTTCTATCTCACTTAAAGGTGAACGTTACACTACAGCCAAGCGGTACAGGACATTGCACCTTGACAAGCAGTCAATGCAGCAATTTCTGATGTCAGCTCCGGCAAAAAACTTGAGTGCAGGCCGAAACAGCAATACCATTTTTAACATGCCTATGCCTGATGGGAGTACTACCCGTTTCGCTATTTATGAAACATCGGTAATGGAATCGGAACTCGGCGCAAAATTTCCTGAAATAAAAACCTACGCAGGTCAGGGTGTAGATGACCCAACTGCTACAGTTTGGTTAGACCAAACACCGCTTGGCTTCCACGCCATGGTACTTTCTCCAAAAGGAACCGTATTTATAGATCCCTATAGCAAGGGCTCTACCGAAGATTACATTTGCTATTTCAAAAAAGACCAGATAAGAAAACGTACATGGAACTGCGAAACAGCAGGGTCTTACAATACCGATAATTTTAAAAGCATCATCCCTAAAGAATTGTATGCCCAAAAAAGTTCCGGTACGCAATTGCGTACTTACAAACTTGCCCTTGCATGCACGGGTGAGTATGCGGCATTTCAAGGCGGCACAGTGCCGTTAGCCATGGCCGCTATGGTTACCACTATGAACCGGGTAAATGGTGTGTATGAAACTGAAGTTGCAATACGCATGAACATGGTGGCAAATAACAATTTACTGATTTATTTAAATGCTGCCACCGATCCTTATACAAATAATAATGGCAGCACAATGCTTAGCCAAAATAACACCAACTGTAATACTGTAATAGGCTCGGCTAATTACAACATTGGCCACGTGTTTAGCACAGGCGGCGGTGGCATAGCGGGTCTTGGCGTAGTTTGCGGGGGCAGCAAAGGCGCAGGGGTTACAGGTTCTGGTGCACCGGTTGGTGATGGTTTTGACATAGATTATGTGGCTCACGAAATCGGCCACCAATTTGGGGGCAACCATACATTTAATAGCGTATTGGGTGCTTGTGGCGGTGGCAATAGAAATGCCTCTACTGCTTATGAATCCGGGAGTGGCATCACTATTATGGCTTATGCCGGCATTTGCAGTACAGACGATTTAGCCCCTAATAGTATTGCCTACTTTCACACAGCAAGTTTTGATGAGATTGTAAATTTCAGCACTACAGGTGGAGGCAATGCTTGTGCTGCTACTACTCCAACAGGCAATGCTATACCTGTTTTTACCAACACGGGTACGCCAAAATCCATCCCGATATCTACTCCATTTGTACTAACAGGATCTGCTACAGATGCCAATGGGGATGCGCTTACTTATTCGTGGGAAGAATATGATTTAGGCCCAAGCGGTGCTTGGAATGTACAGTCCACAACTGCGCCTATGTTCCGCCCATTTGCCCCAACCATATCGGGGTCAAGGACATTTCCGAAAATGTCTGACATCATCAACAATACTACAACAGTTGGTGAATTGCTCCCTAATCAGGCACGCACTTTAAAATTCCGTTTAACCGTCCGTGACAACAGGGCCGGTGGTGGCGGAGTAATTCATCCGGATACCCCATTGAATATTACCGTTGTAAACAGTGGCGGCGCATTTGCAGTTACGGCACCAAACACTGCAGTAAACTGGACTGGCGGTACAACACAAACCATTACCTGGAATGTAAGCGGCACCACAGGATCCGGCATTAACACCGCTAATGTGAAAATATTATTATCAACAGATGGCGGTAATACTTATCCAACTACACTCCTATTTACTACACCTAATGATGGATCAGAAACCATCACGGTACCAAATATTGCCACTGCACTGGCAAGAGTAAAAGTTGAGGCTATTGGCAATATTTTCTTTGACATAAGCAATGTAAATTTTACTATTACCCCGGTTAGCTTTACCAGTATTACCACATCAGCAGTCAGCCCATTGGTATTTTGTGCAGGGGCTCCTTTGAATGTATCATTTACTACGAATGGTGCAGCAAGCGCAGGAAATGTTTTTAGGGCACAGTTGTCTAATGATACAGGTTCATTTGCAAGTCCTACTGTTATTGGCACACTTTCTTCAACTGCAGCAGGAACTATATCTTGTGCTATACCATTAAATACCCCTGCAGGAAATGGCTACAGAATACGTGTTGTCAGTACTACTCCTATCGTAACGGGTAGCAACAATGGCACAAACATCACAATAAATGCCAAGCCTACTGTTGGTGTATTACCGTCTGCTTCCATTACAGTTTGTTTCGGCAATTCGGTTATTTTGTCTGGTACAGGGGCAGTATCTTATTTCTGGAACGGTGGCATCACCAACGGAGTTGCTTTTGCACCGGCATCGTCTAACACATATACTGTATTAGGCTTAGATGCTAATGGCTGTGCAGATACCGCTTCTGCAACAGTTACAGTTAATCCGCTACCGGTAGTTGCACCAATAGCAGGGGGCCCCAGTGTTTGTTTAACCAACACCAAACAACTTACTGATGCTACTCCAGGTGGTACATGGAGCAGTAGCGATATAACAAAAGTAACCGTAACAAGTACTGGCTTAATAAAAGGAATTGCTGCCGGTTCTGCAGTAATTTCATATACAATTACGAACAACTTAGGTTGTACTAATAGCTCAAGTGTAACAATTACAGTAATAACTACATTGCCAACGGTAGCTGCAATAACCGGCAACAGAAATATTTGTATCGGCAGCACTTCACAGTTAGCTAATGCCACTATTGGTGGCTCGTGGAGCAGTAGCAATACGTTAATTGCACCCATCTCCAATACAGGATTAGTAACAGGAAATGCTGTTGGTTCAGCAGTTATTAGTTATACCACGGCACCAAATACAAGTGGCTGTACAAGGACTGCAACTGCTTCAGTAGCTGTTAAGGCATTACCATTAATAAAACCAATTACCGGCAGCCCTTATGTATGTGTTGGTGGCAACACGCAACTTAGCGATCTTACATTAGGGGGTACATGGAGCAGCAGCAACACATCTGTTGCAACTGTTGGCAGCACAGGCCTTGTTACAGGTGTTACGGCAGGTACAGTTACTATAACATACACTACTGCAGCCAGTGTTTATGGATGTGTTAATTCAACAAGTATTGTTGTATCAGTTAACCCTCCATCTGGTATAAGTAGAATAGCAGCGGCAGGCAACCCGATTTGTGCCAATGCAACTACAACTCTTACGGCAATAGGGGTAACAGGTGTAAACCCTGTAGTAACCTGGTACACAGGCCCGGGTGGAACAGGAACAAACCGGGGTACAGGATTAACTTTAACTAACAGGGCCCCAGGCCTATACTATGCCCGTGTGACCAATGGTTGTGGGACAACACCGGCTGAAACTTTTATTGTTGTGTTATCTAAGGCTACAAGCAGCTCTGATACTACAGCAACCACATGTGGTGCATTTACCTGGAAAGGTGTTACTTATACTACCTCGGGAAATTACACCTACAAGACTATCAATTCTGTAGGGTGCGATTCTATTGTCACATTACACTTAACCATACAAACTATTTCACTTACTTCTACCAAAGTGAATGTAAGTTGTTATGGCAAACTAACAGGTTCAATTACTGTTACTCCAACAAGTGGTGTGCCACCTTACCGTTATAAAAACGGCGCAACCGGTGCTTATGTTACCACAAATACATTTAGCGGGCTAAGGGCGGGCACTTACACTATCTATGTTATAGATACGTTGGGATGTACAGGCAAAACCACCGTAACCATTACACAACCTTTGGCAGGAATTAGTGCTACTGCTACCAAGATAGATGAAACATGCCCCGGCATGATTGATGGTTCCATAACAGTAACCGCTACAGGGGGTACACCTCCTTATAGCTACCGTCTTGGTTCAGCAGGGGTATATGGATCAGCGAACATTTTTATAGGCTTAAAGGCAGGATCATACAGGGTTTATGTAAATGATGCAAACAACTGTATAGGATATTCGATTGCGGTAACTATAGTAGATATAGCCCCAACCTGCTTTATGCAGCCTGGTATTGCAAAGGCTGATAACCCTTTTATTAAAAGTAGCAATGCTTTAGAAGCAACCCTAT
This sequence comes from Segetibacter sp., assembly GCA_043736115.1. Classification (GTDB taxonomy): domain Bacteria; phylum Bacteroidota; class Bacteroidia; order Chitinophagales; family Chitinophagaceae; genus Segetibacter. The sequence continues at coordinate 33,616 of JAYTDC010000126.1, read as the reverse complement.
CGCCCAATCCTGCAAGCGGTCAGTTTACACTCCAGGTAAATGCTTCAAAAAAAGATATCATTTCTATAAGGATTCTGGATGTGAACGGGAAATCTGTTTATACCACAAAAGGATTACCTGGTCAAACATTCAAATTTGGAGAATCTTATATGAAAGGAGTTTATCTGGTAGAGGTAAGGCAGGGAAATGAAATTAAAACTTTGAAAGCAGTCAAAAATTAGAAATTAAAGAATCGGAATTAAGTAAGAATTCCAGCCGCCCTGACTTGATGTTGGGGCGGCTGTTTTATTTGCAAGGATGTTCATCAATAAAAAGTAACCCTTCATGTATTTCTATTAAAAAAGTTCATTTCTCAATAATACTTTTGATTCAGCATAAAGATAAAAACTAAGTATTTTTTGAAATATATCTTTTCACCACCAAAATTTATTTTTTATATAAACCCTGAATTTGCATTTCCAATCCAAAAATATTGTAAATTGTCATCCCATTTTCTTTCGGAAAACCATTTGATCATTCAACTATATCCCTGAAAAAATCTATCCTGAGAAAAGTACCTATCCAAAGTACACATTGTATTACAATATCAAACAACATCAAATTTGTTTATAGAAATTTTTTCACTGTTTAATAATGTATTGAAACCAAAAAAATTATCAAAGCGGAGGACGCCGAAAATCCCATCCAAGAGTAGGCATAACTAAAACTGTAAAAAATGAAAAAACAATTACTGAAAATGGTTGCAGTAGCTACTGTAATCGTTTGTAGCTGCATGCAACATGCAACGGCACAATGGGGTGTAAACGGTATCCATATTTTTAACACCAATGCAGGCAATGTAGGTATAGGAACCGGTGCTGTTTTAACACCACCTGCACGACTAACTGTACAAGGTTCGGGTGGTGTACCTGCTGCTTCATGGGTAAGTGCAGGTGCGCCATTATTTGTAGGATACGGTGAAACGGCAATAGGTAATGCTGATTATATCCTCAACATGGGGGCAGCCGCAGCTAATGCCCGTCCTGTGTTCATTGGCAGAAGAAGCCGGGGTACATTAGGAGCACCAGCAGTAGTTAGCAACAATGATTTCCTGATGTCTTTTCTTTCATCAGGATATGATGGGGCTAACTTTCAAAATCCGGCAGGTATTGACTTTTATGTAGATGGTGTACCTGCAGCAGGTAGCGTGCCTGCACGTATCTCTTTTGTAACAGGTGCCAACAGTGCCACACGTGCAGAAAGAATGAGAATACTAAGTGGTGGTGATGTAGTTGTTACGACAGGTAGCCTGGGTGTGAACACGGGCAATCTGAATGTGGTAACAGGTAATGTAAATATTGGAACTGCAGCAACTGGTGCAAAACTGGATGTTAAAAGTTTAACGGGAAATGTCGCCAACTTCAACGGAGGTGCATCCATGTATATGGGTCTCTATGAAAATGATACTTACAGAGGTTACATAGGCTCATTTGCAGGTGCTAACCCCGATGTAGATTTTGGAACCGGTACCGGAAACACAACCGGTAAACTGCACCTTGCTATTCAGGCTGTTCCAAAACTGACTGTTGATGCGACAGGCAATGTTGGCATTGGCACAACAGCACCCGCCGCAAAACTTGATTTAAATTCTACTACTAGTGGTCTGTTGGCCAAATTTAACGGTGGCAACAGCATGTACATGGGTCTTTATGAAAATGACCTTTATCGTGGCTACATTGGTTCTTTTGCAGGTGCTGCATCCGATGTGGATTTTGGAACAGGAGGTGGTAACAATAGTGGTAAAACACACCTGGTTACTAAGGCCCAACCCCGCTTAACAGTGGATAGCATAGGTCAGATTGGTATTGGAACTACTTCACCAACAGCACAGTTAGATGTTTTCAACAACACTGCCAACAGGTCTCTGAACATAATTTCTTCGGCTGCTAACGGTCAGATTGCTAATATATCAACTACAGTTGCATTGGGCGTAGCCAATGATTTGCTGCAACTTGATTTACCTGCTTCACAACCTGCAGGTGCTCAATTTATAGAAGCAAGTTCAGGTGGAGTAAAGTTTGCCGTTAACTCTGACGGTAGCGTAGGGGTTGGTGGCAGTGCATTGACAGGCATAGGCTTAAGTGTACAGTTAGGTACTGATGCAGCTTTAGCCTCGGGGGGGTACATTTTATCAGGGTTAACCAGTGGTACAAACATCATAATGGATAACAATGAAATCATGGCCCGTAACAATGGGGCTACTTCACGTCTCTATTTGCAAAACAGTGGTGGCGATTTGTCTATGTGCGTATCAAGTGGTGCAGTATCAATAGGTACAAATACTATAGCTACAGGCTACAAATTGAATGTGAACGGAAGAATAATCGGAACAGAAGTACGGGTAGACGCTCTTGCCAACTGGCCCGACTATGTATTTAGCCCTAACCACAAACTATTACCATTAGAAGATTTGGAAGCAAGCATCAATGCCAACAAGCATTTACCAGGCATACCATCTGCTGCTGAGGTAAAAGAAAAAGGCATTTTGCTGGGCGATATGCAAACCAAAACCATGGAAAAAGTGGAAGAGCTTACCTTGTATCTGATTCAGCTAAGCAAAGAAAACAAAGAACTAAAAGCCCGTTTGGAAAAACTGGAAAACAAGTAATTTCTTTTTCACAATTATTGTTAACAATCTAAAACAAATTGATATGAAAAAGAAAATCATTCAATTAAAAATAATAACCGAAGGGTTACTGGCATTGCTGCTGTTGATAGCATGGCCGGCAAGTACCCTACTGGCTCAAAGCGCCGCGAAACCGGTTAGTCCATTGATGCAGGGATATGTAACAGGAGGTAGTACTGCCAACTGGCTGGAATTTAGGGAAGATGTAACCCTTAACCCTGCAACCATTTTTGAAGACCTGAAAAAAGCATTTGAATTATCAAATGATGATCAAATGAAAATTCAGCGTACTCAGGATGATAATATTGGCTATAAACACTACAGGTATCAGCAGTATTATAAAAACCGAAAAGTTATTTATGGTGAATTTATCGTTCATCAAAATAACAGAGGTTACGTACAATCTGCTAATGGTCGTTTAATTACCGGACTAGACCTATCCGATGCTACTTCTTTAGATGAATCGCATGCATTAAAGAGTGCTCTGCAATTCATGAATGCCCCAAAATACCTTTGGCAAAATCCTGAAATGGAAAAAGAGTTAAAAAGGATAGAGAAAAATGAAAATGCTACTTACTATCCTAAAGGAGAACTAGTATATGTTCCGGGTACAAATGATGCAAAGTATGACACTCAAATCTATCATCTTGCCTGGAAGTTTGAAGTGCGTACAGAAGGAACAGAAGTGCTAAGCAAAGCTGTATATGTGGATGCCAACACAGGCAGTGTGATTCACTACAAAGACATTGCTATGGTCTGCTCCAGCGGCACAGGCACATCTGCTTTCAACGGAACTGTAAGTATCAGTTCGAAGGTAAATGGGGCAAATTTTGATTCGCACAATGATTGCCAGGCAACTGACATCCTTGTTTACAATTGTAATGGGGGTGGTGCAGTTAACACACTGTACAGCGATGGAGACAATGTGTGGGGCAACCAATCTGCTGCACAGGCACAATGGGGTGCAGCTCAGGTTTACAGTTATTACAATGGTGAACACACCCGCCAAAGCTGGGACGGCGCAGCCGGCAACATGATAGTCTACAACAATGCCTTTGCAGGTCAAAACAATGCTTGCTGGGGTTGCACAGGTAACTCTACCATATATTATGCAGGCAATACTTCTGCTGCCACAGACGACTGGAACACCAACGACATTGTGGGCCATGAATTTACCCACGGTGTTACACAAGATGAGGCAGGACTGGTTTACCAGAATGAATCAGGTGCCTTAAACGAATCCTTCAGTGACATTTTTGGCGAAATGGTTGAAAGCTGGAGCGAAGGCAACTGCGACTTTTTGGTAGGTGCCGACAGAGGTTCTATCAGAAGTTTCAGCAATCCAAACGCATTTAATGACCCTGATACTTATCTGGGGACTAACTGGTACAGTGGTACTGCAGACAATGGTGGCGTACATACTAACAGTGGAGTACAAAACTTTTGGTTTTACCTTGTATCAAACGGCGGTTCGGGTACAAATGATTTGGGCAAGTCGTATAACGTAACTGGTATTACCCGTTTTAAAGCCAGGGATATAGCCTACCGTTCATTAGTCAACTATCTAACCTCATCATCAACCTATATAGATGCAAGGGCAGGAAGCCTTCGTGCAGCCTTTGATTTGTACGGTGCCTGCTCTCCTGAAATACAGGCAATAGGAGATGCATGGCATGCTGTAGGTGTAGAATCACAATCACCGCAGTATATAAATGATGTATGTGGTGCTGTAGCTTCAGGCTCTTTTAAACAAGCTATATCAAGACTTACCGGTAATGCTTGCGGAACGGGAAACACTATCAATACAGGTACCACAATGACCTATTATGCAGCAAGAGATCAAATCATTTTATATCCCGGTTTCAGAGCACCTGTAGGATCTAGATTTACTGCTTACAGAGAACCATGTTCTTCTACTATGTATAAAGGCAGTGGTAACGACCATATAAACATGAGCGATGCAGAAAGAGGAATTAAATCAATAGTGCCTATTGTATCTGCAAGGGAAGCAGCAAAAACGGCAATTGCTAACGAAAGCATCAGCATTAACCCTAACCCGTTTACGACCAGTTTTGAGTTGTCTATCAATGCTAAGCAGGATGTAAAAGCACAGGTAACTATATTTAATTCATTGGGCTCCAGAGTAGATACCAAAGCAGGTATCAACGTGAGTAAAGGTTTCAACAAAATACATTTTGACGGAGCAAATATGTCAAAAGGTGTTTACATGGTTGAGATTAATATGAACGGGGAGAAAACTGTAAAGAAGATTATTAAAATGTAATTGGAATTATGAGTTGTGAGTTCTGAATTATGAGTTATCATTCCTACAACTCAATTACTTCAAAAAGCCGCTTCAACCATGAGTTGGAGCGGCTTTTTTATAACTGTCTAAACCAATTTGTTTAAATCATATTCCGCTGTAGGAAAGAACAAAATACAATGTACATGATTAGGCATAATTGTATAGGCTGTCGTTTTTACTGCAAATTTGTCGTTAAGTATTCTAAACCAATTGCAAACCAAATCATATCCATTGACCAAGTCAAACAGAGGCAGCCATTGATGGCACGTAAAGGTTATGTAATATAATGCGGGTTGGTTGCTATGGGTTGTCTTAATTGACATTAGTAACAACCTTAAAAAAATAACAAACGAGAAGCTTATAAACTATTTTTTGTTGTAAACTTTTTGAGTTCCGGGACGTAGGGTCCCTTGCAGGAGATCCCACAAAGACAAAACAAATTAACCCTATTATCTATAGTGAAAACTATGTTTATCATTAACAAAAGAATGTCCTAAAGAAATATGATTGTTGTGATTGAATACCGAGTTGATATATTTAAGCTCTCGTTCAATATAAAACTCATCTATCGGTGATTCTATTATAAATGGAATAGATGGGGGAATAAGTTTTTCAATTTTCCGAAATGCATGAATCGCCTCAATGTTTATGGGTACATGATTGCTGTCGGAAGTAACATCACTGATATGAAATTGAATGAGTCGTTTAGAAAACGCCTGAAGCATTTTTTCACATTCTATCATAGAAGGATCTACTTGTTTAACATGTGCCAAATCTAGACAAAAACTTGCTTCTGGAAGTAATGTGAATAATCTATGTAAGTCTTCTGTAGTTCGGCCAACAGGTTTTCGCTTATCCATGTTCTCAATGCAAAGAAATGATCCAAGTTGTAACCATTTACTAAAATCAGTGATAATATCTGGATGGACAATGACATGAATTTCGCGGGCAACAACTTCTAACAATAATTTGATAATATCCTCTTCTTTATAAAAACCCAGCTTACCCGGAGCATGTAATGAAATATGATTATAACGAGTAAGATTGAGAGTAGGTAGAGCTAGTACTAGTATAGGTAATTCATTTTCTCGAAGTGCAGACAATTCTATTGCTGCAAGATTTGGATAAGAATCTAACATATGAAGGGCTTTACTAAAATCACCCTTTGCTAAACTACCTGTAGAAAATCCGAGTACCATTAAAATATTGCGTATTTATGTGTCAATGAAGATAAAACATTATTTCCCTTAATAAAAAGTTGATCCAATCCTTCTTGTAATCGATCTGCACTGTCACGTAAATTCATAAAAGAAGTGAGACTATATACTTCTTCCATATTCATTTCTTCTAGTTCTTTCCTGCCTATAGAATCATTTAATTTTTCAAGAAATTCATTATAACTTTCGATTATGTCCAAAATCGGTTGACCTTTTAACTGAAAATGATCGCGTAAACTAAAAAGTAATTCTATGGGTGTTAAACGTACCATATCTAAGAGATTGGCACATAAATAAGACTTATCTTGTTCAAGATCATAATGGCTTAAACACATAAGAAGCCCCTTGACAAACAACATTTTCCTAGACATCCGAAGTTTGATATTGCGTAAAGCCCACTTTTCTCCGCCTTGTTCCTTTTGTTTATATGCAAAGTCAACACACATTGTGCGCCAAAACCTTACAATGTCGTTTAGCAAAAAGCGGGGAATCGCCTTTCGGTTAGAGTTAAGACCCGAATCGTGTTCAACATACTGATTTATTATTCCATTGACAATTCTATCATAGGCAGTCCCACTAGTGCTAACCGATGGTTGAAATGAAATACTTTTGGATTCGAGTAATAATAAAATTCGTTTAGAAAGATTATGATTTGTATCAAATTGACCACCAATATTGTGAATCAATTCATGACTAAAAGAAACTTGTCCAAACATGCCCGATCCTCCTGGGTCTTTAAACTCTTCTTTTTTTAACTTCTTACGGATATCTGAAGCCATTTTAAAATGGCGTGAATCTGCCTGCCCGTCTACAAGTAACGTCCAATCTATGTCACTATCAGCTACACATTCATTGCGAGCTATTGACCCATAAACTATCATGTCTATATCTGAAGAAAATGGAGGTACTTCATACAAGTTCTTTATCCTATCAACAATAGTTTTTGTCTGGTGAAAACATCGTTCAAATGCATTGGTAGAAATACCATTTTGTCTTGCAAATTCGAAAAAGTTTGGTGTTGTGTTCATTTTGCACCTAAAGGTAATACCTTAGACTTATTCGATAAAAGAAAATTCAAAAAAATGAAACTACCCATTTTAATCCATTTAAACAAATGAACGTAATTTTATATTTGACATTGGCAACTAATGGGCAGGGCTTTGTGCAGGTGTGGCATTAGAATTCCATCCGCCCACAACCCCTGCTGATTGAAAATAGAAAGTTGAAATTAAGAACTAAAGTCCAAAGTTGCTTGTCCAGCCCAAACCACAGCTTGGATTTTATTCTAAAATCTTCACAACGGCAAAGCATTATTCCACACACTTTCTAAGAATTCTTCAATATTTTTTCCTTGACTTGTTGTAGAACTGGTTAGAGTAAATGACGATTTTGTGAGCTTTTTTGCTTTCCCAGCTTGATTAACTTCAATCGGTTTAAATAATATTGCTTCATCTGCAATTATTATGCTGTATGGTCTTACCATTTTATATGTGCGTATGTGATTTAACGGATTAATATTATATTTCAACAGAACAGTCTTTGCGTTAAGTATGCATTGATTCAATTGCTCTTTAAAGTCAGAGTCTTCATGAGCAGTTGAAAGGATGAGCTCTGGAGCACTTGTATCCAAAAATAAACATCTGAAATCAAAGCCACCAGCCATTTTTTTATTTAATTCTTCAAAGAACCACCAATGTTCTTTATCAAATACTTTTCTATTTTTTCTACCGAAGATGTAAAGTCTTTTACTTGCAATCTTGTAGACTGAATCATAAATAATATGACTTTCAAACCCTTCATTAAATTGAACAGTTGTGCCTACTTGTGGTTTAGGAAGCCCACTCATTTTTAAAGCATCAAGTATTTTAGGAAAAACTGACGAAGAGGTTTGAAATTGAATGTTATTTAATTTTGACTCCAATTCAGTATAAAAACTTTGCCACCTTATATCAAATTCTTCTCTTAAAATCCTATCACTTCGTCTATTGTCACCAAGTAACTTGTTTAAGCTTTCAATTAATTTAAAAAAGTCCTCTTTTGAAAGCGAGGTTGCTTGAAATTGACTAAGTGGGCTTGCTAATTCAGATGGTTCAAGGCCAACTAAAACTGGGAAAACTCTAGAGTTATCAATAATTTTTGAAATTGCTCCAGCTTCAAACATTAGCCAAGCTGATGTTTGGTTTTCTGGGGTTGTGCAAATAATGCCGATAGAATCATTTGAAAGCCTTGCAGATAATTCATTACTCCAGCGAACACCTTTGTCTATATCAACGGCAGACATCCACGGTTTTAAAGGATGAAGTAGCCTTTGTATAAAATCATGAAGAAGTTCCGCAAAAATTTTACTTCGTTCTCCAGACCAACTTATAAATATTTCCATTTTTATTAAGAGTGTTTGTTGCCCGCTAACGAGAGTTTGTGAAAAAACTTCTGGTTTTTCCAAACCTTCCCCCAAATAGGCATACTGGTTATTGCCGGGTTATTTTTGGTAATGCAATTTATTACAGGAATCAATCGCTATCAAACTTATTTTAGCACACTTGATCAACAGGTTTCGTCTAACAATGATGCCCAGCTGCTAACATTCGACCTCAATTTTGGGCTGCCATATTAGCAACTAGCAAGTTTGAAATTAAAGCGGCTCTAGCTTCAATAAATTATACAACACCTGCTTTCCATGTTTTCGTAGTTGTGCAATATTAAAAATGGGAACCGTTTCTTTAGATAATCTGTGATGTCCAGCGGAGATTATTTCGCCTGTTACGATTACAGATTGAATTCTAAAATTGGTTACATCCATTCCAAAAGTAGTTGTCAATGTTGTTTTATTAGCCTTTAACCATTCGTCTCTCTTTAAATGTTTTTTTGACCAGTTTTTTTCTTCTTTGAAAAATTTTTGAATTTCGCCTGCTAATTCAAATGGATTTTTGCCTCCGTAAGTATCCTTACACTCAATTGAGAAAATAGTATTTACTTCATTATTCAGCCATAGAACATCAACGTCTCCTAAATCTTCTTTTAGATTTTTTTTTGAGTGATTGTAAATGTTGTAGTTCATTTCTAATTTTCCAATTTGCCAGCTGTTTAAAAGCTTATAAACATTTTCATTTAATTTGTCATTTTCGCGTTGAGATATTTTAGCTATGACTTTTGATAGCTCACTTTTTGCAGGAGCATAGAGCCTCCCGTTAAGTATCTTGTCAACGATGAAATAAGCAGAAATAAATAATTGCTTAGGACCGAACGCAATTTTTTGTTGGGACTCTTCGCCTATTATAATAAAAGGTCTCATTAATAGTGAAAGGCGACGATTATGTTGCCATGGAGAGATGTCGCTTCCGATAAAGCCTTTAGGAACTTTATCTACACCACCTCTATGCTTCAAAGCAAAATGTTCCATTAGGAATGTAACGTCATCTTCGTTTGCTGTTCCTTCTAATAAGTCATTCAGTACATTAAATAAGTCGGTAGGCGTAAGGACTATCCAATCGGTATTTTCTATTAAAACATAGTGGAATGATAGGTTGGTAAGAATTTCTATCAAACTAAAGTATCTAAGCCCATTAACTTTTTTAAAAGCTTCATTAAGTTCTTGGTTGGCTAATAATGAATCGTCTTTAACTTCCAAATTTCGAGACTCAAAATGCCCGGCAAAACCTTCAATACTACTATCAACGTAATGTTCTAAAATTTCCTGATAGTAAGAGTCAAATAGTTCCTCGTGCAGTGTACTCTTTATACCTACACGTCCAGAGCGTAAAACGTTTATAGAAACCTTTGCAACATCTTCGCTACAGTAGTACATCATGTCGACATAACTTCCAAAATTTATAATGTGGCTCATTAAAGCCAAAGCTTGCTGAATATCTACTTGACTTATTTCTGTTTTACCTCGTTTTTGATCTGCGGCTACATGTTCAATTAAACAGCGCAATGACATACTTGTTTTATCTAATCGCTCATCTCTTTCTTTTAAATCCAATTCAAATTCCGGATAATGTCCAAAACACGCCCTTTCTGTTGTTATAGAAAGTTTCAAGAACTCTCTCCTTAGGATTGCTTCTTCATTTAGTTTTACAAATGCTTGTAACAAGCTGGTAGAATCATACCTATCTATTATCGTTTTAAGCCAAGGTAGTAGAACTTTGAAAATGATACTCCTTATTAAACTTTGCTTTTCTTGATTAGAACTTATTTCACCTACAGCAGGACGATCTTTTCCTAAGCCGGAAAGAAGTTGATCGTAAATAATTTGCTCATCTGCTTTTTGTAAAGTAAAAAATTCGATTTTCGACTTTACCTTCCAAAGTAAATGATTATCGAGCGGGTTTAGAGTATACATTTTCTTTTTAAAACCTAAGGGAGCAATCGTGTCTATAATTTCTTGTCCAATTTTCATTTCTGTGTTCGCCCACGTACATATAGACTTCAATAGCGCCTTAATAAAAAATCTATCAGCGGTATTATCAGGGAGATTAACTACGCCAGAAATTTCGTAAGGTAGAATAAACTCTAAATTATTATCAGTTACTCGATAAGAAAATTTATGTTCAAGATTAGTATTTCTTAATAAAGGGCTTAGCTTATCGTCGGAAAATTTGTCAAGGTCGTCTATCTTAAGAATTATTCGAAGACATTCTTTGTTTGTCTTCTTGATTATATTTTTCAAATAAGCTCTAGCTTCCCACAACCAATATGCTGTAAGGTTAATTAAATCAAAAGTTATCTTTTGAGAGCTACTCGGTAAAGTATAAAAGTCATAAACCGTTTCAAGCCAAATAGGTACATCGAAGCCGTTTAAAAGAAACTCTACTTTCCTACCTAATGAAGCTTTAGAGTAGTATAGTGGCACAAACCTGTCTTTTCTTTCCACTATTGCAAATTGCTTCTTACCATCCTTTAGTCCATAAATAACAAAATGCCTATCTCTTTGTTTTAAAGATTCTGCAATAAATGGGTGGGCAAAACCAGGAAGCAAACTAAGCTCTTTTTCTACTTCATCGTCCCAATAAAAAGAATCGTTTTTAGATTTATAGAATGCAAAAGCATCCAAAAATGTGAGGCTTTTAGCCACCTTCTGTTTCTTTGCAAAGGCATATTTCCATATTCCCAAAGAGTCTGTTTTTTGAGAATCAAACAAAACTTCTAACTCCCATGGGGTAAGATTAATTTCAAAATCTCCTCGGCTTTCAGAGCCGTCTTCGTACATATTTCGTCCTAAATCTGAAGAACATTTGATAACTAAAATTTTATAGTTGCTCCATTTAGGATTTAGTTTCAATTCCCGAAGTTTTATTTCTTCCTGATTGACTACTTTTAATAGAGTATCGGAAGAGGACTCAGAAACGCCAAAAGAAATTTCGTTGAAATTTTCATAGTCATCGTAGTAGTAAAGAAAATACACGAGTTTATCAACATCTATTTTGAAAAAACTTTCTTTTAATGAAAGTGATGTATTAGTATAAAGTTCTTCATCGAACAATGGTTCAAAATTCATCTTGTGTAACAACCAACCACAATTACCCATAACTACATCGTGATACACAGAAATTAATTCAGATAGATATCCATGTTCATTTGCTATTCTGATAATTCTTCTCACGCCTGATAAGCAGATATGGTATGGAGCTAAAACAATGAACTCATCGCCATTCCGAAATAAAATCTTCTCTGATAAAGCCTTATCATCATAGGGAATGTCATTCTCAATAGTTAACTTATCAGCTTGTATAGGGTCTATTCTATTTTGCATCATCAACTGAAGCATATCATCATTGGTGATAGTAATTGCTTCCCTGTATTTATTTAGAACATCCAAATTAGGTACAAAAATTTTTTCATCATTATAAGCCGCGTTTTCATTCCGTTTTATTTTTAATCGGAGAGCGATAGTGTTCGATAAAGACAGTAAAAATTTTGACGAACTATAAACATCGTTTTTGAATGTCCGAAAGTGATCGTCATCACTGAAAAATGGGTGACTGAACACTATATCTATTAAATGGGAAAGCCAAAAAGGGGATGATGTAACATAACCAGGAAATACAACATGGTTTAGATTAAACGCAGCAATGTTTACACTAAATAAATTTTCTGGTGCTTCATAATCATCTGGTTGCGAATATTCTTTTAATAAAAACTCTTTCAGTTGTTCTAAAGTAAAATTACTACCATTAGAAGGTGAGAGTAGTGCATTGTAAGTTCCGATTTGAAGTCGATTATACTTTCCGTGATTTTCGGAAAGCATAGATAAAGCAGCAAAGGTTTTTAGTAACTCACTTTTAGTATGTTTTAAAAAGAACTGATTGTGAGCATCTTCTGTAGATTTATCTTGTAACATTATAAGGTTAAATTAGCAGCTTATCTAAATTTCTATTTCAATCAATATATGTTATAATTGGAGATTCATATCCGGTAGGTTACTTGCCGCTAACCCAAAATAACCAAATGTATTTACCATCTCAAACACATTTCCCAAAAACATCCATTTCTCAAAATCAACAACAGTCTAGCATCCGCAGGGGTAAATTGATCTATTCATCTTGCCCCAATACAACATTTAATCATCTAAAATATAAACCCATTTGCTAAACTACAATTTTTTATCATAAAATACTTTTTCCTTAATTAATAAATTAAACATTAAACCAGGCAATAGGGTTTTTTATCGCTAAACTTTCTATTCTTATTAATTTCACTAACTCAATTAAAAGTAATGATCAACCGAAGAAAATTTATTTGGGCATCTGCTTTTACAGGTCTTGCAAGCCTGATCGGGAAAAAATCCGCAGCATTGCCAAATGGAATTATAAAAAATAAGCCCATTGTTATATCAACATGGGATGCAGGATTAAATGCCAACAAAGCTGCATGGGAAGTTTTGAGTAGCGGTGGCAGGGCTTTGGATGCTGTTGAAAAAGGGGTAATGGTAACAGAGTCAGAGCAAAGCTGTTGTGTGGGACTTGGTGCCAATCCTGACCGGGATGGCTTTGTAACACTCGATGCCTGTATTATGGATGAATTTTCAAATTGCGGTAGCGTAGCTTTTTTGGAAAGAATTAAACATCCGATTTCGGTAGCAAGACGAGTGATGGAAAAGACCCCACATGTTATGCTTGTAGGAAGCGGTGCACAACAATTTGCTATTGCTGAAGGGTTTCCTTTAGAAGAACAAAAACTTTCACCCGAAGCACAAAAGAATTATGAAAACTGGCTAAAGAAATCAACATACAAACCACCTGCAATAAATGTAGAAAGCAGTAGAGGTCAAAGCCCTTTTGCACCACACAAGTTAGAAAATGGAGAGTGGAACCACGATACAATTGGTATGGTAGCAATGGATGCAAATGGTAACCTAAGCGGCAGTTGTACCACAAGTGGTGCCGGATTTAAGATGCGTGGACGACTTGGTGATTCACCCATTATTGGTGCAGGATTGTTTATTGATAACGAAGTAGGTGCCTGCACTGCTACAGGACAAGGAGAAGATGTAATAAGAGTTGCAGGGTCGCATACTGTAGTAGAGTTAATGCGTCAAGGGCTACACCCTGAATTGGCCTGCAAAAAAGCAATTGAAAGAATTATAAAAATAAAAGGGGAAAAAGCAAAAGATATTCAGGTTGCATTTCTTGCAGTAAATAAAAGAGGAATTGTTGGTTCGTATGCAATACACAAGGGTTTTAAGTATGCAATCAAATCAAACACAAAAGAAAAATTAGTTGAAGCAAAAAGCATAATGGAATAAATATTTTGTGAACTACTAAGTTTTGTTATAGAATCATTAATGGTGAATATTAATCCGGTCTTAAATTCAATTATCAATTTCTTTTATTGAACTTAACTGTACTAATGGAAAAAAGAAAATACATCATAGAAATTGCCACTTCTGATTTCGCCACAACAAAATCTGCAGTAGAAGGTGGCGCCGATCGGATAGAACTTTGTGCCAATTTATACGAAGGTGGAACTACCTCATCCTTTGGCATTATTAAACAATGCAGGGAAGCATTTAATGTATTGCTCTATCCCATCATCAGGCCACGAGGTGGTGACTTTTTATATTCACAAGAGGAATATGAGATTATGCTTAATGACATAAAAACATGCAAGCAGATAAGTTGCGATGGTATTGTAATTGGCTTATTAAATAAGGATGGAACAATAGATGTTACAAGAACTTCTAAGTTAATAAATGCAGCCTACCCAATGGAAGTAACATTTCATCGTGCTTTTGATAGTTGCAAAGATCCCTTTATAGCACTAGAACAATTAATAGAGATTGGTTGCGAACGAATTTTAACATCAGGTCAGAAGCTTACAGCAATTGAAGGTGTTAAACTAATTGCAGCATTGCAAAAACAGGCAGATGACCGAATCATTATTGTGCCCGGAAGTGGTGTTAGAAAAGAAAATATAAAAACCTTAGCAAAGCAAACCGGCTGCAGAGAGTTTCATGCTTCGTTGAGAAACAAAACGCAAAGTCAGATGCAATTTTATCATCCTGAATTTATTAATTCTGAAGAAAGCTATATGAACAATTCTATTGACGCAAATGAAGTCAATGAATTGAAATTAATTCTTCAAACATAAAATCCAACCGGAATAACATTGATTTCCAATTTTATAAAAGTGCTCTACACAGACTATCAAAAAGTTCTTTTATTTTTTTTTAAAGAGTTTATGTAAAATCAATTTACACTGCATCCTAACTGTAAATCAATTGTTATGCAGATTGCAGTTTTTAAAGATGCACGGTATTTTCAGCTTTTATTCCAAAGTATATTTTTAGGTTATGGCATTTACTTTCTCGGCTGGAATGCAGAATGGTGGCTGTACCTGACCTATTTTTCTGTAAGCATTGTTACACAGTTTTCATTTGAGTTTTATAAAAGCCGTAAAAATTTATGGAACCGTTTCAAATGGAGTTTACCGTCAGTACTCATTTCTTCTTTTGGATTAAGCCTGCTGCTCAAAACCAATCATCCTGAAATAGCAGCATTGGCAGCATTTATTTCCATTAGCTCAAAATTTTTGATCAGGATTAATGGCAAACACATTTTCAATCCATCTGCATTAGGCATTGTTTCAGCTATTCTACTAACAGATAAAGCATGGTTTAGCCCGGGTCAATGGGGCAGCAGCACCGTTATACTTTTTGGGGTTTGTTGTTTGGGTTTTATAGTTGTAACCCGTGTTCAAAAGCTTGATACAAGCATTGCATTTCTTACTACATTCTCTGCACTGCTTTTTACTCGCCAAATCATTTATTTAGGTTGGCCAATAGATTTTTTTGTGCAGAGTATAAGTACAGGCAGCCTGCTACTGTTTTCATTCTTTATGATTACTGACCCTAAAACAACACCTAATCACAGTACGGCAAGAGTAGTTTGGAGTATGCTGGTAGCAGTCATAGCTTTTTACTTAACGACATTCAGATTTATAAATGGTGCTCCGGTATGGGTGCTGGTTTTCCTTCAACCCCTGGTACCAATACTTGACAATATTTTCAAAGCAAAACAATTTGAATGGAAAAGCGCTAATAAAACCAATAGATATAAAATAGGAAAAGGCCTTCAGGTCACTTGAAATTGATTGACTGATTTTCCAAGGTATTGGAACCAAAATATAAAATAACTATACTCTGGAAAAATATTAATAGGCTACCTATAAATCATATCAAGGAAAGAAATTTTTGTAAAAACATAAATCAACTTTAATCAAATGGTTCTGCATGTCATTGTACAAAATGAAAAATGCCGGAGAAAAAATCAACAATTATGAAAAAGAAACTAATCATGATCGCGGTAGTAATTTCTGCTGCCCATTTATTTATGAGCTTCTGCGGCTTTTATGTAAGTAAAGCCGATGGAACGCTTAAAAACAAAACAAGCCAGGTAATTCTGGTAAGAGACGGCAACAAAAATGCCATAACTATGTACAACGATTTTAAAGGCGACACCAGAGATTTTGCAATGGTGGTGCCTGTTCCCGTTGTTTTGAAAAAAGAAGATATTAAAGTGGTTGACCCATCTATTTTTCAAAAATTAAATGACTACAGTGCACCCCGCCTTGTTGAGTATTGGGATCAAAACCCTTGTGGTAACAATAACAGAGAATCAATGGATATTCAAATGTCTCCTTCAGCAGCTTTAAATGAAGTGGCAATAACAGGTTATTCAAGCAAAAGAAAAGCTGCTGTAAAAATAGAAGCCCAATATTTGGTTGGAGAATATGACATACTCATATTGTCTGCAAAAGAAAGTAGCGGATTAAAGACATGGCTTAATGACAATGGTTATAAGATGCCCCCTAACGCCGAAGAAGTGTTAGACCCATACATCAAAAGCAATCTAAAATTTTTTGTGGTAAAAGTAAACGAGAAAGAAAAGGCTAAACTGAATAACAACTTTCTTCGTCCTATACAGATCAAATTCAATTCCCCAAAGTTTATGCTGCCCATACGGTTGGGTATGGCAAATGCAGATGGCGATCAGGATTTGTTAGTTTACTCATTTACCCGTAAGGGAAGAATAGAATGTACCAACTATAGAAATGTAAATATGCCAACAGGTAACAATGTACCCTTGTTTGTACAAAAAAATTTTGGGGCATTTTATAGTAACGTGTTTGATCACCAATGGCAAAATGAAGATAAGAGTGTAGCTATGCTGGAGTATGCCTGGAATGTTACCCCGATTAACCAAATGAAATGCGACCCTTGTGTTGGCAACCCGCCAACAGAACAAGACCTTGTAAACAGCGGTGTGTGGTGGTTATACGGTAAAGACTGGAGCGACTACAGCGATGTAGATGAGGAGGAAGAAATTGATAATGGCAGCCGCAATGTTCACTTTACAAGGTTGCACTTCAGGTACAACCGCAAGTCGTTTCCGCAAGACCTTTCATTTCAGGTAACCCCTAATCAGGCAAACTATCAGGCAAGGTACGTTATAACACACCCTGCACAAGGTGATTTGAGTTGCGAAGCAGGGCAGCAATACTTGAAGCAATTAAAGGCACGTAGAAAAAAGGAAATTAATGAATTAACTAGCCTGACCGGCAAAGATATCAATAGCTGGAAGGATATGGCTATCAATTCACCGGAAGAACAGCAGGACTTATCTGTAGCTTATTTGCCTGTAATGAAGGAAACATTTAAAGAACAAAAACAAAAAAACAATGCACCATCAGGTTTTATGATATTTGCAATAGTCATGCTGGCAAGTGCGGGTTTTATAAAGCTCAGAGGTATGATTTAGCGTAAATTAATTATTGTAAATAAGACCGATTTCATACCTAAGTATTTTTCCCAACTAATAGGTGCAGGTATATAGTTTCATAAAAAATATAAACCTGCACCTTATTTTTTTATCCTAAAGTTTCAAATTCTATTATACTTCAGTTTCGTAATAAATTACTTTTTCAATATCTATCTCCCTTTGACAAGCATTAATTTATCCTCCGCTTACAACAATGATTTAAAAGTCGACATTTTGGTTTTTGCTTAATAAAAACAGTCAAATATTTGGTTTGTTCAAATATTTTATTCGTAAAAATGTCACAACTATTTAGCCAGAATTTGTTTTTAAAGATTTTTATTATTCATAATAATACTCTAATTTTAATTTTCAATAATCCATCTATCCTATCTCAATTACTGCATAAGCTTACTCTTTAGTAAGCCCTATATTTTTATAACTTCAAGTAATCAAAACAAACTAAAATGAAAAAACAATTACAAAAAAAGTTTGCAGCTTTCATCATTTTGTCAATGGTGTTTTCTGGTAGTGTGCATGCACAATGGGGCGTAAACGGCACCCATATATACAACACTAATACCGGTAAAGTAGGCATTGGCATTGGGGCAACTACAGTACCTGCAGGTGCACTTACCGTAAAGGGTTCTGGTGGGGTGCCTGCCTCCTCTTGGGTTAGTGCAGGAGCACCACTATTTGTAGGCTTTGGTGAGACAGCAATTGGTAATGCAGATTATATCTTAAATATGGGTGCTGCGGCTGCTAATGCCCGCCCTGTATTTGTTGGTAGAAGAAGCCGTGGTACATTGGCAGCACCAACAGTGGTTAGCAACAATGACTTCTTAATGTCTTTTCTTGCTTCCGGTTATGATGGTACTGCATTTCAAAACCCGGCAGGTATTGATTTTTATGTAGATGGTGTACCTAGTGCAGGCAGCGTACCTGCCCGTATTTCTTTTGTAACCGGTGCCAATAGTTCACGTGCAGAGAGATTTAAAATTGGTAGCAATGGCGATGTAACTACCACAACAGGAAATTTTATTATGGGTTCTGGTGCTAAAACCATTCAGTTTGCTACACCATTAGCAACAGGAGGTACTGCCATGATGTCTATGTTCCCTTCAGGAACTTCCAATGCAGATCGTATGGTAATGCAGCACTCTCCAACATATTCCAACTGGGGTTTGCAATATCAGGACTCGGCTGATAAATTTAATTTTCTATCTGGTGGAACGCCGGTGTTAACAGCACATCTTGGCTATCAGACGGTAGGAGTGGGAACATCTAACCCAACTTTGGCAAAATTTGTAACAGAAGGAGCAATTGGCAATACCGTGGCACTGTTTCGTGGCTCTGGTAACGGTACCAGCACGGGCTTGTCTCTTGTTACGGACTGGCCTGGATTATATTTCAACTCTTATTTTAACGGCAATCAAAAAGCCATGGCACCTGGTTATGCTGGTATAGTAAACTTCAATCCTGTAGCAGGCAATTTAATATTTGCTACCAGCCCAACTACTGCTGCAAATGCAGGAGATGCTATACCAACTGTTGAAGCCATGGTCATTAACAATGCAGGAAATGTAGGGATAGGTAACGGAACACCCACTTCACGTTTGCATGTGGTGGCCGCTTCTACTTCTACCTCACCAACTCTAAATGTAGCAAGTTCTTATGTTGGCTCTTCCGATGTAAGGGGAATTAATTCTGTATCAAAAGCTGCAGATGGTTATGGCTATGGGGTCTATGGTACCGGAGGTTATATGGGTGGCTACTTCACTGCTGATGCAGGTGCTTATACGGGTTCTGGGTTTGGTGTATATGGGTATGCATCTGGTTCTGCAGGCACACGATATGGTGTTTATGGCACAGCTAACGGCGGTGCTGATAACTGGGGCGGTTATTTCCCCACTAAAACCTATACCTCTGAACTTAGAGTTGGGGGTACACAAGGAGCTACAGGCTTTGTTGCTGCCATTAATGGTAAACTAATAGCTACAGAAGTACGTGTACAACCTCAAGGTAGCTGGCCTGACTATGTGTTTGGCAAAGAGCATATACTAATGTCTTTGGAAGAATTGGAGGCAAGTATTAATGCCAATAAACATTTACCCGGAATACCATCTGCTGCAGATGTAAAAGACAATGGGATAATGTTAGGCGAAATGCAGACCAAGTCCATGGAAAAAATAGAAGAAAATACTTTGTATATTTTACAACTCAATAGTAAAATAAAAGAAGTAGAGCAGTTAAATAGCAACAAGTCTAAAGAGATGGAACAACTAAATATGAAGGTAAAAGAATTAGAACTAAAAATAGAGGCCTTAACTAAGTTGATTAAGTAAGCTTTTCATAAAACTAATTTTTAAACAATTAAAAAAACAGATTATGAAAAGTAAAACCATTCAATTAAAACTTTGCTTCCTGCTGATTTTTGCGATTGTATTCGCAACTGCAAGCGAAGCACAAATATCACCCGGGTCAGCCGTAATGAACGGCCCTGCGGGAAGAATAAAAAGTATGTTGGATCAGGCAAAGTCTGAATCTAAACAGCGTAGTAATAGAAGAGACCGTGTTGAACAGTTTAGAGAGAAAGAAGAAGATGAAGATCGCATAGGGGAAGAGCTTTACAAAATGCCTAATCCCATGCATGCTAATGCACAGGTAAAACAATTTGATCCTGTAAAAGATGTAATAGCTCCACCTGTTGCAGGATATGCCGAAAAGGTTACCTCGCAACATCCGGGTTATGTAGGATTGGGAAACCAGCCCGGAGGGCTCGACCCTTCTGATGCACAGATAGCTGCAGGACCTAATCATTTAGTAGTGCTGGCCAATGCAGATGCCAAAATACTAAACAAACAAACCGGTGCGGTAATAAGCACCAGTTCTTTAGCCACATTTTTTTCATGGGATGGCTTTGTATTTGACCCCCGGATCATGTACGACCCTTATGGCCAACGGTTTGTAGCGCTTGCATTAAAAAATGCCACTAATAACTGTTCATCTGTTGATTCAAAATTCAGGGTTTTGATATCCAATAATTCAGACCCAACACAGGGTTGGTTTTATTATGAATTTGATGTAGATGGCGCAAACCAAACATGGATGGATTTTGCTAAACTTGGTTTTAATAAAGATTGGATATGCATTTCCGGAAATGTAAGGTGTGGCACAAATCCAATTGGTCTATATGCATTACCCCGCACGGCTGCTTATGGGGCAGGTTCTATCTCTTATTTTTTCTGGAACAGTATAGAACTGGGTAACCCCGCTTTCACCTTTGATATGACCTTAGATAAGTTATATATTGTCAGAACAGGAAATTCTAACGCGGCAGGTATTGGCTATACAGATACGTGGTACATAAACAGCGCACCGCAATTATTTACTTCAAATTCATATGGTGTAGCTGCACCATGGCAAGCCTTTTCTACCAATGCATCAGGATATCCTAAACAGGTAGGTGGTCCGGCATTCTCTGCGGTTAACATTTTTGGGCACGCCATATTTAACAATGCAGTTTATCGAAATGGAGCGCTATGGTACACACACGCAATATTTCTGCCGGCAACGGGAACCACCAACAGGGTATCAACCCAATGGTGGAGTGTGAACCCGGCCAGCGGAGCAGTAAACCAAGTTGGAAGGATAGATGATGGTTCTGGCGCCACTTCTGAATATTATATGAGTATTGGTGTAAACAATCAATCCGATGCGGTGGTTACTTACAGTTGGTTTAATGCAGGGTTTAATCCTAGCGCTGCTTATAATTATAGAAATTCTGCTGATGCCGCAGGACAGTTGCCTCAGGGGGTTGTGTACTACACCGGGGTGGCCGCAGATGGTGATGGCCGAGGTGGGGATTACAGTCAGGTAGCAGTAGACCCTTTAGATGACCAATCATTTTGGGTAGTAAATCAGGTACCCGACTGGGATACACGGTTTGCATTAATACCCGGTTATTATGGTTGTTATACAGATGCTACTTTTGGTAACAATGCATGGTCAGGCTATACTAAAAACGAGGCTTCTAATTCTATAACAAGTGCTGAGATGATACAATCACCTTCTATGGTTGATTACGATGCCGCGGGTTATATTACCCTTACTACAGGTTTTGTGGCTAATGAAGGTTGTATTTTCAGGGCATCTAATGATGGCTGTGGGGGCTTTAAGCCTGCACGCCAGAAACCGGGGGCAATACCTGCTGATATAACTCTAGCAAAAACCCCGGAAATCAATGATGATCTGCATATTTATCCGAATCCATCTAACACGTTCTTCAATATACGATACAAATTAAAAAATGATGAAGATGTAAAAATTTCAATTTTCAGTACAGATACTAAACTGGTAAAAGAAATAGGATACAGAAACAAACAGGCAGGTACTCACACAGAAATGGTAGATGCAAGTAAATTAAATTCAGGAATTTATTTTGCTAAAATACAAAGGGGCAATAAAGTGGAAACCCGAAAAATTGTGGTAGTTCATTAACGAATAATAAATGCCCTTTTAATAAAAGCTGATTTGCTTATGTATGTAAAAAGAGCCGCTTTGGAAATTTCCGAAGCGGCTCTTTTTCGTAACAAATTTTATTGTCTATCAATGTATAGTCAAAATTAGAATCTCAAAAACACCATTTATAATATGATTTATTTATACTAAACAGTAAACGTAATGATGAAATTATTCCAATATCTTTTCACCATTTATTCCTGATTTACCATTCGAGCGGCTTCAATAACTTCATTAGCCGGTGGCGAAAAAAAACTAACTATAGGTTTTTGTAACATCATCTCATCAAATTCAATTTCATTAATCTGCCCATCCTGCAACCACGCAAGCCTCAATCTACCTTCATAGTGTGTATGGTAGGGATTATTCTTTTCAAGACAACCCACGTACTCTTTAACTGTCATAACCCGGCTTCCTGATTTTAAACAAACCTGATCACCTATTTTAAATTTTGGAATTCTCATAATGCGTAAAAGATTAATGTTCCTGTATAGTATATGATTCTTGTTATTCAGACATTGGGTATTGTATTGTTGCTGCCTGTTTCTTATTAGATAAATCTCATTAGTGAGTAGATATATAATTATAATTATTGCAATCTATTGAAAATGAATACTTCCTAATCTCGTATAAAGTCAATAAATATTTAAATAGATTCAAAATCAATAAGCTTTCAACTACAAATATTCTTTTGCTTAAACCTAAATTATCAATTTTCTGAAAAAACAATTTCTTAAATTAATATACATATGGTATTACTTTAAAATTTTTTTTCAACGCCTATTCACTTAAAGATAATATTTCTAATTATTAAGTTGCAGTTGAAAAATTTAATTAATAGTTACTGCTAACTACGCTAAACGTTGTCTTTGAAAATTTAAATAAATAACAAAGAAATTAAAGTTATGAATTCTCATCCGGAAAAATAAATTTAGGCTATCTCTTTCTTAATAATAAGGTCAAAATTCTTGGTATGTTTGAGTTGTCATTGTCGTCAAAATATTCTGCTATATCAACTATTTCAAAATCATTACTTATAGCAGCTGTTGTAAAGTCAGAAATGTGGTGATTAAAGCAGGTAACTATTTGCAAGCCATCAGCAGTGTTAAACCGTGCTTTAGTTCCGGTGTATTGTTTAAAAGGATGAAGTTCACCAACATACACCAAACCATTGGGTTTTATTATTTCAGCAACCTTATGAAATATTTCATTCAGATTTTCTATATGTTCAAGCACAAGGCTAAATGTTACTAACTCAAATTTTTCATTAGCAAAATTCCAGTCATTTGTAATATCCGCCTGAACAAATTGAACATTGTCAGCAATAAGCTTCTGCCGTGCCTTAGCAAGCATTTCTTCAGACAAATCAACGGCAACAACTTTTGTTGCTTTTGTCAAAAGCCATTCCGTATTTTTCCCTGTTCCGCAACCAATCTCCAATGAGTGTTCAAATTGATAATTAGCTAATGTAGTTCTTAAGGAAATGGCTTCAAGGTCCCTTGTTTTGTTGTTGTTTGTATCATACTGATCTGCCCACTTGTTGTATGCTTGTTGTACGTTCATGGTGCTATTTTTTTTCTTTACAAACTTAATATTCAATTTACTTAATGATTAAAGAATTATTTAAGCTATTCATTTTAGATTTGAATTTAACCAGTTATTCATTTTTGTCTTTCAGGATCATTAATTTATTGATTTCATCATCAATAAATACTTATTAAGAAACTTTTTCTCCTTCACTTTCTGCCATTCATGTATTTACCTATTACTTCCGTGTAGTTCTTTAGGATATAGCTTTTGCCTACTTATACATTTATGAAACAAAATTTTATGAAAAAGGAGTAAGCCGAAAATCCTTTTATAGAGTAGGCGAAAAAAAAATATAATAATGTCAACCAAAATTCAATTTTCGATTCCATTAGAAGGCAAGCCTGAACAACCTATTCAGTTAGCAGCATTCTTTTTTGACCGTGCCGGAAAATTATTGCAAAGTTCAATGCTTGACAATGGCAACTTTGTATTAGAAACACCTGATGAAGCCACACTACAGGAAGGTAAAGTATTTATTGCTCCTGTAGATTACAAAGAACAAAGGGAATTAAATCTGGATGAAATACTAAAAAGAAATCCATTCCAAATTCCTATACCTACAAAATTATCAGACATTATAAAGCTTCCTGCGTTTATTGATGGATGGTGGAAAAAATGGTTGTATTGTCATTGCACAATTACCGGAAAAGTCTTGAATGGCAACTGTGGCGGGCAACAAGGCTTAGAAGGTGCAAGGGTAACCATTTATGAAATTGATGCTTTCCCTATTATCATTCACCGCATACCTGACTTTGATATTTTAAAACTGCGTGACAGAATTTGGCAGGAGATTCAAATTCCAAGACCTTTTCCTGAACCGGATCCTTTGCAATTTAAAAAGTTGTCAATTGACAATCCAACTGATTTTTCTTTCAATCTGAATGAGACTGCAAATATAAATTTGCAAAATATTGAAATGCTTAAAACTAGAAACTTTGACAGCAGTTCAATAACTAATCTCAAAGATTTTATACCAAAAGAAAACCTGTCTAATTTCTTTTCTCAATCACCCTTATTGGTAAAGGATTATTTAAGTAAAAACTTCAGGTTTTTTGTGCCGCTTATTTGCAGGTGGTGGTACCGATACATCAATAAATACAGCTTGGGTAGTGTAACCACAAATGCTGATGGCAGCTTTAGTTTAGATATAAGTTATTTCTGCTTTGGCGATATTCCGGATTTGTATTTTGAAGTAGAATACCTGATTGACGGTATATGGACAAAAGTGTATCACCCACATATAGCCTGTAATACTTATTGGGACTACAAGTGTGGAACAGAAATCAATATCTATGTGCATGACGACAGAATAAAATGCAAACCGGGTGACAATGGATACCAGGAAAAAGAAATTGTTTTTCGTTCTATCGGTAATAGCTGTGTTGTTACCAATGTACAACAAAGCGGTGCAACCATGGGTTTACCTTTTAACCTAAGCAATACCACATTTGACAGCAATCCATTTGGCGGATCACTTGTTCCATTAATTGATTTTGGTGCTAAGTTATGCGATGCAATAGATGGTGGACAAAACTACTCTTACAAATGGTCTTATAGAAAGCAGGGTGAACTTAATTTCAAACCTATAGATGCCCCTATGGCTGTACAATACGAGATAAAGCGTTTTGATGCTGGCGGCAACCTGATTGGCAAAGATTATCCCTACTATCAGTATGGTCCTGATGCAAGAGGACTTTATAAAATTTTGAGACGGCATATACCAGCCAGTGAAGGGGGGTATGAAATTGTGGGAGGTTATGGGGCTTCGTTTAAAACCACAGCCAACTTTGATACAACAGCTTTAGCTACCAGAAATGCAAGTGGCCATGTTACTAACTGGAATGATGGTGTTTATGAACTTATGTTTGAACTATTTGACAATGCTGGCAATAAAGTTGATAATTGGGAAGCGCAATCTGTTCAGTTTTTTGTAATCAAAAGAAAGAACCCTGCAATGCCCGGCGCAGTAGAAACAACAGAAGATGATATTGCAATCATTAATCCATACAAAGTCTTTAACGGAGCTAATACACAAGGCTTTAATATGAACCTGTTTATAGACAACAACCCTGCTGAAGCAACAGTATCAGAAGCATGGGTAGATGTGCCGGCCAATAGTGGTGGCGAATGTGGTTTTATTTACTACAACACACCAGGAATGATGGCTGATAAGAATAAGGAAGTGCATTTGAAATTTCATGCATGGCAGAAAAATAAGTTTGCAAACTTTGGTTTCTCTGTTATAAAAGGTAACGGCACCATAACCTTTGGAACTGGTGGAAAAGTAGATACACCAAGTTGCAATCTAAACAGACACACCCCTGCCCCACCGGTAGAATTGTGGGAAGATGTAAGTATGTTCACCAACGACGGCGTGGGAATTTTCACTGGAACAGGCTTAACTGTAGGTGAACTAACAGGAGTATGTGATAGTGCTGCATTCTCACAATCTGCAAGTGCATCTGCTACAGCCCATAATGGTACAGAATGGATAGCCAACTATGTAAGTCAAACTAAAGCATTTGCCTTAGACACACAATAAGCATAAAATAAATGATTCAAAAAAGTTGAAAATGAAAAACCTAATTGAGCTTATACTGTGCAGTGCGGCAACATGGCGATTAGCACATCTGTTAAGCAAAGAAGATGGTCCTTTTGATATCATTTACAGAATCAGAAAAGCAGCAGGAGCAGGTTTCTTCGGAAGCCTGCTTGACTGCTTTTATTGTACAAGTGTGTGGGTGGCTTTACCATTTGGTATTTGGCAAGGCAATACCATACCAGAGAAAATTATTTATTGGTGGGCACTTTCAGGTATAGCATGCCTACTTGAACAGGCAACCGATAATACAAATATTTTAAAAGAAAACGAAACAATCAATCATTCCATTACTCAATACCAAGAGGACTAAATCATACCTATATGTGCAACGCGGCAATAAAAGAATGACCTACCAACAAGAAAAAAATGACCAGGAAACATTGATACTTTCAAAAGGTGTAGAACAAAATATTAACGATCAATATTTTGAATATATAGGTAAAACCGCCTTATCTGTTATAGGAAACCGTACTGGAAAAAACTATCGATTTTCATTTTCAGGAGATAAACAAATTATTGATTACAGAGATGTTGCTGACATGTTAGCTGTACCTATATTACATAAAGTTGATGTTCAATAAATATGATCCTAACAATCTAAAACTAACTACTAAGTTTTGCCATAAAAGCATTTAATTTGTTACAAACAAAATGCTATGAAAAATATACTGCTTATTCTTTCCTTGGCAAACTATCTTTTTGCATCGGCACAGCTATCTGTTACAACTGAAGACATTGCAACCGGTGAAAAATTATTTGATCTTTCATTTACCCAGGCTAAGAAAGATTCTATGTTAACTACTTTAAATGACAGAATAAAAACCTACAACTACTTACATAAAAATGGGCTGAGCAATGATGCACCATTTCCATTATCTTATAGTCCGGTTTTACCGGGTATGAAAATTCCAAAAAAACAATTGCCGGTTCATTTTACCATACCGCTAAATATTTCTGTACCAACCAATAAAGCTGAACTAGCTTTTTATAGCATTCCGCAATTAGCCTCACTCATTAAGTACAAGAAAATTACTTCAGAAGCACTCACTCATTTTTTTATAGAACGCCTTAAGCAACATGGTGAGACATTACATTGT
Source organism: Segetibacter sp. (assembly GCA_043736115.1). Taxonomy (GTDB): domain Bacteria; phylum Bacteroidota; class Bacteroidia; order Chitinophagales; family Chitinophagaceae; genus Segetibacter. The sequence goes on along the minus strand of JAYTDC010000126.1, from coordinate 6,364 downwards.
GTTATAGAAATAACCGAAACCCTTGCCACAGAACAGGCCAAAAAAGCAGATGCTGAAATTGCCAGAGGGGTGTACAAAGGCCCCCTTCATGGCATACCCTACGGCATCAAAGATTTGTTTGCAGTCAAAGGAACAAGAACTACCTGGGGAATACCGCCTGGCAAAAATCAAATAATAAATGAAACTGCCTTTGTAGCTGAACAATTAGAAAAAGCAGGTGCTGTATTAGTAGCCAAATTATCATTAGGAGAACTGGCAATGGATGATGTTTGGTTTGGCGGAAAGACCCGCAATCCCTGGGATACAACGCAAGGCTCAGGTGGGTCATCGGCCGGTTCTGCAAGTGCAACAGCGGCAGGTTTAGTGCCGTTTGCTATTGGCACTGAAACATATGGTTCTATTGTTGACCCCAGTATGCGTTGCGGTGTTACGGGCCTACGCCCAACCTATGGCACCGTTGCAAAAACAGGTGCCATGAACCTGGCATGGACTTCTGATAAAATAGGCCCAATTTGCAGATCTGCTGAAGATGCTGCTATAGTATTTAATTATACTCATGGGGCTGATAAAGGCGACCCGTCCTCAATAGAGGCTGCTTTTAATTATACAGGAAAAACAGACATCAGCAAGTTGAAAATAGCTTATGCAAAAAACTATATTGACACATTACCAGAAAGCAGTACAGAGAAACAAACACTTGCTGTATTAAATAAAATGGGAGCAAAAATAACCGCTTTCATTTTTCCTAATGATATGCATGGTGACGAAATATTGGGGTTGATTATTTGCGCTGAAGCTGCTGCAGCATTTGATCCGTTAACCCGTTCAGGTATAGATGATGAACTGGTGCAACAGAACAAAGACAGATGGCCAAATATTTTTAGAAGTGCAAGATTTATTCCTGCAGTGGAGTATATAACTGCCTGCCGATTGCGCTACCAAATTATGCAAAAGGTTTATCCAATTCTTAATCAGTTTGACATCATAATAGCACCCCCTGAAACCGGTGATCAGCTTGCTATTACCAACCTTACGGGAAACCCTTCTATAACTATACCTAATGGTGTTTTACCCAATGGTTTGCCAGCAAGTATCACTTTCATTGCTAAGCATTTTGATGAAGCTTTATTATTGGCTTTCACAAAAAAGTATCAGGAGTTTACAAGGTTTCATTTAAAACATCCTGCTTTGTTTACCAGATAGTTATTAACTATTGCTATTAAATACTTACTAAGTAAAAAAAATTCTTTAACCAGATTTTTCTATAATTCCGATTAATATTATTTATTAATTCTATGTTTAGTATAATGGTAACTTCAAATACTTCTATCTTTTTAACGTATTAATAAATTTAATTTAAAAAAAGTGGTTAGTTATATTATAAATCTGTAACTTGAAGCTTGTTATTAATTGTTTCCTTATTTATTACTCCCCCTAAAAAATTAATCAATATTATTTTATTGATTTTTAAAAAATTTATTTACCAAAATAATTGACATGTACCGTCATTTAGCTGTAAATGGTCAATTTACCCAAAGGGAGATTGATATATTAGAACTTGTAGCCAAAGCAACTTTACGCAAAAACATTGCGCATCAACTAAATATGTCAATACATACTGTTGATACTCATTTAAGAAGCATACATCAAAAGACGAATACCAACTCTATGGCAGAGTTGATACTGTACATTATGAGTTCAATTTCAGAGGAAAGTGGGTGATTGCATTTAAACAATCATATTATGGGTTAAAGTAAATTTAGGACTCAACAAAAACTTCCTACTAAATATTATGTGAGCTTCCTAATCCAATTTCAACACCGCCAAAAACGCCTCCTGCGGAACCTCCACATTGCCTATTTGCTTCATCCGCTTCTTACCTTCTTTTTGCTTTTCCAATAGTTTGCGTTTACGGCTTATGTCGCCTCCGTAACATTTAGCCGTTACATCTTTGCGCATGGCGCTAATGGTTTCACGAGCTACTATTTTGGCCCCAATAGCGGCTTGTATTACTATTTGGAACTGTTGACGGGGTAATAGTTCTTTTAGCTTTTCTGTAAGCTTACGGCCAAAGTCCTGTGCACGGCTGCGGTGTATGAGTGCACTTAGGGCATCTACCTTTTCGCCGTTGAGGAGTATGTCCATTTTTACAATGTCGCTTTCACGGTAACCTATAGGATGGTAATCAAATGATGCATAACCACGGGTACCGCTTTTCAGCTTATCATAAAAGTCAAAAACGATTTCTGTCAGAGGCATTTCAAACGACAACTCAACCCTTGTAGCAGTGAGATAACTTTGATTTAGTAATATTCCTCTCTTGCCCAAACAAAGCGTTATTATGTTACCAATGTAATCTGAGTGGGTAACTATTTGCGCCTTAATAAATGGTTCTTCTATTTTCTCCAACCTGGTAGGGTCGGGCATTTCAGTGGGGTTGTTTACAGTAATTACATCCCCTTTACTTGAATATGCTATAAAGCTTACGTTGGGTACAGTGGTGATAACAGTTTGATTAAACTCACGTTCTAACCGCTCCTGTATTATCTCCATGTGCAACATACCCAGGAACCCGCAACGGAAACCAAAACCCAATGCCTGTGAGGTTTCCAACTCAAATGTAAGCGACGCATCATTGAGCTGTAGCTTGTCCATGCAGTCTCGCAGTTCTTCAAAAGCATCGGTCTCTACCGGAAAAATTCCGGCAAATACCATCGGTTTAACTTCTTCAAAACCCTTGATCATTTCCGAAGGGTTATTAGCCAAAGTGATGGTATCTCCCACCTTTACCTCTTTGGCATTTTTTATACCTGTAATGATATAACCCACATCGCCTGCACCTACCTGGTCTTTAGGTGTCATGGTCAACTTAAGCACACCAACCTCATCCGCATTATAGTCTTCACGTGTACTTACAAACTGAATCTTATCGTTCTTTTTCAGTGTGCCGTGCATAATACGGTAGTAGATGATGATTCCTCTGAAACTATTGTAAACACTATCAAAAATTAGTGCCTGTAATGGTGCAGCAGGGTCGCCTTTGGGTGCTGGAATACGCTTTACAATTGCCGCTAATATTTCTTCTATACCTATACCACTTTTGGCACTTGCCAATAAAATGTCTTCGGGCTTACAGCCAATCAGGTCTATGATTTGGTCTTTCACTTCCTCTATCATAGCACCTTCCATGTCTATCTTGTTTATGACAGGTATGATTTCAAGATTGTTATCTATTGCCAGATAAAGGTTGCTGATTGTTTGCGCCTGAATACCTTGTGAAGCATCAACTAAAAGTAATGCACCTTCACAAGCTGCCAATGCCCGGCTTACTTCGTAGCTAAAATCTACGTGACCCGGAGTGTCTATAAGATTGAAAATATATTGCTCCCCGTTTAATTCATAATTGATCTGAATAGCGTGACTTTTAATAGTAATCCCCTTTTCGCGTTCCAAATCCATATCATCCAATACCTGTGCCTGCATATCCCTGTCGCTGATAGTATGCGTAAATTCAAGCAGGCGATCCGCCAATGTACTTTTCCCATGATCTATATGGGCAATAATGCAAAAATTCCTAATATTCTTCATAATTGTCGCAAAAGTAAGTCAATAATGGGTGAATGTAAAAATTTGGGGAGTTATGCCAGACAAGCACAGTATGCCGGAACGATTATGACAAAACTGCACTGAAACTGTCTGTCATTTCCCTCAAATCCTAAAAATTTCTTAAGAAAATTACCTGCGTCATTTCACTGCAACCCTTTTTATCAAAGCCCGTATTTCATATCCGTGTTGAAAGTAAAGTCATTTAATGATTGCGCTTTTGCGAAAAGACAAATTAATCGAAAACCATATAAATTTTAAAACCCAAAAAATGAAAACAAGAACCTTTGTTAAAACTGCCTGCATCTTGATATTATCAATATGCTTTGTTGCTTGCTCTAAAGACGACACAACTGTAGCAGTCACCGGTAAAGACATTAACACCGCTACAAAAGTAAGTGTTGACAGATTTAGCACAACAGCCGGCCATTTAATGGTTCGTACTACTATCAACGGTTTGCCGGCAGCTAACGCCGCAATAAATTTTGACAATGCCCCTTTTATTACTCAAGGTCTTGACCGTAGTGGCGCAACCGTTAAATACTACAACTTCGATGTTCAATCCACCATGCCAGATGACATTTATGTATTTTTTAAAAGTGGTGCAACTACGCCAATTTCGGGTCAAAACAATGTAATCAATACCTTACCCGGCGAAAGCGGCTACAATGATTTTTGGCTAATGAACAAGGTAACTGTTCCTGACACTTATGTAGCTAATAGCCTAACAAGTGAGGCAGAAATCCTGGCTTCGGGATACACCATTACCAAGACATCCACAATCGTTAATTGTCCGGTAGTTCCATTTGGGTCTACTGCTGCAAAAAGTTTTATTGCCGGAACAGCCAGCGCACTAACACTTGGATGGTACAAAGGCCAGGCTGTTTCCTATTTCAATTTTGGTGAAGCCGCTTTAACAGCAACTACCAGTAATGAAGTGCCTACTTCTCCAATTTATGTTATGTTCAATGACAACACAACCGGGCCGGCATCAGGATTTAAAACAGAAACAGCCAACCCTTTGCAAACGCATAATGTATTGGCAACCCTACCCGGCGATGTTGGCTACAGCCCATTATGGTTTGTAAGAGTAATTGACAATTCAAATTTTAATGCAGTAACCAATTTAGCATCGGCCAGTAGTTTTAGTAGCTCACCAGCGGGTGCAACAGTAAATTGCCCGGTGGTAAAGTAGCAGGTGGTTGTTTATTTTACTGAATTAAGTTGCTTTAAATGACTTTGCTCCAATCATGTTTAGTCAATTAACATAACCGTTCTTTTTTGTAAGCTAAATAAATCACCAAAATTCAAGTTGAAAAAAGGGTTGCGGTTTTTATAAACTGCAACCCTTTTTTTATTAGCACGTATTTTATTTTACTACAACAGTTTCAAATTCTATTAATCAAAAAAATGAAAAAATGAAAACTAAAAAATCAATTGCATTGGGAATGTTTGCAGGTACAATCATTTTGGCGACCTCATGCATGAAAGACAAATTCGATTCGCCATCAACCGGCGACAAAGATTTAGTATCAATGATAAATGAAAAGGGCCAAAACCCTGATGAATTATCGCTTTCTACTGAAAACCTATCGTCGAGACGGAAGGACGGGCATTATGTTTACCTGGAAAGTAATGACTCAGTTCAAAACCGAATATTGGTGTATGAAGAGCAAAATGACGGAAGCCTTGTAGCAGATGGAATGACTCCTTCTGGAGGTAGAGGAAACGGTGGAGGTTTGGGCTCGCAAGGTGCCGTAATATTGGACGAGAACCATAAATGGCTTTATGCGGTTAATGCAGGCAGCAATTCCATTTCATCGTTTAAAGTAAATAATGATGGTTCTCTTACTCTTAAGAATACCGTATCAAGTTTTGGAACCAAACCGGTGAGTTTATGTGTAAAAAAATCGCTGTTGTATGTTGTCAATAGCGGCACGAGCAACATTCATGGTTACACAGTAAGCGGTAATGGCAACATGAATTCAATTACCGGATCGGACAAATTATTAAGTGCTTCCGGTGCTGGTCCGGCACAGATTTCCTTTGGGCCAAATGGAAATTGGCTGGTGGTAACAGAAAAAGCTACCAACAAGATAACCCGCTTTAATCTTAATGGTGCAGGTGCTGCAGGGCCGGCCATAGTCAGTACTTCCAATGGCCCTACCCCTTTTGGTTTTAGCTTTGCGCAGGATAAATACATGGTTGTATCTAATGCCGCCGGAGGTGCTGCTAATGCAGGATCTTGCACATCTTACAAAACAATTGGCGGAACATTCAATTCAATAAATGGAATTGTAAATAATAACCAATCCGCACCATGCTGGGTAGCGATTACAAACTATGGCAGGTTTGCCTTTGTAACCAATACCGCCAGTAACAATATTTCTTCCTACTACATAAATAAAGATGGTGAGCTGTACCTCGTCAATGGTGCTGCGGCATCTTCTGGTGCCGGGCCCATTGACCTTGTAGTATCTAGCGACAACAAATGCGTATATGCGCTTTGCGGAGCTGACCATACTATTTACCAATACAAAAGAACATTTCTTGGCGGCATTAGCAGCAATGGCTTTATAGGCGGCTTGCCACTTCATGCGGCCGGACTTGCCGAATACTAGTGGTCGCAGATTTTGGTTCTTATTGATTTCTATTAGTTTAGTGAGGATGTCTCAATACTAAAAATTAGCTTTGAGAATCGCTTAAACGTCAACCCTTCTCCTATAGGGATCCGAATAAAAGAGGCTGCCTCCTTAGTTTT
>JAYTDC010000125.1:0-2180 GCA_043736115.1 Segetibacter sp. | reverse complement strand
ATACCAATTATATTTAATTTATAGTCCAATCTAAACCTTCGAAGATATAAGAAAACCCACAAGTACTCTTTATGTTATCGACGCTTAATGATTTAGTTGCTTCTGTTATAAATTCACTAACCTCCTCCAGGGTATTATAAAGCTTATTGGTGAATTTTCTTTTGAGGATTGCCCAAATATTTTCTGCTGGATTTAGTTCAGGACTGTAGGGTGGTAAAAATAGCAACCCAATGTTTTGCGGAATGGATAATGATTTTGCTTTATGGAAACTTCCGTTATCTAGTACCATTATTTTAAACTCTTCCGGATTTGTGGTGGATAAACTGTCGAGAAAAACCTGAAAATTTTCAGCATTGCAGTTGGGCATTTCTAAAAGAAATTTATCTCCGTTTATGGGAGAGAATGCACCAAATAGATAAAGTGTTTGGAATACCTGATGGAAAGGACAAATGGGTTTTATACCTTTTGCAGTTAATGCTTTACCATTTCGTGTAAACAATCCGAACCTGCTTTCGTCCTGAAAAAATAGATTTATGCTGGTGAATTTTGTATTTGACGCAAATATTATTTCTTGGCATTTTTGACTGAAGTTTTTTTAAAAGTGGTAACAGCTTCCTGGTCCTTTTTTACGTGACTTTTTCTGGCTACTTTTATTTTACTCCCAAAATGACGTTGTGCATATTTTACCAACGTTATATACTTCATATCTTTAGAAAGCTCTTTATTCACCCATTCTAATAGTTCAGTATAGCCCCTTATACCATTTGTGGGGTCATTTAATTTCAAGGCTATTTTCTCATGGTCTTCTTTGCTAACAACGCTTTTTTTAAAACCTCCTACACGACCATGTTTCAACAATGCTTCAATACCTGAAACATTGTACATTTTACGCCATTTCACAATACTGTTATGATTGATCCCTGTTATCCGTGATAGTTCCCTTTTGGAAATACCCGTTTTTTCATGCTTTCTGATCTCTATTAGTATCAATAAGCGCTTGCCTATTAACTCCCCATGACTGCGTTGAAGTTTACGAAGTTCGGGGATTGTTTGTTTTACGGTAATCTGAAAAGGTAGTGCCATAATGTAATTATTATATAGTCCAAAGATAAAACAAAAAAATCCAATAAACAAATATTGGACTACTTATATTTTATAATTGGTATAAAATATTCTTTATCAAACAAAAGAAATGATTTTTTCTTGGCAAAAGACAGCTTAATATTAAAATCTGTTACGCAAATATTCCCCGTGATGAGCAAATGATTCCACAATCTTAACATTTTTTATCTTTGTTAGTCCCTAGTTTTGCACATCGAAATCTAAAATCAGTACAAAAATGAAAAATCCGATCTTAAAAAAAGTACATCTATTCCTATCGTCTTTCTTCATATTTATATTGCACCTTCCTAATATGGGAGCTAAATCAAAGCCCGCTAATCATAAATTGGTTAGCCCAATTGTTTCAACGCAGGTAAATGTAGATACAGCATTAGTTCAAAGAAATTCAATTTATGGTACGGTTGGGTTATCTCTTTATGACAGTTTAAAGCTCAATTCATTGGGTCTTGGCAGGCAAGTATTTGAGTACGCCATCCGTGGGTTTAACAATATGAAGCAAATGGGTAAATTAACGAACGATGGCATCATTTCGATTGTTGATTTTAGCAAGCCATCTTCAGCCAAGCGATTATTTATCATTGACTTAAAACAGGTTAAGGTGATTTTTAATACATATGTTGCACATGGTGTAAATTCCGGGAAAGAGTTTGCCAATGAATTTTCTAATGTGCCTGAAAGTAACAAAAGCAGTTTAGGGTTCTTTACAACTGCAACTACCTATTCTGGAAAACACGGTTATTCATTGCATTTGCAAGGAGAAGAAAAGGGGATAAATGACAATGCTTTTAATAGAGATATAGTGGTACATGCAGCCGACTATGTAAATGAACGAATGATTCAGTCTCAGGGATATATTGGACGAAGTTGGGGTTGTCCTGCAATACCGCAACAATTGCATGTTCCCATTATTGATAAAATAAAAAATGGTACCTGCTTGTTTATATTTGGTGAAAACGCAGGGTATTTAAGTCATTCCAAACTTATTAACAGGAATACAGCCTTCGCTTCTTTTGGTGGTTAGTTTCCCAGGGTTTATTGGGCTGCAGTTTTATTGACTG
>JAYTDC010000124.1:0-1925 GCA_043736115.1 Segetibacter sp. | reverse complement strand
ACTCAAAATGGCAGCCACCCAGACGGGCATCAAAGAAATAGCCATAGCCGGCGGTGTCTCTGCCAATTCTGCCCTCCGCGAAACCCTTAAAACCACCGGCGATACTGAGGGGTGGACAACTTATATCCCCAGATTTGAATACTGCACCGATAATGCGGCGATGATAGCGGTTACTGCTTATCAAAAATATTTGAGGCGTGATTTTGTGGGGCAGGAGGTGGCGCCTTTGCCGCGGTTGGAGATGGGGTGAGGGTTTCGTAAATGGCTTGAAAAGGTAATAAAACCTTTAAAAGCAATCGAATTAGCAATGTTTTAATGCAATATGATAAATAAAAATGTTTAAATAGTATAATATTTATTTTGACTAATAAAAATATTACATTATATTTGTTTATGAAAGTCAGATTGGACTTACATTATTAACCCTAAATTAATCTCTTCGCCAATTATTCCCTATGTCATTTTTTTTATTTCTTTCTTTAGGGTTCATTATGCAAAAATATCAATGGGCTTTAAATTCTTCTCAACATTGAAAAGATAAGAAGCTATATTTTAAAAGTTAAGGAATTGATATTTAATGTATTAAAGATTACACTACTGAACGTAAAAAAAGGTAATATGAAAAGAGAGTAAAAAAAACTGGCGAACAATTAGCTAAAGGTGAGTTGCAAAACAATCCAATAGACTAAAAATTCGCCGATGACAAAGTTACACTTTTTTAAATTATTTGGAAATACTGGGGCATATTTATCGTCCAAACAAATTAACCGCCTATTATTATTGTCTTTCGGCATTAGTCAATCCAAGAGCGTCAATATGGCTTACATCAATGACGCTATATTGCTCAGTGAAAGTGGCTGTAAAAACGATGCGAGTCAATACAAGCACTTGTTGAAGGTATTCCAAACAGGGAACTATGAGAATATCATTAGAAATAGTTTTCAATTAGTTGTCATCTATTTTTATGGTGGACAAGAAAAGGTAAAATTAGTTATTGACAGAACGAATTGGGAGTTAGGCGTGTCTAAAAAAAATATCTTAACAATCGGGTTATTAACAGAAAATGATATATTTATTCCATTGATTTGGAAAGATTTAGGTCATAAAGGAAATAGTGATAGCCAACAAAGGATAGACTTAATAGATAAGTTATTGATATGGTGGAAAGCCTTAGAAATACCCTTGCCAACGTTTGAAATTTGTGGCGATCGAGAATTTATTGGCGAGTATTGGCTAACGGCTTTAAGCCAAAGAAATATCGACTTTGTAATTCGTCTTCGGTGCAATTTGAGTTTTGAAACATGGCTTAATGGGGAATATAGAGTTGAAAAGTCGCATAATATTGTCACTTTACATCGCTACATGAGATTGTTTAATAAAAAATCAGTAGAAGTTGTCTTACAAAATGAAGCTATTGCACAGGTTTTTGTGGTTAAAAACGAAGGAAATGATGTTAAAAAAGAGCCTTACATCTATTTTATTACCAATCTTGATGACATAGATGAAGCGGCATTAGCCTATCGGAAAAGGTGGAAAATTGAAGTTTTCTTTAAGTATATGAAAACACAAGGTTTTAATTTAGAGGATTTCAACATGGACGGTCAACACAAAATGGACATTATGATGGCTGTATTATCAATAGTATTTCTCGTGGTACTCGAATTAGAAAATGGCGAAATATTACTCGAAAAAGCAATATCAATAGAGAAAAATGAAGCAACAATTGTAGAAAAACCAATAACATATAAAGACGGAAAGACATATCCACGCAAATCAGCCTTTCGTAAAGGGCTAAGTGCGTTAACAAAAATTAGATTCTTTGAAAATTTCATCGCTATTTGTAGAAAAATAGGGGAAACAATATTTCATAAGTTCCTCTTTTTGAATCATTTATATATTAACAATAATTACGTTCAGTAGTGTAA
>JAYTDC010000123.1:0-15862 GCA_043736115.1 Segetibacter sp. | reverse complement strand
TTGCAAAGGCGTTTGCAGAAATTTGTTGATTTCCTCCACCATTCATTTCTACTGTACCATTAACTGCATCTACACCAGATGCACTATTTATATATCCTGCAACTTTTAAAAGACATTCAGGCACAACAGTAAGCAAGCCCCTGTTTACAACTAAATCATTAACGCTTAAGATAACTGAAGTGTCCATGTTAACTTTTGCCCCATTAATAATAAATTTTGTTTGTGCGTGTGTAGGAGTTATGCATGAGACAATAATAGCCAATATAGCTATCTGCCTTACGTGAAGACGGAGTTTCATAGAATGGATATTTGGATATTAATTATTGTGAACCTTTCAGTAAATTATTATGACTTCAAACGCTTATGAAATGATAATAAAGTAGTGATTAATTTTTGCGATCTAAAGCGATTTATTTTCATAAATAAACCTATCAGAAGCATAAACCGTTAATATAAAAACGTAATAAATAAATAGTTAGTGTATAAACAAAGAAAAATAATTAAATCGCAGTCGAAATTGTCTTTTATGGTTACGCACTTAATTTAAAACTCATTTTATTCTCACCATCAATTGACCACTTTTCCAAAACTTTAACCAAATTGGATAAATTAATTGGTTTGCTTATATAGTCATTCATGCCAGCTTCAATACATTCCTCCCGGTCACCTTGCATTATATTTGCAGTCATGGCAACAATTATGGGTTGTGAATCAAGACACAGCCTGATCATTCTTGTTGCTTCCAGTCCATCCATTTCCGGCATTTGTATATCCATGAGTATTAAATCGAAAAATTGGTGGCTCACAAATTCTAATACTTCTTTACCATTTGAAACAATAAGAGGTTTATAGCCCAGTCTTTCCATTACCATTGCAATCATCTCCTGATTCATTGAATCATCTTCAGCAATTAAGATGTTTAATGGATGTTTTTTTGCAAAATCTACAGACAAAGTTTTTTCATATTTTTCGAAACTCGAACTGCAATTAAAAATATCAATTAGCTTCTGAATTAATATTTTATGCTTATATGGTTTGGAGATTACAGATCTGAATAAATATCGATGTTTATCACTGGTTTTATCTCTGTTATTACTTAACAAAATTAGCGGCAAATCTTTAAAAGTTTTATGTAACAATATAGCCAGATTACTTCCATCAATAACCAGCATGGATTGATCTAAAAGTATCAATTCGGTATCTTTATTATTTTCTAAAAAAGAAAGAGCCGATTGACGGTTATTTGAATATGATGCTATCAGTCCCCAGGAATTTAAAAGACTGGTCAAATATTCGCAACTTTTTTCATTTTTGTTTATTAAAAGTATTTTTTTACCGTTGAATATCTTAAAACCATAATCCTGCCGTGGTTGTAAAATTGTATTGCTTTTGCCTGTATTAATAGTAAATCTGAATATAGTACCATCATTTTCCTTACTTTCTACTTCAATAAAACCACCCATTAACTGAATTAGTTTTTTGCAAATGGTAAGTGATAGACCAATATGATTGTTGTCTTCCTCCACAGATTCTGTATTTACCAAATCTATAGATATACTTTTTAGCTTTTCATAGCTCATTCCACACCCTGTATCTCTTACCTCAAATTCTAATTTCAATCCGTTGACCATGGGTTCTGATACTTTAGCAGTTACCAAAATTGAACCTTCTTTAGTGTATCGCAGCGCATTTTCTGTAAGGTTCATTAATATCTGACGCAATCGTATTGCATCACCTATTATTTGGGGTGGTATAGTGTGGTCTATTTGATAATGCAAATCTACTATACCATTTTTCCCATCAATAGAAAATGCTTCAAAAACATCTTCAATGATATCTCTTAAGTCAAAAGGCCGGACTTCTAATTTTCTATCAGATTCTACTTTAGAATATTGCAATACATCTTTTAGTACAATATCGTTTATTACCTGAAGTAACTCGTTGCCTGATTTTAAAATATTTACTGTATAATTTTTTTGATCCTTTGTAAGTTGGGTTTCATTTAACATTGAAGCCATACCCCACATAGCACTCATGGGGTTTCTTATCTCATGACTTATTTTCGAAAGCAGGTCCCGTTTACTTGTGGCTAACACATTTGCATTATCAATCAGTTTTTGTTTTTCTATTTCAGCATATTTCAGTAACTCTGTTTTCTCAACCAACTCACATTTAATTTGGTCATGATATCTGCTAAATCTGCCGAGATTAATAAATTTAAAAATCAGTCCGAGTATTAAAACTAACGTTAGGAGAAAAAAATAAAACCATCCTGAAAGCCAAAAGGGGTTTATTATTAGAGGCATTAAAGAATTACACAAATTTAGTAATGTTTTCATAGGATTATTTTAAAGGAAAATTCATATTCTCATTCACAAATGGTTAGGCCACTATTCTTATAGTAGCTTCACCAACACCTGCCTGCTCATTTTCAATTACAATAGATTGGGCATTAGCTAATTTATCTAAAAGGCAAATTTGTTTCAGATGATGATTCCAGTGAAAAACCAATTCATCTATAGGATGCCACAACAATACCCAAGCAAATATATCAACACTGTTAACTAAACCTGTGTGTACTCCGGGTGTTATGTCTATTAAGAGCGGTAACAAACCCTGAAGCATAACAACTAAGAGAATACTTATAATAAGTAAAACACAGTTTCGTCTTTTAAACTTATTGAAATCCTTTTCTTTATCTGATTTTTTATTCAAAAAATGACGGCGAATAGCATACATAAGCGGCTCTACAAATTTTTTATCTTCTTCATTTTTGCAATTCAGTTTATAAAATATTGGTACAAATCTTTTATTATCCTTTACTGATTCAAAAATGTATGCTTCAAACTGATGATTGAGTTGTCGTTTATATAAGGGCGAAGGATCATGTTTGTTAAAATAACCCCTTATAAGCAACCTGTCCAGAGACAGATAAACATTGTTGGTCTTTGATGAGAAGTTATTCATGATGAATTAATAATTAGCCTTATGCTATTCGCATTAAGTAATCAACGATTTCATTATAACTCTTATTGTAAAAACATTTAAACTTCAATTCGTTTATTTTAATTTGGTAGCCTTTATCTCAAAACATAATTTTTTAGTTTTTTAAAAAAAATCATCTATGTAGATAAAACGTATTTGTATTCCTATTATTACGACTATTAATGAATATATTTTTATTACTAAAGGAAAACTTATTTTATATCAATTTATGTATAATAAAAATAAGTGTAGTTTTGTGAATTCAAGTTTATTTTCCTTAAAATGTATTTTAAAAATTATCTCTCTTTAGTAAAATTCTCACATACCATATTTGCAATGCCTTTTGCCATGATAGGTTTTTTCTTAGCGTTTACAACTTCACCTACCATATTTAACCAATCAAATTTAAATATTTCAATAGTTTGGGAAAAAGTGATGGTATTCTATAATCCTGAATTTTGGAAACTACTATTGTTGGTAGTACTTTGTATGATTTCTGCCCGTAGTGCAGCAATGGCATTTAACAGATGGTTAGATAAAAACTTTGATGCAAAAAATCCACGAACAGCCATAAGAGAAATACCTTCCGGAATAATTGCCGCAAATCATGCACTTAGGTTTGTAATTTTCAATTGCATTGTATTTATTGTACTTACCTGGTTTATCAATCCTATATGCTTTTTTCTAAGTCCGGTTGCAATTTTTATAATTCTTTTCTACAGCTACACCAAAAGATTTACTCCGCTGTGCCATTTGGTTTTAGGGTTAGGATTATCATTGGCGCCCATAGGGGCCTATCTAGCGGTTACTGGCCGGTTTGATATTTTACCGGTCATGTTTTCATTTATTGTTTTGTTTTGGGTCAGCGGATTTGATATTATATACGCACTGCAGGACGTTGATTTTGACCAATCCGAAAATCTTTATTCAATACCTGCTGTGTTGGGAAAAAAAAATGCTTTGCGTATTTCTGAATGGCTACATTTTATGGCTGCTATAATCGTAATAGTAGCAGGATATACAGCATCGTTTGGATTGTTTTATTGGATAGGGGTAATTATATTTTGTAGTATGCTTATTTACCAACACACATTAGTAAAACCCGATGACCTTAGACGAGTAAACTTAGCATTTATGACTGCCAATGGCATTGCAAGTGTTGTATTTGCGGTTTTGGTGATTGTGGACTTGTTGGTGTGAGGAAAGTTGCTATGGCTCAAACTGTCCATAGCCAACATTAGTTTTGGCACCTACACCTGTATTAATCAATAAATGCCTGAATAATTGTATTTTATGTTCTTTACTAATAATACCATCCTTGCAATTGAACTGAAATTGTAAATGCACCCCACTTCGTATTTTTAGAAATAAAATTGGATTTGGGTTTTGAAGTGGCTCTGGATGTGGGGTAATTGAGTCTGTTGCTAAAATGAAGCCTTTAGAATCACCACTTATTGGGTATGCCTCCATAAAAATATCTCTTTCGTATATCCCCAGCGGTTTGAATTGTAAGTAGCCTTTCCCATCCTTTTTCCACACACCATTTTCAACATCGGGTACATTTCCACTAAAGATATTGTTCTCCAAAATTGTTATGAATAGTTTCTGGCTATAGGCTGGCAATTCTTTTGTAATATTTATAGATTTGAGATAGTTTGTAAGAAGTTCTTTTGCTTCTATATTGCCACCAAAATTTTTGCCTTCAATAATATTAATTAAGTGATTTGTCTTTTCCTCCTGATGTTTTATTGAACCCTTATGATATTGGGGGAAACTTGCCCTTAAAGCTCCTTTTACACTATGTCCGGGCAATACAGGCAGGCCAGTAACATGATCAAAATAAAACCCCATTTTGAATTCTCCTAGTAATCCTGTTTCGTGGGTATATCCGCTCCCTGTAAGTAAGCCCGGGTACATTATTTTGAGTTTTTCAAAAGGCTGTACAGTTGGTGAATGAAATAAGTGAAAATTACTTTTTTGGTCAGCATACTTTCTATTAAGAATGTTAGTATTTAGTTGAGTAAATTTTTCCTTATTTTCTTTTTCAATTTCTTTTTTTTCATTGTCAGATGAACCTTCAGTAAAATTGGTTTCTGAATAATATTTTTTGTAAAAAAGCCAGCCCAGGTTTTCGGTGCTCATAATTAGTCATTTTTATAGGTTCTAATGGCAAGTTTTAAAGCTGTAGCAGCATCCATCACTTGTTGTGAAAGCAATTCAAGATTAGTACCTTCCTGCAATCTGCTGCTCAATTTTCCACTTGTTTCAGGGTTCTCATTTCCTTCAGCTTTTTGAAGTATATAATGAATGGAAGCTGTTACCAATCTTTTATCACCTGTGCTGCCAGATTCCTTTGCTTCATAGAAGTAAACTGCTATCTTAATGCCCGCCTGTATAATATTTGCTCCCAACGAGGAAATGTATCCTTTAAATACTTTTGAAATCACATCCCCTTCCACCATTTTTATCATGGTGTTATTGTCCTTTGCTATTGCTACATCTTTTATAGCATCAAAAGCATATTTCAAATATTTTTCTACTCTATTCATTTCAAATATTATTTAATAGTGGGCTTAATTGTGGTATAACCATAACCAACAGAAGCATTTGCCCCAATTTGTATAGGCGGCTGTGCCAAAATTGTTATGAGGGATGTATATTCATCCTTTTTAATTTCAGGATAAAGCAGTGAAAACCAAAACTTGCTTTGCCTGGGGATTACTTGTTCGTACCACAGGTTGGTACTTTCTCCATTTTCCAGGTGATTGCGGGCTATTACAGGTAAATGCAAATCATTGCTCAATGCTTTAAATAATTTATTGCTGACAAGTACTGTGTTTTCGGGAAGTAATTTTCTTATGGCAACTGTATATTTTGGCAAATAGGCTTCATCATATTTTGCCAAAATATCTGTTTCTTCTATCGCAGTTTCATGCAAAGTGCTTGAAAATGCGATAGCTTCATTTCCTTCGTTTTCTACAATAAGGTTTGCAAATGCTTTAATTTCAGACTGCAAAGTATCCCCTAGTTTATATATTTCCAGAAAGTTGACCAATATTTCAAGTGCCGCACCTGAGGTAATGTGTACAAATGCTGTCTTGTCGCTTCGTACTGGTAAAGCCAGCAAATGGGCATCTAAAAATTTGAACTCACCCACCTGTGTATCTGGAGTTGCCCCGTTTGTACTTTTTTTGGCAGAGCCAAATATGCACTTCATTTTCGCATCATCCATTTCTTTATGGCTACAAAATTCTTTTATAGCCCCTTTAAGGCTACTTGCGTGAATGATGGGGGCATGAGAGGTAACATCCCGCTGTACCAATTGATCTATAACGCCATAATTTGCTTTGCCACTACCTACCAGCATATTGGTAAGGCAGTCAATAGTAAATATTTCCGGTTTTAGATAACTCATAGTGTTATAGATAATTTTATAGGTTGATAATGGTTGTACCCGATTGATTTGAAGTTATGGTGAGAATCAATAGCGTTCGTAACTGTAGTAAGGTTTGCTGCAGAGAAAAGGACACTCCCTTTTTTTAGCAATTGAAGCCTGACACTATTGCTGGCTGTAGGGATTTTATGATACTTTTTTTTGTCTTGAGTAGTTTCGTTAATAACATTTCTGAAAGCAACTGTATCAGTAACTGCCACTTCGCAACTGCTCAATATATCTTCTGTGATATAAGTATCACTCAAAAGCACAATTGCATTTGCATCTGTAATATTTTCCTGTGTTTGGATTGTTTTTTCTGCTATCTCCATCTTGAAAGTCATGGACTCCTTGCCAAATGTTGCAAAGCCATCATCAAAATTTATTTGGTTATCATACCTACTTTTATCCAATGTAACATAAACCCCAAAACCATAGCCTTTTTTCAGCTTGCTCCACACTTGCTTAAAATAGGACTTTTCCTGAATGTTTTCTTTGTTGGGTTTGTCAATACCCGGCCTTTCTTCTTGTGAAAAAATATCATTTCCTGATATTGAATCACCCAATATTGGTTTCAATGATAGCGGGTAATCATCTTTGGGGTCAAAGTCCGGGAAAAAATAATTGCTACCAACCTTGCTTACATTGTTAGCATAAGGAGGGGGTGCAGGATAATAATGTTTGTTATCAGCATCAATAATAAAACAGGGGCTTAACTTTTCGATGATACCAAAACTTGCAGGGCTGTCATACCTGAAACTTTGATTGCCTATAAGTTTTGCGCTTTTTTGTTTATCATTTATTGACTGGTCAGCAGCTATCAGTTCATTTTGAATCAGTAGTTGATGGCGCACAAAACCAAGCAAAGCAGTTTGTTGTGGAAAATTATTTCCTTTTAAGTAATAATCTGCTTTTTCGCCCTGCTCATTGCCAAAGAAGAAACTGCTTAGTGGTGTCAGCTTTACTAGATATGTTGTTGGGTTACTCATTGATGTCGTCAGTTACAAATTTTACAAAGCGGAGTGTAGAGTATATTTTTTGCAAATTGCTTTTTCTTGTTTCTGTTTCATAGTCAGGCAATGGCTCTATATCGTCTTTAAAATCCACATACAGTTGATGGATAAATGCTTCAATTTTTTTTAAGTAGGCCCCGACTTTTCCTTCTTTGTGAACCGGTTCATTGAAAGTATTTTCAAATAACGCACTTAGCCTTGCTTTGTCGGAAGCAACTTCATTGATCAAATGGCGAACAGGGTGTAATTTGTAAATAACAGATGCTAAGGTGTGCTTTTCAAGTGGGATCCTTGTTGTCATGGATAGGAATGTATCAAAAGATTTCGGATGCTTACTATCTCCTGTAAACATTTTTTTTTCAATTGTAAAGCCAAGTCCTTGACCACTATGTTTTAGAATTTTGAAGCAAATTTTATTTTTATCATCCTTAATTGCCTTTGCCTCTTTCATTAAATGATATGCACTATCTCTTGCCTCATTTAGCGGATACTTTGTATAAGTAACAGATACTCCATAAGAAAGAGAAGGTTTTGAAACCACAGGATCATTACTACCGTGTTGGGGTTCGTAAATCTTTCTCAACTTATCGCTTTCAATTACTTTTTCTTTAAAAATCTTGTCTATTTTGTTAATTAATCCAAATATGGTTTCAAGACTATTTTCATTATTATTGACTGCCACAGGTGCAAAAAAAAGTAAGTCATCGCCCCCAACATAAACAGGCTTTCCACCATAATCTTTTATTTCTTGGGTAGCAGCAATAGCAAAAGCACCAAGCGCTTCAGAAAAGTTCTTTAGGCCTTGTGGGTCATTACCTATATTGCCAATGGTCTTTCCTATATTGTCACCATCAGCTTGCACGACTGCTATGTATTTGTGGTATGCCTTCAGTCTTACACTCCCAAACGGATTGTCTTCTTCCCTGCTTTTTTTATCAAGTGCCTTTAAAAATGTTTCCTGTTCATCTTCTGTTTCTTCACCAAGAAATTGTTTCACCAAATCTTCATGTACGGCTTTATTTCGTTTTCTAAAATCATCTGTGGCAATTTCTAAAAGATAAGGAAACTGGTAATCATCCTTTACATTGCCAAAGGCATCTTTGTACAACAAACCTTTTCCGTTGAGTTTGTCAATTATTTTTTGCCAATCAACCTGGCTAATATCATTGTGGTATTTCTCTTTCAGTTCCATTAAATCAAGTAGCTTGTTGCCAACCATTACGATGTTACTATTATCGGCTTCCTTCGGAAATATTTTAATATTTTCATCTGGCAATGAATAGTTAGCATAATATATCCTGAAATAGGCTTCAAAATAAGCTGCGAATTCATTACCTGCTTTGACTGTAATTTCTTCAATAATTTTCTGGCTGATAGATTCTATTTCACTTTCTGCTTTGTCAGTATCTGTCACCTGAATGAAAAGACGGTCTGGAAATAAACCCGTTCCATAGAATTTAGTTCCGTTTCGCAAAGCTTCTGTTGAGTGTGGTAACAGAATATCATTTTCAGTTACAACTTTACTTTCGAGCAGCTTTTTTATCAACTGCTTCATGATGTATGAAAACAAATAACTGGCACCCCACAAATGCCGGGTTTTTCTGGCTTGGGCCATGGTCTTGTAAACTGGGCCTATGGCGATGGCGGTATAATTATTGGGCATAGTATTTTTCTTACGATTGCTGGTATCCTTTATAATTAAAATAGCCTTCTATTTCTTGATAAAAATCAGTGGCATCTAATTCTTTTTCAGAAGGAGAAAGAATAGATGATATCAAGTTTCGTTCGGTTCCATTTATTGTTCCCCACCCATTGCCATTTTTTTGTTTTACCATAAAATTTATTTCAAAAGGCTGATTAAGTATTCCTATATTAATTTCTTTGTACGATACAAAAATGAAGTTATTCCATATTTTGAAAAATAAAGGGGATTGGTATCTTTCTATATTGTCAGAAATTGATTTAAAGCTTACTACGAACTTGTAATTTTTAACATCGTTTCCAGTATTTACGTCTTTTACCTTAAACTCGTATTGCTCGGGCATACCTAGCAATATGCGTATAAACCTATAATCGGTATTTAAAAAAGTATCATTCCAGTTATTATCATTGACATCTTCATTTATAGAGGGTGGTCTTCTAAATGATAATTGTTTGTTCCCTCTTTCTATTTCCGTCAGATGGTTTATTGCTTTCTTTATAAGTCTCTTTTCCCAAACAATATTTTGTCTTATAAAGACTTTGAAAAGTTCAGATTTTAAGTAAAAATTTCCATTAACACCACTTTTCAATTCCCTACAATCGCCTTCAATTTTATCTATAATTGTATTAAAAGCGTTGGGTAAAAGGAGGTCAGAAATTTTTTGAATGTTATTCTCATAAGCACTTTGTATATCTCCTGATAAATCAGCATTCTTTTTTTTCAAGCTTTCCAATTTTGAACTCACAAATTGTGCAAAGACAAATTTCAAGTACTCTGATTGCTTCGGCAATTCATGAATTGATAACATTTTCTTGTCATCAGGAATATTATAAAATAATTTTGAAACACTATCATTGTATGCCTTTAGTATAGCTTTTTCTCTATCGTTGCTCGTATTTTTTTTAACCCTGAAAAGTGAGCTGATATTATATCTATCAAAGCCAGCCTCATTAACTTCTATAAACCCTATGTACCCGTAATTTTTTTTTAAAACTTGTGCAATAATTTGTTTATGCAGCTCCGTTTCTTCATCATTTATAACAATCACATAAAAGCAACCATATCCTTTAGAGGTACGGTTACCGAAGTTGGTGACGATAAAAAACTCTTCTAACCAACCTTCTTTAAGTTGCTTGTCAAGTAGTGTGTGAAGAGTTGTTACTAAACCTGTTACTTTTTCATACAGAACCAAATCCTTTGTAACACTGACTATTTCCTTTTTATATACCAGTTTATTCTCTGATGCAACAATCTTCATCCGATAATCCAATGCCCTATAACCCTTATCAAACTTCGTCTTAACTACAGATTTGGTCTTTTCGGTGTAACCAACCAAATACTGGCAATATTTTTCAAAAGCATTGTCAATGCTTCCTTCTTCGTTTTTCCACTTCCCCCATATAAACCCATCCAACTTAGGCTTCACCTCGGTAGCCCTAAGCGTAGCTCCATCCTGATCATGCTGAAAGTGGATGAGTGGCGTATGTTGTTGCAGCGTAAATATCAGTTCGTGCATGGTTCAATTATTTTGATGGTTTTATTGCTAATTCATGCTTTCTTTCCCTTTCTCTTATGACTTCCTGTACTCGCATTATAGCTATCTTCCTTTTGTGAATATTCACAGCTTCTGCAAATCCTCTCTTATCTATTCTTTTTTTGTCTCTGTTTTCTATGTAGCGAAGCCAAATTGTTTGAATTGTCTTTAGTAGATAAATCAAGAAAATGAGGAGGCAGATTATTTCTACAATGCACAATATTTTATCTTCCATCCTTTTGCTTTTTTAATAGTTTGAAAATGAGCAAACTTGAAAGTATCCCTCCCAAAATTATAATCCCCCAAACCATCCACAACTCATTGTCCATCTTACCAGAAAGGGTGGTGTTTTCCCTTATGAAGCTGATCCCAAACAACGAAGCAATAAAACTGGCTGGCAAAAACCAGGTGGCTACTTTTGTTAGGTTGTGCGCCTCGTCGCCCTGCTTTTCTTCTTCTCTCAATTTTATGTAGTTAAACAACTCATTCAACTCTCCATCAAGGCTTTTTACATCCTCTTGTACACCCATCACTTTACGGTATTGGTCATACATTTCCTTGCCTTGTATGTAGGGCGTTATTTCGCGGTAGTTTAGTTTGTTAACAAACTCTATGTAGCATTGATAAAGCACTTTTACATTCTCTACCAGTTTCTTGTCTTTGCCGGTTTTTGTCATGTCTGCCAACAGTGAGACTTCGGCCGAAAACCTCAACATACTTGCTCTTTGCGCCAGTCCGAGCACTGCCATTTGGTAATACATGGTTTTCATTTGCGTACGTAGGTTAGGGGCATTTTTTATTAAAGTTGGTATACTTTGCGAAACTACAACAAACGAATCTCTTGTAAACCCATATAAAGTGCCATAATTAGCCCAACGACTATAAGTGTGTGTGTTTGTTATCCTCTTTTGCATGTCCATGTTTGCAATAGAGGGTTCATTTTTATCGCCAAAGAGGTAAGCATGCCAAAACTTATCCGTCAGATATTGATGATGAGTTTTTTCCTTTTTTGTTATCAGGCTACCAGACCATTCTTTCATACCTTTTATAGTATCGTATTGCCCTTTCAAAGTTTTTTGAAAACTATTTTCGCAGGTTTTTATTTCCAATTGGCTTGCAACCTCATCGCTGCCATACCAACACTGAAAAAACATGCGGTCGTCAGTCAGTATGTTCAGTCTTATTTTTTCCAACTGCATTTTCTCTACTTCGTCTTGCTGAATGAAGCAGAAGTTTTCACCAAACAAACACCTGATATATTTTGGCACCCGCACCACTGAACCTCTTTTAAAATCATTTCCCACTCTATGGTGTACTTCTCTATCACTTACGGTATCATACTCGCTAAAATCATCTTCCAACCCATCCATGCCTGTAATGTTCAGCATTATCTTATCTGCAAGAAATGTACTTTTTACTGCCTTGGTAGCGGGGTAGCTATCAGAGAGAAACTGCGGGTATAATCGTCTTCCGTATTCGTTGATATAGAGTATGTGTTCTTTTTCAACATAGTTATGATTTTCTACGTTGAGCGTTAGTATAGCCACTCCTGTGTTATATATATGCAGGCTTATGCCGGCTATGCGGAGTGTATATTCTTTCTTTTGTTCTGTGCCATCATTTTTCTGTTCTTTTATGTAAATGGTGTATGTGTCAGTATCCGGCTCTACATCCAGTTCTAAATATACCATCACTTTGCTTTCGTGAATGTGGTTTTCATCAACCTCATCGCACTGCTGCAGGTCGAACATGGTATTGGCAGCATAGGCATGGAAATAATGGATTTCATTAAAATTTTCCGCCTCACCATTTATCATGAAAAATTTACGTTTCCATTTTTCATTACTCTTTACCAGCAGTTCCCTAAACTTGTTCAGGTCGGTTCGTTTCTCAAAAGGGATTGCTTCTTTACCCTGCTTGTCCACATCAAAACCCACAGGCAAATAATCCCACCGGAATGGCAGCATGAAACTGTGTACAGAATATGGTTTCAGGTCGTCACTCATTACTCATTAGTTTTTGGTAGCACATCATTTCTACCCGGGCATCGTGCAGGGCATGGTGTTGTTGAGTTTTGTCTGCACCGGCATATTCAAATCGTGAAACATCGCCTTCATATTTGCCGGCAGGCGTTATAATCCCTTTTATCCTAAATAGGGAAGAGAGGTCAAACGGGGCATAAAAAATATTTTCGGGAATAGAAAATGCGCCGCCAAAAAGGTCGCAGAAAAGCACCCAGTCATAAGCCAATACATCGGCCCAAACTTCTACGGTGCCAAATGTGGCGAGCCACTGCCGCAGTGCGGTTGCAACTTCCTGGCGTGTACCGGATAATTGCACATTGTTATTACCCCATACAACATCGTTTGCATTTGCAGGGGGCAGTTGCCCATTCAGTTTGTCCAATACATGTTCTGTTATCCATGGGGTAATTTGTGTGGTATCGTAGTCTGTAAATTCTGCATAAAACCCACGCCCACTTTGCGACACCATACCAAGGGATATGAGTGTGGTGTGGCGTTGCAGCCCTGTAAATTCGGTATCAAGAAATATTAGTTCAGCTTGCATGCATTGGTTTTTGACAGACCGGATCAAAGAAAAACAACAACTGGTGGTGCTACTTTTTTTGGCTTATGCTGAAGGATATGGAAACTACATTTGACAACAATAACACCTTTGCGCTTTGGTAAATGTATATCAAAGACACAATAAAAAAATAAACTACATAATTATTTTTGAAAAATAAAGAATAAGTAAATAAACCCACCTGCATTTGAAAAATAATTATATTCATGCTCCCATTATATACCCAAACCTTTAATTCTATATTAAATACCCAACTGCAATGAAACCAATAATTGCAATTTTATTTCTTACTTGTGTTTACCAAATTATGCATGCGCAAGTACATACTTATGTACGGGTAGTAAGCAAGGACAATTTTACCCACGAAACGGATAGTATTTTGTCTGTAGCATTACCATTGATAGACAGCGTGGTCAACACTGCTGCGTTCAGGCAGGGTATCTTCAATGCCCGTTTTCGTGAAAACAAAGGGCTTTCTAACCAAACAATTTTAAACTTGTTTTTGGGGGGTAAGGAAGTAAGTAGCCCTATAGCCAATGATACCATAGACCTGTACCTGGAAACTTACCCTGACCAACGGGGTGATAATATTGGCTCTACTTTTAACTCTCATACCATTGTTAGCAGCCAGGCGTATATACTACGTAAAGGTGCCCGCTGCTATGCAGCCCACATTGTTCATGAGTACTGCCATACTATTGGCAACGGCAAAATAGGGTTTGAACACCCGCACAATACATTCTGGCCGGGAAATAAAAGAAAAAAATGCCAAAGCGTACCCTACATTATAGGTGACCTTGCACGGATAATATTGGGGATAAACACCTGCAATTTTGAATGCGAAAACTACCAACAGCAATAAACCAAAAACCCCACCCCAATGCCACGCCGCCCACACACCATAACCATAACCACAGTGCAAACCAACCTGCCTGTGCAGCACAGCGAGTTGGAAGCTGTAAAAAAAGCATTGAGCACCTGGCTAAAGCAAAAAGGTTTTGCGCAGCATGGCTATATACACAACCACCAAAACGAGGAAGACCCTACGTTTGAAACCCAAAGCTACCCGCTGGTGCAGTTGCGCTGCCCCGATGGCAAACTGATGCTGTGGGGCATGGGCGAGGGTGCAGCAGCACTACAGCAAATGATGCTGACCGAGATGTTGCGGGGCTTTCAGTACTGCGGAACACAGTGCAGGGTGCTGCCGCAAAACACAGGCACCACCGAACAACCCATACAATGGCTGACAGGCAAAAAGATGCAGGACTATGAACTGAACTACTTTGTGGCTTTGAAACCTGCCAACTTTAAAAGCTGGCAGCAACTGCCCGGTGCCGAACAGCGTATGGTACGGTTGCAGGAGTTGCTGGTAAACAACATAGCCATGTATTGCAAAGCTGCAGGCTTTGTACTGGACAAGGAAAAACTAAAACTGACCATAGACTGGATATGGCACACCCGGTGGGTGCAGATAAAAGGCTATAAAGTGCTGGCTTTTACCCTAACTTACAGCAGCAACCTGCTATTGCCCGATGGTATAGCCCTGGGAAGGCAGACCAAGCTGGGCTATGGCTGGCAAACCATACGCAACAGCGAGGAATAGTTCTTTGACATTGTGGACTTTGCTTACACAACTATGGTTTTTTGCGGTGTGTGATTTTGTTACAACATTTCTTTTAGAGAGAGCCAGTCCCGATCTTTCATCGGGAGTTGGGATAAGGCCAATTAAATTCCCCTTGTCTAAGACCGTTATTGCGAGGTACGAAGCAATCTGCATTGTAATTTAATTTTTGTTGGCAAATTCGTACTCCCTCTCTTTCGGAGAGGGCTGGGGTGAGGCCAATTTAATTTTCCCTTGTCTAAGACCGTCATTGCGAGGTACGAAGCAATCTGCATTTTAATTTAATTTTCCTTGACTAAGACAAAATCTGTGCGATTCCATAAGCTTTGGTTTTTGTAGAAGTAAGTAATTTAATTTTCCTTGACTAAGACTGCAGGTGTTTTGTTTCGGTTAGGGTCATTTTGTAGAAGTAAGTAATTTAATTTTCCTTGACTAAGACATCATCAGATACAACCATGTTAACCTTGGTAAAAGTAGAAGTAAGTAATTTAATTTTCCTTGACTAAGACAGAAGGTGCTGAAATCAGATAAAATGCTGCTATTAGTAGAAGTAAGTAATTTAATTTTCCTTGACTAAGACAGCACCATTAAAATACCGTTTATGTCCATTTTCAGTAGAAGTAAGTAATTTAATTTTCCTTGACTAAGACGGATGATTCAAGTGAAACAGGGAATCTGTCATGTAGAAGTAAGTAATTTAATTTTCCTTGACTAAGACGGTGTCAATAATGCAAGAGCAAAGGGAGTTATGTAGAAGTAAGTAATTTAATTTTCCTTGACTAAGACAGAAAAAACCGCCCTTTCATCCTGATAGTATTTTGTAGAAGTAAGTAATTTAATTTTCCTTGACTAAGACAAATTCGCCTACCATACCCGTCTTACTGCTTTTGTAGAAGTAAGTAATTTAATTTTCCTTGACTAAGACCCATTGAATATTTCATATCTTCCTTTGCAAGTTTCGTAGAAGTAAGTAATTTAATTTTCCTTG
>JAYTDC010000122.1:0-34885 GCA_043736115.1 Segetibacter sp. | reverse complement strand
GTGGTTCAAGACGCGCGTTGAAAAATTCTATTTGTTCTTTGATGCACCGCCATTCAACTCATTACTCAGTCGCAAAATCGGCGAGACCGAATACGGAATTGGCTGGCTACCGCTTGGTGGCTACGTCAAAATATCGGGCATGGTGGACGAAAGCATGGACAAGGAGCAACTAAAAAAACCTGCGGAGCCCTGGGAGTTCAGGAGTAAACCGGCCTGGCAGCGGTTGATAATTATGATTGGTGGTGTAGTAGTGAATATTGTATTGGCAATATTGCTTTTTATAATGATTACCTACGTCTGGGGTGAAGAATACTTGCCTGCAAAAAATTTAAAATTTGGCGTTCATGCAGATAGTCTTGCTACTCAAATTGGCATACAAGACGGTGATAAAATAGTTGCAGTAGATGGCAAACCTTTAGACAATTTTGGAACAATTGGATCTGTAATTATCCTTGGTGAAGCCAAACAATTACAGGTGGATAGAAACGGAGAAAATGTAAATCTTACTATACCCGAAGGGTTCATAAGTAAACTTAATAAAAGTAAGTTGGAAGGCTTTTTAGAAGTAAGAGTACCAACCTATGTTGATTCTGTAAGTAAATCAGCCAACTTTATTGAAGGTCGTTTACAAAAAGGTGACCAGATTATTGCTTTTAACAACCAACCCGCACCTTACTTTAATGATCTTAACAGATTGAAAAAAGGCAAAAGCAATCAGGAAGCCTTATTAAGTGTTTTACGAAACAACGACACTACGAAGGTTAAGGTAAAACTGGATGATAAATATCTCATTGGATTTATTCCACGCAATCCGGCTGACATATTAGGAACCACTGTAAAAAAATATTCTTTTATAGAATCAATTCCCGTTGGTTTTGAACGTTGCTTTTCCACCCTTGGTCGTTATGTTACAGGGCTTAAACAACTATTTACAGGTAAGGTAAACCCGAATGATTCTTTAGGTAGTGTTATTAGTATTGGCAATACTTTTCCCAGCCTATGGGACTGGCAGAGGTTCTGGACATTAACTGCCATATTCTCCATTATACTTGCGTTTATGAATATACTACCTATTCCTGCGTTGGATGGTGGCCATGCTTTGTTTACTTTGGTAGAAATGGTAACAGGCCGTAAGCCAAGCGATAAATTTATGGAGTATGCTCAAATGGTGGGTATGGCTTTATTGCTGGGTTTAATGGCTTATGCTTTAGGTCTTGATTTTTGGAGGTTGTTTAAGCACTAAAAAGTATACGATAATTAGCCAATGTGATAATTAGCTAATGTGCTAATTGCCAGCCCCATTAGGCTTAGGCTAGACCGGTTTAGTTTTATCACTTTCAATTATTCCATCCCGTAGCCTTACAATTCTTTTAGCATACTTTGCTATATCTTCTTCATGGGTGACAAGAATTACAGTATTGCCCGCTTCCTGAATTTTGGCAAATATTTCCATTACCTCTACAGAGGTTTTGCTGTCAAGGTTACCGGTAGGCTCATCAGCTAAAATTATTGCAGGATTGTTGACCAATGCCCGGGCAATAGCAACCCTTTGTATTTGTCCACCACTTAATTCGTTGGGTTTGTGGTGGCTTCTGTCTGCAAGCCCTACTTTCTCTAACACAGCCATTGAGCGATCTATTCTTTCCTTTTTACTTATTCCTGCATAAACTAAAGGCAATGCAACATTTTCGGCTGCAGAAAGGCGTGGCAGCAAATTAAATTGTTGAAATACAAAACCAATTTCTTTGTTCCTCACCTCTGCAAGATCGTTGTCGGGCATTTTGCTAACATCTTTTCCATTTAAAATATAAGCCCCACTTGTAGGGCTATCCAGGCAACCTAATATATTCATTAGTGTACTTTTTCCAGAACCCGATGGTCCCATAAGTGCTACGTATTCATTTTTAAAAATATCAAGGTCAATTCCTTTAAGTACGGGAATAGCCTGATTACCCATAAAGTAACTTTTCTGAATATTGTCAAGATGTATGATGGAACTCATTTGAGTTTTGCGTTTTTTTTATTTAGTACTTCTATTATTATCTCTTCAAAAAAATTTGCAAATTATTTATCTGCTTTTATTAATCACCTTAGGTACTTTAAAATATTGATCATTTTTCATTGACGCATTTTGAAGACCTTTTTCTCTACCAATAGTCCCCTTTACTTCATCCTCTCTAAGCACGTTTACTTCATTAGTCATAAACAACAAAGGTTCAACTCCTGTTGTATCAACTTCATTGAGTTTATCAATAAAAGAAATCATTTTTTGCAAGTCAGTTTTAACTTCTGCTATTTCAACTTCATTAAAATCTAGTTTTGCAAGACTTGCCAGATTATTAATTAATTGTTCATTTACTTCCATAACATAAATATTGAAACAAAAATAAACGAATGAAAGCAAGATTTAATAGTATTCTTTCTCAATACCTGAAATTCTGTAGTTGGTATCAATAGTTTTTTTCTAATTAGTAATTTATTGCTGTTTTGCAAAAGGGTAATTCAATGAGTATAAATTTTCACATGCATTATCAACAAGAAAAATAGAGTCAGCTATGAAAGAAACCGTAAAAATACTGATCGGCAAAGGGTTTCAGCCTATCTATGAGTGAAAAAGGGTACGAAGATGCTCACATAATGTCTTATTATGAAACGGCAATCCCAAAATGATAAAAATTAAACAATACCATAAACTCTTTTTTCGTTTTTGTAGATTACTATGAAAAACCAAAAAAGTATCAAAATTTTTATTGTTGAAGATGATCTGTGGTATAGTTCCATGTTGGAGTATTACCTGTCACTCAACCCGGATTACATCATACAAAAGTTTGATTCAGCTAAGGCTGCTTTGGCCAAAATGCATGAAAAACCAGATGTTGTAACCCTTGACTACTCTATGCCCGACATGACAGGAGACCAAATTCTTACACAGATCAAAGAATCGAGTCCGGAAACAAAAGTCATTGTTATTAGCGGTCAGGAAGATGTAAAAATTGCATTGGACCTATTGAAAAAAGGTGCTTACGACTACATTGTAAAAGATGAAGATGCCAAAGACAGGCTTTGGAATTCCATTATTAATCTTAGGGAAAATGTAGAATTGAAAAGGGAGCTTGAAAACCTTAAAGAAGAAGTAGGCCGCAAATATGATTTTAGCAATGCAATCATAGGCAACAGCCCGGTAATACAACGTGTATTTGGAATGATGGAGAAAGCTGCCAAAACCAACATTACTGTATCAGTAACCGGCGAAACGGGTACTGGTAAGGAATTGGTAGCTAAGTCTATACATTATAATTCTCCCCGAAAAGGACAATCTTTTGTAGCAGTAAACCTTGCTGCAATACCTAAAGACCTGCTTGAAAGCGAACTTTTTGGTCATGAAAAAGGCGCATTTACCGGTGCTATGGCAAGGCGAATTGGCAAATTTGAGGAGTCTTCTAAGGGCACACTTTTTCTTGATGAAATAGGTGAAATGGATATTAATATGCAGGCTAAACTGCTAAGAGCCTTGCAGGAAAAAGAAATAGTTAGAGTTGGTAGTAATGAAGTAGTGAAAATAGACGTTCGTATAATAGTGGCAACTCATAGAAACTTATTGGAAATGGTAAAAAATGGCACTTTTAGAGAGGATCTATATTACCGAATATTAGGATTACCAATAAATCTTCCTCCTCTGCGTGAACGTGAAAACGATGTACTCATTATTGCCAGCTATCTGATGGACAATTTTTGTAAAGAAAATAAATTACCCCGCAAATCACTTACAACCGAGGCCAAGAAAAAATTAATGGCCCATGCATTTCCGGGAAATGTGAGGGAACTAAAATCTGTTATTGAACTGGCTTGCGTAATGGCAGATGATAAAGATATAGATGCAGAACATCTTAATGTTAGCTCACAAAATGTAATGGGCGACATAATGATGAAAGAGGCAACTCTTAAAGAATTTACTAACAAATTCATACAATTATTTTTAGATAAGTATAATTACGATGTATTGAAAGTAGCCCGTAAATTAGACGTTGGCAAATCTACCATATATCGCATGATACAAAATAAAGAAGTGTTTGTGAATAAAAAGTATGCTTACGAAACCAGCTTTATGAATTAGGGTCAGTTTTTGTAATAAAAAATTAAATCATTAATAAGCTTTAAATATATTTGATATGATTGATGCAAGATTATATGTGGATAAAGAAAAACTATACAATTTCAATCAGTTAAAAGAAATATACCCTGATAACGATGGTTTTTTAAAACACTTTGCAGGCATATTTTTAAAAATTACACCTTCCGACTGTTCGGAAATGTTGAGTACAATGGAAGCCGGCGATTGGCAAATGGTATCTAAATATGCTCATAAAATTAAATCAACTATCGATAGTATGAATATGACAAGTATAAAAACAGATATTCGTACTATTGAATTGGATGCAAAAAGCAAAACCAATATTGCTAACCTGCGAAGGTTGGGGCTGAAGGTTGAAAAGGTAATTTCTGAAGTTGCCTTACAAGTAAAAGATGATTTTAATTTATAAAAAAATCAAAGATTTACATTACCAAAAAATAAGATTTCTGCTTACTACCTGCTTCTGCAGAACATAAAACTTATTGTCGCTATGGACTTTTTATAGTAAGCAATAACCTGATGCAAACGGGGTTCTAAATGTTATATATGATCATATATCAGATTTTCTAAAGTCATACTTAACCATCTCCGGTATTTGATTTAGGAGATATTTGCTTACCGGACAAAACTTGTAATTACCTATAAAATGTTTTGGCAACAAACTATACTCAATAATATTATTTGATATCTGTTATGATGCTGATAACAATTTCTTTCATTCCTCCTTTTTTAGATCATAAAGTACTGTAAAATTTACCTCTATTTGTGCATGAATAATTCTATTATGGTTAATTATTGCACAGTCTACCATTGTGGCCAATTATTTCCTTCTTTTCCATTTAGCAAGGCAACCATTTTCCCAAAATACAGGCTCTCTAATTGACTCCAATTTTGATGTTATTGTTTTGATTAAAGATTATAATCGGAGCATTATAGGATTTATGATTTTGTACCATTTTGAATTATAAATAATGGAATCAGGTTTTGGTATAATGCCGATACAGAAACCCGGTACAAGTTGTGGTAGCCCTTTAGGCCAATTCAATGGGACTTATTACGCATATCCAATGGGTATTACCAAATTATATGTTCTTTTTCAAGACAATAAGTTCTACAAATAGTACCAGGCCAATACCCAATGTGTAAGCAATCATATCTGTCCACGCAAAGGTATTACCCATAATTATTTTTGCCATAAATGAATGTTGAAGCCCCAACATCCTGATAAGTTTAAAGTATTGGGTAAACTCCACCAAATAAGAAAATAGAAGTACCCAAATTGCAACTGTACATACTGATGCATTTAGGATGGATTGAACAAAACAATAGATTAGAATAACTACAAGAACATCTCCAAAA
This sequence comes from Segetibacter sp., assembly GCA_043736115.1. Lineage (GTDB taxonomy): Bacteria > Bacteroidota > Bacteroidia > Chitinophagales > Chitinophagaceae > Segetibacter. Next base: position 29,394 of record JAYTDC010000122.1, on the reverse strand, counting down.
TAAGGCCTGATCCAATCATCATGTACAAATAAAGCAATGAATATTTCTATTAAAAAGAGTAAAATTGCTAGCCCCAGATATTGTTTCCTATGATTTGTTAGCTGCTTTTTCAACATAAAAAATGTTGTGTCGTTAATAATGCGGACTAAAATAATCGAATTTAAAAACAGAAATCGTTAATATGCATAAACAGGAAAATAAGAGGGGAAATGAAACGATAGTTTTTGAAATTAAATCAGCTCCGCTTCTCAATTACAACAGCTTTAAATGACAACATTTATTACAGAATAATATTGGTGCAACAATGTGATATGAAATAAATGGGGAAAAGTTGTTTCAAATTAAATAAAGGGGAAATAGAAATAAAGAAATAATGCTAAAAATCATCTCTGCTATCTTCTTCCATGACGAGTTCTTTAGCTTTTATGGCATCCTTAGCTAATACAAAGGCCAATAAACAACTTATTAGTATAATAACGAAAAACATAAGATATGGATTTAGTAAAGTCTTTTATAAAACAGATTTATTGGAGATTTTATTTTATTCATACAAAAAAAGTGAAGTAATTCGTTTAAAAAAGCACCTATTATTCATGTAGTTCCTTATTTTTGCAACGCAATTTTTAAATATGACAAACGATTTTCAAGAACAGATAGAAGACCATAAGAAAAAAGACTTAGGTTTTAATTGGGTGCTTTCATCCCGTTTTTTATTTTATGTACATGTTTTTTGTATTGTTGCTTTCATTTTTGGTGGATGTTACAAACTATATACCAAAAGTTATGCAGGTAAACCAGATGTAGAAGTGCCAGACAATACTTTGTACACCCCCAAGTACAAATAAAAAAATTGAAAAGAAATTTGGTAGTAAGTGTAGGAGTCCTATTTTTGCACTCCCAAATAAAAAAATATTGCTGAAACATTTTTTAATAAAGAGGAAATAGTTCTTATAAAATTTTTGCGGAAGTAGCTCATTTGGTAGAGCACGACCTTGCCAAGGTCGGGGTGGCCGGTTCGAGCCCGGTCTTCCGCTCCATTTCAAAAAAATCCCGTCCAGGTTAATTACTTCGACGGGATTTTTTGAATAAAGCGATTATGTCATTTACCCGGGTGGTGGAACTGGTAGACACGCAGGACTTAAAATCCTGTTCCCCGCAACGGGAGTGACGGTTCAATTCCGTTCCCGGGTACTAAAAAAGCAACGTGAGTTGCTTTTTTTATTTGTAGTACTTTGTATTAGGAATTTATAATTTTGGAGAGACACCTGACTTTTTCTTTCACTCCCTAGCTTACGGTCGTGAACCTGCTTTTGTTGTTGTATTGAAGTTACGATTCACTATACTTCTTCTAGCTATTTAATCTTTCCTTTGGATGGAATACCCTTATTTACCTTTTTTCGGTTTAGATTTCTTTTCAAATTAATTTATATACAATTCCAATTTATCTAATTGATCTTGAGTCAACTTTCCCTCTTGATTCATGGGAATCATTGTATCAATAACAAAATCGTACTCGATTTCATTTGTTATTTTTCCTTTTTTAAAAATTTTTTGATACTTATCTACTCTTTGAACATTTATGCCACTTGCCTCTATTTCTTTCCAAAAATACTCGACAGTTTTACCATTAGTTTCTTGAAAATAAGTCAAGACATCATTCTTTCCTATTCTTAAACTAGTAAGATTTAAATATTGAGGTTCGGGATTTAATACTTTTTCTTTATAATGAAGATAACTTTTTATTATTTGTTTTATGCCTTCCTCTCCCACATCTGGAGGATTAATTGAAAATGCCTTGATTGCAATATCAATTATTTTAGCCACCTCATTTGATTGTACTAAATATAAATCCTGTTTCATAAAAAAATTTTGTCTTATTGTCTGCATAGGGTTTCCTGAAAGAGACCCTTTGCTTTTAGCAAAATTACACTTGATTGCTAAGTTAAGACCTCTAGCCTAGCCCGGGTCTTTTCCTTGAAATCAAGGTTTGGAAAGAATACACCAACAGGACAAAGCCGAGTCGTATGTTGTTGGTAGGCTTTGCCATACCAACAACGGCGGGAAACTGTTATACTATCTCTCCTTAGGTTACCGGTCGGAGATCTACTTTTCATGTTGTATTGAAGTTACGCTGTGCTCAAACTCAACAAGCACAAAGAACACTTAGGCTAGCTGGGGTGATTTAGAACCCTGAAATATGTCGTAAATAATACTAACTTTATTTACCATTACACAACTATAAAATCGCTGCATTATGAATTTACGTTTATTCATCTTTATTTCATTTGTATCATTCACCTGGTCTCTTAATTCCATTGCACAGCAAGGATATGTCCAACATAAAAACCGCAATTTTTTCAGGGCTAATCATGAAAGGATCTTCTCCGGAGTCGAGTCGCTATCGAGCTTTGAGATAAAAGCCGATGGCACCCTATGGGCATGTGGCGGCAATGCAAACGGTGTATTGGGCGACGGAACTACTATTCACAAAACTACACCTGTACAAATAGGAACTGATAAATGGAAATTAATCGCCGGAGGAAAACATACTTTGGGCATTAAGTCTGATGGTACATTATGGGGTTGGGGTTATCAGATATGGACACAGGTTGGAAACCCAACAACTGTTAACAGCACTACGCCTGTTCAAATGGGTACAGATAATAATTGGGTCAGTGTGTCAGCTTCCAAAAGTCATGCATTGGGATTAAAATCAGATGGAACTGTTTGGGCGTGGGGAATAAACACTTTCGGTCAATTGGGCGATGGTACAAATGTTAGCCGTCTTAACCCTCTGCAGGTTGGTACAGATAATACATGGGTGACCATAGATGCGGGTGTCAATCATAGTGCAGGTATAAAAAGCGATGGTTCACTATGGACTTGGGGAAGCAGTTATTTTGGTCAGTTGGGTGATGGCACAAATAATAATAAAAAAATTCCCACAAGGGTTGGGACAGACAATAACTGGGTGAATGTCTCATGTGGCAATGCCCATACCCTTGGCTTAAAAAGCGATGGTACCATGTGGGCCTGGGGAGGAAATATTGATGGAACTATAGGTGATGGAACTTTCATAGACCGACCCTTACCTACGCAAATTGGTTCATCAAAAAAATGGGTTTATTTAACAGCCGGGTTTATTAATTCTTTTGCAATTTCAAGCGAGGGAACTTTGTGGGCATGGGGAGCTAATATAAATGGTTCATTAGGCAATGGCGCTACTGCAAAACAAAATTCACCTGTTCAGTTAGGCAATGAAAACACATGGAATGCTGTAATAAAAGGTACACAACATACCCTTGCAACAAAGGCCAATGGCAGTGTTTGGGCATGGGGCAGAAACATAGAAGGTCAGATGGGAATAGGTACTGCAAGTAATACATTCCTGACAACACCAATTGATAATGGCAGCAAACAAAACGGAACAAATAGTGTGACATTAGGAGCAAATCATACGGTGGCACTCAATATCAACGGTTCTTTGTGGGCATCTGGCAGCAATACATTTGGACAGTTGGGAGATGGAACTAACTTATCTAATACCATCCTCAAAAAAATTACAGATGATAGTAGTTGGATAAATGCAGCAGCAGGTATGGAACATACTGTAGCAATTAAAAGTGATGGGACGCTATGGGCTTGGGGGAAAAATACAAATGGACAATTAGGCGATGGAAGCATAGTTAGTAAAAACACACCTGCTAAAATTGGAACAGATAATACCTGGACCACTATCAGTACCGGACAAAGCCATACAATAGCATTGAAAGCCGACGGAAGCTTATGGGCCTGGGGCGCCAATATAAAAGGGCAATTAGGTGATGGCACTACATCTGATAAAACAAGCCCAATGCAAATTGGTTCGGAAAATAAATGGATAGGCGCAATAGCAGGAAGTGAGTTTACGATTGCATTAAAAAGTAATGGTACACTATGGGCCATGGGCAACAATGTCAATGGGCAATTAGGCAACAATACAACTACGAATGCCACAAGTCCCGTGCAGATTGGCACAGATAATAAGTGGGTAAATATTGTTGCCGGTATGGCACACTGCATGGCTATAAAAAGCGACGGTACACTATGGGCATGGGGACAGAACTCTTCCGGCCAATTGGGTGATGGCACTATTTTACAAAAAAACATACCGACACAAATAGGGAGCGACCACAATTGGATAAATGTATCAGCTTCTGCTATAAACTCTGCTGCATTAAAAACTGATGGAAGCTATTGGGCATGGGGTTCTAATACTAATGGTGAATATGGCAACAGCACCAACACCGCTGTTACGAGCCCTCAACAGATAACTTCACAGACTGAAGTAGCTGCATTGTATGCAGGTGGTGGATCGGGTAATATGCATACCGGCATTATAAACATTAACAGAACTACGCTTTGTCTTACTGGAAATAACAACAGCGGACAGTTGGCAAATGGCAATACGGTTAACACCAATGCTTTCAGTTGCAATGCAACAATCCTACCGCTAAATTTACTTTCTTTTACTGGCGAAAAAAGAGCTAAACAAGTAACCCTTTACTGGAAAACTGCAAGCGAAATAAATACCTCTTATTTTATTATTGAAAGAAGTGCAGACGGAAAGAATTTTGGTGAAGCAGGTATGTTGCCTTCAACCAGTTTCCCGATGAACCATTACCAGTTCGCAAATAATATTTCTAATGTAAAAGCAACTGTTATTTATTACAGATTAAAAATGGTAGATAAAAACGGTTTGTTTACATATAGCCCTGTTATTGCATTTAGTATAGCAAATTCAGGCAATCAACTATCAGTATATCCAAATCCAATAAAAGGAAATACCTGCACCATCATAGCAGATTTTAACATTAGTAAACCATTGAACTACACCTTGTACAATTCAGATAGCAAACTAATACAAAAGGGTACTTTATCCTCTCGGCAGCAAATCATAGACATATCTTTATTGAGTAAAGGAATTTATTTAATCCAATGCAGTAATGGAGAGACAACAACGGTGGTAAAATTGTAACTCATTAGTGTTTTCATTTCAAACAAATAAAAGTTGTTTATTCACTTTCAACAAACTAATAATAATTTCCTTATAGTAATTGAAGCGTAAAATGTAGCAAGGGATATTTCTTAAAGGCATCGAAAAATCAACGATAATTATATTGTGTAATTTTAATATAAATTTACCGTTACTGACAAAGTTGTACAAAAATTTAATTACTGTAAATCATACAGTACAGTTTATACTTTTTTACCTAGCCGTCAGAAATTAAATAAGGTTCAATTATTTAATACACTTTAATTTACGAACTTTTCCTTTTAAATACAATTAAATGGTTTTGCCTTTACTTTTACTATTTAATATGGTATAAAGATCAATAATCGTATTGAGGATTTGGGTGGGCGTTAAGGTGCTATAGTTGAATTAAGATAACACAGGAAGTCATAATTTCGAACATATTTTAATAATCATTGTGGATTTCCTCATCCTAACCAATTTTATAATTTGTTTAGAAAAAGGAACACTTAGTTAATAATTTATACAACAATAAACGAATTAATTGTCTATACTCAAGTTGAAAAATATAACTTCAAATAAATATTAAATAAAAATATAAAAAAAATATTGTAAGATAATTTCCAATAATTATGAATTCCCCCCTTAACAAAACCCCTTTTATTTATTGGGGTGTTTTCCTTATTTTTAGAAAAAATTACCCTATTTACAAAAATTTTACGTTTAACCTAAAACCATACTGGATAACTTATAGTATATGTATTTAAAGTAGGGTTAATTATTTTAGATAAATAGTTGCATATCGCAATTTAATTGACTTTGAAAAATGAGTGTAAAGAAGTGATGGAAAATATAAAAGAATATATTGAATCGGGTATTATTGAGTCTTATGTAATGGGCTTAACGACAAAAGAAGAAACCAAAGAGGTAGAATCGTATGCTGTAGAATATAACGATGTAGCTGTAGCTATTGAAGAATTTTCAAAAAACTTAGAAAACATCTGTATTGCAAAAGGTGAAATACCTGATCCTATCACTAAACCCTTTGTGTTGGCATCTTATGATTACATGTTAAGGTTGACTAATGGAGAAAAATCTGCTGAACCGCCTATTTTAAACCCAAATTCCACTATATCCGATTACAACGAATGGATATTAAGACCTGATTTAAATATTAACGAAATCAAAGAAGAAGTATTTGCCAAAATAATTGGTTTTACACCAACAGCTATAACTGCCATAGTTTGGTTACAGGATATGGCTCCACAAGAAGTTCACCATGCAGAATACGAGCGATTTTTAATAATAGAAGGTACATGTGATATAAAAATTGGCGAGGATGTACATGCGCTCTCTCCAGGCGATTTTCTTGAAATACCATTGCATATAACTCACTCTGTAAAAGTAACCTCGCTTGTTCCATGCAAAGTATTGCTACAAAGGGTGGCGGCTTAATTTGGCATTATATCTGTATAATTCACATTATAGTTACATTAGAATATCATGTCCATAATAGGAAATGGTTAATTTTGTAAAAGTTTATAAAACAGAATAATTTTAAAAATGAAGAGATGAGCTCAAAAAAAACTAATAAGATTTTATTTACAATTTTACCTATTGTTGTCGTTACAGGAATAATATTATTGTTAGCAAGCAAAAAAAGGAAGCATAAAAATTTTATTCAAAAAGAACAAATTTCAGAAGAAGGTTATGAAACAGCAGGTGATATTTTATTCCCGCCAAAATATAAAGCCTCGAAATACAAGTCAGAATGGAATTAATAACAAGGTATCCATATTTTAATATAATAATGAAAAGAGGCACCCCATTAGGAAGTGCCTCTTTTCATTATTATATTATTTCATAAGGAATTAATCTCCCCAAACTTCATCTTTACCTTGTAACCAAAGTTTAACCAATTCTGTAGTTATGCTCTTTGGTCTTTCTAATGGGAAGCCTAATGCCCTATCCCAGCAAAGACTTGCTAACACTCCCAAGGCTCGGCTTACACCAAATAATACAGTATAGAATTCATACTCAATCAAACCATAATGTACCAACAATGCTCCACTGTGTGCATCCACATTAGGCCATGGATTTTTTATTTTACCTATAGTCTGCAATACAGGTGGAACTGCTTCATAAATATTCCAAACTGTTTGCACTAAGGGGTCATCGGGCATATGCTTTTTGCCAAACTCCATTTGGGCAGTAAACCGGGGGTCTGTTTTGCGTAGCACAGCATGTCCATAACCCGGCACAACTTTACCGGCAGTCAATGTTTTTTGAACATAATCGACAATCTGCTCTTTGGTTGGAGCTTCAGAACCAAGCTGCTCCCTCATTTCAAATATCCATTTAATCACTTCCTGATTGGCTAATCCATGCAGTGGACCTGCAAGGCCGTTCATACCCGCAGCAAGGCTTTGGTAAGCATCTCCAAGGGCAGAGCCTACAAGGTGGGTTGTATGAGCACTTACGTTTCCGCCTTCATGATCAGCGTGAATGGTCATGTACAAGCGCATAAGTTCATTAAAACTTTCATCGCTAAAACCCATCATGTGGGCAAGGTTGCCGCTCCAATCTAAAAGGCCGTTTGGCTGAATGTGTTCATTATTTTTATACTTTCTACGATAAATATAGGCAGCAATACGAGGGAGACGTGCAATTAAATCCATGGCATCATCAAACGTAGCATCCCAATAATCTTTTTTGGCAAGTCCGGAACCATAACGCTTCGCAAAATTACTTTCGGTTTGTAAAGCCATAATGCCTACAACAAACATAGTCATTGGATGCGTATGCAATGGCAGGGCATCTATTGTACTGAACACATGGTTTGGAACATGACTGCGGCGCTGCCAAACCGTAGTAACGTGATCTACATCTTCCTGAGATGGCAACTCACCAATCAACATAAGATAAAACAAACCTTCCGGAAGCGGCTCGCTACCATTATCAGCTTTGGGAAGTTTTTGCTGTAATTCCGGGATTGTGTACCCCCTGAACCTAATTCCTTCCTGCGAATCTAACAGACTTGTTTCAGTAACAAGACCTGTAATACCTCTCATACCCTGATATGCCTGCGCTAGGGTTACTTCGCCTATCTTTTTATTTCCATGCTCTTTAAGCAACTCTTTTATTTCAGCATTAGCTAAATCAGACTTTGCTTTGAACCGGTCTTTGATAATTCCCATGACAATAGAATATTATTTATTTTATTAAACGGTAAAAACTACCGGATTAACGATTATACAGATAAAATATTTTAGAAGTTGCTAAGGTAAAACAAAAGTGTTCATTACAAAAACGAATAAACCATGTTATGTCATATACTGGCAATTATTTTTCAGAATAACTTTACGTGTGCTAAAAACTATAGTTACAACTCGAAAAGAAAAAAGCAATTATCCCATTATCAGCATTTTATTATATTTCACGTTACGTTTAATCATTTGTTAATTTAAATGATTTTTTTAAATGTTATCATGTAAATAAAATTGAATAAAGTGATACGTTTTAAATTAAAAAATATACCAATACTACTTGGGAGCCCTTTTATAAAACCAATAGGCTACAAATAGAAAAATAATGTTGGGCATCCACGCTGCCAATGCAGGATGTAGATTTCCCTTAGTAGAAAATATGGTTGAAAACCGATCCGTAAGAATGAACATGGCTCCGGCTATAAAACCAATAGCAAGATGCACTCCGCTTCCACCCCTGGTCTTTCGGCTAGCAACAACAGCACCAATAAAACACAATAGAATTACAGCTGCAGGGGTGGCATCTCTTCTGGTTCTTTCCACCTTTAAAGCATTTAAACCTTCTACACCTCGTTGTTCTTCAAATTGAATAAACCTGTCTAATTCAGTTGTAGTTAGCTTGTCTTTAGTATATTCATCCCGGTTTAGGTCAACTGGTTTAAAGCTAAAGTTTTTGTAAATGAAAGGTGTCATAGTAACAGTCTCCTTAAGACCATCTATCCTTCTTTCTACTACATTTTCCAGCCTCCAGGTTTTCTTTGCAGTATCCCACCTTAACATATCGGCCCGCAGGTTATAATCTACTTTATTACCTTTAATATGCTGAACAAAAAATCCTGTACCCGTTTTAGAAGCGGTATCATAGTTAATACCGGCATAAGTATCGGGTTCTATTTGTAAGTACAATGGACTACGATTTGCTACCAAAGGATTGTAAGTACTGTTTCTATCAATATAATTAGACTGAAAACTTACCCTTATGGCATTTGCTTTTGGTATTACATAACGGTTTCCCAACCAAAGAAGCGTTGCTAATATTACACCCGTAATTAAAAATGGTCTAAGAAATCTGTTGAAACTTGTTCCACTGGCTAATATGGCAACAATTTCTGTACGCCCAGCCATTTTGCTGGTAAAGAAGATTGTGGCTAAAAATACAAAAAGTGGAAAAAGCAATGCAAGAATGTGAGGAATAAAACCAAAATAATATTGCTTTACTATTTGCCAAAATGAAAGGCCCGATTTTACAAAATCATCTGTCTTTTCACTTATGTCAATAACAACACTAATAAAAGTAAAAAGGAAAAGTGAGTAAAAGAAAGTAATCAGTAGATTCTTTATTATGTACCCGTCAATTTTTTTCATGCTGAAAAGCAAAGATAACGTGTAAAAGAGGTGAAATTGAATATATGAAAATATAGATTATAATTCATTTTTGTTTTCATTCAATGTACAAAAAACAGTTGGTCTCAAAAGTTGAAAGGGATCTTGAAGAATTGCTAAAATGATATTATACATCATAAAAGTTTCATAAAAATATAAGAGGCTACTTATTAAGACAGCCTCTTATATTTTTCAATCTTATTTTTTCTAAAACTTATTTACCATTTGTGTCTGCACTGTTTTGCTTGTTTGCAGCTTAATAACATAAGTACCGGGCGACAATTCACTCACATTCATTTGGATTGTTTGCTCTGCACTATTTAAACTTACAGGTTGCATTTTTATAATTCTACCTGCTATGTCCACTACAACAATTCTGCCCATTTCACTCAATGTACTACTTGCTTTTACAGTAAGTATATTGTGTACCGGATTTGGATATACTACAAAGAAAGCCTCACCTTTTGCAGATCTGTCAACAGGTTTTAAATCTGAAAATGAATTAACGCCACGTACAGACTTAATAGCCAAACGGTAATAAGCAAGTCCCTCAAGCGGAGCCAAATCTTCAATTGCGTATGTATTCTGATTATCACCTTTTGATTTTGCTTTTTGAAAACCTATAGTAACAAAATTTCTTCCGTCAACAGTTCGTTGTATCTCGTACTCCCCGTTTACAGGTTCGTTTGCAGTTGTCCATTTTAACACAACACGATCAGCTTCGTTAATAGTAAAAAATGAAGTAACAAACGCCGGCCTTGAAGATGCATCATCTCTTGTGTACCATATAGGTGATGTAATTATTCTTGCACCATTGCTTTGGGTAATATCAAGAAAATAATAGCCGCTTGCAAGATTTGCCAATGCGGCATGTGTATAAGATAATGTACTTGCTGTGGTAGATGTTAGCGTATTAGGTGAAGTGCCGTTACCCGGTACACCCCACATAATTTTTATAGAAGTAACAGGGCTACTTGTGTTGGTAGTCACATTAATAACAGGGGCTCCCGGTTTGGTAATGATGCTTCCCATTGTATTGGTAGCATTGATTGTAAACCCAATTCTTGCATTGCAATCTTCGGTAGCATAAAACCGCATTTTCCTCATAGCATCTAGTATATTGCTTTCACTCAATGAATTAGCCATAATAGCAAGTCTTGATTTGGCTGTTTTGCCAAAAGTAAAGTTGTGGTTATCATGATCAACTGTTGGCCCCAGGTGATAACCCTTGGCCAGCATGTTTTTGTAAAATGCATAAGTAGCCAAAGTTGATGGATTGGTATAAGTAGTATCAATAGAAAAGGCCGGGCCACTTTCTACGGCAGAGCCTACAATTGCATCATCAGCTTTAGAATTGAAGGCAACATGCAATATATCGTCGAAATCATAATTATCAGGATGTGCCAATGTTGCAAATGCATTGTTACCATGTCGGTTGATTATATCAAACAACCCTCCTACCGGTAAATAAGTACTCTTTTCCACATTTACCTGATAATTACCGGCTTCCCAACCCATTAACGAATCCATGCCGTAAACTATAACATGCCCTGCATGGTCACCTGCTGTACCTTGGTTTCCGATAATACCCCACTCTTGTCCATGAAGAGCAACAAAATTGCTTGTAGTAGCGGCAGTAGCTTGAGTAATACCCGGTTGCCAGTTTGCAAGTTGCATACCTGCACCCTTATGATTGTGTTCGCTAATACCAAGAAAATCCATGCACATAGCTGTTTTGGCAAAATTATAATCGTTTGCCGGGGTTTTACTTGGGTCATCACTATTACCATCTGAATAACTACTATGCGAGTGAAGATTGCCAAAATAATAGCTCAACGTAGCCGGGTCAGTTGCCCTGCTTCCTGTTAAAGGAATTGTATTATAAGCCGGTGCATTTGAGCAGGTTGTATTGTTATAACTAAATACAAAAAAATAATAAGTGGTATTGGAAGAAAGGCTTGTCTGATTTATACTAAGTGTAGTACCTGAACTTACCACAGTACCACCTCCAACGGCGCTACCTATAGAATAAGCACTCCCATTTACAGGGTTAGTGCTTAATGCATTATTGGTGCTTCTAACTACTAAGTAACCATCCAAACCACCGGCTACTGTGAACGATACATTCATTGAAGTACTTGTAACTGCTGAAAACGCCATTGCGGTAGCATTACTTGTTGGTGCAACACAAGGAGGATATGGGGTTGCCTGACTTGCACTTAATGGGCTTGCAGTTAAATATTTTGGGCCATTTGTACAATTTGTATTGTTAAAAGAAAATGCAAAGAAATAGTAGTTCGTGTTTGAACTCAATCCTACATTTACAAAAGAAACAGACGCATCAGTGCTTACTACAGTTCCTCCACCTAATGTACTTCCCACAGTATAAGTTGTAGCATCAACCGGGTTTGCACTTAAAGTGCTGTTGGTGCTTCTCACTACAACATAACCATCTGCACCGGATGCAGCTGTAAATGAAGCATTCATAGAACTACTTGTAAGTGATGAAAACACAAATGCTGTTGGTTGATCACTTGGGGTTAAACACGGAGGGTAAGGTGTAGCCTGACTTGCAGTCAAAGGACTTGTAGTCAAATATTTTGGACCATTGCTACAATTATTATTTTTATATGAAAATGCAAAGTAATAATAATTGGTATTTGAACTTAAGCCAGAATTTCCAAATGAAATCGATGTCCCACTACTAACAACAGTTCCTCCTCCTAATGCATTACCAAAACTATAAGTAGTACCATCAACCGGGTTTCCACTTAAAGTGTTGCTGGTGCTCCTTACAACAACATATCCATCTGCTCCTGATGCAACAGTAAATGATGTATTCATAGAACTGCTTGTGACAGATGAAAATACAAATGTTGTTGGTTGAGCAGCAGGTGTTGCACAAAGTGGTTGTAATTGATAACCTAATCTTGGAGAAGTAGATACAGCAGCAGTTTGCACTGCACCTAAAGTTGTACTCGTCCATTCACTTAAAGTAAATGTAGCGTTTGGTGAAGTAATTAATGTACTACGAACATAGCTTACATCAGCAGCATTTATTCCTTCACCAAATTTATCAATTATAGTATTAGAGGCATCCAATAATGCAACACCATCATTTCCATTAAAATTAATAACTGAATTAGCAGTCTCATTTGCACTTGCAGCAGTAAGGTAAGGCACTTCTGTACCGTTGCTCGTAGTGCCTATTAATACTGAACCTTTGGCAGGTATATTTACTGTTAAATTAAAAGTATTGGTAGCAGCACCCGTAAAAGCAATATTACCTGTAGAACCTGTAACTGCCCAAAGGGCAAGCTTTAGTTGAGGTGAAGCTGTATTGATAGCACTATTACCAAGATTAGTTAATTCAATCCATTTGTTGGTGCCTGTGCCTTCATAGTATTGAGAAATAACTATCTGGGCATTTACCTTAAATGAACAGAAAAGTAAAAAAGTAATCGCCATTCTACACATAAAAATTGTTAGATTTTTTTTCATACACACGTTTTGCTTTATTAATAATTTTTGGAAAAAGCAAGTAAAGTAATGAATATAATTGATTGCATATCAAGGGAATAAATTGTTAAGCGAAAAAGTAAAAAATGATTGATTGTTTTTTTAATTTCTAATTTTTATCACAAAATGTACATTTTAAAATGAATTTATTTAAATAATTATTAAAATTAATAACAAAAAAAAGCTGCTTCTTTTTAGAAGCAGCTTGTCAAAAATCTTATAAGAAACTAATTATTCTTTATTTTAGTCTTATCATCTTTTATTTTAACCTTGATATTTTCATCTTTATATTTATACTTATCATCCTTAATTTTTTCTTTTGAATTACCCATACTTGCGATAGTATCCTCCATAGGAACTTCTTTTTGCATTAGCATGGACTCATTAAGGGTATAATCCCCATCAGAACTTCTTATTAATGCCCTATTTACCAATCTTCCTTTTGTATCAAAAGTATCATTATTAGAAGGATCAATATAAAATACAATTGGTTCTTTGGTTACTTCATTTACAATAAATTGAGTAATAGTATCAACATGCAATCTTATTTTTTTACCCGTTTTTAGATCAATGTAATCTGTGTTGGCTTTTATATTTACTACAGGTCTCTGTGTGTTGGCAGTAGAGGTAGTTGTTGTAGTAGTGGTTGCTGGCACAACAGATGTTGTATCTGTTGTTTGAGATTCATTTGCACTAGTTGAACAAGATACAAATGATACAATTGCAAAAATTCCTAAAACTGAATAAACTAATTTTTTCATAATAATTATTTTACCCAAATATTTAAATAACCATGCCATGGTTTTTGGATAAACTACAAGTTATTTAAAAAAACATATGGCAAGTAAATTAAAATATGTATTCAATCTTTAATTTCTGTTCCATTAAAAAAATAATTCTCATAAATTGTCCGTATTTTTATTGTTATAAAACGTCGACATGAAAAATAAATTACATTATTTAGTTTTTGGTTTATTCCTTTTCACATTGGCTTCATGTTCTAAAAATATGGGCAAACACAATAAAGAAGAAAATCAGTCAATCTCACTTGATGTCAAGTTAGTCAGGGGTACCTCTTACCAGTTAGACCTAAGCAAATATGGGGATAAAGATGACCTGGCAATTATACAATCACAGGCTACCGAGTACACAATAAGCGAAATAATCAAAGGTACAGGTTGCGGAAAATATGTTTACAATTACGAAGCTGCATCTATTCCTAAAGTAGCATCAACAGATACTGATATGGTGGTATTGAAAATATACGACCAAGAAGATAGGCATCATTGTGGTGATGAACAAACACTTATTACTATCCATTTTACATTGAAATAAATTTCGTATTTATTTTCTATTTCTGAAAATTATATACAAACTCCTATTTTTGGGGCATTATTGTACCCAATTAATACCTACTTGTATTATTAATTTCTTTTTATCAAATTAAATGTATATGAAAAAAATTCTGCCCGTAATTGCAATTGCAATTCTGTTTACACAATTCGTAAATGCACAAAGCAAATCAATAGATAAGAAAATTCGTTTTGGATTTAAAATAGATGCGGGTTCCTCAACTATAAGCCCAAAAGAAAGTTATGCGACCAAAGATGGAGGTAAATTTTATTTTAGCTATGGATTTGCAGCTGATTTTCTACTGTCTGACAATTATGTGATAGCAACAGGTTTAAATATAACACATGGTGGTGGTAGTTTTTCTACTGATAACGGTAAAGGTTTATTGGATGACATTAACAATACATCCAGAAATACATATAGCCTAAGTCTTCAATACCTTGAAATTCCTTTTTCTCTAAAACTTAAAACCGACGACATAAACGGTATTAAATATTGGGGACAATTCGGAACATACCTTGGAGCAAACTTAGGTGCTAGAATGAATGCTGTTGTTGATGGAAAAATCTATGAGAAATATACGCCATCTAAAGTTATACCAATTAATATGGGTTTAGATTTAGGTGCAGGTATTGAATATCCGTTTAATAGTAAAACCTACGGTTCTATTGGTTTTGGATATCACAATGGCTTTATAAACCTAACAAAAAGTGACTGGAATGCAGGTAAAATAGTTTTGAACGGATTTTTCCTTCGTACTGCTGTTTACTTTTAGGTTGATAATAGTTAAAGTGTAATTTTATACACTTTATAATCATTAGTGCATAAATGGTTTGAAGATTGATTATTTTTTTTACATTGTTTTGCACTTCTCTTTTGTAAAATAAACCACTATATATGATCAAGTTACAAATTATCGGAAATCTGGGTCGTGATTGCGTTGTTAACAATGTTAATGGAAAAAGTGTGATCAATTTTGCAGTTGCCCATACCGAAAAATTCAAAAATGCACAAGGCGTGCAACAGGACAAAACCATTTGGGTTGATTGCGCTTATTGGACAGACAGGGTAGCAATAGCTCCTTACCTCAAAAAAGGCACTATGGTTTTTGCCGAAGGCCAACCTGACATTCGCAACTATACCACCAAAGAAGGTACTCCTGGCACATCCCTAACATTAAGGGTACAGAGTGTGCAACTATTAGGAGGCAAACAAGAAAATGCTAATGGAGGCGATCAATCACAACAATCTTATAACAACGGACAACAGTCGCAACCACAGTCAGCTAGTATGACAGGCGCAGTACAGGAACCCTTAGACGATTTGCCGTTTTAATCAGCTCATTTCACAATTTATCAATGTTTTATAACAGAGGGTGGCGCTTTATTGAGCCATCCTCTTTTAATTTGCACTTGTTTTACAAATGCCCTACATGAAAAAAATATTTCTACCTATTATCGGACTTGTTGTTTTTGTATCTAATGTTTCATCTCAACGACTTACAGACCTCGTAAATCCTTTTATTGGCACCGGTGGCCATGGACATACATATCCCGGTGCTACTTTACCTTTTGGTATGGTACAAGTAGGACCTGATAACGGTACACAGGGGTGGGATTGGAGCAGCGGCTACAACTATTCAGATACAATCATTTCGGGCTTTAGCCATACTCACCTTAGTGGTACAGGTGTAGGAGACCTTTGCGATATTTCTGTTTTGCCTATGGTTGGTGCCCCTGATACAGGAAAAGTGTTCAGCAGTTTTGCGCATAAAGAAGAAAGGGCAAGCCCCGGATTTTATGGTGTCAGGCTTCGCGATTTTAAAATATATGCAGAAATGACGGCATCGCTGCGTTGTGCATTTCACCGCTATGCATTTCCTGCAAGTGATAGTTCCTCTATACGTTTTGATTTGGGTTTTGCTATTAATACAGATAAAACCACAGAGAGCTATTGGAGAAAAGTAGATGACAGTACATTTATTGGTTATCGTTTCTCTACAGGCTGGGCAAAAAATCAAAAGGTATATTTTGCCGTAAGGCTTAACAAACCGGTTAAAAGCACCACCGTTTATGTAGATAAAGTACTTACAGAAAATATTGATGCGAATGGTAAAAATGTTGTGGCCTACCTAAACTTTGATACAAAATTAGGTGAGGCAATAAGCATGAAAGTCGGGTTGAGTTTTGCCGATATAGAAGGTGCAGTAGAAAGCCTGAACGAAATAAGAACATGGGATTTTGGCGTAGCCAAACGAGCCGCCTCAGATATCTGGGAAAGGGAACTGCGTAAGCTACAAATCAATACACAGGATAAAAGAACCAAACAGATATTCTATACCGCATTATATCACACTTACCTCGCTCCTACTATCTATAGCGATCGCTTTGGAAATTATAAGGGTGTAAAAGGTGAAGTGTACAATGGAAAAATGGTATTAACGGTAGAATCGTTGTGGGACACTTTCAGAGCTGAAAATCCGCTGCTGACTATTACCCAAACAGAAATGGTTCCTTCTATCATCAACAGTTTCTTACTGTTCTATGAGCAATACGGTTTATTGCCGGTTTGGGACCTGCATTTCAACGAAACCAATACCATGACGGGCTATCATGCAGTGCCTGTTATTGCTGATGCTATTCTAAAAAACCTAAAGGGGTTTGATTATGAAAAAGCCTACAAAGCCATGAAGAAAAGTGCCATGCAAAATATTCGCGGAAGCGAAATGTATCGCAACATTGGTTTTATACCTGCTGATAAAAAAGGAGAAAGCGTAACTATAACACAGGAATATTCTTTTGATGATTGGTGCATATATGAAGTAGCCAAAAAGCTAAAAAAATGGGAAGACACGGCAGCTTTTGCGAAAAGAGCTACCTATTGGAAAAATGTTTTTGACGGCGGTTCAGGTTTTTTCAGGGGTAAAAATATGAATGGTGAATGGGTAAAAGATTTTGATCCTTATGAAAGCGGTTCAGGCACGGGCAAAGCCTTTACGGAAGGCAATGCATGGCAGCATGCTTTCTTTGTACCACACGACATAGAAGGTTTAAGAAAAGGATATACAAGACCCGATGGACTTGAACAAAAACTTGATTCACTCTTTATTGTATCAAGTGAAGTAAAAGGAAATGCACCACCTGATGTAACCGGGCTTATAGGCCAATATGCACATGGCAACGAGCCGAGCCACCACATAGCTTACATGTACAACTATCTGCAAAAACAGTGGAAGTCTGCGGAGAAAGTAAGAGAAATAGCAGGTAAATTTTATGACAATAAACCCGATGGATTGGTAGGCAATGAAGATTGTGGGCAAATGAGCGCATGGTATGTTTTTTCTGCTTTAGGTTTTTATCCGGTAAACCCTGTAAGTGGTGAGTATGTGTTTGGAAGCCCATTGGTAGATAGTTACATTATTCTACTACCTTCAGGAAGTACATTTAGAGCCAATATTGTCAACAACAGCAAAGATAACATTTACATACAGTCAATAGTATTGAATGGCAAACCTTATAACAAAAGCTACATAACCCACCACGACCTTATGGTTGGTGGAATTATGGAAATGAAAATGGGCAAAATACCGAACAAATTATTTGGAGCATTGCCCGTTAATAGTCCCGGCAGTATGTCAGTAGATAGAGAGGCATTAATACTTGCAGCGGCAGCGAAGAAATAAGTTTTGAGCTATGAGCTATGAGCTATGTGCTATAAACTATGAGCTATAAACTATGAGTTATAAACTATGAGTTATGAACTATGAGTTATGAACTATGAGTTATTAACTATGAGTTATGAGTTTATTGCGTTTTGTTACTAGATAAACCGCAGAGGTGGACAAGAGTGTTGCACAGAGAAAACAGAGCGCAAATATTTTCTTTCTCCTTTTCCTCTGTGCAACACTCCGGTTTTGCTCTGTGGTAAAAAAGGGGTTGTGGATTATGTTTTAATGCTAATTTAGCGTTGACAATGTATTTTTTTTTGTGCCGTTAGGCACAAGATGTCGGTAGAAAACAATCCAATCGTCATTAAAAAGTCCTGTAGGGACGATATGTAAAAATCAATCTCGTAAATCTGGTTGTCGGTCAGGCGGGCATTTCGTCCCGCCTTGGCGGGACTTTAAAACAAATAAAACCGTTTTTCTATGCTAGCGACATTTAGTGCCTAACGGCACTTGCAACCATTAACTCGCATTTTTTAATAGACCAATGAAATGTTTTACCAGTAACAATTTCCTGTCATACTAAGTACTAAATACTTAATACTGTTCCATGAAAATAGACATCATAAGCGTTGTACCTTCTCTACTTGAAAGCCCTTTTGCTCATTCTATTATGAAAAGAGCAAGGGATAAGGGTTTGCTTGAAGTAAATGTTATCAACCTTCGTGATTACAGTATCAACAAACAAAACCAGGTAGATGATTATCAGTTTGGTGGTGGTGCAGGTATGGTGATGATGTGTGAACCATTGGCAAAAGCTATAGACCACCTGCAGGAAAATGAGCCTTACGAAGAAATCATTTACATGACCCCTGACGGGAAAAGATTTGACCAAAAAGCTGCCAATAAACTCTCCATGAAGAACAGGCTACTCATCATCTGCGGCCACTACAAAGGGATTGACGAAAGGATAAGGCAACACTATGTAACCATGGAAATATCTATAGGCGACTATGTACTAAGCGGCGGCGAATTAGCTGCTGCAGTAGTAGTAGATGCCATAGGCCGTTTGATACCCGGTGTACTCAACAATGAAACCTCTGCCCTCTTCGATTCATTTCAAGACAACCTGTTAGCCCCGCCTGTATATACCCGCCCAGCCGACTTTAGGGGTTGGAAAGTACCTGACATACTGCTGCAAGGCGACCCAAAAAAAGTAGATGATTGGCGCTACGAACAATCCATGCAACGGACCAAAGACAGGAGGCCTGATTTGTTGGAGGAATAATAATTACTTGCCCGTCATTGCGAACGAAGTGAAGCAATCTGCTAATTAAATACAGAAGCATTACTCACAATAAGCAGATTGCGTTCATTGTTCACTGTTCATTGATCACTCTGTTTTTGAAATGCCGGGGCAATTTTTATCGGCCATCTCGAATGCTAACCCCAAAAATATCCCTGACATCCCCCATCCTTTCTTATCTTACATACTGAAAATTCCACAACCATGAAAAGAAGTTTGCTTACCGCATTCTGGATATTGTTATTCGCTGGTGCTTTTGCGCAGCCGGGTATATTGGATCAAACTTTTGGGTTGGGGGGAACGGCCATATCTACCCCATGGAATATTAGGGGTTCAGCCATACTGCAACAAAATAATGGAAAAACAATTTTAGCTCTTCTCTGTGATAATATGAATAATAATTGGTTAGAAGGTACTGATGTAAGAAGATTAAATATTGATGGCAGTCTTGACACTTCTTTTCATTTTGATAGTTCTAAAAACCTTTTTAATTATATAGCAACGTATGAATTTAGCACTAATCCCAATGTGAATAGAGTTGGATATTTAATTTATCAGATGGCATTACAAACCGATCAAAAATTTTGGGCAATTGTACATTCTTATATTGAAAATGGTCAGAATGGACCATTCGAAATAAGGAAACATTATTTATGTAGATTTAGTGCTAATGGTAAATGTGAATTAATTACCCCCTTACCTAATTCTTCTTTTATAGGTACATCCAGCATTTTTGGTCTTACGAATATTATTGTTAGACCAGATGGTAATATCCTTTTTGGTAAAGTGGGTAATTCTTTAGGTAATTCTTTACTTAAAGATCTTTGGCTATACCAATATAAACCGAATGGCACGTTGGATCCCAGTTTTGGAATTTATGGAAAAGTTGTTGTAAATAATGCAGTTTCTGATTGGAACCTTAATTATAATGTGAACCCACTATTTTATGGAATTTCACTTGATAAGCATAATAGAATATTCATAGGCAGTGCAAAATATGACACCTTGAATTTTATAGAAACGATAACATTTATGCGTTTCTCCCCTAACGGAAATTTTGACACTAGTTATGGTCTTCATGGATATGCACAAGCAAATTTTGCACCTGCCCACTTTGTTTTTGATGCAATGGCCTTGACACAGGAAAATAATGGATTGATTGTGGGTCATTTTCGTGAAACAAATTCCTGGAACATAAAAGTTGTTGGATTGGTTTGTTTTGATAGTTCAGGTGTATTGAACAATAACTTTGGCAATGGAGGTAAAGTGTTTGCTACATTTGACAGTGTGGATAACCGGGTAAATGCTTTACATATTCAAAAGGATGGCAAAATTGTATTTACAGGCTTTGTTGTCGGAAATAGGCAAAGATTATTAATTGCTAAATACAATAGCAATGGTACTCCAGATAGTTTTTTTGGAAAAAATGGTGTTTTAAGAGCTCAAATTACATATGCAGACGCATCCTTTGCATCATTGATTCAACCTGATGGCAAAATATTATTGGCTGGTAAGGGTGGATATTATAATATCAATCTTGGTCCAACTATTTATAGGTTCGACAGTGTAGCAAGAATTTATTATAATAATTTAACTGCATCAACCTTTTTCGATTCAAACGCCAATGGAATAAAAGACACGAATGAATCATTTTTCCCTTTAGGTGATTTAGTTACAACAAAGGCCGGCATAGATACCATTCATTCAATTTTTAATGTTGATAAAATTACCTTGGATATAGATACGGGTAATTATGTTTCAAGGTTTATACCTTATTTACCATATTACAACATTACACCCACCACACATAGCACTTCCAATTCTACCTATTTTAATACAGACAGTGTAACATTTGCGTTAATACCAATTCCGGGGCAAAGAGATGTATCTGTTCAATTAATTCCATTATCTCCAACTAGAGCCGGGTTTCAAAACAACTTCCAAATTACTTATGAAAACCAAGGAACAGATACAATTACCAACGGAACAATTCAACTCATCAAAAGCAATAAGCTCAATTTCGATAGTGCAACCCCGAATCCAACATCAGTCATGGGAGATACACTCCGTTGGAATATTTCTAACCTAAAACCGTTAGAAGCAGGTAGCATTATAATGAATTTCACCGTCAAAACACCACCGCTTGTTAATATTGGCGACACCATACAATCAATTGTCACCATCACTTCCAATAAACCCGATCTTACCCCCGCAGACAATACATCAACTGTAAAACAAATCGTCCGCGGCTCCTTCGACCCCAATGACAAAACCGAAAACCACGGCGGCAGGATAACTACTGTACAAGTTGCCAATGGTGAATACCTGCAATACACTATCCGCTTTCAGAACACAGGAAATGACACTGCTTTCAATGTGTACATAAGAGACACACTAGACAACAAGTTGGATTGGAGTACCATGCAAATCCTAACCGCCAGCCACAGCTACCAAATGACTATGAATGATGGTAACAAATGTTTGTTTACACTAAGAAACATAAACCTGGTTGATAGCACTACCAACGAGCCCGGTAGTCATGGTTATATTGTTTACAAGGTAAAACCCAAACCAACTGTTGTAATAGGTGATACCATTAAAAACACCGCCGCCATATACTTTGATTACAACCTGCCTGTACTTACTAACACAGAAACAACTACCATAGTAAACGAAGTATTACCCCTACGTTTGCTTTCATTCACCGCCCGTAAGAAGTATTCCTCCCTCTCCCCCGGAGAGGGCCGGGGTGAGGTCTTACTCAATTGGACAACCACCAACGAAATAAATGTTGATCATTTCGAAATAGAACGTAGCAATAATGGTAGAGAGTTTAGCAAGATAGGAATTGTGAGTAGTCAGTTGTCAGCAGGCAGTATCCACAAATATTCCTACACAGACAACTCACCATTCACTGCTCACCACTCACTTTTCTACCGCCTCAAAATGATAGACAAAGACGGCAAGTTTGAATACAGCCCAATAAGGATGATTAGCAACAATGCCGATGGTCAAATCATCATTTATCCAAACCCTGCAAGGGACATGGTTACAGTAACACACCCATCAACCAATAGTATTGCCCAACTACTACTAACCGACTTAACAGGTAGAATTTTAAGAAGAACAACAGTAGCTACGTCAGCGGTGCAAACTAATATGAACATAAAAGGATTGCCTGCCGGCAAATACAACCTTTCGTGGAGCAATGGTTTAATCAACCATACACAGGCTTTGGTGATTGATTAAAGATTAATTTAGTTCCAACATAAAGCCGTTCCGTAAATTTGATTTATGGGACGGCTTTTTATAAATTTATTGAAAAGTGAATTTACAGATCTGCCATAGAATTGACTAATATCCATTATCAGTTGAGTGCTTATTTCTCCACAAATATTATACTAGACAACGTTGTTGTTTTTTGAGATATTTACACTTTAATATTAAAGAACGGAATTGAAGTGAATACCTACTCAACAATACATAGGAAATGATTAGTAAGCTATTTGCATTTATTATTTGCTTACTATATTTTTCGACTACAGCCCATAGCCAGGCTGATACATCTTTTTGGTTTGCCGCACCTGAACTTTTAAATTCTTTT
Source organism: Segetibacter sp. (assembly GCA_043736115.1). Lineage (GTDB taxonomy): Bacteria > Bacteroidota > Bacteroidia > Chitinophagales > Chitinophagaceae > Segetibacter. Next base: position 6,285 of record JAYTDC010000122.1, on the reverse strand, counting down.
GCAGGCAGTTCACAGGAAGACAGACCAATTGTCCTGAACATTAGCAGTTACGATCAATCTGCTACTGTTACAGTATCTCAACCCGCAAGTGGTGGAATGCCTACCCAAACATTTACAATAAGCCCCAACACCAACTATTCAATTGACCTGACTAATTGGATTGATAACATAGAATGTAAACCCACCAATGCCATTCTAAACAATGGTTTAAAAATTTCATCAACTGCTAAAATTTCAGTTTATTATGAAGTGAATGCTAACGGTACAAACCCTGATCTGTTTTCACTCAAAGGCAAAAACGCCTTAGGAACAAATTTCTGGATTTCATCTCAAACTATATTTAGCAACAGATCCGGTTGCTATTCCTCGTTCAATATTGTTGCTACTGAAAACAATACAACCGTAACTATTAATCCATCTAATAATATTGTTGGCCATGCTGCAGGTTCACCATTTACCATAACGCTCAACAAAGGACAAACCTATGCTGCAACTGCTGTTAGCGAGGCTGCATCATTGCATTTGCAAGGTTCACATGTTACAAGCAACAAGCCAATTGCCATCACATTGAGCGATGATGAAATTTCAGTTGGTCCTTCATTTGGTGGTTGTCAGGATTTGGGGGGAGACCAAACCGTACCAACAAACATTATTGGAAACGAATACATTGCTATAAAAGGTGAGCTGAATGCACCTTTTGACAAAGTATATCTAATGGCGGTAAGCAATGGCACTATTATCAATCAGGATGGCAACTACTTAACAACACTCAACGCCGGACAAAGTTTTGAAACTTCCATCCCCGGTAGCAGTTCATATTTTCAAAGCAGTAATTCATTTTATGCTTATCAGCTTTCCGGTATTGGCTGCGAAGTTGGAACCGCCATTTTACCTAAAATAAATTGTACCGGCAGCTCCGGCATTTCGTTTAGATTAACATCAAATGAAAATTTGTACGTAACAATACTTGTAAAAAACGGTGGGCAAAATAATTTTCTTGTCAATGGGTCTTCGGGCATAATAAAGGCGGCAGATTTTTTTTCAGTTCCAGGTACAAGCAACAATTGGTATGCAGCTAAAGTAGCACTCAATTATGGTGTTGGCAGCCTTATAAGGGTTACCAGTACAAGTCACTTGTTTCATCTTGGCTTGCTTCAGGGTGGCACTTCATCAGGCACAGGATTTGGATATTTCAGTGACTTTGCAGTTATTAAAGCAGAAGCAAAAAGCAATGGCCCTGCACTTTGCAATGGTTCTACACTACAATTATTTACTGATACACTTGCAGGTGCCATCTACAGTTGGAAAGGCCCAAGTGGTTTTGTTGTATCAAGACCTGTGACTTCTATTGCTAATGTTACCACAATAAATAGTGGCAAATACATTCTTACAGCAACCTTTCCGGGTTGTTCTACAAGCAGCGACACCTTAAACATAATCATTAACAACAAAACATTAAGCTCAATAAATGCAAGCATTTGCAAAGGTGATACACTTTGGAATCATTATAACAACGGCACTTTCATAGATACATTTACCGGAGCTAATGGCTGTGATAGTATAAGAACTTTAAGCCTGACAGTTAAACCACATGGCCTAAGCAACTTCATCAAAACTATTTGTCAGGGAAATACTTTTATGGGATACAACATTAGCGGTATTTACAAAGACACTTTTACAACTGCATCTGCAAATGGTTGCGACAGCATAAGAACTATAATACTTACAGTAATTGATTCTACATTAAAAATAGATACAGCCTTTTGCCAAGGCAATAAAATATTATTAAATGGAAGTTATCAAACCACTTCAGGCATTTATGTAGAAAACAATGTAATCAATAATTGCCCTGTTGAAACAACAACAACACTTACAGTTCATACACTACCCAAACCATACCTTGGGCCTGACATAAAAATTTGTGAGGGCATTGATACCCGAAATTTATATCCCGGAATTTTTCAAAGTTATCTCTGGCAGAATAATACATCATCTGCAAACTTTGAAGTAACAAGAACAGGTACTTTTTGGGTAAAAGTTGTAGACACAAACGGTTGCACAGTAAGTGATACTCTTGTTGTTTCTAAAGGTAGTTGTCCAGCATTTTCTATACCCAATGCCTTTTCTCCAAATGGGGATGGGATAGATGATACATGGAATATGAAAGGATTAAAAACTACTGACAACATTAATGTGGAAATATACAACAGATATGGAATTTTGATTTACAAAAATTTAAGAAGCTACACATCATGGGACGGCACTAACCATGGCAACCCTGCACCAATAGGTGTTTATTATTACATCGTAACCCTTGCTGAATCAGGCAAAACATATAAGGGAACACTTACATTACTACGATAGAAAAATTAATACTTACTGTTTATAAAATATCAATGTCTTATTTGGATATAATTCTATATTATATAACTATTCGGTTTCTTAAAAGATTGTTTATACCGATTGGACCAATTATATAGTCCAATTTAGCTTCGTCGCATTTGATTATTTGTTTGATTCCATCGGTATAAACCACTGTAAGATTTTAAAAATATTGGCATATTTTAAAAACCACATTGGTATTACTTCATTTGTCTTTTAAAATAAGAGAGGACGTTGCTAACCTATACCTTGGGTTTCCTTTAAAATAGAAGCTCTATTTTTATAAAGAATTCCAACAATAAATTTTAATGGCCTTACATCAACTAATACCGATTGGATGTCTGAATAGTCCAATTGCATTGGCCAAACGGCCATCACAATGGCATTATTCCAAAACCAGATTAGACTATTTATAATTCAAAATGGTATTAGTTTACTTTGCCTTTTTTATGACTATCTCTTTAGTGTCACCCGTAAAAGAAAGTTTGATGGTAAGCAAATTAGGATTTTCACTCCAACTCACATCAGTTGATAACTTGCCATTTATTAATACCGCAGAGGGAGATTTTGGAAGTCCGGGAATCACAAAATTGATGAGCCTTGACTTGGGTTTACCCGTAAAATTACCACCGTTGCTTCTAATGGTTATTTTTGTTTCCTTCTCCCATCCTGATGTTTCAAAAGTTATAAGTTCAAATAGTTTTTTCTCTATTGATTTGTTAGTATTGCCGTCATCATCGTAAAGTGTATAGTCCGAAAATTTTTCCGACGGATAATAGGTGATTGTGATGTCAGATGTATTGTACTTAACGGTATTGGGTAACCAAGTGTTATTGGTAACTATAAAACTTCCTTCTTTCACAAAAACAGGTATCGTTTCAAGGTCAGCATCAGCATTAAACCATGAACCCCCTTGAGTTTTGGTGTAAGTAGAATAATTGTACCATTGGCCTTGCGGCAAATAAATACTTCTTTTGGTTGCACCTTTTTCTGTTATGGGTGCTATAAGCATATCGCTACCCCACATGTATTCATCATGGATATTACGTGCCGTTGTATCAATGGGAAAATAATAATAAAGGGGACTTATTAAAGGCTTGCCCGCACTTGAATGTTGATAAGCCATGGTATAGTTATGCGGAAGTAAAGCATACCTGTTATCTATAATGCGCTTTGCAATTGATTTAAAAGGTTCAGGATGTAAGGCAGGTTCACTGGGAAAATTGTTCAGAGCCGGATCAATGGTGGCAATTTCAGTACCATGTGGTCTAAAGATTGGCGTGTACTGTGCAAACTGTAACCAACGTATGTACAACTCTTCATCCTTATCAGCATTAGAGAATCCACCTGCATCGCTGTGTACGTAAGGTACACCACTCATACTCATGCCGAGTATTATAGGCATTTGTGCCTGAAATCCGCTCCAGTTGCGTCCCACATCGCCTGTCCATGGTATAATACCAAAACGTTGTGTACCTGCAAAGCCACTACGGTTAAGTGTAAACAATCTTTTATTTGGGTATTCAAGCGCATACTTTTCGAACAACATTTTTGTCCAGTAATGCCCATATAAATTATGTACTTCATCAGCTTTAAACATTCGTTTAAATCCAAGGTCTTTGAGGTTATGGTAAGCTGCTGAAGGATGTTTCTCAGGTTCGCCCAGGTCTCCCCACCAATTATCAACCCCAATGTTCATTTGTGCTTTATATTTACTCCAAAACCAATCACGACTATCTTTTCTAAAAATATCTATCAACCCTGATTTGCCAAAATAAAAATCATTTATCAAGTAAGGTTTTCCTGTGCTATCTACGGCATTGTACTTTGCAGATGCCTTATAATTCAATGAAGAATCAATAAAAAAAGGTTCAGTAATAAGGATGGTTTTAATTCCTTCATTTTTTAAACCTGCTATCATTTTTGCAGGATTTGGCCAGGCTTTTTTGTTGATCCATTGCAGGTTGCCCAATGTTTGCTGCACAGTGTTTCCAAACCAAAAAAGGTCAATGATTACTGCATCAAAAGGGATTTTTGCATCCAGCATTTGTTGTTTTATTTCTATCAATTGCGACTCACTTACATAACCGAACCTACTCATAAAGTTGCCCATCACATAACGTGGTGGCATAGGTTGAGTGCCTGTGAGAGAATGATATGCAGCAAGAATTTCTTCATTAGAATTACCTTCAATCAGATAAAAATTTAGCTCATTACTCATAGCTCCATATTCAAATATGTTACTGTTGGTTTTGCCAATATCTAAATATCCTTTTGAAGGATTGTCGAAAAATAATGCATAGTTATTTGAGGAAGTAATAAAGGGAACACAATAGTTAAGATTATCCGCACCCATTCCATATCCATACCATGGTCCATTGTATAAATTTAGTTTGTATCCTCTTCTATCTAATGGCAAAGCCCTTTCTCCAGATCCATATATTTTCTCCCCCTGCGCCAGCAGAAAATGGAAGCCTTTAAACTCTCCATCAGTCATAGTTTCTGCAATCAACGCATTTCCATTTTTTCCAAAATAAAAAGTATCCCCTTTAGCTGTCAGCTTAACAGTACCTAATGAAACTACATAATCAGCATTAATTGCCGATGCAACTTTGACCGCAACCTTTACAGGCTTAGCCATAACAGCATCACTAATAGCCTCATTTGTTTTATAACTACTGGGAAGCATAGTTACTTTAATCACACTACGCCCAAAAGGAGTGAAAGTAAATTTTGCATTATTTTTTTCAATCGAGATGCTTCCATCCCCATTCACAACGGGCATTTGAGCACACAAAGAGAACGTTATAACAATATAAAAAGCAAGCAATATCAACTGTTTCATAGAAATAATTTAAAAAGGAAAACTACACAAAATATGGGATAAAATAATTGAACCAAAACTAAGCTTCCTAACTATATGTCTTTATTTCTACCAGCCAATACCATCTTAATATCCCCATAAGTAATATCATCACCAAGATTTTCTTTCAAGGGTTTCAGACTTGCTGTGCCAAATTTCTCAATAGCATTTACAATTTGTGCTTGTTTATCATCGCCCACAAACTCATTTCCATTTAATTCACCAGTTGAAATAAAAAAACATAAATGGTCTTCTATTGTCCAACGGCCCAGCTTTCTTTCTTCCATGATTTCCGCAACCGACATGCCTTCTTTGTACATTTGAAAAGTGAGTTTTTTGGTCTCTGACAAACTTTCTTTATTGGTTTTCCTTTCTCTTTTTGGTTGCTTGAGTAAAATTCGGCTTTCAAGTTTTGCTTCTCTACAATAATCCTGTATAAGGGTTAAAAATTGTTCGCCATATTGCTCAATTTTATATGCTCCAAATCCAGAAATTTTTGTCAGGTCTTCTTTACGCAAAGGGAGATAAGTAGCAAGATCAAGCAAAGTGCTATCACTGAATATGATGTAAGAAGGCACATTTTGTTCACGGGCCAACTGATTACGTAAATCCTTCAGCTTTTCAAACAAGTCTTTCTCATAAGGATGTTGTTGATATATCACAGGCTCTTTAGCAATTACGATATTTACAGGTGCTGATAAATACACCTTTTCATTATCATACAAAACTCCCCTACTCTTTTCTGTCAACTGCACTATCGGGTATTGCCCTTCACTCATTTTCAAATAATCATATTCAACAAGTTCCTTAGTATAATGTGTCCACTCTTCTTTTGACTTATCCTTTCCCAGTCCAAAGACTTTTAATCCTTTGTGTTCTTCCTTAATTTTTACATTATTACTGCCTCTTAATATATCAACTACATAGTTTATCCCAAAACGTTGATTAACCCTAGAAACTGTACTTAATATTTTTTGAGCAATAACTGTACAGTCCTGCAATTCAGGCTTGTTGAGACAAGTATCGCAACTGCCACAATA
>JAYTDC010000121.1:0-81402 GCA_043736115.1 Segetibacter sp. | reverse complement strand
AAGAAGTAGGCCCGTCGAGGCTTTCTAATACTGCCGGGTCGCCCAATAAGGACATGTGCTGTTGGGCAGTACTCAAAATACATGGTCTGGTTTTTTCCGATGGTGTCTGCAAGTAAGATCCAAAAAGTTCATAAGCATATTTGTTCAGTTCTTTATTGTTATCCATCATAACAGCAATGTTATAATCAACTTCATCGCTCATTAAAGACTGCCTGATGTTTTTGATGCTTTTGCCATTGCAAAGTTCATTGATGAATAATGCACTCAATAGCTCAGTGGCTTTATTGTCCCAATAAGGATCAGAAGCCAAACTAGATGTATTGCCTTGTATTGCTTTAGCCAGCATCATACCTTCCTGTTCTACCGGTAGGTGAGGAAGAGCAACATCCAATGGATTAAATTTATCAGGGTGCTGTGTTACAATTTTGAAAGGATCAATGATGTACACAGGTCCAAACTTTTCTCTTGCCTTGGCGGTTACCTGTGCTGCTTCTCCTTTAGGGTCTAAGAGAATAAGGCTGCCCGTGTAGGTAAGACAGGTAGGGATTACATTACTTCTGCCTTTGCCTGCACCGGTAGGTGCAATTGTGAGCAGGTGAGCATCGCCATGGTATTCTATTGGGCCTTGCTCTTCTTTTACTTCTTCATTTGTACTTTTAAAGCCAACCTTACTAATCATTTTTTTGTTGGGTAGGCTGTGTCCAAGTGTAATCATTTTCTTACGGGGTTTTGAATTATAAAATCGGCCTTTAAAATTTAAATTCAAAATTTACAATTGGATTTTGCAGGCCTTATAAAACATATAGTGCCATAAGAGTTATTTACCAATTCAGTAATGAAGATTGCAAAATATGATAAAGCTCTATTAATCAGTATTTCCCATACTTTGGGCAAAAAAAATAATTATAAAATAATACAGTAAATGAAAAAAAACGAGTAATCATTTAGTATATAATAACAAAAAGTATAGTGTAGAAAATCTATTTACCAAAAAAGTAAATTGATGGCTAAAACTGCCATGAAATATAATAGGAGCTGGCTTTTTGCTGGTTATATTGGTATTTTATCTGACTTGCAGGTTCTTTTTTATCTTTATTTATTAAGCCTGATTCAAACATGTTTTCCAACAAAAAATTTAAGGCTGTAAGTTTCTCAAAATTATTTTCATTATGGGCATTATCTCTAAGATTAAACAGCTTAGTCACCATTGCTTTTATACTATCTCTAACCTTTTTTTGTTTTTCCTCTTTTAGATCACGCTCTTTTAACATTCGTAAACTATTATGAACCCTGTTTTCATAATCCCTTGTTGTTATTTTGGCTTGTTGCATTCCAATTACTAATGCATTATTATCAATAGTTGAATACACTGACTTTAATTCTTTTAGCTTTTGAAATTGTTGTATTACTTCATTTTGAATTGAGCTGAAGTTTTTTATATAGTCTTTTAGGTTTCGGTTTTTAAAAATATCCATTAGTACAAGTGAAATAAAAAAAACGTTGTTGAACTCTTTATTGTTTACCCAATTATTGCTTTGTAAATGATTGCTGTAAGATTTTGTAAACCTTTGTATATTATTAAATATTTCAGTTGAGGTATTTGTAAGATCAGATTTGGCTTCGTTAATTTTTGTTTGATTTTTAGGTTTAGTATCTTTTGCACCATTAAGTTCAAGGCCGCAGGAATCAAAAATTAGTTGTGGAGTATAACCTCCGGTAGCATCAGTTTTCGATTGAAATTTTAGTAAAAAGAGTAAAATACGAAATCCATCAATCTGGTTAATATTGCCTCTGCAAGTTTCTTTTGATACTATTTCCTGATTATTGATGGTTAGGCTAACTTCTTCATTTTCTAGCGTTAATTTATTAGGGGGACTAAATGTGTTTTTATTTTTTAGGTTGTTTTTAGTTTGTTCAAATTCTTTTTTAAACTGTACTACTGCGTTCTCCAGATTTTCCAGATTCATGTGAGAAAGACTTGCGGATACTGCATTGTATGCTCTTAGCTCTGCAGTTTTTCTCAATTCCCAATTTTTGTGTAACAGGTTAAAGAGTCTGCAAACTAATCGGGAAGATTGTACGCTATTGGCCTTAAACATTTCAGAGGTATGGATAAAAGGCATTGAAGTAGTTTCCTGATGTTCAAGATCTATGTAACTAAATGAAGTAAGTCTGAATGAAATATTATACCTGCCCTTTAATAATTGCAATTCATAGATGGCCGGTTCAAACCCATTAATAGGCCAACCCTCGAAATAATTAATTTCTTTGCCGTCATTTATTTTAAAACTATAGGGTATCAATATTTTGCAAAGTTCATCAACAAACAATTGTACGAATTCCGCTTCATTTACAACTTCGTTGTTTTGTTCTAAATGAAGCGTTAATGAGTCTATCAATCTGTAATATAAAAATTTTGAAATAGCATCTCTTGATCGGGTGTATATTAAATGAAGCATTTTGTCCCTGTTTCCGCCTATACAATCATAATCTATAGCCAACAATATACCCGGTGTAGATAGAATAGGCAATGGAATAATTGCTACTTTTTTACAACCTGACTTAAATAATATTTGCTCATAAGTACTTTTATCTATTTGATTTTCTGCTGCATTTTTTATGAAATTAGTCCATGTTGTGGTTTTGCCATCGTAAGTAATGTTTTCATGATTATAGTTTATCACATTATCAGCCGGAACATCATATTCAAAATGATGGTCACCTGCATTGTTGAGGAAGAAATTTTTAGCATGCCACATTTCTTTATACGGCTGATTTGAATTTATTTTTTCAAAGAACTTCACAGCGGTTTGTTCGCCATTTATAAATTGTTGATTAAATATTTCTGTATTTTTTCTTAAAGGAAATACTTTAACCAAAAGTTCATTATTTTTTCTTATCAGTAAAAAATAGTAAAGCCCCGCCTTCTGAATTTCTTATGTTATCAATACTGCAAAGAAAACTTCTTAGAGATTGAATAACTTCTTCAAAATTGGTATCAAGTCCGTCAATATATCTTTTGGGAAATTCCATGTTTTTAATTTTACTGGTTTATAAAAATACCTAACACTTTTTTTTAAACAGTCAATTTGTAATTTATTTATTCACAATTTTGCATTGTTCCATTGAAACTCTGTATTTGAACAATAGAATATTTTCTATATAATACTTATTATTAATCAGGTGAAATTCTTATAATTGAAATGATAAAACATTTAATAACTTATTTTCTAATTTTCTTTTGGTTACAATCATTAGCACAACTGCCCAAAGTTGTTACAGGCACACTTAAACGTATTGATAGTTTTCCTTCAAAATACATTACCCCACGAAACGTAGACGTATGGCTGCCTGATGGCTATACGTCCAATAAAAAATATGCAGTACTGTATATGAACGATGGGCAAATGCTGTTTGACAGTGCCACCACATGGAACCATACCGCTTGGAATGTAGATGATATTGTGAGCAAATTGAAAAATGAAAACAAAATCAAAGATGTTATAGTAGTAGGTATATGGAATGGAGGCCAAACAAGACATGCTGACTACTTTCCACAAAAGCCATTTGAAACTTTGTCGCTCACAGAACAAGATTCTATCTACCATTCTAAAAGAACGGGTGGCGCATCAATTTTTAACGGTTACAAAATAAAATCTGACAACTACCTGAAATTTATTGTAGAAGAATTGAAAACCTACATTGATAAAAATTATTCCACTTACCGTGATCGAAAAAATACTTTTATTGCCGGCAGTAGTATGGGCGGCCTTATTTCTATGTATGCCATTTGCGAATATCCAAATGTGTTTGGCGGCGCGGCATGCTTAAGTACACATTGGCCCGGCATCTTCACTCTTGAAAGCAATCCAATTCCTACTGCTTTTTTGGGTTATTTAAAAAAGCATTTACCTAAACCCAAAAATCATCGCATTTATTTTGACTATGGTGACAAAACTTTGGATGCTATGTACCCTGCATTGCAGGAGAAAGTAGATAAAGTAATGGTATCAAACGGGTTTACTTCTAAAAATTGGATCACAAAATATTTTGCAGGAGATGATCATAGTGAAAAAGCGTGGAGTAAAAGATTGGATATTCCATTGTTATTTTTATTGAGTAAATGAACAGTTTTTGATTCGCAATTTGAATTTATCATTTTTAAACAGTTTGCTTTTTCTTGGTGTTATGATTTTACTTTTTTGATTTAATGAAATATATTTTTAAACATAACGATGGTTTAGGCACCTTAATTCTGCATAAAGACGAAGCCGACTTTTCACGTATCTTAAGGCAAGATAAAATTGATAGCAAACTTTATACTATTGTTTGGAACAAAGGTGAAAAGCAAAATGTAGTCATTGATGAAATTCAGTATGAAATGGCGGAGAATACCATTTTACCCATAATGATGGACCAATCTTTTCATTTTGAAAAACCTGAAAATATTGTTGCTTGGCAGTTTAATCGTGAATTTTATTGTATAGTAGATCATGATGCCGAAGTGGGTTGTGTTGGTTTCGTTTTTTATGGCCCTTCACCCACCATGTTTATAATACCTGAAGTCGATTTTTTAGAAATGCTTAACAGGTTACTTGAGGTATTTGAAGTTGAGCTTTTATCAGAAGACGATATTAAAGGTGAAATGCTTAGGATGCTGCTTGTAAGACTGATTATTCAAATTACACGAATTGCAAAAAAGCAATACATTAACACCACACAACTAAGCGATGAAAAGTTCAATCTTTTGCGAAAATATAATCTCTTGGTAGAATTCCATTTTAAGCAACAGCATCAGGTGCAATATTATGCAGGGTTATTAAACAAATCTCCCAAAACAATCTCTAATACTTTTACACTGTACAGCAAGAAAACCCCTTTGCAGGTTATACAAGAAAGAATTGTAATAGAAGCAAAAAGATTGTTTTTATACACAGATAAGTCAGTAAAAGAAATAGCTGACGAACTTGGATTTGATGATGCGGCCCATTTTAGTAAGTTTTTTAAAAAGCGTACTTCGCAAAGCCCTTCGGAATTTAAAAAAATATCACAAATTAAAACTTAGGGAAAAATATACAAATCTTAGGGAACAATGTCTATTGAATGCCATCTGAAATGATGGCATTTTTGCTTTGTAATAACCAAATAACAAAAACATGAAAAAAAGATTGATTGCTTTAGTTGCCATTCTTATGATGCTTAACATTGGTTATGCTCAAAACAACTTACGGTTTAAACATTTTAATCTGGAAAAAGGTGTTGCCGTTCAAGGTTACGATCCGGTTGCATATTTTACTCAAAACAAAGCAGTAAAAGGAAACAAGCAATTTGCAACCATTGCAGATGGAATTACGTATTATTTTTCATCTGCTGCTAACAAAGAGTTTTTTAAAAGCGATTTTAAAAAATATGAGCCACAATATGGTGGATGGTGTGCTTATGCTATGGGGGCAACTAATGAAAAAGTAGAAATAGACCCGGAGACATTTAAAATAGTTGATGGAAAACTGTTTCTTTTTTATCATTCATGGGTTAACAATACTTTACCTAAATGGAATAAGGATGAAAATAGTTTACATGGAAAAGCAGACAAAAACTGGGCATCACTCTATCATTAACAATACTCGACTTTTAAAAATAACTAGTAGCATGAATTTTAAATCCATTCTTTCATGGTTTTTGAGAATAGTAGTAGCGATAATTTTGTTGCAAACACTTTATTTTAAATTTACAGGTCATCCTGAATCTGTAGAATTATTTACAAAGCTTGGCGTAGAACCGTGGGGAAGAATTGTAACAGGAATTATGGAATTAGTTGCAAGTATTTTATTACTCTTGCCTTCTACTATTTTCGTTGGTGCCTTTTTAGCCGTTGGGCTCATGTCGGGTGCAATACTTTCGCACCTTACCCTGTTGGGTATAGAATCTAAAGGTGATGGGGGGCAATTATTTACTCTTGCCATAGTTGTCATGTTATGCAGCCTTATAATTTTGATTCTTCACAAAGATCAGGGAATTGTAAAATTTCGTAAGTTTATAAAAAAAGGAAAATGATTTTAAAATTCGTATTGGGAGTTATTATTGGGTTGGCTGTTTGTAATCAAACAATTGCACAAGGATGTAGCGATGCAGGTTTTTGCACTATTGCAGGTTTTAAACCAAATAGCAGCAATGATACCTTAAAGAATAACAAACAAAAATTAAGTATAATAGCAGGTAATGGTGTTGGTGATGAAGAGGTCTATGTATTCACCCCCGCTATTCAATATGACAATCAGTTAAATAAACAATGGGCCATTCAGGCAAAGCTTACAGCTAATTATGCCTCCGGAAATTTAGGTTCTGCATCAGGTTTAGGAGATGTTTTTCTGGCTACAACATTTACCCCAACGCATAAAGGCAAATGGAAAACAGGGATTATATTGGGAACAAAAATTCCATTAAATAACAGCAACCTAAATGCAAACAACAAACCCTTACCTATGCAATACCAAAGTAGCTTAGGTACTGTTGATGTAATAACAGGCTTAATCTTTACTAACCAAAAGTGGTTATTAGCAACTGCCCTGCAACTACCATTGTCCGGTACAAATGGAAATACATTTTTGCCAGCCTATTGGAATACTTTGGAGGCGGGTAAATATATTTCATCTAATGATTTTAAAAGAAAGCCTGATGTGCTTGCACGTATAGGATACGACATTAGTTTTCCCCAGAAATGGAAATTCAATATAGGATTATTGGGCATTTATCATTTAGGAAAAGATAGTTACATTAATGGAAGCGTAAGTAACAAACCAATAGAAATAAATGGTTCAGACGGACTAACTTTAAATGGAACATTTGCTGCATGGTATAAAGCTGGTTCTAAACTTACATTTGGTTTAACAGCAGGTACGCCCTTCGTTGTAAGAGAGGTAAGACCTGATGGCCTCACACGCAAATTTGTATTTTCACCTGAAGTAATATTTCACTTTTAATAACCTTACTATGAAACATGTAGTGTTCCTATTGGCAGTTTTATTTCTGATTACTGCCTGCAAAAAAGAAACAAATGCTCCTACTACAACCCTTAATGAAACTATAGATACTGCTGCAGTACTTAAGTATAAGGGTATTTTTGCCAATGGCCCTTATGGTACAGTTATGGGCGATGCAGAAGTTTATAAGAAGGGTGATGTGTTTACTGTAAGGCTCACGAATTTCACCTCAAACAATGGGCCGGCTTTGCATGTTTATTTAAGTAAAGAAGCAATGCCGGTAAACTATATAGATTTGGGTGCATTAAAATCAACAAATGGTAATCAGGTGTACGAAGTCACGGGTATGCCTGCATTTAGTGATTATAAGTATGTTTCTATTCACTGCGTTGCTTACAATCATTTATTTGGGTCTGCCCTTTTAAAATAAGTTATTGTTATGATTTTTATTCAGTTATCACATCAACTAAATGCACTTAATAACCTGCTAACCTTGTTGCAGGATAACCATTACACACATAAAATTGAACACCTTGGAAATGCCAGTATTGGTGGCCATACACGGCATATAATTGAGTTGTTGCAATGTGCAATTGCAGGCTACCATAGTGGAGAGGTTGATTATATTAACCGTACAAGAAATTTAGAAATTGAAAATAACAGGTTGTTTGCAATAAGCATGATTAATAAAATATTGCAAGGGGTTAAGATGCCAGAAAAGGAACTAAGTTTATTTATCGAAAATATGGAGGATCTAAATTCTTATACAGTGAACACTACCTTTTTTCGTGAAATTGTTTACAATACAGAACATACAATTCATCACCTTGCTTTAATAAAAGTAGCATTGATAGAAATGAAGCTTGATATTGTTGAACCTGATTTTGGTGTTGCTTATTCTACTATTCTATACAAGGCTTCCGCAAGTGCCTGAACTAAAAATTGCTTTGTAGAATGCATTTTTTTAATTTGGTTTAAACAAGCTGGTTGAATAAAAAAATTTGGTAAAAAACTTGATTCATGTGTACAGTAGTATTTATTCCTGAAAATGACAAATTCTATTTTGCCTCATTGCGAGATGAAAGCCCTTTGAGAAGTAAGGCTTTGCTACCCGAAATAAATAAATCAAATGAAGTTCACTATTTATCTCCTAAAGATTCAAAAGAAGGGGGTACATGGGTTGGTGTTAATAATCGGGGCAGTGTAATAATATTGTTAAATGGTGGATTGCAGAATCATAAGCGAAAAGAAAAATATCGTAAAAGCCGGGGTTTAATTGTGAATGAATTGTTGAGTTCTGATATGCCTTTGGTAGATTGGAGCCTCTTGAGATTAGATGACATTGAACCATTTACATTAGTGGTATTTGATAAAAATAATTTGTTTGAACTGGTGTGGGATGGTGTACAAAGAATGAAAATTCAAATCAATACTTCTATTGCACATATTTGGTCTTCATCAACACTTTATGATGCTGATGCCAAAGCCAATCGGGAATCGAATTTTAGAAAATGGCTCAATGGGGAACCGGCTGTCTCGGTAAATAGTTTATTTTCTTTTTTCAAATCAGTCAATGACCCTGAAAATGGCTTTATAATGAATAGAAAAGACCAGGTAAAAACATTGAGCTATACATTTATTGAATTGGATCACAATTTAATTGCCCAAATGGAATATTTAGAAGTGGGACAAGAAGGGTATGATAAACAATGCCTTCAGATAATTACAAACACTAATAGATGTTGTATGACAAGCTTTAATTGAATTTAAATTTTTGGAAAAGGATTACTAAGAATGCAATAATAAATTATAAAGTAATGTACTTGTTGTATCAAATTGTTTATGTTACCAGAAAAAATTTGTTTTAGTTTAAGGAGGCTGTACATTAAAATATTTAGCTGGGAATATTGGCCTATGTATGTTGTTTACTTTCCTGTAAGCTTTTACTACGTTTATCTTGCTGCCAAAGCCCGTTCCTTTTTCTTTTTTTCTGCATCTAATCCCACTATTGAAACAGGCGGAATGTTCTTTGAAAGTAAAATAAAAATATTTGAGTTGATACCCAGAGAATTGTATCCGGCAACAATTTATATTGATGAAAAGGACAGTCTTGAACAGATTTTAAATACAATGAGTGAACATGCTATTGCATTTCCTGTAATAGCCAAACCCGATAGGGGCGAAAGGGGTTGGTGTGTGCAAAAAATAGAAAATGAAAACGAACTAATTATTTACAAGACTATAAATAAAATACCATTTTTGATACAGGATTTTGTTCCTTACGATCTTGAGTTTAGTATATTTTATTGTAAAAAGCCGTCAGAGAAAAAAGGAAGGATTACTTCTGTAACTTTTAAAAACCTCTTGTCTATAAGAGGGGATGGAATTAGTACTGTTGATAAATTGATAAAGAAGAATAACAGGGCCTTTCTACAGTATCATACTTTAAAAAATAGCAAGAGTATTGACTTCAAAATGATATTGCCAAAAGGTGTAAAGCAAATTCTGGTGCCTTATGGAAATCATGTGCGTGGTTCCGAGTTTCTTGATTATAACCATATCATTGAGCCACAACTTGTAAATACAATTGACGATATAAGTAGCAGGATAAAAGGATTTTATTACGGAAGGTTTGATTTGCGTTGTACAAGCTTAGAAGATCTCAAAGCAGGAAAGAATATTCAAATACTTGAGTTGAATGGTGCAGGTGCTGAACCTGCACATATATACGATCCAAAATATTCATACATAAAAGCACAACAAGTATTGGCTTATCATTACAAGTTAATGTATGATATTGCCATAGAAAATAATAAAAGAGGAGTTAAATTTATGACCTTTAAACAGTATAAGGCCCTTAAAAAAGAAGAGAAAATATTTAAAATGAAAGTTGCATAAGTCATGTATTTTATTGCAATTTTTACAGGTTTTTATGGGTATATTTTTCCGGGAAATATCAATTTGATGGTTGTAGAATTATTTCGTTCGGGGCAAAAAAAATTACTTTTGTTTATAATTTGTTTGATTTTAATTTTTGAAAGCATTTATCTGCTTCTTTCGGTTCAATTAATCATAAGGCTTTCAGCAAAAAGTCAATTGTTTAATTACATAGAAACCGCATCTTTTCTTATTGTCCTAATTATGGGTATATGGATGATAGTTGGCAATAGATCTAATAATGCTCAAATTCAAAAGCATACTTTTTATCGGGGGCTATTCTTCATAATCATACATCCGCAACAGATTCCATTTTGGTTAGTGATGATTATTTTAGTGAAGAAGTTTGCAATGCTGGATATTGAACAAATGACCTCATTAGGGTTTGTACTTTTTAATGCTTTAGGCACCTTAGTGGTAATGCTTGTTTACATTGTATTTGGCAATAAATTGCTAAGCTTTTTCAAATTAAACATTAAGCAGATTAACAGGATTTTAGGTGCCGCATATATTTTGATAGTGCTTTATAAACTAGCTGCACATTATATTTAATTTCTACAATTGTATATAATTCATATTGTATTATTCAATAGATAAGGGGGTAGTTTCATTTTTTATTTTATTACCAATATTTACGGTTGCATATTTTCCTTTTACCTTGCATTTAAATGTGGGAACCATACAAAAAAGGATTTAAAGCATATATGCAATTAGAGAAATCGCTTAGCGATAACTCTGTAGAGGCTTATCTTAGGGATATAGAAAAGCTGACTATTTTTTTATTAGCAACACAACAAAAAAAAGATCCTTCAGGATTAGATTTAAAAGAACTTCAGCAGTTTATAAAATGGGTGGCAGAACTTGGTATGACACCTTCTTCTCAAGCCAGGATTATATCAGGCATTAAAGGATTTTACAAATATTGTCTGATAGAAAATATTGTTACTACCGATCCCACTGCCTTATTGGATTCGCCTAAGTTAAAGCGAAGCCTTCCAGATGTTTTAAGTTTTGAGGAAATAGAAAATGTGATTAGTCAAATTGATTTAAGTAAACCTGAAGGTGGCCGAAACAAAGCAATTGTAGAAACGATGTACAGTTGCGGTCTTCGTGTCAGTGAAGTGGTCAATCTGCAAATAAGCTGTCTATATCTTGATGTAGGTTTTGTAAGGGTAATTGGCAAAGGCAACAAAGAAAGATTAGTACCTATTGGCAGTGATGCTATTAAATACATAAATATTTACAAAGACACAATACGCAACCATTTAGTAATTACAAAAGGTAACGAGGACTATTTATTCCTTAACAGGCGAGGAGCAAAGTTATCCCGAATTATGATCTTTTATATCATCAAAGACCTGGTGCTGAAAGCCGGTATAAAAAAGAGTATTTCACCACATAGTTTCAGGCATTCGTTTGCAACGCATCTTGTAGAGGGCGGAGCAGATTTAAGAGCTGTACAGGAAATGTTGGGTCACGAAAGTATTACTACAACTGAAATTTATACCCATTTAGACCGGGATTTTTTAAGAAGTACTTTGCAGCAATTTCATCCGGCATTTCAAAAATAGTAAGGTAGTGATATGTCATCAAATTAAATGGAAGGGCATATCGCCGCAACAATCAATTGCACATTTTACATGCCTTTACCAAATACGACACCATCCACCTTGGGGATAGCATCTTTTATAGGTTATGCCTGCCCATGAAAATAAAATGTCCGATAACACCCACCTGCAGGACTCATTTAAGATTTTCTTTGGCGGAATAATTGCAGCTGAAAGGTAATAATTCAAACTTTACAGTTTGTAACACAATTTGAGATTCATGAGCAGCACAGGGGTCGAATTATTATTGCGGCTACCAAAAACAAAACCAGTCGTGCTAAACAAACCATTATCTGAATACTGCTTTTTATAACGGTAGCCCAATCCGAAAGTTGATTCCAAATGCAAATGTTCATTGCTGCCTGACAATTGCTTGCGAATCCCTATCAGGCAATGAATACCGTATGCTTTCTTGTAATTACTAATAGTGCCCAATTGACTAAATGATGGCACCCCATTTACAAAGTCCCTGTTGACCCAACTTTCTTTAGTGTAAGTGACAGATTTGTAATGCAATTGCGCCTGAAAAAAAAGTTCCTCCTTTTTGTCAAAATAAAACCTGATATATGGACGGAGCAATATACCAGATGTTGATTGCGCATCGGAAGTGTAAATGGAAGCGTAAATATATCCTGCATCAATGCCGGCAGAAGTTAACTTTGCTATTTTAAAATCTACACCAAATGTGATGTTAGCGTCAAACACATCAATGATGCCCGGTAAGTTCACGCTAAGAGTAGTTGCTTTTGTTGAATCTCTATTTTGCGCAAACATTTCTGTTGATATAAAAATAATGCAAGCAAATAAGAAAAGTTTCTTGATCATTAAATAATTTTAGCAAGGTAAACAGGGTTTATTTTGTCAGTAATATCGTAAAGCATAACCCCATCCGATACCCAGCACATCATAGTATTTTGATAGCAAATCACGTCTTTGTAACCACTTCCATTGGTTAATGTTTTTATTAAGAGGGGCAAATACGGATTGGCAATATTGAAAACCTTCAAACCATTATCACATACATACAGTACACTATCTGAGTATCCAAGTCCATAAGGTTCGGTCAGTTGAAAACTGCCTCGCTGTACTGGTTTTGCTATGTTTTTAATATCAAAAATTGCCAGGATGCTGTTTTGTCCACCACAAGCTCCGTTGGTTCTCAATGTGGCAAATGCTACGGTATCCTTAGCTACCACAGGGTCACAACGGCGTATCACATCGGGAGAAATGGCAGTGCCGAGTTGGGTTGGCAATTCCGGGTTTGCAATAGAGAAAATATAGACAACACTAGTGGACCCTATAAACAGCTTATCGGCAAATGGATAGATGGTTTCTATTTCGAACCCTACCAAAACATTGTTTTTGAGTACGGGTTGCTGCCCGTTGGTTATGTCATACACTTTTAAATGCTGTGCGTCTATAGTGTACAGATAATTGCCTGCGATACAAAACCTGGCCAATGATCCACCCTGTCCGGTGGTTGCAAAAGCAGAATCTACTGAACCTGAATCTTTGGAACATTGCAAAAACAAGAAAAGGATGCTTATTACCAGGAGAATTCGTGTTTTCATTGTGTATTGTTTGTGGTTATTTCCAACAGTTTTTAGATAATGATTTTTCTACAAAAATCTCTTTCTGAATCAGGTTTTTTTACCTGCGGCATTGTGGGTTATCAACCTCCTGCAGTATCCATTTTACTACAATGCCTTTTGAAGCATCTGCACACTCGAAATAGGTATTGGTAAACGGGGGGTAAGTTTGATTGACGGATGGAAAAACATCTTTAATCCTGCTTTTTAATACAGGGTTAGCCGGGCTGCTGATGTCGAATGTAAGCATGTCAGCAAGGTTGTTTGTATAGAGATAGTTTCCTTTGACCGCAATCTCTGTGCTTAGTGGTACATTGATGAAAGCTATTTTTTTAGGGTTTGCCCGGTCAATAATGTCTATGATATGGATGCCGTTATTAATGTCGTTCTGAAAAAGGTATCTGCCGTACACATATATTTTGCCGGCAGCCACGGTGTTTTTTGGAGAATCAATTTTGATGTCTGTTGCAAATGACGGCTTGAGATAAACCGGCACATAAGCCTGTATTTTACCTGCATTCAGCTTGCTCGTTTTACTTTTGACACAAGAAGCCAACCCAGCTGAAATCAAAATTGCAAGCAATGTTTTACAATTAAGCATTGTGGAGTTTTAAAATTGTAATGACTATTAACTTTAAGACTTTGCTGCATGTAAAATATTTAGTTGAATGAACCGGGTGTTGCTTTTGAAAAAGCCTTGCCAAAAACTTCTTTTCGAATAGATTTATTTTTGCACTTTTCTAAAATCTCTCACAAGATTTTCTAAGATCAAATAATGACGAAGCATCCCTATATTACCCCATTTCTATTCTCAACTTATAAGTATACAGGGTGTAATATTTGACCTGAATATGAAAAATTGAGAAATAATGATTACTTTAGTATGACAAATTTAGCTGTAACTGTTGTTTCGGCTGTTTAGCAGGGGCATTTATCCAGTCATTCATTCTATAGTTCTTGATTACTTTTAATCAACCCCTTCCACAATCGCCGAACTGTTTTATTTTTTTATAACCAAAATTATCTTTAACCTTAAAAACTTGCTTATGAAAGGTCTCGCAACCCTCCTTGCCACAGGTTTTATGATTAATTGTGCAACTGCGCAAATCAATGTTGGTCAAAAAATAAAAGATAAGGTTACCCAAAGAGCCGATCAAAAAGTAGATCAGGCAATAGACAAAGGACTAGATAAAACGGAAGAAGAAGCAGAGAAAAGCACTAAGACCAAAACCAAAACAAAGACTGACAATGGCGCTTCTAAGACCAAAGTAAAAACTAATTCCGAACCGGAAGATGGAGGCAGCGAAGCTAGCAGTTCAGTAATTAATGCCTCGCAACAATCTCCTTCTTTTGCAAGCTATTCAAAATTTGATTTTGTTCCGGGTGAGAAAGTTATCTTCTTTGATGACTTTGCAACAGATAACGTTGGCGACTTTCCTGTAAAGTGGAATACCAATGGCAACGGAGAGGTGGTCACTAACAGTGTATACCCCGGCAAATGGCTCAAGATGCGCAATTCCACTACCTATCTCCCTGAAATAACTTCAGGAAAATTTCCAGAAAACTATACGATAGAATATGATATGGTTGCAAGTGGCGAGGACAGGCACGGGTCATTGTATCTGGAGCTAACTACATTGCCCAACAAGAAGGATGTTCCTGCAGCCTCGGACCCTACGGCGAATGGAGGATTATTTCTTATAAGCGAATTATCGCCTGAAGGAGTTGTTCGTTATTTAGTTAGTTCCGCCCAGGCTGGGACCGGCTATGGTGATCCCACCACTGACTTAAATGACCAGACCCTAAACAATAAACCCAATGAGAAATTTCATGTATCAATAGCGGTCAATAAAACAAGATTCAGGTATTATGTAAATGAAACAAAAGTGTTAGACCTGCCTCGCATCATGCCGGCTATGGGCATCAATTCTATTGTCCTCCGTATGTGGGGCTGGGCTGACGATCATCCGTTTGATGCACTGCTATCCAACTTCCGCTATGCCGAAGGTGTAGTAGATGTTCGGAGTAAATTAATAACCGAAGGTAAGTTTGTTACAAGAGGAATTTTGTTCGATGTAAATTCTGATAGAATAAAACCCGAATCAAACGGCGCACTCAAAGAAATTGCGCAGGTGCTGAAAGATAACCCCACAGTCAAAGTAAAGATCATCGGTCACACCGATAGCGACGGAAACGCCACATCAAACCTTGACCTCTCCAAGAGAAGAGCCGCCGCAGTCAGAACGGCCTTAAGCAGCAGCTTTGGCGTAGATGCTGCACGAATGCAAACCGATGGCAAAGGAGCCTCCGAACCTGCTTCTCCCAATACTTCTGCTGAAGGGAAAGCCAACAACAGGCGGGTGGAGTTTATAAAACTATAAAAAGTACAATTATACGATTCTGTTGATCGCTCCAACTTCCTGCTCCATTTCTGACGAACGGCAAACAGTTTGTTGTACGCTTTTTTAATAGAAGTAAATGTATTGCTTATTTTTCAAAATCAGCATCTCCATTATTTCATCAATTTCTTCAAGGAAACTGGATGCTGTAAGTGTTGCTATCTTGCATGATTAATATTCCTTGCCTTGTTTGATTTGCAACCAATGCTTAGCAGCAAAAGCAAAGCAATAAAACCTGGAAGTGTATTCTTCATTTTTTATTTTTACCGGTATTTTGGCCTTGTCCGTTTTTCGAATCTAATGATGAAAGCATCGTTGTTGCAGGGTGTTATTCTGACTAACGCATTACATGCTATTAATTTGCAGCCCTAATTCCATAAAAAATTTTAGGACTGCAAAACAAACGTTAGTCACGGAATTCATTTTCCGTCCAAAAAGGGAGGATCACCTGCAACGATGTTGACTGCAATTTATACTAATTTCTAATTTTTTGGCCTTGGGCGGAAAACAGAAGAGATTTCATAAAATAAAACATTATAGATTTTTTTTGATTTACCTTTCAATAGTTTTTTAGCACTCTAATCTTCCACACTCTTTAAAAAAAGTAATCTTACCCGTGCAGGCGTAAAGAATGTTTGCAAAAACACCCGCTTCTATTTGTTTGATTTTCTGCATCTTCCTGCTGCTATTAGCTATGCCTTGTTTACTTCAAAAAAACACCTTTTATGAAAAAAATTCTCTTCTTTTCTCTAATTACCCTGCCCTTCTTTAATGTTATTCAAGCACAAAATGTTGGTATTGGAACAACAAACCCAACGGTTAAATTAGAAGTGGTTGGACAGGTAAAAATAACCGGGGGATGGCCAGCATTAGAAGTGGTTGGTCAGGTAAAAATAACGGGGGGAACACCGGGTGAGGGAAAAGTATTAACCTCGGATTCAAATGGTGTAGCCAAGTGGATTACCCCAAGTGTGAATGTAACCCATTTTATTGGCGAAGCCTACGGCGGGGGTATAGTGTTTTATGTGACACCTAATGCATTGCACGGGCTAATTGCAGCAACTTCGGATTTGGGAGATACTTGGTATGCGGCTCAGAATTCTATCAGTGCCTTTGCTATTTATTCAGGTCAAAATTATACGGATTGGAGGCTGCCTACACGGTACGAGCTAAACTTATTATGGATTCAACAAAGCATTCTTGGAGTTTTCAATTACACATATTATTGGAGTTCTACTGAGGATGATTATTCAACAGCATACACCAAGGACTTTTTCAATGGAGTAGAATTTATTCTCTCTAAAAGCTCCCAATTGGGAATTCGTGCAGTTCGGTCTTTTTAGAAAATCAAACATTTATGAAAACATCTACTTCGTTGAGTAAATTCCTCTTTGCCTTATTCGTTCTTGCTGCAAACATTGCTGTGGCACAAAGCAACAAGCCGAAAACGCCTGCTCAAAAAACTGCTGCAAAGCAAACCCTCACTTATAAGGTAATACCCTCTGAAGCCAGCACTTTTGGTTACGACATTTTAAGTGATAATAAAACATACATACACCAACCCTCAAAACCGGGCTTGCCCGGCAATGCTGGTTTTAAGAAGAAAGGGGATGCTGAAAAGGTGGCTAAGCTTGTTATTTATAAGTTGTCCCACAACATGATGCCGCCTACCGTTGAGAAACGGGAGCTGGACTCTTTGAAAATAAAGCTATAGGTCTTCATCCCCAAGCAGCGTTCTATTTAAACTAATATTCCTCTCCATTTCTTTTCACCTTTTATTAAACTTTATGAAATCATTCTTTTCGTTTAAAATACTTCTTTTTCCTGTCTTTTTCTTTGTTGCAAACATCGCAAAGACTCAATGCACTGCCACCGTTACCCCCGGCGGTCCTACCACTTTTTGCGCAGGTGGCAGTGTAGTGTTAGAGGCAAATACTGCCGGCTCTAATGTCTGGAACAATAAAGCCGGATTCGGCGGAACGGGACGTAGGAATGCTGTCGGTTTTAGCATTGGCGGCAAAGGATATATGGGAACAGGGGATGCAGGGGGTCTGTCAACTATGAAAAAAGATTTTTGGGAATACGACCCTATAGGCGATACATGGACACAAAAGGCAGATTATAAAGGCAATCCAGTAAGCCAGGCTACAGGCTTCAGCATTGGCACCAAAGGATATGTAGGACTGGGGAATCTCGGTGGAAAGGAATTTTATGAATATAACCCTGCATCTAATGCATGGACAAGAAAGGGAGATTTTAGGGGCACTGCGTTAATCGCTGCTACCGGCTTCAGCATCGGAAACATAGGGTATATAGGAGCAGGCTTAGACCCCACGGGGTATTACAAAAATGACTTTTGGAGTTACGACCCCGCAGGCAATAGTTGGGTACAAAAGGCATTTTTTGGGGGCGTGCCACGAAAGGGCGCTGTGGGTTTCAGCATTGGCAGCAAAGGATATATGGGGGTAGGCGATAATAATGGTTTACAGGGTTTTAATGATTTTTGGGAATATGACCCCGCTACCGATTCATGGGCAATAAAGCAAGGTTATCCCCTTAACAGTAAGTACGCTACGGGCTTCAGCATCGGCAGCAAAGGATATATATCATCACCAACAGGCAACAACGATAATTATCTTTTTGAATATAATCCCACAACGAATAAATGGCTAAACAAGGCATCATCGCCCCAGAGGTTATGGGCTGCCAGCTTCAGTATAGGCGGTAAAGGGTATATAGGAACAGGAGAGCATGGTAGTTTTTATAATGATTTCTATGAATACATACCTTCCTTTTCTTATTTATGGTCAACAGGGGCTACTACCGAAAGCATTACTGTGAGCACGAGCGGTAATTATTCTGTAACGGTTACAAACGCTGCAGGTTGCAGTGTCACCTCTGCAGTCACAAGTGTAACTGTACAAGGTGCCGGAGCTCCTTCATCCATACCTGCCGTATGTATCAATACTGTTCTCCCAAATATCACCCACACCACAACCGGCGCTACCGGAATTGGTACTGCTACCGGGTTACCTGCAGGGGTTACGGCAGCCTTTTCCTCCAACAAGGTTACTATCAGTGGTACTCCTTCAACAGGAGGCATTTTTAACTATTCAATCCCGCTTATCATAAGTGGCTGCAGTGTCTATGCTACAGGTACAATAATAGTAAATGGACCTAATGCTACCGTAACTCCCGGGGGACCTACCACATTTTGCACCGGTGGCAGTGTAATGTTAAATGCAAATCCCAGCGGCGATACATGGACACCGAAAACCGCATTTGGCGGTACGGCATGCACATACGCTGCCAGCTTCAGCATAGGAAGCAAAGGCTATATAGGAACAGGTATTGATGCAAATGGTAATAAAAAAGATTTGTGGGAATACGACGCCGCCACCGATACATGGACACAAAAAGCAGATTTTGACGGAACGGCACGTTATGGTGCTACCGGCTTCAGCATTAGCAGCAAAGGCTATATAGGAACAGGTGACGATGGAAGTTCAAAATATGACTTTTGGGAATATGACCCTGCAACTAATACCTGGAAACAAAAGGCAGATTTTCCCGGATCGGCACGTTCTTTTGCTAGCGGCTTCAGCATCGGCGGCAAAGGATATATAGGAACAGGTCAAGCCGGTAACTTTGAAAAATCGGATTTCTGGGAATATAATCCCACAACTGATATATGGACACAAAAAGCACCTTTTGGCGGCACGGCACGTAGTCGTGCCACCGGCTTTAGCATAGGTAGCAAAGGATATATAGGAACAGGAAGGGTGGGCTTTGGTAAAAAAAATGATTTCTGTGAATATAACCCATCTTCCGATACATGGACCAAAAAGGCGGATTTTGGTGGTTCGGCACGTGAGTATGCTTCCGGCTTAAGCATCGGTAGCAAAGGATATATAGGAACGGGCAATGATGGCAATCATAAAAAAGATTTTTGGCAGTATAACCCCGCCGCCGATACATGGACAAAAAAAGCAGATTTTGGCGGCACGGCTCGTACTGGTGCTACCGGCTTTAGCATCGGCGATAAGGGATATATAGGAACAGGGAATGCAAATGATTTCTGGGAATACTACCCTTCTGTTTCTTATTTCTGGACAACACAGGCTACTACTCAAAGCATATCGGCAAGCAGTAGCGGTAACAATTATAGGGTAACAGTTACAGACTATCTAGGTTGCAGTGCCACCTCTGCAGCTACCACGGTAACCGTAACGGCAAACAATACAGCAGGCGCAGCTTCATCTAGCCCAACAGCGTGTATGAATACTGCAATCGCCCCCATCACACACACCACTACAGGTGCAACAGGCATCGGTGCCCCTACCAATTTACCGGCAGGACTTGCAGCAAGCTTTGCTTCTAATATTATAACCATTAGTGGCACACCTTCCGCAGCAGGCAGATTTAATTATTCTATTCCGCTTACAGGCGGTTGCGGCGTTGTAAATGCTACAGGAACGATCACAATAAATGCTTCGCCTGCAGCAGTCATTACACCCACGGGTTCTACCACTTTTTGCCAGGGTGGCAGCGTTGTTTTATCAGCAGATACTACCGGCAATACGTGGGTGCAAAAGACACAGTTTAGTGGTCGGCAACGTTTTTTTGCGGTGTCCTTCAGCATTGGCAACAAAGGGTATATAGGAACGGGGGAGGATGATAGCTTACATAAGAAAAAAGATTTCTGGGAATTTGACCCTGGTGCTAATACCTGGAGCCAAAAAGCAGATTTTGGGGGTACTGCCCGATATTTTGCTACAGGCTTCAGCATTGGCTCTAAAGGATATTTAGGTACCGGGCAGGATGATGCCGGGAGGAAAAATGATTTCTGGGAATATAACTCTGCCACAAATGTATGGACAAATAAGGCGCCTTTTGGAGGCACAGCACGTACTGGTGCTACAGGCTTCAGCATCGGCGGCAAAGGATATATAGGAACAGGATATGATAATACAGGTTATGTTAAGGATTTTTGGGAATATAATCCTGCAACTGATAGCTGGTCATCAAAAACAGATTTCGGAGGGACTGCACGTTCCGGAGCTACAGGTTTTGCTATAGGCAATAAGGGATATATAGGAACAGGGTATGATGACGGGGGAAGTAATACAAGCGACTTTTGGGAATATAACCCCGCCACTGATACATGGACAGCAAAGGCAGATTTTGGAGGGACGGCGCGGTCTAATGCCACCGGTTTTAGCATTGGCGATAAAGGATATATCGGAACAGGTGATGACGGAATAAAGACAAATGATTTTTGGGTATATGACCCGCTCACTGATGCCTGGGCACAAAGCGCACCTCTTCCAACAGCTGGTCGGGTAGGTGCTTCAGGGTTCAGCATCGGCAGCAAAGGTTATATAGGCGTTGGTTTCGACGGAAGTAAAAGAAACGATCTTTGGGAATTTAGTTCTCCCCCTTCATATTTATGGTCAAACGGTGCAACAACACCAATTATCACAGCTACAACAAGCGGGAATTATACAGTAACGGTTACGACTCAAGTAGAGAATTGCAGTGCTACATCAAGCGCCATCAGTGTTATGGTTCAAGGGGCGGGAGCACCTTCATCCACACCAACCTTATGTGCTAATACTCCCCTTACTAATATCACCCATACCACTACCGGCGCTACAGGTATCGGTACTGCTACGGGATTACCTGCGGGGGTTACTGCAGCTTTCTCCTCCAACACCATTACTATCAGCGGTACGCCTTCAGGAGTAGGTACCTTTAAGTATTCTATCCCCCTTACTATCGCGGGTTGCAATATAAATGCTACAGGAACAATTACCGTAAATGAAAATAATGTATGGACCGGCAATGCAGGAAGTAGCGGCAGCGGATTATGGAGCGATCCAGGCAACTGGAGTTGTGGTACAGTGCCTATGGCAGGGGCTAATGTAAAAATACCTGTCGTTTCTATTAAGCCCTTTCTTACCACCGCAGTTACGGTTGGCAATCTTCTACTTAGCGATACTTTGCATCTAAGCGGGCAGGTACTAACTATAAATGGGGCAGTAACAGGAGCGGGGAAACTAGATGGGTCACCAACGTCCCGCTTAATCATTGCAGGTAACGCAGGCGTTATATCCTTTACCCAACGCCAGGGAGCCAATGATTCAGTTCGAATGAACATTGATTCACTGCAAATAGGAACAAGCGCTTCCGTTCAGCTTGGTGGAACGCTAAGAACAGGCAAGCTTAATCTTCAGGGTTTATTAGACATAAACGGAAAGGTGTTGTATATAAGGAATGCTATTACCGGCACCGGAAACTTTAAGGGTTCTCCCTCGTCTAACATTTTTATTCAAGGCAATGCGGGTTTGGTAAATCTGCCCGACGGCAGTTATTTGCAAGGACTCTCGATATTTACAGGTGCATCGGCTACGCTTCCCGCTGCACGTACTTTTAATATAGAGTATCTCGGTGTCCAAGGCAGCCTGAACATTAATGGTAATAAATTGATTACGAATGAAGTTGATACCCGGCGTGGTTTATTAACCGGTTCGGCAACCTCCTGCTTAGTTATTAAACAATATGCCGACACCTTAAAGTTTACAGCCAACGGAGCGATATTGGATTCGTTGCAGGTAGGGATATATGGCAGCCAGGTTTATTCGCCGGCAGTTTTAGGTACCGATCTGACAGTGGGCGGTGTTAATTTAAACGACTCAACGAGTGCTTTGCATCTCAATGGAAAAGCGTTAACTATCATAAGGAAGTTTAGCGGTCTTGGCTTACTCAAAGGGTCTGCAAAGTCAGACTTAATCATTGCAGGCAATGCAGGCAAACTAAATTTTATTCCTACCTATGCCATTCTACGTTCGCTACATATAAAGACAGGTGCATCGGCTATTGTAGGAGAGTATTTGCTTATTACAGGACCGTAAAAAGTTGACGTGTTTCGACCATGTTGGTGTTGCAAATTTTTTTTCCAGCTGGGGGTGTGTCACGAATTAAAGAATAGAGATAATTCTTTGAATGCTGAATGAAAGATGATAGTAGGCCTATCAGTATCGGTGTGCAGTCATTGGTACTAAACCGCCTAAAGGTGCTTTGTTCAAAAGGCATGGTGCTGAACGTTTAGGTTAAAAGGCTCGCATTAGCGGGTCAGGTGAGTGTAATGGAGCTGAACGCAAGTAAATTGCTGACGACGTGTCGAAACGGATTAGTTGCTGACAAAACTATTGGCATCCCCACGCTGATAGGATAACTGTAGCAGGAGGCTGCTTACGGGCTACAGGTCAACCGGCATTAAGGCAACAGGAACTTTACACAGGCTTTTATTCGGAACGTGAGAGGCTTCCTTAACGATGAGCTATTAAGCAGTAACAAGAGTTCTTACAAGAACACCAATGTGACAAAAGTCACTGTCGGTCACCATTGTTACTCAATTTTCGCCACAGGTGGAGAGAAGCGTTAAGAAGCGTCGGACTAAGTCATAGTAGTGATGAAGTTTCTGTAATGGAGATGGAGCGAAGGACTTAGCTCATTCATTTGCATTAAGAAAGACAACCCGCCGTTGTGGGGACGATCAAGTTTAATTCAATCATGTGGTTAATTCTTTATCCACTGAATGAGAAGAGCCGTGTGAGGTGAGAGTCTCAAGCACGGTTCTGTGAGAGGCTTGGGCTGAAATGCCCTTGCCTACTCGACTCTTCTTTCCTGGCCCTGTGTGTGAGCCAAGAGACCCCGGCTTTTTACACCGTTGTTGCTATTATTCACCAATAACATTAACGCAGCTGCAAAACGCACCCAATAATTATTTATCATTGCAAATGCAAGCAACGGAGCCATCAAGCCACCACATACTGCCCAATACAATCGGGCTTGCCCTGTGCGGGGGTGCAAGTAGCCGAATGGGAACTGATAAAAGCATATTGCAATACAAGAATAAGCCACAACGATATTATGTTTATGACTTGCTATTAACGCTTTGCGATGAGGCATTTATTTCCATCAATGAACAACAGGTAGGTACTATAGAATCTGGTTATAATTATATTCAGGATAATATTTCTTTTGGTAAAAATGGGCCTATGGTTGCATTGTTAACAGCTTTCAATAAATATCCTGAAACAAATATGCTACTAATAGGTTGCGATTATCCTTTTTTATCTACCGGTGAATTACAAAGATTTTCAACTTTTTGTAAAGAGGATGCAATTGCTTTTTATAATGTTGAAAATGAAATTTATGAACCAATTTTGGCATGGTATCCGTTTAAATGTTTTCAGAAATTACACGAAATGATTTTAGCAAAGGAATATTCCCTGCAACATTTTCTAACACAATGCGGTGCTGCAAAGTATTTGCCCGAAGATGAAAATTCTATTAAAAGTATAGATACAATTGAAGCATATAATGAAACTTTGAAACTAATTAATGCTACTTAGTTGTTGTAATTTTAGACCATGAATGATAACTCGGTTGAAAGCATCAAAATAACAAAGGTTGGCACCAACGGAGTATTTGAAACTGAAGATAAAGTTGCAATGGAAGAACCTTTAGAAATTCAATTGGAATACAGCACGGCTACCGGGATGATGATGAAGAATATTGCTGTTACAATGCGAACACCAGGCAATGACGAAGAACTAGCCGTGGGCTTTTTATTTACCGAAGGTGTAATACAAAATGCAAATGATATAGCTGCAACAAAACGATCGAATGCTGATGCAAATGCCATCCGTGTTGTTTTAAATGAAAATGTTATTCCAAAGCTTGGCAATGTTTCCCGTAACTTTTACACCACTTCTAGTTGTGGTATTTGTGGTAAAGCAAGTATTGATGCTATACATACTGTTGCTCAATTTGAAGCAGAACAGGACAACATCCAACTTAACCCAACAACAATTTATGATTTGCAAAATAAAATAAAAGAACAGCAGAAAGTCTTTGAAGATACCGGTGGAATTCATGCAAGTGCCTTATTTGATCTTGAAGGAAATTTCCTAATACTTCGTGAGGATGTTGGCAGGCATAATGCATTGGATGAAGTGATTGGCTATGCATGTATGAATGGTCAACTTCCTTTGAGTCGCCATGTTCTGTTTTTAAGTGGTAGAGCAAGTTTTGAATTGATGCAAAAAGCAGTAATGGCAGGTATAAAGATTGTTGCCGCAGTTGGTGCACCATCAAGCCTGGCGGTGGAAATGGCAAAAGAGAATGGTATTACTTTGATTGGTTTTTTACGGGATGACAGGTTCAATATTTATTCTGGAAAGCAAAGAATAAATACCACCTGAGTACCGTCTACCTAACGAAGGGGGGCACCCTTTGGGAATAAGGCTTTATTTTGTTCCACAAAAAAAGGTGAAAGCCGTAAAACGAAGATGAGCTTTTACTAAAACTAAATTTAAAATCAAATGCCCGACCTCCCTCTCTTTAGGAGAGGGAACGAGGGTGAGGCTATTATGAAACTACGAATAAAAGGAAACTCTTTAAGAATAAGGCTTACAAAAAGTGAGGTAAGCAAATTGGCAGAGATTGGCTCCCTGGAAGAAAAAACAACCTTCGCTAACAACCATTTTGTGTATGCATTGCAAAGGAGCAATGATGTTGCTGAACTATCTGCAACATTTGAAAACAATACAATCAAAATGTTTGTTCCCAAAACATTTGTAGATGATTGGCCCCGAAATAATGTTGTAGGTATTGATTCAACAATGCATTTGCCAAACAGCGAAGTATTATATTTATTACTGGAAAAGGATTTCGTTTGCCTGGATGAAACAACCGAAGACCAAAGCGATCATTTTGAAAACCCAAACAAATCCTGCTAAGTTTTGAACGAAGAGAAAAATAAAATCCCATCAGCAGAGAATCCTGAAGCATTTACAGGGTTGACAATATCTAAATTGCCCATAGCGGCGGCAGGTGTTTCGGCAGTCTTTAAGGCTTTGAAATTTGTGTTTGATGAATCTGGGGTAATCCGTGGATTAAAGGCATTGAATAAAGTAAATACCAAAGGTGGTTTTGATTGCCCCAGTTGTGCATGGCCCGACCCCGATGATGAACGCAGCGGCATTGCAGAGTATTGTGAAAACGGTGCCAAAGCAGTAGCCGACGAAGCCACCACAAAAGCCATTGGTGCTGATTTTTTTGCAACACATTCGGTGAAAGACCTTGCAGATTTGACCGATTATGAGATAGGCAAGAAGGGACGAGTTGCTGCACCCATGTACCTGCCGGAAGGAGCTTCACATTACCAACCCATTAGTTGGGACGATGCCTTTAAAAAGATAGCCGTTGCATTAAATGCTTTGGCATCGCCGGATGAGGCAGTCTTTTATACATCGGGCCGTACCAGTAACGAGGCTGCTTTTTTATATCAGTTGTTTGTAAGGGAATATGGCACAAACAACCTGCCCGATTGCAGCAATATGTGCCACGAAAGCAGTGGTGTAGCACTTGGGGAATCGTTGGGCATTGGCAAGGGTTCTGTAAAACTGGAAGACTTTTACCAGGCTGAAGTCATTATGATTTTGGGGCAAAACCCCGGCACCAACCACCCACGTATGTTGACTGCTTTGCAAAAAGCGAAGGCCAACGGTGCTGTCATCATTTCCATAAATCCCCTGCCGGAAGCAGGTTTGATGGGTTTCAACAACCCTCAAACAATAAAAGGTATTTTGGGAATTGACAGTGCATTGACTGATCTGTTTTTGCCGGTGAAAATCAATGGCGATTTGGCTTTACTGCAAGCCATTGAAATATTATTGTTACAGGAAGAGTTGAAAACGCCAGGAAATGTATTTGACCACGATTTTATTGAAAGAAATACTGAAGGCTACAATGCCTTTATCCAACATCTTCAACAGCAGGATATCAACCAATTGGCTGCTGATGCAGGCATTGATATGGCCGACATCAAACAAGCTACGGACATTTTAAAAGACAAAACAAAAATCATTGCCTGTTGGGCAATGGGACTTACCCAACATAAAAACGCTGTTGATACCATCAAAGAAATTGTGAACCTGCTGTTGCTGAAAGGCAGCATTGGCAAACCCGGTGCAGGCACCTGTCCTGTACGTGGACACAGCAATGTGCAAGGCGACCGCACCATGGGTATTTATGAAAAGCCTTCGCAAAAGTTTCTGGATGCACTCCAACATAATTTCAATTTTCAACCATCACAAAAACATGGTTACGATGTAGTTGATTGCATAAAGGCAATGCATGAAAACAAGGCTTCTGTGTTTATAGCGATGGGGGGTAATTTCCTATCAGCCACGCCTGATACAAATTACACAGCAGATGCGCTTCGCAAATGTTCCTTAACTGTACATGTAAGCACCAAGCTAAACCGCAGCCATTTGGTGCATGGCCGTGAAGCATTGATACTGCCTTGCTTTGGCCGCAGCGATAAAGACATATTGAATGGCGAAGCGCAGTTTGTAAGCTGTGAAAACTCAATGGGCGTAGTGCAGGAATCCAAAGGGATTTTAAAACCAATCAGTGATGACTTGCTAAGCGAACCGGTGATTGTTTGCAGGCTTGCCAAAGCAACATTACCCAACAGCAAAATCAATTGGGACAAGTATTTGCAGCACTACGACCACATTCGCAACGATATAGAAAAGACTATTCCGGGTTTTGAAAACTATAATGAACGGGTAAGAAAGCCCGGCGGTTTTTACCTGCCCAACTGCAACCGCGAAGCACGGTTTGATACCGCAAGCAACAAGGCGCAGTTCAACATAGCCACCGATACGCAAATTGTGTTGCAACCCGGTGAACTGCTGATGATGACCATCCGCAGCCACGACCAGTTTAACACCACCATCTATGGAATGGACGACCGCTACCGCGGCATACACAACGAAAGGCGGGTGATACTAATGAACCAGGCCGACATGAACGACCGCCACCTGGAACAAGGAGATGTGGTAGACCTTGTAAACAACACCGATGGCAGAGAAAGAGTCGCACACAAATTTATCGTGGTGCCCTACCCAATACCCAAAGGCTGCACCGCCACTTATTTCCCCGAAACCAATGTATTGGTACCCATCAGCAGCGTAGCTGATAAAAGCAATACACCGGTTTCTAAAGCGGTGGTGGTGAGGAAGTCTAATTAATCAACTCTAAAATGTCCACGCCAAATTCTTCGCGGATGGCACGGGGATAATCAACGTGATACTTGTCATCTTTTAACAGCACTTGAAAGTATTCTTCGGGAGTGCCAAGATAATTAGCCAGTTCTTTCTTTTTCCTTTTGATAAAAGACTTTCTTTTATCAGACAATCCTTCATCATCAAGTTGTAATAGCTTCACCAGGTTTTGAGCAGCTATATCGTTTTCGGCTGCTACATACTCGCCATCGTTGTAGAAGATGCGCTGTTCAAAATCGTGTGCTGTAGGGTGAAGGCATGGCTGATAGGTAGCCCACTTTGCGCTTTTTTCCTTATTCCACTGGTGTTTTATTATCAACCAGTTTTCATAACTATCCTGCGCAGTATATTTCAATGTAGGGTTGAAATGCTCTACATCCCTTGCGTCGGTACGGCTCATATATTCGTCGGTGTAGGCACAATAACCCTTTTGCTCGTGCCACAAAATGACTGCTAACTTTTTGTTGTTGGCACTGTTGTCCTTCAGGTACTGCAGTTGTTCGGAAAGTATTGCCGACTTTGGTAGTCTTGTTGCCCGTCTCATGGTGTTGCTTAGAAGTTGTATTTATCGCCTAATGTGGTCATTTCTACCAGTATTTCATTTTGCTTTTCTTTAGTAGGAGCTGCCGCCATTTCTTGTTTAAGCTGGCGATATTTAGCATACGCATCTTTGCCCTGTCGGTTGTAGTAGCTTACTTTAAAATCATTGCGCAGCATGTCATTCGGATCATCGCCAATGGGTGACTCTCCTCGGCGCACAGCCACGTTGCCTTGTTCATCAAAGTAGAGGATAAATCTTTCCTCCGGCTGAAAGGCAGCAGCTATAAATGGTGAGTGTGTGGCAATTATGAATTGCGCTTCGGGAGCCAATCTTTGGTAGTGGTCAACAAGGTCTATTTGTATGTCGGGAAATAATGACCGTTCGGGTTCGTCAATAAGAATGATAGCCTCGGTTGTATTTAATTCAAATAAAGGAAACATGGATAATAATAAACTTTTTGTTCCAGTACTTAATCCTGAAATAGGAATGATTTCATCTTTGCTGTGAGACTTAATTGGAATAGAGTATTCAGTATTAACTAAATCCACTTCTAGGTTTAGCTTTTGTAAAATGGGGTTGAACATTTCGGCGAACCCTTCTAATGGGTTAGGATTTGTTCTTGACCATTCATTTAAATGTTGAGTAAGTTTATTAGCTTCAGTAATACCTCTTTTATTAATTATTTCGGATACCATCTGTGTAAATCCTTTTCGATATTCAATAATCTTGAATAATAGTGAATACCATAATTCTGTATTTATTTTCTGCAAAAATTCAAAAATATAACCTCTACTAAAATCCCAATTTTTTAGCTCAACGTATTTTTGATCTGATAATTCATACAAAATATTTTGAGGGTTTTGATTAAAAATATTAATAGTCTCTTTTGAAATAATGTCGGCTGTGTAGTACAACAATTTCAGGTTACTTATGTAGAGTGGAAAGAAGCCCCCTCCCTTACCTTTAATTAAATTCTTACCATTTATTAATAATTTATCTTCTCCGATTTCTACGTGATCATTATTGTATTCAAACTCGAAGTCTGCTTTTTGGGAAAGACTATTATCAATTAAATAAGTTTTATTATCGAAAATAGTGATTGAGTTCGCTTGTAGTATGTTATCTCTCACCAACTCCAACAACCCCGTCTTCCCCGTAGCACTCTGCCCAATTATGCAAATCTTTTGCAAAGGCTGTCCCGCTTTTTCATGTCCTTCGGGATAGGTAAAATCAAACTTGAGATTTTTCAAATGGCGGTAGCTATCTATTTGCAGTCCTGTTATTTTCATAAATGCGTAGGCTGTTTTTTATAAAAAAAGAAAGAGTAACAACTTGGGACAAAGCTAAATGAAAATGAACATGCTATAAAATGTAATCAATCCATTTGCGTAGCAATTCAATAACAATATCTCTAATCGGTAGCCAAATTAGTTTTGAGAACTAAATTTCTTCCATTAACATTTTTCACCTTAGGAAATTTACCTTAGAAGAGTTTTAAAATAGTGCAATTTAAATTTCTCATTTCGCATATTGCGAAATGAGAAATAAATTATTATATTTGCCCTATGAGAAAACACAATGGTATGCGTCCACAAGACGTAGCAATCTTATTGAAAATTGTGTCAATCAACAATGAAGATTGGCAATTGGTTTCACTTGCAAGTTCAATGAGGATCAGCATTTCCGAGATTTCTGAATCTTTAAATAGAAGCCGGATTGCGAGCCTTATTGATTTTAAAAAGAAGAAAATCAACAGACAGAATTTATTCGAATTTCTGGAACATGGTGTCCGGTATGTTTTCCCCCAGGAACCAGGCTCTTTGGTAGGGGGTATCCCAACCGCTCATTCGCATCCGGGTATGAAAAAAGTTTTTTTAAGTGAAATGGATTATGTTTGGCCTGATAACAAGGGTACTACTATGGGCTTGATGATTGAGCCATTTTACCCAAAACAAGTTGAAGCGGTGAACGAGGATGAGCTCTATTACAAATTACTGACTTTAGTGGATGTTATTCGTGTTGGTAAAGTGAGAGAAATAATATATGCGGTTACTGAATTGAAAAAAAGCATTTTAAATGAACCATGACATTAATATTCTAAGAATTAAAGCTGTTGCCTTACAGCAATTGAAGATATTCTTCACCTTCAAACCCGGCATAACATAAAAGCTGTTAGTGAATGTCTATCCCTTTGTTCGGGAACCAACAACAGCATGAAAAAATGTGAAAGCACCATAATTCGCCGGTGGCGGAAATGAGGAGAACTTTTAAAACAAAAAGCCCCGCCTGGTTGCAGGCGGGTTTTTTTAAGCAAAACAAAAATTGTCGCTACAAAGCAATTTTCTGATTGAGTTCTTTTGACACAACAGTATCAATCGCATATTTTACAAAGTCGTTTAAGGTCACCTTTTTTAATGAAGCTGCCATTGCCGCCTTGCGATGAAGTTCAGACGGTATGCGGATGTTAAACACGCCCTTATAGCTTTTATCAGGCTCTTTGCCCATTTCTTTACAAGTTTGCAGGTAATCATCAACCGCTTCATGAAACGCTGCTTTCAACAACTTTACAGAGTCGGCCTCAAATGAGATTAAATCATTTGTTCCAATAATTTTTCCGAAGAAAACTTCATCCTGTGCAGAAAATTCAATTTCAGCTACATAATTTTTGTATTGAAGAATGTCACTCATTTATTTTTCCTTTTTCTTTTAATTGTCCAGATACAATATCGAGCATGTATTTTTTTACAATCTTAGAAGGATGCGGTTTGTGCAAACTGATAACGTTTCCCGTTGCATCAACAAATTTTCTCCTCGATCCGCCTGTCTTCCCTTTACTAATTTCTAAGTACCCAAAGGATGATAAAATATTAACCAATTCATCCCATGTAAAATCTGATGGTTTAGATAGAAATCTATCAATTAATTTTTCTTTCTTCCCCATAGCTGTGCTTTAAAAAGTTCTTTTTGAATCCATAGGTTCCATTTTACAGTTTTTATAGAAAGTGCCCCGTTTTATTGTAACTAAAAATTAGTTACAAAAGTAAGTAAAAGATTGTTCCTCGCAAAAAATAAATATTATTATTTGGTTTTCCATTCCTTACAACTTCATCACCTCAACATGATACTTCCGCCCAACTGGTAAAACCGGTTTATAAATTTTGTGTAGCATAAAACCAAAGCCCCACACAGCGGCACATATAGCCAGAGTGGTTTTGCTGTCGCTCAATGAAAAGTTGCGGTCAATTAGGCCGTTTGTAATGTTGAGGCTCGCATACACAATGCTGCTTATCCTAAAGACCAGTCCGCTCTTTACCCAATACCAGTTAACAGTTCCACCGGAGCGGTTAATCTGAAAGCGGCCATCAATAAAATCAATCAACACACCGTGTTTCGGGAAAGCATAAATATCCGTCATAGAAAAGCCTTCTATGGGCAGATAGGTGGTATCGGTGCCCATCATAAAATACCGCACAACCCTCGGCCTTATATAAACAGAGTCGTTCACAAGTTTGGTTATTTCACCCTTTTGCCAGTTCATATCTTTTGTCTGAAAGGCAATGGTTTTGCCCTTCCAAAAGCTGTAAATGGTACGGGTGCCCTGCTTTAAAAACAGGGTGTTGTTTTGGGAGAAGGTTGAAGGAGCGAAAAATATTAAAGTAACAAAAAGAATAAATCTAATCATACTTTAAAAGTAGGAGTGCTGCGGTGTATGCGAATGTTAAATTGGTTAGGTTTAACATTCAATATGTCTTGTAGCCTGCTTTTCAGTAAGCCATATAGTAAACCAATTGAGTGTATTTCTATTTTGTGTAGAGTTTCGCACTATTCGTTTTCAAATATTCTTTGATTTGCTCAAAATTCATATCCGCCATTTCCAAAGAAATTTTTTCTTTGATTGTTCTAAAAGTTTTGACTGTGTCAAACTCTTTTTCCTGTAAAGGCTTTTTAGTTTCATTCTTCATATTCTACAATTTCTTTTGGTGTACGAATTTCCAGTAAGAGCGTAGCATTCGAAAAAAAAACCTAATTGGTAATCATTTACCCGAATTCTATACGCAGACTTATGACCTTTCAATCTTTTTATGTTTCCTATTGCCTCAAGATTTTCCGCTGCTTCCAAAGATTCAATCACCCGGATTAATGATAGCCAAATATGTGTTGGTTCTATAGCATCAAGATCCTTATAAAATTTCTTTGAGAACTCAACTTTCATGCACCACCAAGTTTTTTCATAATTAATTGACGGCTTACTTTTTTAGATTTATCCACCTCTTTCATCATTTTCGACAACCCTATATCTTCCAATTCTTCGGTGGAAATAGCAGATGAAGAAACTCTCAGCTTTTTCAATAGTTCAGCCACAGACTTATATTCGCTGCTATTTTTCGTAGTAATAACCATTGCTTTCATAAAACAAATATAATCAAAACAAAAAAGCCCCGCTTACGCTCCTAAGCAGGGCTTTTATATTGAAATATACAATCACAAATCCACGGGGTAGGTTTCTTTAAACCATTTGATATCATGAACGGGTATAGGTGTATTTGAAAAGTTCAATAAATCCTTCTCTTTTGTAATAATAAGTTGGCTGTTAGTCTGGAGCGCCAGGTCAAAAAGAAAATTGTCTTTAGGATCAGGGCTTTGGCTGTACTGCGGAACAGGTTCAAAGAGCTGACACACATTCTTTATGGTCAGCAAATAATTGTCAAAAACATGCTGTGGTAATGTGACTGCACTGGTAAGCGGGATATTCCTTTCTAATTCAGCAATCAATTCCGGCGATAGGTAAACAATCAAGTCGTAGGTTACTATAGCATTGATAAGCCTGTAAAGTTTTTGGTGCCGTGTATAGTTAATATAAACACTGGTATCAATCACCAGGTTTTTAGGCTTGCTTCTGCTCATACCTTAACCTGCGTTGGGTGCTAATAAATTCATCTGCCTCTTCGTCTGTCATTGGTTTTAATTTTTTTCTGCCTTTCACTTTGTCAAGACTTTTGGCCTGCGCCAGCAAGGCTGCCTTTCTTAGAGTTGTAAGCAATTGCTTTCTTTCTGCAACAGGCAATTTCTCCACTTCTGCTACTATTTCAGAGAGCAATTCTGCCGGTTTATTGTATGAAGTTGAAGGCATAAACCTTACATTTATTTTGAAGTTTTTAATCTGCTTTTACAATACTAAATTATGATAAATATTTCATTTTAAATTACAAAGCCCCGCTTACTCTGTTAAGCAGGGCTTTTAAATTCAAACATTTCTCCTTCAATAAATTGAAAAAGGCGAGTTGAAAATGTCATCATCATTTTTTTTGCGCAATAGTTTCAAAATTGCTTTCAGGCTTTTATTAAACTGTTCATAAAGGATAACAATGGTTTTCATACGCTTATCGTTTTTAGATTTATTAAAAAAAGCCCCGCCCACTTTCGCGGACGGGGCTTTTTTTATTTGCCAAGGTCTTATTTCTTGTTCCTTCCGCCGTCGGCGGAGAGGTCAGGAGGGGCTTCTTAATAATCCATTCCACCCATGCCGCCTGGCATTCCACCCGGCATTCCTGCACCGGCAGATTTAGGCTCTGGTTTGTCGGCAACTACACACTCGGTAGTCAACAACATTCCGGCAATAGATGCAGCGTTTTCAAGGGCTACACGGCTTACTTTGGTTGGGTCAATAACTCCGGCAGCAAACAGGTTTTCGTAAACCTCTGTACGGGCATTGAAACCAAAATCGCCTTTACCTTCTTTTATTTTCTGAACCACGATAGAACCTTCAATACCGCTGTTGATAACAATCTGGCGAAGTGGCTCTTCAATAGCTCTTTTAATAATCTGAATACCGGTAGTCTCATCTTCGTTGATACCTTTCAGCGTTTCAAGAGACTCGATAGCACGTACATAAGCTACGCCACCACCAGGTACTATGCCTTCTTCAACAGCAGCACGTGTTGCATGAAGCGCATCGTCTACACGGTCTTTCTTTTCTTTCATTTCTACTTCAGTAGCAGCACCAACATATAGTACCGCAACACCACCGCTCAACTTAGCAAGACGTTCCTGTAGTTTCTCACGGTCGTAGTCAGAAGTCGTATTTTCAACCTGTGCTTTTATTTGATTTACACGGGCAGTAATGTCTTCTTTAGAACCTTTACCACCAACGATTGTAGTGTTGTCTTTGTCTATAGTTATGCTGTCAGCAGTACCTAAGTAGGTAAGGTCAGCATTCTCCAGTTTGTAACCTTGCTCTTCGCTTACTACAATACCTTTAGTAAGGATTGCAATGTCCTGCAACATTTCTTTGCGGCGATCACCAAAGCCCGGCGCTTTTACAGCAGCAACTTTCAGTGTACCACGCAATTTGTTTACAACCAAAGTAGCCAATGCTTCACCTTCAAGGTCTTCAGCTATGATTACCAACGGACGGCCACTTTGAGCAACTTTCTCCAAAATGTGCAGAATGTCTTTCATAGTGCTGATTTTCTTATCGTAAATCAGGATGTATGGGTTAGCCAATTCTACTTCCATTTTTTCGCTGTTGGTCACAAAGTAAGGGCTAATGTAACCGCGGTCAAACTGCATACCTTCTACTACATCAACTGTAGTATCAGTACCTTTTGCTTCTTCCACAGTTATAACACCTTCCTTACCTACTTTCTGCATAGCTTGTGCTATCAGTTTACCAATTGTTTCGTCGCTATTAGCAGATATAGTAGCAACCTGCTCTATTTTGCTGCTATCGCTACCAACTTGCTGACTTTGACTGCGCAGGTTAGCAACAACTGCCAATACCGCTTTGTCCATACCACGCTTCAAATCCATTGGGTTTGCACCGGCAGCTACGTTTTTCAATCCTTCGCTAATAATTGCTTGAGCCAAAACAGTTGCAGTAGTAGTACCGTCACCTGCTATGTCAGCAGTTTTAGAAGCTACTTCTTTCACCATTTGAGCGCCCATGTTCTCAATAGCGTCTTCCAATTCTATTTCTTTAGCTACTGTAACACCATCTTTAGTAACAGACGGAGCACCAAATTTTTTCTCAATTACCACGTTACGACCTTTAGGTCCAAGGGTTACTTTCACGGCATTAGCCAAAGTATCCACCCCACGTTTCATCTTATTTCTGGCTTCGATATCGAAGAAGATTTGTTTTGCCATTTTTAAAACAGTTTAATGTTTAGTGTTTAATGTTTAATTATGTTCAGTGTCTCCGCATTGGTGTTTTCACCTCAACTATTTTAGATTTCTTTTTGGGTAACCAACAGTTGAATTACTATTTTACATCGTTGCGTCGCACTCTTATACTTTTAGTACTTTATTCAGTTTTGTTTACCATTTGTTCTTTTTGCTCTTAACAGCTATCATTTTCACAACTTGTCCCGATACTTGGAATTGAGCCATTTTCAAATTGAGCCATTTGCTAATTGGCTTTAAACAATTGCCAAAATGTCGCTTTCCCTCATAATAAGGTAATCACCACCTTCAACCTGAATTTCAGTACCAGCATATTTGCCATATAATACAGTGTCACCCGCTTTTACGGTTACAGGCTCATCTTTTTTGCCCGGGCCTGCTGCAATAACAGTTCCTTTTTGTGGTTTTTCTTTAGCAGTGTCTGGGATAATAATTCCACCTGCCGTTTTTTCTTCAGCCGCATTGGGCTTCACAATAACCCTGTCGTGCAGTGGGGTTACTTTTAAATTTTCTGCCATAGTGTTTTAATTTTATGTTTTGTGAGAATTTGTATTTCCCGCTGTCGTACGACAATTGTGCCATAGCACTAAAAAAAGTCAAATTTGCAGAATGTGGCAGATTTGGGGGAATTTTTGGCAGAGGAAAGGGTATGCTATGGCTCACAGAAAGGACGGAAGTCACGGAAAAAGAGTTTATTTTTCCATTTCATTAAAGAAAATAAACAGATTACATAGCGATTTTTTTTAAAACTTCCGTTCATTCAGTTTCTTCCGTGAGCCATTTTTTTCATGAGAGATATTACTTCCACAATCCCACCGGCAAGATAAACTCCCATTGGTTTGGGTTCATTCTTACCAAATCAGCATCCAATAATCTGCTATACCGGATGCCAACAGTTACATTCTGTTGGTTCCACCACCGGGTATCAAAAAAGATCTCGACTCCTGTAGTCTTAAACGAAAAGGTATTTCCACTCCGGAGGCTTTTGATGTGCGAATAGTCATAGAACCCGTTTGCCCTTATTCGCTTGAAATAAACAATGTTGCCAAAGCCCCAATCAGGATAAACCAGGGGGAAATGATAATTGCCACCCACCCTCCACATTCGTGGATAGTTCAGCCCATTGTAGCCACGGCTAAAAGGGAAACTGTTGGAGAATGAATATTGCCTTATTGTATCCCTACCCTGATAGGCTGCGGATAGAATAATATTGTGCGTTGGCAACAAGCCCGGCAAATAAACCGACCCCGAGGCCAGGAATTGATGAGCAATATATCTGTCAACGATTTTGCGGTATTGCAGCGTTAATGTTTGTGCCCAATGCGGGTAAATATGTTGCCGTGCCTGCTGTATTTGATTGCTGAATTGAACACTGCTTTGCCAGTAAAAAAAATTCTGATTGCGCAACAGTTGTTTGCCCAAACCTTTCCATTGCACTTGTTGGTTATTGATGGAGGTATTGAGCGTAAGGTTGGTATAATTTTTCCCTTCTGAAAAATTTAACGGCAATCGCAAACCGGCATTTGCATTAAACTCATTGTAGTAAAAATTGGTATCGGCATTGTAAGCAACATTTCTATTAAATGTCTGGCTGATACCCATCACCGGCTGCAAAAACCAACTCCCGTAAATTCCATTGAAACCCACATTATGGCTGCTTTCGTTGCGGTTGTAAGTGTAGGAGATTTCGCTCTGTAACGTGTTCAATATATTTTCACCCAACAATGAAAATGAAATTTCAGGATCGCTATAAGTCGGTCGCCAACTATGATAGTGAAAGAGGTTATAGCTTTTACTATACTTGCTCATGCTGAAATTTCTAAGCGGTATATTTTCAAGCGTGGTACTTTTTTCCTGTTTCAATGCTTTACCAATATACAGGTCGGGTAGGGGGTTTTCTTTTTCATTTATTTTTTGCCAAAGCAAGTCTTTTTTACTAATTATCGCAAGCCGGTATCCATCTGCGGTAAAGTTGGCTGCTACAAGGTTTCCGGTTGTGTTGTCCCATGCAGGATGATACAATCCCGTTGCATTTATTGCTAAACGATAGGCCGCTTTTTTACTGTCAACATAAGCCCAGGCTTCGTCGCTTCCTTTATAAGTATTTGTAAAAAATATCGTATCGTTTTGCACAGTTGGTAAGCCTATAATTCTGTTTGCATAAGGCAGTACAAAAGTTTCTTTGGCAATAGCAAGTTCCAGTTTTAGCAGCGCCATTTGCCCTTCTTCATTTCGCGTAGCGGCATAAATAAAACTATCATTTGCGGAAAACTTGGGATAAGTATAAATGACACCTCTCACTGCTTTAGAGCGGAACAGCACATCTCCATGCAGATTCATGACAACAAGATTTGATTGTTGATTGGTGTTCATTTCCACAGCAATAACTTTCAATCCGTCATGCGAAATATCGGGAGAAAAATAGCGGCCTTTATTGGTCAGTTTCTGAACCTCACCTGTTGTGGTATTGAGTAGTTTTATATCACTGTATTCCCTGTATCCCCAACGAGGGTCGGCTTTATAACTGCTATACACAATCAGCTCATTGTTGTAGGAAAAATAATCATCATTGGCAATATCTCTTGTAGCTATTTTTTCTTCTTTCCCCTCCGGGGAAATTTTATAAAATGCAGGAATATTTCGGTAACTTGATTTTAAAACAATCACATTTCCATTGTTATCTGTGTAGGGATATTGATAGTCAGTTACA
Source organism: Segetibacter sp. (assembly GCA_043736115.1). Lineage (GTDB taxonomy): Bacteria > Bacteroidota > Bacteroidia > Chitinophagales > Chitinophagaceae > Segetibacter. Next base: position 43,314 of record JAYTDC010000121.1, on the reverse strand, counting down.
TTGTTTTTTTTAATAGTAGTCTTATAATTAAATGGTGTGGCTTTTGCCTGTTGCCATTGGTTTTGATAGTGAGCAAAGGCTTCATTTACAAAGTTGTTAAATGGGACATTGCTATATTTTTTCACTGCATTTTGCCAGGAATAAACCAAGGGCTTAAAACGTGCCGCATCTTGCGTTACCTTCTTCCAGAAACCGGCTTCATATTTCTCCCTGCCATAACCTACAAGCATATAACCCAATGGATAATGATTGGGCACAAAATGCTTCAGTGAACCATTGCGCAGCTTCATGTAGCTATACTTTTTTTGCTGCTGAAACAATGAAATATAACCATTGAAAAAGTCCGGCAATCTGCCCCGTCCTTGTTTGCTTAGCGATGTTTCATTGAAAACTGCATCACCTTCAAAGAACCAATCGGGTATGGCCGCTGCATTGGCCAAAGCTCTGCCTTGTTCGCCAAATAGAATGCCTGCAACTTTTGATAAGCCTACATTGAAATTGTTATACTGCTCTACATGCCTGTACTCATGAATGCTAAGATTATCTACCCACGACAAAGCACCAAGATCAAAACTATTTTGCGGAGCGAACAAATAAAACTCGCTTCTGAAAGGCCCAAGCCCAACATAAGCATTGGATATTGTTGTTTGGTTCTGCAATACAATGTTGATTTTCTTAAGCCGGTTGCCAATAGTGGCCGTATGATTTTTTTGCAAATCATGCACTACTGAAGCTACTCTTTTTGCTGCATCTCCCAATTCTTCAGGAAATATTATTCTTGCAGTGTCGGTATTGATTTGTTTCCAATGGATGCTCGTTGGATTTCCGCCAAACTGCTGTGCAAATAAATAATTGCCCAATACAAAAAATAATAATAAAAGCCAGATTTTCATAAGACTGGTTTAAAACAAAACAGCCCGTTTTATACAGGCTGTTTATTAAATATTTAAAATATAAAGCTACATACCACTTTACACTTTACAATTAACACATACTATTCTCCTTTTGCAAGAACAACTTTGGTCATAGCAGCGTATTTATTTTGAAAGTCATGAACATAAATGGGTTGACTAATGTGACGTTGGTCTTCGCGGTACCACATTTCAAAGCTATTAAAATCTCCGGAGTGATGAAGTAACACCCTGAATGCACCTTTCATATATTTAACAGCACCATCGTCCATAACCTGCTTTTGAAATCCAAGCTTAAACAATTGTGATTCATCTAGTGTAATGGGTTTTATGTGACTCATTTCGTACCAGAACTCCTGATCGGGTCCGGTCATTACACATACTTTGGCATCTATATGGTCTACTTTAGTTACTTCACCTTCGTGCCAGTTATCATCGTACTCTGCCAGTACCAAATCACCCGTTTTCATTTCATTTAGTTTCAGCATATTTGTAATTGATTTTAGGTGTATAAATATCTTATTTTTTTTGGAAATAAAAATTTTTAGTTTGTGTCAATAGGGTTTGTCTATTACCTTAATGCTTTTGCAACTTAATAATATTATCAAAGCCAATGATTTTTTATTTACTAAATAATTTTACAAGTTAAACCCTAAACCCTCAACCAACTTGACCCGCATCGGCCTTATATCAGATACACACAGTTACCTGGACGAAGCAGTATTTCGCCATTTTGAAAAATGCGATGAAATATGGCACGGCGGAGATTTTGGCGCTGCAGAGGTTGCGGATAAACTTGCAGCTTTCAAACCATTGAGAGGCGTATATGGAAACATTGATGGTCAGGACATACGAAGCCAGTTTCCAGAAGTTTTGACTTTTTCCTGCGAAGATGTTAAGGTCCTAATTGTGCATATTGGAGGCTATCCAAACAAGTATTCGTTGTTGGCAAAAAATGCAATTATAGAGCACAAGCCAAAGTTATTTATTTCAGGTCATTCTCATATTTTAAAAGTTATGTATGATCCCAAATTTGAGTGCCTTCACATGAACCCCGGCGCAGCAGGCAAACAAGGCTGGCAAAAAGTTAGAACACTCATCCGCTTCTCAATAGATGGAGCTGATATAAAAGACTGTGAAGTAATTGAAATCAATGAATAATGAACAGATAACAATGAACAATGAACAGTGAACAGTGAACAATGAACAATGAACAATGAACAATGAACAGTGAACAGATAACAATGAAGAGTGAAGAGATAAAAATGTACAGATAACAGTGAATAATGAATAATTAAGACCCAGCTTTAGCTGTTTTTATTGATGCCACCAAGAGGCGCAACAATTCATTACAATCATTCAAAAGACTAATGAAAAGCTTTTCATCAATGTATCCAGTGTCTTTTAAAATGTTTATCCAATACTCGGTTTCATTTGCTTCTTTGAGGGCTATGCTCATCTTGTGTATAAAATCAAGTTTGCTTTGCCCATATTCAGCTTCTCTTATCAAAGCACCGATAGCTGTACCGCTTCGTAATATTTGTTTTGATAAAACAAATTCCTTCTTTTCCATTTGCAGATATTGAGAAAGCTTTACCATCCTTATGGCAAACTGATAACTCTTATTTCGTAAAACATTTTTATCCATCTGATGCTATTCATTGTTCACTCTTCATTGCTCATTATTCACTATTCACTATTCATTATTCACTATTCATTGTTCACTATTCATTATTCACTTATTTCCCTATTCCCAATGACCGAAGAAATGCTTCCGAATTTGGCTCTCTTCCGAGGAAGTTTTTCAGCATATCTTTTTCTTCAATAGTAGAGGCTTTTTCAAGAATGTTTTTTCTATAGCTTAAGCCTGTTTTCACATCCATTACACCATTCTTTTTGAATAAAGAAAACATGTCTTCTGCATATACCTTTGACCATAGATATCCATAGTAATTAGCGGCATAGCCATTAAGGTGTCCAAAACTACAAATCATGTGGCTGCCATCAACAAATGGCACCTGACGCATTGCATTTAAATCTCTTGAAACTTCTGTAATATCCCGTCCTTTTATACTATCATATTTATCCTCGTAAGTAAAGTCTAAAACTCCAAAATATACCTGCCTTATGTATTGTAAGGCAATACCAACCAATTGGGTCTGTTTCATTTTATCAAACAAAGATTTTGGCAATACTTTTCCGGTTTTATAATGTTTTGCAAACATTTTTAATGATTCATATTCCCAAACCCAGTTTTCCAAAAATTGTGAAGGCGCTTCGGTAAAATCCCCTTTAACTGCAAATGGACTTTGAGATGCAAGGTCTGACCTGCCTAACATAGAGTGTACCAGGTGTCCGAACTCATGAAAAAGTGTTACTACATCATTATGGTAGAGTAGGGAGGGCTGTTCGGTAGTTCCTTCGGGGAAATTGCAAATAAGCGCTGATACAGGATAAACTTCCTTTCCATTTGCTATGCGATATTGACTTATAGGAAAACAGGCAAAGTGAGTGTATTTATTAGCTCTTGGATATAAATCAAGATAAAAGGTGCCAATTTTTTTACCTTCTTTAAACATCTCATAACTCTTTACCTTGCTAAACCAAACCGGCATGTTTTTTAATTCCTTAATTTTAATACTAAATAGCATTTCGTACACCTTAAACATGCCTTCAAGGGTGTTATTCATTTCGAAATATTCCTTCACTTCATCGGTATTTAACTTATATTTTGTATCCAATAATTTTTTTCTGTAGTAAGACATATCCCAATCAAAAATTGTATCAGATTCATAAGGGTTAAGTTTTTTCTTAAGGCTTTTTAATTCATTCATTTGCATGGTCACATATGGGGTAAGTTTACCAATAAGATCATTTTCAAAATCCCATACTGTAGCAGGTGTCTTAGCCATTTTGTCTATAACAGCATATGCAGCATAGCTTTTAAAGCCCAATAGTTTTGCATATTCATTTCTATAATAGAAAAGACTGTCCAGCACTGTAATATTAGCAGGATAAGCCCGGTTGTTATAATGAAGCAACATTGTTTTTCGTGTAAGTGAATTGTTTGCATTGCTCATTACTTCATTATAGTTTGGGCCATTAATCACAACTGTATACTTACCATTATTTCTTTTCCATGGTTGTTTTGTATTTTCGGGTACGCCTGAAAGTTCTATTTCAGAAAATTCAAGACTATCTCTGGATATTGCAATATTTTTATCGAATTTAATTCCAAAACTTATTAATTTTTCATTCAGTTCCTGCAGTTGTTTTCTACCACTATTGTCTAGTTTCATTCCATTTTTCTCAAATGAAATTATTGCTTCTTTTAAAAATTTATTTCTGTTGGGTGAAAGGGTTTTTGCTTCTGATGTTGAAGCATATTGTTTAACAGCATTGTACAGTTTTTCGTTGAGGAAAAGCGAAGAAGAATAGTTGGATAGTTTCTCACTTTCCTCATTTGCTACATTACGAGCATTTTCATCAATAGAAGTTGAGGCAAGTAAACCAAGTTTCATACTAAGGTCAGAAAGGAAGTAGCCAATATTATCTAAAGCTATAAGTGTATTGCCTGTTGTACGTTTTTTGATAGAACTATCAGTGAGTTTACTAAGTCTATCATCAGTTTCCCTTATTGTAATTTCTACGGCATTTTTTATATTTTCAACACTAATAGTATTAAAAGAAATGGGAGCATTATTGTATTTTAGTAATGGGTTTACATTTTGTGCAATTATAACAGCGGTTATAAATAAGTTGAGAAGCAATAAACCAAATTTTGGAAACATTTTATCAAAGTTTTAGGGGTTATCAATATTTTACTTTAAGTAAAGGTCAACATAAAGGCAAATATTTATTTAAATTCAGGTAAATAAAATAATAGTAACTATTAAAACACCTGTGTTTAGTAGTATCAAATTAATTACGTGGTTTAGTGGTTTCATTTTTTTCTAATTCCCTGAACCAATCCTCATTATAAATGTTTCGTTTTAAAGCAGAGTTACTTTGAAAAACTTCATTTGTACATATAATTCAGAATAATATAAGGAATATCTGGTAATATTTTTTAAAAATATTTTGTTTTCTAAATTTTTTTTCTATTTTTAACACTTGTAATAATTTCCATTTCGGGCATTTTACACTGTACTGGCAAATAAAATTGTTACAAGTAAATTATAAATCTTAACCCTAATCGAATAAATATGAAGCAACATTACCTATCAGGTTGACTAAATTGCTACTCCTTAAAAGTTAATTTTTAAAATTCTTACCTCACATTATTTAGACTCTCTTTCAAAAACAAATAAACAGCTATGAACAGTAACAATGTAGTAAACCCCAATCAAGGTTTATTTCCATCAACCAACTTATTAGCATCCAAATCAGGATTAGCTGGTACAGGCAGGTGGTTATTAACTCTTGTATTATTTCTTATTTCCGCCGCTGGTTTCAGTCAGATATCCGGAACAAAAACAGTTGGTAATGTAGGATTAGGAGACGATTATACGTCACTAACGGATGCATTTGCTGCAATACAAACTAATACCTTAAATGGTAATATTGTATTGCAACTTACAACCAACTATGATGCTGTCAATGAGGCAGCATTTCCTATTAACGCACCTTCAAGTGCATCAATAGGAACTTTTAATGTAAATGTTTATCCCACTGCTTCAGGATTGTCAATTGGTGGTACTAGTGCTTCAGGTATTATTAACCTTAGCGGCACTAAGAACATTACAATAGATGGTCGGGTAAATGCCTCAGGTACTACTCGTGACCTTGTTATTTTTAACAGTGATATAACTACGGGTTATACCATTCGTTTTATTAATGATGCGGTTGCTAACACCTTAAATTACTGTAGTATTAGAGGTGGTGTTACTGTTGCAACAGGTACCACTACAAGTGGTGTCATTTTGTTTAGTACTGCTGCCACTACAGGTAACAGTAACAATACTATTAGCAATTGCGATATCAGAGATGCCGGTTCAGGGTTTCCGCAAATAGCTATTAACTCTATTGGTACTGCTGCTTTTCCAAATGCTAATAATTCACTTATAGATAACAACATTGCCAACTTTTGGCATGCCACACTTGCTTCACGTGGTATAGATTTAGGTGTTGGTAATACACAATGGACTATTACCGGAAACAACTTCTTTCAAAGTACAACCAGAACGAGTACTGCAACTGCAACCCAAACACAAACTGTTATCAATTCAAGTAGCACCGCAGGTAGTAATTATACCATCACTGGTAATTTTATAGGTGGTAGCAATATAGGTGCCGGTGGTACATGGACTGTTGCAGGCAGTGGTTTGTATCGTTTCTTCGGTATGGCTATTGTTGCAGCTAGTACTCCTGCTTCAACTATTCAGGATAATTTAATCAGAAACTTCAATATTGCTACCAATGTAAATGCAAACCCGGTTTTTGCGGGTATGGTGCTTCAAAACGGTAGTTTCAATGTAGGTACAGTAACTCCAAATGTAATAGGACAACCCAATGGAAACGGATCAATCACCATAACTATGGGGGGTAGTGCAGCAGCTGTCAATACCGCACTACAGGCTTTTGGTATTTGGATGACAGGAACTGTTGCAGCTTCTACTTATAATGTAAGTAATAATCAGATAGGATCTTTTACACTTGATGCAGTTAATGTAACCCATGCTTTAGGTTTCGAAGGTATTATTGCTTCAGCCGGTTCTGCTACTGCCATCAACATTACTAACAATACAGTTGGTAGTACCGCTACTCCCAACAGCATCAACAGTCCTAAATTGTCTGTTTCTGGTGCACAACTATTGAGAGGTATAGATGTACAGGGTACTATTACAGGTGGAAATATCAGTGTTGCTGTTAACAACAATATTGTAGCCAACATGAATCAAAACTCTACCTTGTATTCTGTTACCACAGGTGCAACCGGTGCCAACATACGGGGTATCGTTGTTTCTCCTGCTGCTGCACACGGCATTGTTACAATTAATAACAACCAAATCTACAATATATCAGGTGCAGGTGCTACAGCCCCTTCTTTCAGTTCGCAAGGTTCTGAAGCAGGTATAGTAATGTTTGCCACCGGTTCTAATTTCGTAACTATCTCCGGTAATGATATACATGATATTAGTTGTACAAACACCAATGCTGTTTATGCGGCAGTAGCAGGTATTGTAACTTCCAATGCTGTCTCTGTGCATGTAACCAAAAATAAAATCTGTAATCTAAGTAATGCATCAACACAGTCATCTACTACACAACCACCTATAGTAGCTGGTTTTTGGTATGGTGCCTCAGGTGGTCCTTATTATTGGTCTAACAATATAGTTTCTTTGGGTAACGCTCAAACTACAAACACCATGTTTTGCGGTCTGATCAGTTCAGGAAACTCTGGAGGTATTGTAAATATGTATTTCAATACTATTAAAATTGCTGGAACAGCATCTTCAGGTTCGCAACCTAGCTGGGGGGTATTAAGAACTGCATCCTTAGCAACTGCTTTTGGTGCGGCAGCAAGTGCCGGTGGAACAACTTTCAATTTGCGTAATAACTTAATTAATAATATTAGAAATGGTGGTACCGGTAAACATTATGCTTTAGGTAATATTTCTGCATCAGGTGCTACCGGATGGAGTACTACTGCTTCTAACTTCAACATACTGAATTCAACAAGCCCAAGTGCTATGGGTGGTTGGGGCGTTAATCCGGGTACAGATTATACCTTGGCAACATGGAGAACACTTACCGGTGGTGATGCTTCAAGCCTGACAGGTGTATCAGTAACTTTTGTAGATCCTTGTGACTTACATATTAATATGGGCGTTACGGGTAATCAGATAGAATCTACCGGTACACCTATTGCCAATGCCACGGTTACAAGTATTACTCCTAATGTTACCTTAACCTTTACAGGTGATATAGATAATCAGGTACGTCCCGGCCCTACAGGTTCTGTAAATGGTGGCGGTACAGTACCTGATATTGGTGCAGATGAGTTTGATGGGGTTATTTTGGATATAACTGCTCCTACCATCTCTTATACTTTATTAAATAACACCTCTCTTGTAGGTGGCGAAACACTAACTAATTTTGCAACAGTAACTGATCTTGGTGGTGTAAATGTAACCGTTGGTAATAGACCACGTTTATATTTTAAGCGTTCAACAGATGCAAATACCTTCAATAATAATACTTCAGGAACTGCAGGTTGGAAATATGATGAAGCCAATGGTTCGGTTTCTCCATTTGCCTTTGCTATCAATTACGGATTATTATCCGGTGGTACGGGTGTATCTGTTGGTACAATCATTCAATATTTTGTAGTAGCAGAAGATTTGGCAACTCCAACTCCAAATGTTGGCATCAATGCCGGCACATTTGCTGCTATACCTACATCAGTCAATCTTAGTGCTCCTGCATTTCCTATTGGGGGTACACTAAATTCTTACAATATTGTTACAGCGTATGCCGGTGTAATAAATGTAGGAACAGCTGAGACTATTACTTCATTGACCAATGCAAATGGTTTGTTTGATAAATTAAACAATGGTGCACTAACGGCATCTGTTACTGTAAACATTACTTCTGACTTAACTGCTGAAACAGGTGTTTTTGGTTTGAATCAATTTGCAGAAGATGGAGGTAATACTTATACTTTAACTATTCAGCCAACCGGTGCTCCAAGAATTATAAGTGGTATCCCTTCTACACCATCACTAATCAAATTGAATGGTGCAGATAAAGTGACCATAAACGGATCACTAAATGGTGCAGGTACCGATAGAAGTTTAAGCATTATTAACTACAGTCAGGATTATGACCTAGGAAATATACCTGACAACTGTGTAATACATGTGTCAAGTCCAACTTCTATTAACGGAGCAACCAACAATACTATTAAAAACTGTATTGTTAGAGGTTTGTCTAATTTGGGTACAGAATATACAATTGTGCAAGGAGGATCTGATGGCGGTGGTGATCCGGGATCGGGTGCACTTTCACCAAATAGTAACAATACCTATCTCAACAATTTGATTTTTGCAGCCAATTACGGTATTCTATTAAATGGTTCTGCATCAAATCCGGATGTAAATACAGTTATTTCAGGAAATGTAATAGGATCTCCTGTTAATACATTAAAAACATATTTTGCTGGTTTCTGGAGTCAGGGACAGTCAGGTATGCAAATAACTGATAACAATGTATTGGGTGTTGTTGGTAATCAGGCGGGTGGTGCTGCCTGGGGTATAATGGTAAACAGTAATGTTTCTAATCTTATCCTTACCGGTAATAATGTATCCAACATTAAAAATACAAGCACTACGGGAGGTGCTGCAGGTATTGCTCTTAGAGCATTTGGGGTTTCTACAAACATGCTTATAGCAAATAATACAATATCTGATGTTTCTGCGGTAGGTTCAGGAACCGTTCCAACAGAAACAAACAACGGTTATGGTATGACTGTAGTTTCTGGTAGTGGTTACAGAATATACAATAACTCTGTAAATCTTGGTACTAACCAAACGGGTGGTGTAAGTGCAGCATTTTTTGTTACAACAGGTGTTTCAGCAGCAGGTGCCATTGATTTAAGAAACAATGCATTTGCAACTACACAGACCAACAATACACGGTATGCTATTTATGTTGCCGCAGCCGGTACGGTGTTAGGTACCATTAATAGAAATTTGTATTATAACAAAACAGGAGCAAATCTTGGATTCCTGGTTTCTGCAAGAAGCAATCTGGCTGCATGGCAAACTGCAACAGGTCAGGATGCTAACTCTATAAGTGCAGATCCTAAGTATAATACTCCAATTGTTTTGGGTCCTTTAGCAGGTTCTCCAATGTTGGCAGCGGGTACCCCTGTTGCTGGAGTAACAAAAGATCAGATTAATATTACAAGGAGTGTAACCACCCCTTCTATTGGTGCCTATGAATTGGCTGGTGACTATGCTGCACCGGTAATTACATATACACCGTTACCATTTACCTGTAATACCGGAAATGTAACATTAACAGCTAATCTTACGGATTTTACGGGTGTATCTATCAATCCAACATTTAAAGCAAGAATTTATTACAAGAAAAATAATGGTGCATTTTTCTCTGCATCTGGTACACAGATTGGTGGAAGTATCAATGATGGTACCTGGACTTTCACCATTAATACTACTACACTTGGTGGAGTAACAGTAGGTGACAAAATATTCTATTTTGTTGCAGCACAAGACGTTTCACCTAATATAAACTTAGGTACAAGCCCTGTAGGTGGATTTGGAGGTGATGTTAATGCAATAACAGCATATCCACCATCATATGATTCATTTAGTGTAAGCACTACTTTGGCTCCTGGAACTTATACAGTAGGCGCAGGTGGTAATTATACAACACTTACAGCAGCTATTAATGACTATAACACCAAGTGTTTGTCAGGTCCGGTTGTATTTACTTTGCTTAATACAACATACTCTACAGGTACAGGTGAAACTATGCCTTTGCAGATTGAAGCCAATGCTTATGCAAGTGCTACTAATACATTAACTATCAAACCTGCTACCGGGGTTACTTCGACTATTACCGGCGCAACGGGAGATGTAGTGGTATTCAATGGTGCAGATTATGTAGCCTTTGATGGTTCTAATAACGGAACCAATACCAGAAATCTTACTGTTGCAAGCACAAGTGGTGTTTCGGGTTCTGATATCTTCTTTGTTGTAAGTTTGGGCGCAGGTGAAGGTGCAACCAATAACACTATTAAAAATTGTACTTTACAAGCTGCTTCAAGAGGAACAGGGGCTAATGCAGTAACGGTAAATACTTTCTATGGTATTTATTCAGGCGATGAAAATGGTGGACAAGGACCTGATAATGATTATTTAACCATTGAAAACAATTTATTCAGATTAGCTTCAATAGGCGTTTTCGCAACATCTAACTCAACAGGTTTGTTGAATAACTGGACTATAGCCAATAATACATTTGGTGAGGCTGTTACTGGAAACTCACTAAGCAGAACAGGTGTTAGTGTAAATTTTGCAACTAATTTGACCATTTCTGGAAATACCTTCCTGAACATAAATACAACAGATCTGGGTAGTGCTACAGGTGTTGTTTTGGGTTCAGATGTATCAAATGCGGTAATTAGTAAAAACTATTTTACTGATATTCAATATTCCAGCACAGGCAGTTATGGTGCAAGAGCAATTGACATAAATACTAATCTTGCTTCAAGCAATATAGTAATTGTAAATAATGCTATCTCAAACATTAGAGGAGCAGGAAGCCTGAATCCTGGTGTAGAAGGTGTTAGTGGAATCAGAGTTTTAGGAACTACTGATGGTGTTAAAATCTATTATAACAGTGTTAACCTTGCTGCTGGAATTTATGCGGGTAGTGCAACTGAAGTAGCTTCTGCTGCTACCTACTTTGCTGCGGGTGTTACTGGTATAGATATGAGAAATAACATACTATACTCAAACCGTCAAAATTCAAATTCCGCATCACACAGAACTTATGCAGTTTATTCTGATGCTCCTTCTTCTGCATTTACAAACATTAATTATAATGATTATGCTGTAGCAGGAACACAAGGTGTACTTGGATTTATCGGTTCACAACGTACCACACTGGCAGCTGTTGTAACTGGTTTTGGTGGTAACGCTAATTCTGTAAATGTTCTACCATTGTTTACTTCAGCGACTGACATTCATATGACTGCTACAGGTAACTGTGGTATTGATAATAAGGGAATATTTTTAGCTGGATATACAACTGATATTGACGGTGCAACAAGAAGTGGTGCACCTGATATGGGTGCTGATGAATTCTCTTCATCAGATAACCAATGGAAAGGTACAGTTTCTAGTCTTTGGGATAATGCAGCCAATTGGTGTACAGGTTTGGTACCTACAGCTTCTATAGATGTAACAATACCAAGTGGAACTCCTTTTTCACCTGTATTAAATTCAGCATCGTTTACTAAAAATCTAACAATAAGTACAGGGGCTACAGTTGGTTTAAGTACATTCACGTTGAATGTGGCAGGACCTTTGGCTGGAGCAGGTACTTTTGTAGGAACTACTTCATCTAAACTTGTACTTAGTGGTAATGGTGCCTTAGGTACGCTTAATACTTCGGGTAATATCGGTAATTTAACCCTAAGTGGTACTGGTTCATCACTTACTTTAGGTACTGCATTGAATGTTTATGGTGAATTAAGCGTAGGAGGTAATGTTCTTACAGCTGGTACTAACCTTCTGACTATTAAATCAGATATTAACGGTACCGGAAGTGTAGGTCCTATATCAACAGGTGGAGCAATCAATAGTACCTCTGTAACTGTAGAGCGTTATATTAATCGCAATGCTTTCAGAGCGTGGAGATTGTTATCAGTACCTGTTTCAGGTACGCAAACCTTTAATCAGGCATGGCAGGAAGGTGCTGCACCTTTAGCCGATCCAAATCCTGGTTTTGGAACTTTGTTGACTAGTATATCTGGTGGAAATGGTTACGATCAGGCTACTTCCGGTAATTCATTACTATCCTTTAATAATGGAAATCCGGGCAGCTTCTCTCCAATACCTAATACTGGTAATACAATGGCAACCAATAAAGGTTACTTTGTATATATCAGAGGTAACAGATCTACAGGTGTAGCAGGTGGTGTATTTAATCCTACCGCAACAACATTACGTACAAAAGGATCTTTATATCAGGGATCTCAATCTGCTATCACATTACCTGCCGGACAGAATGTCTTAGTTGGTAATGTATATGCATCTGCTATAGATTTCTTAGCGCTTACAAAGTCTCCTGATGTTATATCATTTAAATTGTGGGATCCAAAAGTTGCAGGTACTTCTAATACCGGTGCTTATCAAACATTTAGTTCTACAAATGGTTACGATCCAGTTCCGGGAGGTGGTAGTTATGGTAATACACCTGGCTATACAAGAATCGAAAGTGGTCAGGCATTTTTGACAACTTCAACTGGCGGTGGTACAATTCAGTTAACAGAAACAGCTAAAATTTCTGGTAGCAGAAACGTAACACGTACATCAGTTACTGTTCAGCAGCTAAAAGCTAATTTATATGCTGTTACTAATAATGGTAATGAGTTGGCTGATGGTAATTCAGTTGTATTTGATAACAATTTCTCTAAAGGATTTGATGCTAATGATGTAATAAAAGCTTCAAACTTTGGTGAAAATCTTGGAGTAACCGTTTCAGGTAAAGATCTTGTGATAGATGCAAGAGCAAATGCTAATGAAGAAGATGAAATTCAGTATAGCATAAACAACCTTAAGCAATTGCAATACGCTTTAGAATTTGTACCAAAAAATCTAAATGCAGATGTTGAGGCTTATTTGAAAGATAACTTTGAGGGTACCCTTACACCGGTGAGCTTTACCGCTAATTCAGTGTATAAATTTAAGGTAACTTCTAATCCTGCTTCAGCTGCAAAAGATCGTTTCAAACTTGTATTCACTACAAGGGCTTCTGTTCCTGTTTCATTTATTGCTGTGAATGCAGTACCAAAAGCAGAGAATGTAGAAGTAAACTGGAAAATGTCTGCTGAAAATGGAATCAAATCTTATGAAGTAGAGCATTCTGCTGATGGAGTTCGTTTCTTAAATGCTTCTTCTGTAGCAGCTAAAGGAATTATCAATTCTGATGCAAGCTATATTTATCTACATGCTAAAGCTGTAGAAGGAACAAACTACTATCGTATTAAGTCTATAGCAAAAGACGGTGGTGTTGCTTATTCTAAAGTTGTAAATACCAAATTGATTAAAGTAAGATCAATAGCAGTATACCCTAATCCGGTATCTAATGGTATTCTGAATATTCAGGTTAATAAATTACCCGAAGGTTCATACAGCGCAGTACTTAGCAACAAATCTGGTCAAATAATGCACAGATTCATCTTCAGCAACAATAACGAAGGAAGTGGTTCAAGAACTACCAAACTGCCTTCTAATTTAACTGCAGGAGTTTATGAATTGAGAGTTGTTTGTCCTGACGGAACAACAGTAACTAATAGCGTGGTTATTTCAAAGTAATCATTTGCTATATCTTATAAAAGGTGCCCTAAATTTTTAGGGCACCTTTTTTTATAAGTAGATTTTTAAAATAACTTCTCTGTACCTAATTGATAATTTATTTCCCAACCAACACAGGTATGATTAACTTTACTTCATCAAATATAAATTATGAAATTCTTGCTTTTATTCTTGTTTACCGTTTCTTTTAGTCATCTTTCTGCTCAAACTGCCTATAGACAAAAGGTTTATGCATTTGTACAAAAGCAGGAAAGTGGTGAGGATAAGCATTTTATTTATATAGAAATGGCACATGATTCTTTACCGATATGGGACAGTGCAATTATTGATAAACGTAAATATGTGGTACATTTTTCTGCAATAGACAACCTACCTCTTACGGTGGGAGCAAGAAAAAGCGATAAACGTATGGTTGTATTGAAAGCTACTCCCGATACTAAAATGTGGATGGTGGAAATGGATGCTACAAATGATTCTATATCATCTTCTGACGCTGCAGTTGTTGCTTCTGTAATATTTAAAGGAAAATTTAAAGGTCGTAAGTTGACTTATAAAATTCTTTCTGAAGTGGAGCTTGATGATTAAAATTTAATTGAAGATCGGACTCCCAATTTGTGTTATTTTCTAATAGCATATACTAACTCATCATCTATTACACCATTTTTGAAAATTGTTTTGTTGAAATGGGCTTCCAATATAAACCCTGCCTTTGCTAATGCTGTTTGTGAACCTTTATTTGTGCCAAATGGCCGGGCATATATTCGGTTTATATCAAAAGTATTGAAACCATAATCCACTATTTGTTTTATTGCATTAGTCATAATTTCCCTTATCCTAAAAGGGTTCAGCAAGCGAATATCCCAACTCTGCATTTTTTGATTGTATATCCGCTTGTGGATGTAATCCTATACCGCCTGAGGCTATGCCATTAATGTCTATTGCAAAAATATGAATTGGAATATCCTTTGTTGCTTATTCAATAAAGGCTTTTGCATTTTCTAAAAGGAAAGGATGGGGAAATTGGTTTGTCATAAATTGAGCAATGTTTGGGTTATTGGCATATTCAACAAAGCTTTTGATATCTCCATTATTGAATGATCGTAATAAAAATTCATCATTATTTTAAAGTTTGCAGATTTAAAAATTATTATAAGAAGAGTATTGCTGCTTATATTATTTCTTTACATGTATTAAATACTTTTCTTTAAAAAATTCCTCTTTAAAAATCTGATCCAAAGTAATAATATTGGGTTTTATTTTTATATTGGTTTCAGCTATTTCCTGTGCAAGGTCTCCACCCTTGAGGCATATAAGCCCATTTGCCAATGCATGCTCATAGCCACCTTTAATTATTGGATAAGACCAATACCAAAGATCTTTAAGGGGTGCTACAGCACGGGAAACTACAAAATCAAATTTTCTGTTTTTTATTTCTTCAACCCTTGTATGCTCTGTGGTAATATTTGTCAGTCCTATTGCCTTTGAAACTTCGCTTACTACTTTAAGCTTCTTGGCAATACTATCCACTAAATGAAACTCAACTTCGGGAAAAAATATGGCTAATGGAATTCCGGGAAATCCTCCACCTGTTCCTATATCTATAATTTTTGATCCGGGAAGAAAATCAATAGATGCTGCAATGGCTAATGAATGAAGGATATGCTTAAGGTAAAGGCTATCAATATCTTTACGTGATACAACATTGATTTTGCTATTCCAATCTTTATACAATTCATCTAATGCAGCAAATTGCTGCAATTGTTTTTCTGAAAAATCAGAAAAGTATTGAAGTATTACATCCATCTTTTCCATTTTGTAATATTTGATGCAAAGAAACGAAGGATAAAAAGGTAAAAGCGTATTTTTCTATTTGATTTATTTTGAGAAATTAATGCTTTGTGATTTTTGTTTTTCAATTATCATTAAAATTAAAAAGCCACTGAATTATATTAAGTGGCTTTTATAAATAATGGTTTATCCGGACTATAAATCTGCTCTCTTTATCATGCAACCTATAGACCTTGTTTCTTTAACCGATACTTCTTTACCAGCAAGACTTTCGTCTATTGCAGTAAATAGATGTTTGCGCCCAACTTGAGTAGCAGTAGCATTATCATCTATGGCCCCATGATAAATTAATTTACCTGATGCATCAAATAGATAACATTCCGGTGTACGGGTGGCACCAAAAGCATCTGCCAAAGCTGATTTGCTATCTAAAACATACGGTACTGTATAACCCTGTTTTTTTGCATAAACCTTCATTGCATCATAAGAATCTGCATCGGCCCGGTATTCCTCATTGCTGTTAACAATTACAACACCTATATTTCTTTTTTCAGCTTCTTTGATTGTTTCTAAAGTGCGTGCCTGATATTTAACTACATAGGGGCAAGTATTGCAACTGAACATTACTAATACCCCATTTTTCTTTATAACATCTTTTATTTCAACCTGTTTGCCATTTACTGATTTCATTTTTACAGCTGACATGGGTATAGTTGATCCTATGGTTAATACAGCAGGAATTTGACTTGAAACTACTTTAGTTATTAATAATGTGATGAGTAAGGAGGTGATAATTTTCATATTTCTAATTTAGTAAGAATTTATAATCAGGAAATCTGCGGTTTATTTATTGTTTCTTTTGGCTTTTTATCTATGTTGGATTTGAGATAGGTAATACTCAAATTTAGTTCAAATCCAATTAACATGATCAATGAGTTGAGATAAATTAACAACATGAATATCATGATAGTACCAAGTGAACCATAGATTTTATTGTAATTATTAAAATGGTTTACCCAATAAGAGAATAGAAATGTAGTTGCCATTATAAGTGTAGTGGCAAGAATGGAGCCTGGTGATATAAGTGGCCATCTTTTTTTAACCGAAGGTGCATACCGATATATAAATGAAATGGAGTAAAAAAATAATGCAATAATAATAATCCAGCGTATGGAAGATAAAATAATTGTGTTGGAGCTTTTGAGTTTAAATGCTTTTAATAAGTAACTAAAAACAATTCCTTGTCCTAATGACAGCAGAACAGTTGCAACAAACAATGCCAATATTATAATTGTAAGCCTGATTGCTTTTATTCTTTTTCTTATAAAATTAGGTTTTCGGTGATGTTTGTAAATGGCTGTATCAAATGTGCGTATAATGCTAAGCATAGCGTTAGATGCATAAAATATTACCAATACAAAACCAAAAGATAATAAACCAACTCTTGGAGTATGAAGAAAATCATTCAAAAATGACTTGACCACATTGTAGGTGGTTTGATTGGGGGTAATACTCCTTGTCAGACGCAGCAATTCATCACTAAACTGTTTGGATACGGGCAAATAGGGTATGAGCGTAAAAAGGCAAATAAGTACAGCGGGTATGGCCATTGCAAAATCGAATGATATTGATTTTGCCCTGGTATTAAGCGAAGATTTTATTATTGCACCAACAAAAAAACTATAAACATCATAAAGTGGCACACCGCTAAAGCCGGGCAATATGATGCGTTTGGAACTATTACGTACCATCCTAACCGGAGCAGAAGCATAAAATATGCGTTCGAGTTTTGTCAAAATTATGGGTTACTTTTTTGTTGCCTTATTAGTGCTTGTTCGTCTTGTGCTTTTGAAAACTCCTTAGCATGTTGCAGGTGATCTGCATAATTGGTACTAAAGGTGTGGTAACCGGAAAAATCGCTTTTAGCTACAAAAAATAGGTATTCCGTTTTTGGAGCATTTAGTACAGCATCTATGGTCTTGCCGTAAGGAGTACAAATAGGCCCGGGCGGAAGTCCCTTATTTCGATAGGTGTTGTATGGTGATACTACATCAAGGTATTTTAAATAAATGCGTTTTAACCCAAAATCTTTCATAGCAAACTTTATGGTTGGGTCTGCACCTAAAGCCATTCCTTTATTATACCGATTGATATATACACTTGCCACATTTCCCTTCTCATCGTTCTTGTTGGTTTCTTCTTCTACAATAGATGCTATAGTAGTAACTTGATCCGATGAAAAACCCAGATTATGAGCTTTAGTAATTCGATCGTTCTTTTCCCAGAATGCTTCTTTTTCACTTTTCAATCTTTTGAATATTTTACCCGGAGGGGTATTCCAAAACATGGTGTATGTGTTTGGAATAACTAATGTCATAAGTGTGGCAGAGGTAACACCCAAGCTGCTTAAACTATCTGAATTATTAATGTAATCTGCTACATTAGCAGAATCAGCTTCAAAGTTTTTTGCAAGAAGTTTTGCCAAATCCTCATTGGTCCTCAACTTATTTATAATCAGGTTAACCGGGGATTGGCGATTGTTGCGCAGCATACGGGCTATGTTAAAAATACTTTCATCCTTTTTTATTTCATATTTACCCGGCTTTAGTTTTTTCCAAACGCCAAGTCTTGTTGCAACCCAATTAAACATACCCGGATTGTCCAGCAATTTATTTTCTTTTATATAGTCCATTACTTCCTGCTCGTTGGCTTTGCCAGTATAGATGTATAAATATTTTTTATTTTCAGGAAAAGAGGTACTGCTACCAAAAATTAACCATCCAAACACAACTGCTATTACAAGCCCTATAATTAGTACTGTTGAAATTAGTTTTTTCATGAATGATTTTTATTTTAAATAATAGGTACTTTATTTAAAGTAATAATGGTCTTTTTTTACTCTGGTTTTCTTTACAATAAAAATATTTAAGCTTGAATATCTTTATTTTTTTTATAAAGGATAGTTGTAAAAGTAAAAAAGAATGCAATACTATTTTGGAAAGTTCTTTAATTGCTAAAATGCAATATGTTAATGCAATCATTCCTAAAAAACAAAAACCCAATCGTTTGCAAACGATTGGGTTTTTGTTTTTATAATATATAAAAATTTATGGAGTTGTTGTCTGTGCCGGTGCAGGTTCGGTTTGTTGGATTTCTACAGGTTGTGTTTGTTGTATTGGTTGTGCTTGCTGTACTGGCTGTGTAGTTTGTACAGGTGGCGGAGTAGCTTGTTTAGCAGGAGCAGTTGTTGTATTAGGGTTTACCTTATCTAACATATTATTGTTATTAGAGCTAGAGGTCATGAAAAATGTAGAAAAAATGCACAGTAATGCTATAATTCCTGTAAACAACCAAGTACCTTTTTCAAGAACATCATTGGTTTGTTTAACACCCATAAACTGATTATTAATACCCGCAACGGTACCTGATAAACCACCGCCTTTTGGGTTCTGAACCAAAATAATAAAACCAAGTGCCACACAGGCCAATACGATCAGTATTAAAAATAAAATTGTCATCTTATAAACCTTTTAATTTTTCAATTTGAGCGGCAAAGTAAGCGCTTTTATCGGGATTCAAAAAACTTAATTTAGTGTACAATTCTATGGCCTTTTCCTTTTTACCTTGTTTCCCCAGAACGGAGGCCATTGCTTCTGTAACCACTTCTTTGGCGCTGTTAGAGGTATCCGCCAGTTTTTGAACATCGGCTTCAGTAACATTATTATCTAACTCTACCTTAGCATCTTCAGGTCCCAGTTTTTTCATATGTCTGAGCCAATGGGTAAATTTTTTAAGGTTTTGTCCCAGTTTGTCTTGTGGATTTACTTCAAAATCTAATTTTATACCCTGCGAAGCAAAATAGTCTACAGTATAATATGGGTCAATCGGAATCTCGGTATTGTCAACATCTGCATCTGCCTCCTCGCTACTTGCATCCAACATAGCTTTTATACTTCTGAACATTCTTTCATGTTCATCAGGTTCTTCTTCTTTTAATTTTTCTGAATTATGGGATGTCCCGCTAATTTCTTCAACCTCAGCAGATGATGAAGCATTATTATCCGTTTGGGGGTAAGTTTGTTTTGTTGTTTCTATTTGGTCAACAATTGAAGCACCCTTTAGATTTTCCGCTTCGCGAAATGTTTCTTCATTCGGTTCATCCTCTGCTCCAAATATTTCATGCTGTCCTGTAGTTGCCATTGTTTCCTCACCAACATCAATTCCTGATTTTTGAAAAACTTCAGAATTAATCAAATGATCAAACATAAAAGTATTGTAGAAATACAAAACAGCTTTTTGTGATTGAGGAATATAATTTTCATCCTGCTCTTCTTTAAGTTTCTTAGCCAAAAAAAATTGGGCAACAGGAAAATAAGGGTACGCTGCTGCCAATAATTGAATCTTGCCAAGTGTAGTAGCCTGCAAATTTCTGTTGCCTGCAAAATGTTTAAATGCTTTTATAGCAGAATTATTCATAACGTGAAAATACTATTACTTACCAATTAGAAAAAATACGGTTAAAAATGTCGTCTGTCAGATTTTTTAGCACATCTTCTTTGAGTCTTTGTTCTGCCTGCTGACGAGATAAATTTGCATCGTAATCAAAATTACGCGAAAGATCAAATTCCTGCTCTTTATCAGTAAGGGTATTCCTGAAAGTAATATGAACTGCTATTGTTAATCTATTGGTGGCTGTTTGTTGGTTAGATATACCTGCTGTAGAAATATTGTCGTCTGAAATATATCCGCTGATAATATAGTGTGCATCATCGTTGTTGGTCCGGGTCAGGCGGGTTTGGTTTACAATTTTTTGTTGTAACCTGTCAGTAAGTTGTGGACTAAGTTGTGGGTTTATATATCTAGCACGGTTATCAATAAAACCAATTTTCACTGTTTTAACTTCAGGTGGAATGCTTACATCTTTGAATGAATAAACACCGCAAGATGAAAATAAAGCAATAAGGGAAAACGCCACAAAGCAAACATTCAAATATTTCCATTCTCTCATAATAATTTCTAATTTTCCAATTAAGTATCGAGCAATTGAGCCATTTTCATATTGAGCTATTTATTGAGCAATTACTCCTCAATATCGTATTCCTTCAGCTTTCGGTAAAGAGTTCTTTCGCTAATGCCAAGGTCTGTAGCTGCATCTTTTCTTTTACTCTTATGTTTTTTCAATGCTTTAATGATTAATTCTTTTTCCTTGTCCATAATGTTTAGAGATTCCTCAACTTCTTCGTGATGATGAATGCTATCAAATACTACAGATTGGGGTGCATTGCTGATGACGGCAGGCTGCACAGGTACATTTTGTACCATTGGTACAGGATAATCATGATTGGCCGGGGCATAATCATTGAGTAAAGATTCCCGGGCATAAGCAACAGCTTCTTCATGTGTGGCAGAAGGGTTTTGTAAAATGTCTCTGAACATTTTCTTTAGTTCAGTTACATCCTTCTTCATATCAAAGAATAACTTGTAGAGAATTTCTCTTTCGTTGGCAAATTCATGTTGTGTACCAGAACCATTATGACTATGGGCCAATACCGGCAAACGGTTTATATTATTGGCCTCAGGCATAAACTGACGCAATTGTTTTGCTGAAACCTGTTTTTCCCTGCTTAAAACAGAGATTTGCTCGGCAAGGTTTTTAAGTTCGCGAACATTTCCTTTAAAAGGGTAGGAGCTTAACAAAACCCTTGCCTCATCGTCTAATTGAATAGGCGTTGTTTTATATCTTTCGGCAAAATCAATTACAAATTTTCTAAACAATAAAGAAATATCTTCAGGCCTGTCACGCAATGATGGAACTCTGATTGGAACAGTGCTTAAACGATAATACAAGTCTTCTCTAAACTTGCCTGTTTGTGTAAAATCTAAAAGTTCGCGATTGGTTGCAGCAATAACCCTTACATCTGTTTTCTGAACCTTGCTACTACCCACACGAATAAACTCACCCGTTTCTAAAACCCGCAACAGACGGGCTTGAGTACCTATGGGCATTTCACCAATTTCATCCAGAAAAATGGTACCGCCGCTTACTGTTTCGAAATAACCTTTTCGGCTATCAACAGCCCCGGTAAATGAGCCTTTTTCATGACCAAATAACTCGGAGTCTATTGTCCCTTCGGGAATAGCGCCGCAGTTTACGGCAATAAAAGGATTGTGCTTACGTGCAGATAGTGCATGAATGATATGCGAAAAAGCTTCTTTACCTACGCCACTTTCACCCACAATCAATACACTTAAATCGGTAGCAGCCACCTGTACCGCTACATTTAATGCATGATTCAAAGCCGGACTGTTTCCTATAATGCCAAACCTGTTTTTTATACTTTGTAAATCCATGTTAGTTGGTGTGTTTAATGTTTAATGTTGAGTGTTTATTCTGACCTATCTATCCAACATTAAAATGTAGCAATCTATATTGTTAGACTTCATTGAAGTCGTTTATGACTATTAAATATTTTATGGAAAATAGTAATAAACCATATTTAAACCTTTTGAACCTCTTAAACCTTTTAAACCTCTTAACCGCCTAAACCCTAAACCCTAAACCCTAAACTCAAATAACTATTTCCCCCAACAAAGTTGCCCTTGTACATTCATTCACTTTCACCATTACGTAGTCGCCTTTTTTTAATTCATAATTTCCTTTCGGAAAAACAATTGATTTGTTTTGTTCGGTGCGGCCACACCAATCGTTTTCGCTTTTTTTACTGTTACCTTCTATTAATACTTTAAAAGTCTTGCCAAGGTCGTTCAGATTACTTTGAGTAGATAGTTTGCCCTGCATATCTACTATTTCATACAGCCTGTTTTTTTTCGTTTCCAATGGAACGTCATCTTCAAATCTACGTTCAGCAAGGGTTCCCGGTCTTTCGCTGTAATAATACATATAGCTCATATCATACTTGCTGTATTCCATTAGAGACAATGTATCCTTATGGTCTTCATCAGTTTCTGTACAAAAACCCGCAATAACATCGGCCGTTATACCGCAGTCAGGAATTATTTCCCTTATTCTGTCCACCTTACCCATATACCACTCACGGGTGTAGGTGCGGTTCATCAATTGGAGAATACGGCTACTGCCACTCTGCACAGGCAGATGGATGTTGTTGCAAATGTTATCGTATTTGGCTATTGTAAAAAGTACCTCATCTGTAATATCTTTTGGGTGCGATGTGCTGAACCGAACTCTTAATTCAGGACTAATTAAAGCCACCATTTCTAACAATTTGGCAAATGTGATAATGGTATCTTTTTGCTCATCCATCCAATAATAGCTGTCAACATTTTGACCCAAAAGGGTTACTTCTTTGTAACCATTATCAATAAGGTTGTTACATTCCTGAATGATACTATAGGCGTCGCGGCTTCGTTCTCTGCCACGGGTAAATGGCACTACACAAAAGCTGCACATATTGTTGCAACCCCTCATTATGCTTACAAAAGCTGTAACACCGTTACTGTCCAGGCGTATAGGAGAAATGTCTGCATAGGTTTCCTCTCGGCTTAACAATACGTTCACCCCTTTTTGACCGGTTTCAGCTTCGCTGATGAGTGCAGGAAGGGTACGGTAGGCATCAGGACCAACAACTAAATCAACCAATTTTTCTTCTTCAAGCAATTTCCCTTTTAGGCGTTCTGCCATACACCCCAAAATGCCCACCAACATAGTTCGCTTAGCCTGTTTTGCTTTTTTAAATTCTGTAAGGCGTTTACGAACAGTTGCTTCAGCTTTTTCTCTAATAGAACAAGTGTTAACCAAAATAAGGTCAGCTTCTTCAAAGTTGCGGGTAGCACCATAGCCTTCATTTTGCAAAATAGAAGCAACAACTTCGCTATCGGCAAAATTCATAGCACAGCCATAGCTTTCTATATAGAATTTCTTTTTATAAATATTTGGCTCTATTGCAAAAGGCGCAAAAGGTTCACCCTGCCGTTGTTCATCATGCACATTTGCCGTAAGAGAGACAGAATCCATTAGTTACAAAAATTAAGAATGCAAAAGTACAGAATTAATGATAATGTCAGATTGGCAGAGGGGGTGGAGAAGTGTTAAAAGTTGGTGTGTAAATAATTTTTATTTGAAATATTTTTTTTAATGAAAAACAAAAGTGATTAATTCGAATATGTTGTTTAGTTTAGCTATTTCTAAATAATTTATATGTCTGTAACTAGAATAATATGGTTAATTACTAACTTGATAGTTTTAATAATTGTGTCAGTTTGGTTTATTAAAACTCGAGATTGGGAACCGTTAGCTGCACTTGTAGCAGCTTTTGGAAGTATTGTTATATTTTTTTTAACCAAAGAAAATAATAAGAATAAGGATTTCACACCAAAAATAAAGCAACATATTAAGGCAGGAAATAACTCATTCAACATACAGTCTGGCCGAGATACAAACTTGGAGAAATAATTTTTTTATGATTAGTCCTAAACAAAAAATCACTGCTCAAGAAGGGTCAACCAATATTCAATCGGGAAATGATACCAATATAATTACTCATATTCATCGGGACAAATTAGGCCTGATGAAAAATCTTATTGCCCAATATCATGCGGAAAAAAAAGCTGGAGCAAGTTCGCAATTTTTAGGGTACATAAAAAAACTCGAACACTATTCTACTGTTATTGATCCTATTATTTCAGATTTGCCAACTAAATTAATAGACGGTGGGTTTCAAAATGATATTGATTGGGCTCTACAATTTAAAGAAAGCTATTACAAAATTTTATCGGAAAACAGATTCTCATTAGCATCTCAACACATTCATGCATACTTGTTAGCTAAAGTAATTGTTCTTTTTAATCAATTTATAGTTGACGGAATTAGAAGTCACTTACCAAAAAAAGAAATTAAAGAATTACTAGTTGAAAAAGTCATTGAACCAATTGAAGAATTAATTGGAGGTGAGGAAAATGTATTAGGGTTATATGCTGACGATATAAATGGAATGATTTATTATTTAACAGGCAATTGCCATCTAAAGTGGATATAAATGCTTACCTATCATCAAGGCTTTGACATCTACCATACAGCATTTCGTACTTTACGAGTACTGAACGAAGCTGAGACAAAATCTTTAGAAAAAGATAAGTTGAGGATTATTGATTTCATCATACTATTTCCTAATGACCTTGAGAATATGAAAATGCCGGTAGGCTCCACAAGCTACCGGAATTTATATAAAGATAACCGCTATAATTCTATACCCAATCGTAAGAGATTGTTTATACAACTAGGAAAATATTTTGAGACTTCTTTACAATGCCTTTTAACTTTTGGCATTTTGGATTTAGAAAGTTACAAGAATAGTTTAATTAAATTGGTGAACTTTGAAGTTGCAAAAAAGGTACTTGAAACGTCCTTAAATACTTCTACAATTGATGTCAATATCATGGCATTTATAAAAGGTTATTTATTCGAAATGAATTTACACGAACTTAAAAAAAGAACAGAATTAATCGAATACAGGTATGACCTATTTACAAG
Source organism: Segetibacter sp. (assembly GCA_043736115.1). Taxonomy (GTDB): domain Bacteria; phylum Bacteroidota; class Bacteroidia; order Chitinophagales; family Chitinophagaceae; genus Segetibacter. Next base: position 18,037 of record JAYTDC010000121.1, on the reverse strand, counting down.
TCAATAGACTAGCCATATTCCGTAGAGGCAAAGTTGTTTATGATCAAATATTTCCTCATAAAATAAACATACTACGAGGAGAAAATGGATCGGGAAAGTCAACAATTGCCAATTTTATTTATTATGCTTTGGGTGGGGATTTCATTGATTGGTTACCAGAAGCAAGAAGTTGCGAAACTGTTTTTGTAGAGGTGGAGATCAATTCCAAAACCTTAACACTAAAGAGAGATATTGCAGATAAATTAATGCAGCCCATGTTTATTTTTCTTGGGCCACTTAATAATGCTTTGCAACATGCAGCAGAAGGTTGGGAGTTTTATACTTATAGAAAAGGTGATAGAAAGGAAAGTTTTACACAATTTATGTTCAGAGCACTGGACTTTCCTGAAGTAGTAACGGACAACAATGAAACGCTGACTTTAAATCAAGTTCTTAGAGTTTTATACATAGACCAAATTAGCCCGCTTAATACCTTGCTCAAAACTGTTGATTTTGATTCTCCATTAATAAGACAGGCGTTGGGTTATATTTTACTAGGTATTTATGACAATGCTTTATTTAATCAGCAACTAGATTTAAAAAATAAGCGCAAAGAATTAAATGACTTAGAAAGAGAATTTCGTGCTGTTAATGAAGTGTATAAATCATCGCAGCAGAGCATCGATATTAATAGAGTAGAACAAGCAATAAAAGAATCTGAAGACGCACTATGGAAAATAGATCAAACTTTAAAATCTCGTGATTTAACGTCAACAGCTAATAAGGAAGAATTTACTCAAATTCGCGATTTACAAGCTAAGACCCAAGCTACTTCAAAAGAAGTTCAAAATGCATTAAATACAATTAGTAAAATTGAAGCTGAAATTATTGATTCGGAAGATTTTATTGCTGAATTAGAAAAACAAGCATTAGCATTAGAGGAATCTTTGCATACTCGAGAGACTTTAGGAGAACTAGAACTTACATTTTGTCCTTCCTGCCTTTCTAAGTTGGAACCAATTGAAGGTGAATCAACTTGTAAACTATGCAAGCAAGAAATTAATAAGGAAGAGCATAAGGCAAGAGTGTTGAGAATTTTAAGGGAAATTCAAAACCAAATAAAAGAATCTCAATACCTTTTAAGTAGAAAAGTTAACGAGGAGGATAAGTTGGAGAATGACATTACGGTTTTGAAAAAGCGTTTGAGTTTGGAAAGCAGAGATTTAAATTCTTTTATTGAAAGGGTAAGCTCAAAAGGTAATAGAAAACATGACGAACTGCTAATTCGAAAAGGTGAGTTAAGAAGCGAAATAAATAATCTTCTTCAACAAAAGAAAATAATAAATTCATTTTTAGAACTTCAAAAGCGAGTTACAACTTTAAAAATTAAAGTTGACACACTAACTACAGAAGTTAATTTCAAAGAAGAAATTCAAAAGAAAAGAATGAGTATTGCATTGGAAAAAATACAATATTATTCTTTGAAATTGCTTAGAGGAGATGGGAATTATGAAGAAGCTTTTGTTAATGCTACAAGAATAACAACAGATTTTTACTCAAATACCTATGCAGTTGATGAGCGAAAGGTTTTTTCTGCAAGTTCCTTAGTGATTCTCAAAAATTCAATTCGTTTTGGAATCTTCTTTGCTTCCCTCGAATTGGATTTTATGAGGTATCCTAAATTTATATTGTGCGATAATGTAGAAGACAAGGGAATGAGAGAAGAACGAAGCCATAATTTCCAAAGAAATGTTGTTGAGCTTGCAAATGGTTTCCCACAAACACAATTTCAAATTATTTTCACAACATCAATGATTGATCAAAGTTTGGATATTCCTCAATATACAATTGGAGATTATTACACACCCGAGAATAAATCTTTAAGCTTCGAATAACTTAAATTTTTTAGATAAATTTTAGGAATAAACCTTTGATTCATTTTATTACACGAATTATTAAGTATGGTATATATTTATAGTAATTTTTTAAAGACGACTCCTACCTAATCTCCCATGCCCATCCCCCACCAAATCGCAACCCATTTTCGCCAACTCTTTTTTGGCGGCAATTGGACATCAGTAAACATGAAAGACACTCTTGCAAATGTGCATTGGAAGAAGGCCACAACACAGGTGCACTCTTTTAATACTATTGCAGCTTTGGTTTTTCATACCAACTATTATGTAGATGTAGTAATAAAAGTATTACATGGTGAACCGCTCTATGCACATGACAAATTTAGTTTTGACCTTCCACCCATTTCGTCTGATGAAGATTGGAACAAACTGTTGAACAAAACCTGGGCAGATGCTGAAACTTTTGCTGCACTTATAGAACAATTAGCCGAATCAAAACTCTGGGAAACCTTTATGGAGGGAAAATATGGGAACTACTATAGAAATCTTCATGGCATTATTGAACACACCCATTACCACCTGGGGCAGATTGTACTGATTAAGAAATTGGTAGCAGAAATGAATACTGCGCAAAGTGATTAAAGTAAGCGATTCAGAAATTGATTTGTGAATTCAGACTTTTCATGCTGTAGTTTTTATCTTAACAAATTGAATAGCTTACTCATTTAATAAATCAGATACATTTACAAAGTACTGTTATTAACCATCAGCCTGCACTAATGAAAAGGAGTACGTTTATAAAGGGAATGTTGGGTGTATGTGCAACAGGAGGGTTGTATGCATGGCAAATAGAACCCTTTCGTCTGGAGTTTGTAAAGCTAAAACTTCCGGTTGAAAATTTACCAAAATCTCTAAATGGAAAAACCCTGATGCAAATCAGCGATATACATGTTGGTAAACGTTTTGACTACAAATATCTGGTAAACTCTTTCAATAAAGCCAAATTACATCAACCTGATTTTGTCGTTTATACAGGAGATTATATCACTCTTTATAAAGACAATATTCTACACAATGAATTGCAAGAGGTTTTGTCAAATGCAGTTAAGGGAAAGCTTGGTACATTGGGCATTCTCGGCAACCACGATTATGGAAAAAACTGGGCTCAACAATCTGTAGCAGATGATATAACAACTATGCTTACAGATAACGGTATTACATTGTTGAGAAACGAACAAACGGAGCTTGAAGGACTTAATATTATTGGACTTGACGATTATTGGGGGCTAAACTTTTTACCTTATAAAGTAATGAACAACTACGATCGTTCCAAAGCAAACATTGTACTCTGTCACAACCCTGATGTATGTGATTTGGATGTTTGGAACGGATATCAGGGTTGGATTTTGGCCGGCCACACCCACGGTGGTCAGTGCAAACCACCTTTTCTTGACCCGCCTGTATTACCTGTTAAAAACAAAAGATACTCTGCGGGTAAAATAGAATTAGCAAATAACAGGACATTGTACATCAACAGGGCTTTGGGGCATATGATACAACTAAGATTTAATGTAAGGCCCGAAATAACTGTTTTTGTTTTGGAGAGTATCTAATAAGATTTTTGCCTATCCCCCCACCTCAAACACCAATCCACCCCCTTTGCCAAACATGCGTAAGGCTATTTCTTTACCTGCACCTTCTGCTTTTTTGAAAATGATTTTTTCGTTGTTTACTACCGTTTTATTGGTACCGCTTTTTACGGTCAGATTTACCTGATATTTTTCACCTATTTTCTTAAAGTCCAGGTCGGCAACTAATGTGTTACCGTCTGCATCATTTACCCACTCTACGTTTGTCTTTTTCAATTCCATTATAACTGCGGCTATGGTTTCATCATCAGCCCCTGTGGTATTCAGTTTTATTTTTGATTTTATACAGCTGTATGGTATCAGTTGTGGGTAACATTCATACAAGGTATTTGCATAAAAATTATAGTCAGATCCGTTATCGCTTTCGTCACTTCCTTTAGCAAGACCCTCATATAATCGGGCAAGGAATAATTTTTCGGCAGAAGTATCTAATGAAACTTCTTTAATTAATTGTTTGTACCCCTTGTATGCTTCATCTTCATCGCCATTTTGCCACTGCATATTATTTTCAACTAATTGGAAATAGCGTTGTATGTTTTTACGTTTATCTGTCTTTTGATAAATGTCATATTTCTTGATAAAAAAAGCAGGTGTAAAGTCTTTGATCAGATAAAAAGCTTCATCAAAAGTAGTGGTGCTTTCCCCACAAAACAAATCGTACACCGTTCGGTTTCGTTCAGGATTGGCGGCCATTTCATTAACAAGAATAAATTGCAACAGGCTCTTCTTTATTTTTAATGCAGCTATATTATACAATGTAGTAGGGGAGTACCACCAACCTTTATTTTCAAATTTATGTAAAGCAATCTTTCTTACAATTAACTGTAGTTTAAGCAGGTTAACCGTAAAATCATATTGACTTTGGGTAAGCGTAGTGCCTATATGTATTTCTTTAAAATCAGCTGCTTTTTGTATAACATATTCAGCACTATCCAACTGACCATTGTATAGGTAACTGCGCCCCAATGCAAGATTGTACCAACCAAAACCGGGTGATGATCCATTTTCTGCAATAGCTTCTTTGCAGAGTGTCATTGCTTCATTTGTTTTACCGGCCAGCACATTTAGCATAGGTAAATAGTAAAATGGTTCTTTTAAAACCTTCTGACCATACCTTAATTTGTCACGCTCATAAAATTGAGCTGCGGTACTTAATTCACCTAACTCAAGTTTTAGGCTGCCGTAATTATTCCAGGATAAATTGCCGCCATCAACCATACGTTGGTAGTAGTACTCGCTACTGTCATAGTTTTTGACGTATGCATGTAACAAAGCGAGATAATGATATACACTAAGCTTGTCCGTTTCAGCCTGCGTAGGTCCAAACCACAGATCATTTTTTATTCTGTTTTTTTCTATTTTGCCCAGGGCTGTATAACAATAGGAAAATGCTGTCTGCTCATTTTCCTCTACACTATTTTTAAGAAACGAATATTTATTTTTAGTGAAAAAACGATTGCGATGATATGTCCATGCTTTGGTAGTATTAATTCCTAAATGATCTTTTGGAAAATCGAAAGTTGCTACCTGTTCTAAAACCCACATAACACTATCGGGCTGTTCGGTATTATCATAACATTCCTTGAGTGTATTTGCCATTTGTAGAAAATCTACATATTTATTAGTGTTTTGTATGTATAAAACTGGAGAAATGAATATGGTTTTCATAAGGCTGCCGTAGTCATTGCTAAAAAGTGTAAAAGCTTTTCGCAAAGGTCCTATTGCATTTTTAAATCCAATTATATCACTGCTTTTATCGTATTTATAAATGCCTTCGTAGAGATAGCCAACATAGTAGGTGCTATCAAGCCTAATGAATTCCCGGCTTCGTGGAAGTGCGTCTTTGTCAAGAGGATTTACACCTATTCGTTTGGCATCAATTTCATATCGGGCAGCAGGATTTCCTTGTGCAAAAAGCCTTGCAGAATAGCTAAGTAGCAAACAGAAAAGAAGGATTTTTTTCAAGGCTTAAAAATAGGATTATTAGCGAATGTAATATCAAATAGTTTGACTAAAATAAATGGATATGTTGTTAAATTTATTATTCGCCAAAAATGAAAAAAATGTTCATTTCTTTTATTCATTTGTATTTTAACCTGTAGTCTTGGTTGGGTGTTGTTCAAAACATGACTAAAGTCATCTTTTCTCATAACATACCTCATTCGCAATAGTTGTAAAGGGTTCTACTTTGCGGCCAATTATGATATTAACCGGTAATCCTACTACTCCAAAATCCTCACCTCCGACTAATCAATCAATTGGTAAACCCTCTTGTTATCATTGTGGTGATGAATGTCAGGATAATTCAATTACAATAGAAGAAAAATCATTTTGTTGCAATGGTTGCGAACAGGTATACAAGTTGCTGAACGAAAACAACCTTTGTAATTATTACAATCTTGATAGTACTCCCGGCATTAAGGCAAAAGGTACGTTTGTATCCGATAGGTTTGCTTACCTTGATGAAGAATCTATGGTAAATAAACTGACACAGTTTAATAGTGGCACACGGGTTAATGTAGTTTTTCAACTACCCCAAATTCATTGCTCATCTTGTATTTTTCTGCTTGAAAATCTTCACCGGATAAATGAAGGCATTATTACCTCGCAATCCAACTTTCAAAAAAAGGAAGTTTTCATTAGCTACAACCCAAAATCAATCACTTTGCGGCAGGTTGTGGAGTTGCTGTCTTTTGTGGGATACGAACCTGCTATAAGTTTACAGGATGCTAATGATAAAAAACCTGTTACACACAATAGACAACAAATATATAAAATAGGTGTTGCAGGATTTTGCTTCAGCAATATTATGATGTTGAGTTTTCCTGAATATTTTTCAGGGGGAAATGTAGGAGTAGAAGGATTAAAAGAAACTTTTACATGGATTATTCTTGGGTTGTCTCTCCCTGTGCTTTTTTATAGTGCTTCGGGATTTTTTAGTTCTGCCTGGAAGGGGTTACGACAAAATTATATAAACATTGATGCCCCAATTGCTTTGGCTATTTTGGTAACATTTGGCAGAAGTTATTTTGAAATATTTGATGGTAGTGGAGCAGGTTATCTTGACTCTGCTACAGGTATTGTATTTTTTATGCTTATAGGACGTTGGTTTCAAAATAAAACCTACGATTCCTTTTCTTTTGATAGAGATTACCGTTCATATTTTCCTTTAGGAGTTACTGTTTTACAAGATGGTAGTGAAAAAAATATTCCGGTAACGCAACTTCAGATAGGGAATCGCATATTGCTGCGCAATGAAGAAATGGTTCCTGCAGATAGTATTTTGATTAATGGCAATGCAAGCATTGACTATAGTTTTGTTAGTGGTGAAAATGCACCTGTAACAAAAGCAAAAGGCGAATTGATTTTTGCGGGTGGAAAACAATGTGGCAGTGCAATAATGTTAGAGATTATAAAAGAACCATCGCAGAGCTACATTACTCAATTGTGGAACAACGATACTTTCCATAACAAAAAAAATGCAGAAAAATCTTTCATTCATCCCTGGAGCCGTTATTTTACGTTTGCACTTTTTATGGTAGCAATTAGCACCCTTATTTTTTGGTGGATCAATGATACTTCTAAAATTTTGCCTGCAGTTTCTTCTGTTTTAATAGTGGCCTGTCCTTGTTCGTTGCTGCTTGCCGCAACATTTACTTATGGAAATATGCTTCGCATTTATGGTAAAAATAAATTGTACCTTAAAAATGCAGGCGTTATAGAATCAATGGCAAAAGTGGATACAATTGTTTTTGATAAAACCGGTACACTAACTCAAACACACGAATCGCAGGTAAGTTATGAAGGAACTCCGCTAACCCAGGCAGAGTCAGATGTAATCCGTAGTGTAGCACATCAATCATCTCATCCTTTAAGTAAGATTATTGGAGCTTCAATTGGAAATCAAAACGATACTCCAATGGTTTTAGAAAATTTTAAGGAATACTCAGGCAGGGGGCTTGAAGCAACTGTTGACGGGATGGAAATAAAAATGGGATCATCTGAATTTGTAAATCAATTCGCTAAAAGAAAAATTACTTATGACAATGGCACTCATGTGCACATCATGAGAAATAATGTTCATTTAGGACGGTTCAAAATTAGCAACCAATATAGAAAGGGGTTAAGTGAAGTTGTGAAATCATTACAGCATATGAACTTTTCATTAAACCTTTTATCCGGTGACAATGATTCTGAAAAGAAAAATCTTGAAAGATTATTTGGACAAAATACATCAGTACTTTTTAACCAATCACCACAGCAGAAACTTGATTTTATACAATCTCTTCAGCAACAACAAAAAAATGTTTTGATGCTGGGTGATGGACTTAATGATGCAGGTGCACTCATGCAGAGTAATGTTGGTATAGCTGTAAGCGATAATACTGCCCGTTTTTCACCAGCTTGCGATGCTATTTTAGACAGTGAAAAAGTTCAAAAATTACATAAGTTTTTGGCCTATGCAAAATCAGGTAAAAGTATAGTCACCATCATTTTTATTATTTCAATTATTTATAATATTTTGGGATTGTCTTTTGCTGTGCAGGCTAAGTTGTCACCTATGGTAGCAGCTATTTTAATGCCTGTGAGTAGTATAACTATTGTAAGCCTTGCTACTTTGTTATCTTCTTATAGTGCAAGAATGAAAGATTTGTAAAGAATACTGATTAAAGTCATGTTTTTTTTTGACAATGCTCAATTTAATGAAACCTGCTCAATTATACTTTTGAGCCCAATTAAAACCAATCACTTGAGTGCATTATTTCTCCTTATCGGCTTCAGTATCTTAATCGCCGGTAGTTTCTTGGTAGCCTTTTTATGGAGTGTAAAAAATGGTCAGTATGATGACGATTATACCCCCTCAGTACGGATACTTTTTGATGATACTATAACCATACCTAAGAAGCCTGTAAAAAATATAAAAATAATAACCAATAACCCTATTACTAACACCGAAAATCAGAACAATTAATATGCAGGTAGAAAAATTTAATTACGACAATCGAATAGTAAAAAACTTTGCCTTTGCAACTATTTTATGGGGTGCAGTAGGTATGTTGGTAGGTCTTATAGTTGCCCTGCAACTTGTATTCCCGATATTAAATATTACACAGTATGGATCTTTTGGAAGGCTTCGTCCCTTGCATACCAATGCTGTAATTTTTGCCTTTGTAGGTAATGGAATTTTTATGGGAGTTTATTATTCATTGCAAAGGCTTTGTAAGGCCAGAATGTTTAGTGACAAGCTTAGTAACATCCACTTCTGGGGTTGGCAATTAATCATTGTAGCAGCAGCTATTACATTGCCTATAGGCCTGACACAAGGTGCAGAGTATGCAGAACTTATTTGGCCTATAGATATTGCAATCACTGTTATTTGGGTGATTTTTGGATGGAATATGTTTGGCACCATCATAAAGAGAAGAGAAAAGCATTTGTATGTTGCCATATGGTTTTACATAGCAACATTTGTAACTGTAGCCGTCTTGCATTTAGTGCGGAGTGGGGAGTTGCCTTATACCTGGCTTAAAAGCTATAGTTGGTATAGTGGTGTACAGGATGCATTGGTTCAGTGGTGGTATGGTCATAATGCAGTGGCATTCTTTTTAACTACACCTTACCTTGGCTTAATGTATTACTTTTTGCCAAAAGCTGCTAACCGTCCTGTTTATTCTTACCGTCTTTCAATTATTCACTTTTGGGCGTTAATATTTTTGTACATCTGGGCAGGCCCTCACCATTTGCTATATACAGCTTTACCTAACTGGGCACAATCTTTAGGTGTTGTATTTTCTTTCATGCTCATCTTTCCAAGTTGGGGTGGAATGATTAATGGTTTGCTTACGCTTAGAGGTGCATGGGATAGGGTAAGGGATGATGTTATTCTAAAATTTATGGTGGTTGCTGTAACCGCTTATGGCATGGCAACTTTTGAGGGTCCTATGCTTTCTTTAAAAAGTGTAAGTGCAATAGCGCACTATACAGATTGGATAGTTGCTCACGTACACGTAGGTGCATTAGGTTGGAATGGTATGCTCACCTTTGGAGTTTTGTATTGGATTATTCCAAGGATTTATAAAACAGAATTGTATTCAAAAAAGCTGGCCAATAGTCATTTCTGGTTAGGTACTTTGGGGATTTTATTTTATGCCATACCAATGTATTGGGCAGGCTTTACCCAAAGTTCTATGTGGAAACAATTTACTGAAGCAGGTCAGTTAAAATATACTTTTCTTGAAACAGTTACTTACATGAAGCCGTTCTATGCTATGCGTTCATTGGGAGGAACAATGTATTTGGTTGGTGTTTTAATAATGGTGTATAATATAGTTAAAACTGTAAAAGCCGGAAGCCTTGTGGCAAATGAACCTGCAGAAGCAGCACCGCTTGAAAAAGTTTATGTACCACATACAGGTGAACATTGGCACCGTTGGATTGAAAGAAAACCTGTTCAATTGATGGTTGCTAGTTTGATAGTAATATTAATTGGCGGGGCTATAGAACTAATACCAACATTTCTTATTGAATCCAATGTACCTAGCATAAGCAGTGTAAAACCTTATACTCCTCTTGAATTGGAGGGCCGCGATTTATATATAAGAGAGGGATGCTATAACTGCCACTCACAAATGATACGTCCTTTCCGCAGCGAAACAGAACGATATGGCGAGTACTCCAAAGCAGGTGAATTCGTTTATGACCACCCATTTCAGTGGGGTAGTAAACGTACCGGTCCGGATCTTGCTCGTGAAGGTACAGGCAATTTAAAAAAGAGTGATGGTTGGCACTTTCGCCACTTCCGCGAACCATCTTCTATGAGTGAAGGGTCTATTATGCCTGCCTATGCATTTATGTTAGAGAATGATTTGGATACATCTAATACAGCAGCTAAAATAAGAGCAATGCGCACACTTGGAGTTCCTTACGATCAGGGTTATGAATATCGTGCTGTAGCAGATATGCAGATTCAGGCCAAAAGAATCTCCGACAATTTAATATCTGACAGTATAAGAATATCTCCTAGGAAAGAAGTAATTGCAATGATTGCATATATGCAACGTATGGGAACTGATATCAGTAAAAATAAAACTGCCACCATTAATAAATAAACTATGTATAAATTCATAAAACAATACACTGAAACAATACCCAATGCCAGCATATACCCAATGATATCACTTTCCATTTTCTTTATCTTTTTTGTGGTATTACTAGTATTAGTAAAAAAAATGGGTAAAGACAGGGTAACAGAATTGTCTAATATTCCCTTTGATAAAGATGAATTAACTACTCCAACCTTATAAAAAAATACTTGTATGAATTTTATTCATTTAATAAAGAAAAAAATCCTGGCTTTAGTAGTTGCATTGTTTGCTGCTACTCTTGTAATGGCTCAGGATGGCAATGCTTCCGGTTCTGGAAAGTCAGAAAATAATCAAGTGGCTGTTTTGCTTATAATTATGACATTGGTACTTGCATTTGTTATTTGGGGGCTTGGACAGGTATTAATTGCACTAAGCCGTCAGTTAGTAGAGAAGAGTAAAAAAAGCAATAACCTTCCGACTGCTATATTGGTGATAATATTTATGTTTGCTGCACAGACCTTATTTGCTCAAGATACCACAACCAAAGAAGTAGTAGAATCAGCTCCAAATTATGGTGGCCTTTCGGCTTATTCATTTTACATGTTCGTATCTGTTATTGTTGCAGAAATTGTTGCAATTCTATTTCTAACACTTTCAATCAATAGAATAAATAATGAGCTTTCTCCGGCAAAGGTTAAGGCTGTTATAGAAGATAAATCCTCTACATTTCAAATATGGTGGTCAAGACTTGATAAAAGAATATTTACAAAAGCAATACCGGTAGAAAAGGAAGCCGATATTATGCTGGATCACGACTATGATGGTATCAAAGAATTAGACAACGCCCTGCCACCCTGGTGGAAGTATGGCTTCTATATTACTATTGTAGTAGGTGTAATTTACCTATTCAATTTTCATGTTTTTGGTAGTGGTAAAAATCCAACTGAAGAGTATTTAGTAGAAATGGAACAGGCAAAAATTGAAAACGAAATATTTGAATCAAAAAACAAGGATAAGATAGACGAAAACAATGTACCAATGGCAGATGCTACCGGTATAACTGTTGCAAAAAATATATATTCAACAAAATGTGTAGCTTGTCATGGAGTAGATGGAGGTGGCGGTGCCGGTCCTAACCTTACTGATGATTATTGGATACACAAAGGTGATTTAAATAATATTTACAAAAGTATTAAAGTTGGTTACCCTGACAAAGGAATGCAATCGTGGTTAAGTGTTTACACGCCTAAAGAAATGAGTTATCTGGCTAGTTATATTAAAACAATGCGGGGTACTAAATCGCAAAATCCTAAAGCACCACAAGGCGATTTGTTTACTGAAGATGGCGCAACACAAACAGGAAAAGATTCTATAAAAAATGCAACAACAGATACTATAGCAAAGAGTCTTTCAAAAAATTAGCACACACAAGTGCAATAAATTATGGTTACTGCAACTATAGAAGATAAGATAGGGAGTTATAGGGATACTGTTGCCACTATTACTAAAGAGGGCAAAAGGAATTTTATTAATCCAAAGAAACCCAAAGGAAAACTATACAATTTAAGAACATGGTTTAGCATTGGTTACCTCATTGTATTTTTTACTATTCCTTTTATAAAAGTGAATGATGAACCTTTGCTGATGCTCAATATCATTGAGCGTAAATTCATCATTTTTGGAATGGTTTTTTGGCCGCAGGACTTTTTCATCTTCGGTATTGCTATGCTTACTTTTGTTGTATTTGTTATTCTTTTTACAGTTGTATTTGGTCGTATTTTTTGTGGATGGGCATGTCCGCAAACCATTTTTATGGAAATGGTATTTAGAAAAATTGAGTATTGGATAGATGGTGATTCATCTAAACAAAAGCAATTGAAAGCCATGCCTTGGAATGCTGAAAAAATAAGAAAGCGTTCTATCAAGTTCATTTTGTTTTTTGGGCTGTCTTTTATCATTGCAAACTTTTTTCTTGCATACCTTATCAGTATGGATCAGTTGTTGGGCTACCTCAAAGAGCCAACAGCTCATATTGCTACATTGATATCGTTGCTTGTTTTTACTTCTGTTTTTTTCTTTGTGTATTGGTGGTTTAGGGAGCAGGCATGCATTGTTGTTTGTCCTTATGGAAGGTTACAAGGTGTTTTACTTGATAAAAATTCAATTGTAGTTGCTTATGACCGCAAACGAGGCGAACCTAGACATTTACTTAAAAAGAAAGTTTCTCAACAGAGTAAGTGTGATAATTGTGGTGATGGTGATTCTTGTAAAAGTGCACAACCTGCAAGCTTTCAGTTAACAGCACCCGAAGGTGATTGTATAGATTGCTATGCATGTGTCAGAGTTTGCCCAACAGGTATAGATATCAGGAATGGTACACAGTTGGAGTGTGTCAACTGCACAGCATGTATAGATGCCTGCGATGCTATAATGGTAAGTGTACATAAGCCTGAAGGTTTAATCAGGTATGCGTCAGAAAACAGTATTACCAATGGTGTACAATTAAAATTTACAAAACGTATTAAAGCCTATTCTGCAGTTCTTGTTTTGTTGCTTACTCTGCTTGTTTTTCTTTTGGTAAGCCGTACAGATTTGGATGCAAGGTTAATGCGTACAGCAGGAATGACCTATACTTCACTGCCTGATGGCCGTATTAGCAACCTTTACAATCTTAAGTTGGCTAACAAAACGCATAAAGACATACCTTTTACCTTGAAACTCGAAAATATTAAAGGTGAAATACAATTGGTAGGAAGCAGTAGTCAGGTTGTAAAGAAAGAAGATTATTCGCATCTGCAGTTTTTTGTCAAGTTAAACAGGGCTGATGTAAAAGGATGGAAAACACCGGTTCAAATTGGTATGTATGAAACCAACCCCAAAGATGGTACAACAAAAAAGATTAAAACAATAACAGCTAATTTTATTGGACCTGAAATTTATAATTGATAAAATTTTTAAAGTATGAACTGGGGTTATAAAATACTTGTTGGGTATGCACTTTTTGTAGCAGGAATTTTATTTCTTGTTTTTAAGTCTTCTACACAAAAAATGGATCTGGTAACTACAGATTACTATGCTAAAGAGTTGAAATACCAGCAGAAAATAGATGAATTGGCAAGGGTTAATGCCTTATCAGAACCAATAATCTGCGACGTTGTAAACAATCAAATTACGGTTCATTTCCCCAAAGATTTTATCGGCATAAATATTATCGGCGATGCAGTATTATATTGTCCAAGCGATGAAGATAAAGATATAAAACATCCTTTTGATATTAAAGATGTTCCTGTAGTTATTCAATTGCGCGAAAAAAGCCATGGACAATATGAGCTACATTTAAGCTGGCAGGCAAATGGCATTAATTATTATTTAGAAAAAAAACTTTTTTTATGAGTCACCACAAAAAACCCGAACATCACGTTAGGCCATACAAAATACTGGCACAAACAATTGGATTGTTGGTAAGCGGCTATTTTATTTTTCTTCTATTGGGGCAATCATTACCCGGTGTTATCCCTAGCAGGGCTTACGAAGTAAAAACAATTCTCCCCTTGGTTTTAATTCCGGTTGCAGGTTATTCATTAACTTATTTCAAAGAATTTTACGGTACGCTGATTATTGCAATTGGGGCCATTATTTTGTTTGTTTATTTTGGTAATGCCGGTGACTACAAGGTGGCATTTATGTTTAGTATTCCTTTTCTAATTGCAAGCGGTCTTTTCTTTTTGCATATGAATAAACGCAGGCAACTACAACTCCATAATTAAAGTAGTATGGTTCATTTATTTTTTGCTGCTTTTGCAATGGGGCTTTTAGGTAGTTTTCATTGTGTTGGTATGTGTGGTCCTTTGGCTTTGTCATTACCTATTGTCAATAACAGTTATTGGTCAAAATTCTTCGGTGCATTATTATACAATGCAGGACGTATTGTTACCTATTCAGTTTTTGGATTAGTCTTCGGTATAATTGGCAAAAGTGTATCGCTGTTTGGGTTACAGCAGTGGTTGAGTATTATTATGGGCATCCTGATTATTTTCTTTGTAATTCTTCCTAAAAGGCTTACATCATTTAGTAATAAAAAAGGAGTATTAGTTTTTTTTGAAAATATAAGAAGCACATTAGGTAAACTTTTCTTTCAAAAAAATCAGTCTTCATTATTTGCTATCGGACTACTGAACGGACTATTGCCCTGCGGATTAGTTTACATAGCTGCTGCGGGTTCATTGGCTACAGGAGATGTTTTAAAGGGTGTTTTATTTATGGCTTTTTTTGGATTGGGTACTTTGCCAATAATGTGGAGCATTGCATTTTTTGGTAATTACATTGGTATTGGTATTCGACAAAACATTAGGAAAGCTTACCCATATATGATGATGCTTATGGCTTGTCTGCTTATATTACGTGGTCTTGGGCTTGGCATACCTTATGTTAGTCCAAAGGCAGATGTAAAAAATAAAGAAATACATAATTGTTGCGCAAAGCCCAATTAATGTCATTTGATATTTAGTATTGATACCCCATAAATTTTTAGCCTTTCTGAAAAAATCAAGAATGCTTGATAATATCAAGGTTGTATCTTGCCATTTTTAAATTAACGATTGTATGGAAAATAAAATGATGTACTATAAAGATTATCTTTCTCTTCAAAATATACTCAACAGCCAAAATCCTGAAAGTTTTGAGAGTGGAAATACTCCTGCTCATGATGAAATGTTATTTATTATTATTCATCAGGCTACAGAGTTATGGTTTAAGCAGATATTGTTTGAACTGGATTATGTAATGGGCGTTTTTAATCAGGATAAAATCAATGACAATTCAGAAGATCTCAATCTTGTTCGTCACCGGTTAAATAGAGTATTAAAAATCAATGAGTTGCTCAATCAGCAGGTAACAATACTTGACACCATGACTCCTCTTGATTTTTTGGAATTCAGAAATTTGCTTGCTCCTTCATCAGGCTTTCAAAGTGTACAGTTCAGATTAATTGAAGCCCGTCTTGGGCTAACAATTGAAAAAAGACACGAAGCAGCTTATTATAAACGAACAAATGAAGGTGGTTTTACAAAGCCTGATTATGAGGCAATCAATAGTGTAGAAAATCAATTAACACTTTTACAGCAAATTAATAGATGGCTCGAAAGAATGCCTTTTTTCAACGATGAATATTGGACTTCATTTGTTAACGATACCAATGAGGAAGGAATGCACCCTTTTTGGGGTAAGTATCGGCAAGTGTATGCTGAAGGTTTGGTGGAAAGGGAAAAGAATAAATTACCAGATTTTGACTATGTTTTTTTTGAAAAATCTATTGAAGGTGCAACTGCAGATCAGTTGAAAGTGTTAAGGTGCGATTTGTCACCTAAAGCTATGAAAGCTGCACTATTTATTATGTTGTATCGCGACTTTCCAATGTTTCAAACAAGTTATCAGATTTTAGATACCCTTGTAGAAATAGACCACGCAATGAGCAATTGGCGTCACAAGCATTTTATAATGGTAAGAAGAATGATTGGTATGCGGGTAGGTACAGGTAATACATCTGGCAGTGGTTATTTAGAAGGTGCACTAAACAAGCATTATGTATTTAGAGATATTGCAGGGTTGTCAACTTATTTAATAGAAAGAAAAAAACTACCCCAACTGCCCTATGAATTAATTAAGCAATTGAGTTTTGTTAGCGAGGAAGGGCAGGTAAACAAGTAGTCCTTATGAAATTACAACCTGTTGCTCAAAATATTTTAGAATGGGTTGGTCTCAAATTAGGACTTGTTCCCACGCCTCTTGCATGGTCCCACTTTGGTTTTATGGCAAGTAAATTTTTGCTTGAGGCAGTAGATAAAGGAGTACTTGAATCCATTGGTTATAATAATGTTACCGTTGAACATATAGCCCAAACTTGTCAACTTAATATTGTAGCTACACACGGTTTATTATCAGTATTAGCTACTATGGGTTTAATAAAAGAAAATGGTGGAACTATAACTTTACAAAAGCAGGCTAAGAAATGGTTACTCAAGGACAGTCCTAACTCTCTATTTTGGCTTATGATTTTTGATAACAGGGTTTGTGTGAAATGGATAGATCATACAGGTCTATTTTTGCAAACAGGAAAAGGCCTGCAGTATCATGAAACTTTTACTACGGAGGAATGGTTTTATTACCAAAAGGCTATGGAGGCAGTTGCTAGAACAACATCCACCGAAGCTGCAGGTAAATTACCTGTTCCTAAAAACGCCAAAACTATGTTGGACATTGGCGGTGCTCATGGATTGTACTCTGTAGCGCTTTGCAAAAAATATGTTTCTTTAACCTCTACAATATTAGATTTACCCGGTGCTGTAAATAAAGCCGCCCCAATATTGGAACAATACAACATGCTGAATAGAATAAAGCACCGGGCAGGAAATGTATTGACAGATGATATTGGCACTAACCAATACGATTATGTGTTAATGGCAAGTGTTGCTCATCATTTTACAGATGCCGAAAACAAATTGGTTGCACAAAAAGTTTATAATGCATTAAAACCCGGTGGAGTATTTACAATAATGGAGGTACTAAGTCAGGACAAAATTGTTTATAATGGAAATATGCTAAGTGCATTAGGTAACCTTTTTTTTGCGCTAAGCAGCACATCCGGCACCTGGAGTTTAAATCAAATCAAAGAATGGCAAATTTCAGCAGGGTTTCAATTCTACAAAAAACAAATTCTCATTTCTATTCCGGGATACGCTGTAATAAGCGGTAGGCGATAATATATTTATAACCTCTTACATTATTAAAATCATTATTCTGAAGAACTTCAATTGAAATTATTCCTTTTGTTAAGGGATTGGAGCTTTGTTCTCTATCTAATATTAAAATTATTGCTGGTTTATATACCTCTTTTGTAATCAATTTATCTTTGTCTATTGTTTTCCATCCTCTTATTTTACCGTTTAGCATTTTCCCTGAAAAAAATAATTTATTAGTTGGGTTTATTGAAACGCTTACTGGGAAGGGGTTTGAAATATTTTATACTACTAAATAAGACAAATTACCAAACAATGGCAACTACTATTTAATGCATAGTACTGTAATTTATTGATATCTTTGTCTTGTCAAAGCAAATAAGAAGCAGCGACTCAAAATAAATCGTTCAAAATCAAACTTTAAAAATTAAACACATGAAAACTTCATTCAACATTTTCAACAGGTTAACGAACACAGAAATGATCAATCTAACTGCAGTTACAAATGAAACAATTGCAGATTTAGGTAATATAAAGTCTTGTAAATCGCTAAGTGTTGCTGACTTATGGAATATTCAACGCAAAAAAAGAAGTAGCACCATTAGAAGATATTATATCTGATTACAGCGGAATTGGTATTGCAAGAGGAGTAACAGAAAAGAAAAAGGCAGTGATATGATTAATATCACTGCCCGAAAAACCAAAAAGTTTAATATATAGTTTTAATAAAAGAA
>JAYTDC010000120.1:0-1918 GCA_043736115.1 Segetibacter sp. | reverse complement strand
AAATTGTTGTAAAGGAAATTGACTACATACCTGACTGGCAATATTTGCAGAGAAAACAATTTGATATTGGCGAAATGAAGGGAGTAAACGGAAAATCAGATTTTTGCGGAAGGGTTATTACAAAAGACTGGGCCGGTAATATTTTATCAATTCAAATGCAGGTTGATGGGAAAACTGTAAGAGTTGGAAAAAGAGTAAAGGATAAAAAATCAGATATGCCATCAAAAGGAGATAATACCAGTTCATTAGGAGAATGTACTTATACCACGCTGTGTTTGTGGCAACAGGATTGTGTATTGATAATTCATGGGGACGGAATGATAGAAAATGAATGTGGCGCATGGTATATAGTAGAATGCTGGGAAGTAGAAAATTGCCCTCCTCCTCCTCCTGGTGGCGGTGGCGGTGGTGGTGGTGGTGGGCCAATTGAGCCACCAAATTGTAACCCTGCAATGGTATCCCCGGAAGAAGAAGAGTTTAATAATTATGTATTAATGCAATCAGGTTCACAGGTTACAGCAGATGCGCCTACATCTACAGAAGGCCAGAACCCTATCAGTGGCACCCATATTTGGACGGTGGCAGGAGGTCAAGTATCTAGTTGGCAGATCAAAGCAAATACAAATTATAGTTATTTTCATGATAAATATTATGATATCAACTTAAATGCCTTTGTGCATACCTATAATCTCTTTCATTATCAAACCGTTTCCAGTTATTTTGTGGGTTCAAATTCTTATATTACAACTACCTGGACCCAAACTTCCGTTTTGGATCAGGTCCTGGATAATAATACATCAAATACCCGTGGCACTTCAATAGTTCATGGTACTATTAGGAACCAGGCTAGTATACCTTTGAATCTCCCATTTTGCCCAAAGGTTTTAGATGTAACTCAAACGATAGACCCCAATACGTTGATCTTTAATCCAAGATAAACGAAAACGTTATGCGCAAAGCGATTATCATTCTAATTACAATTTTAGCAATACAGTTTTTATTTGGGTGCAAAGGTTCAAATGAAATTTATTATTCCTATAAATCTAATTGGTATACCATTGATACAGTAAAACGCTTTATAACTTCCAATAGCTTAATATCGTATGGAGATTATCTGTTTGAATTTAAAAGAACGACAAAAGTTATTAATGAACTTCGCGGAGAATCTGATTCTGTTACATCATCAATTTATTATGATACTACAGGTGTTTATTTATTGGGCGATAAAAACAGGCTATATTTTGAGTTTGACACTTTTGCTCTTGAAAATAAAATTGTAAAAACTGGTAAGCTTTTTCAAAAACCATTCGGTCAACTTTATCCTGATTCAATATCATCTGAAGAAGTTATATATTCTACCCCTGTGGATACCGTAATAAATAGCATCAATTGTTTTTATTCAAGGGTAGTTCCCCGAAATAGAAATGGAAGGGATTCCGCAGATGTAAAAGTAATATTATTGAAGAAGCCAAAATTCAATTCGTTATACAAGATAGGTGGCGGAAAATTTCCGGATAAGGATTATTGTATTGTTGGGTTTAATGCATATTCTTTTAAAAACAATGATGGATTTGTACAAGAAGTAGATGCGTTGCGACCTTTAACGGAAAAAGAGAAAAGCATATGTAAGAGTATGCTAATGAAAAGTAAGATAGCTGTAATAGATACCATCAGAGATGTTACTTTGAAAGATAAAAAACCTTAGTAACTGCTAATAGATTTTGTAATCAATTGTTGTTGGCCCGGGGATAATCTTATAAAATTTTAAGAACCTCTGTATATGCTTCATTTAAGTAAGAAATATGGCGTAAACAGGGGTTCTTTGTTCTTTACAGTAGTATTGGCTTTGTCTTCATTTGGCAATGTAAGCACTACTTTGTTTAAAGAGAATTCTATTATAACAATATTTTTATTACTG
>JAYTDC010000119.1:0-23780 GCA_043736115.1 Segetibacter sp. | reverse complement strand
TTTCTTAAACCCCGAAGGGGTTACATATGCGTAACCACAGGTGCAACCTGTGGTAGCAAATACCATTTCGCATTAACAACCCTGAAAGGGTTGCACCTTTCGAGGTTTGTTTAACCCATTGAGGGTTGGCTTCTTAATAATTTATTTCTCTTCAAAAAAAAACTACCAACCGATAAGCCGGATTCTGTACACCTGCCTTGCGGCAAATGTGGCTATCATTTATCTGCTCCCGACATTACTGAAGGGATGTAGCTGCCTACCCTGGATGGTTCCCGGATTTCCCGGGATTGAACGGACCGCTCTCTGACCAATCCTTTACATGGCATTTCAGCACCCAAGGTTTACCCGCATACACAGTTACCTGTCTATACCGTAGGCTTTTACCCTACATTTTCACCTTTTCCCCACTTTTGGCAGGGTAGTTATTTTCTGTGGCACTGTCTCTTTCACGCCCCTTAGGGTTTGAAGCCGGCTGTTCACCGGTGGGTCTGCCCTATGCTGTCCGGACTTTCCTCCCTTGTTTGCACAATGGCGATAGCCTAGTTGGTAGTTAATATTGTTTATTGATATTGAAATACAATTTCTGTAGCGCCGTAACCAAAACGTTGGTCATATTGATTTACAAAATACTTTACATCCTTCTTGGTCTTTAGTATTTCATGTATCTCTTCTTTGAGCCTGCCCTTACCAATACCATGAATAACGATTAAAGTTGGCTCCCGGTGAACTACTGCAAGATGATACCACTTTTCAAATTCTTTCAGTTGAAGTGTAATCATTTCAAAAGAATTCAAGGACTGATAATCATCTGTCAGTTTCTCTATGTGAAGGTCTATGACACTTCTTGCAGGGTCAAGGTATTGTCTTGCTTTGCCTGCATCATACACTTTAAAACCTGCTGTTGATAGTTTAGACATATCCAATACAGGTGGTGCTTCGTGTGGCCTGTCAGGGTATTTTTCCAACAACTGATGATTGATAGAAGGCAGGTTTTTCTCCTTTAGTTCTTCTATCTTTTGAAACATTTGTTTTGCTTTTATTTTAAAATGCGCTTCGCAAAAATCAGCCTTCTTTTTGTCAGCCTTTAGCAACCGAAAAACAAAATCAAATGAGGGGCTGTCGTTAAGGTTTTCAAAAGGGAGGTCGTTCAGGTAGAAATCTTTGAAAGGGCCTATATCACTCGTAATTTCAAAATCATTTCTGCCCTGATAGTTGAGTGTATAGGTAAATTCATAAGTATATTCGGTTTTGTTGATCAGGTAAATTTTTAGTTTATCTACCAAATCATCTCCAAAAACATCGGTATCAAATTTTGGAAACATGGTGATCCAAATGCCATCCGCAACCTTAACCTCATCTCTCCGTTTTTCTTTCGGCACCTGGTCCACATAGGTTTTGGTTTTTACCTTATCAGGAAACAATTTCTTTTCTGTAAACCGCTTGAAATAAGGAAAATCAATCTGATCCATATAAGCCGGAAACTTCACTCCCTTCACCTGTATTAAAACCATTTTGTCATTGATAATCTCCAATACCCTGCCCTCATCGTTGCTAAGTACAACTATAATCTCATCTCCCACCTGATACTTCATTGCTACTATTGATTAAAACGCAAAGGTAAGTTAAAGGGATGGGGGGAGGAAATTGAGTGTTGGAAATTTAAGATCAAATCATTTTGCGAAAAATTATAAATTCTAAGAAACATTGAATTAAAAATTAAAACTGTCGACATATTGCATTATTTCATTTCCCCAATCCTCACTCCCCCATCCCATCTTCTCCTTCGGTTTTGCTGCTATTCTTTAGCAATTCAGAAAGCATATTAATTTCAACGGGTGAAAAATATCGCCACCTGCCGGGTTCTATTCCTTTTAGGGTAAAGTTCATAATGCGTACCCTTTTAAGGGAGGTAACCCTATAACCTAAAGCCTCACACATACGGCGTATCTGCCTATTAAGCCCCTGTGTAAGTATAATACGGAAACGCATATCCCCTTCCTGCTTTACAAAACAAGGTTTGGTGGTGGTGTTTATAATTCTGACCCCTTTACGCATGGCGTTTATAAATTCATGGTCAAATTTTTTATCGGTAGTCACCATGTATTCTTTCTCATGCCCATTGCCCGCCCTTAATATTTTATTTACAATATCACCGTCATTGGTAAGAAAAATCAATCCTTCAGAAAGCTTGTCTAACCTGCCTATTGGGAAAATGCGGGTTTTAAAATTTAAGTAATCAATTATGTTGGTTTTATCTTTTGTATCGGTAGTGCAGGTTACCCCTTTTGGCTTGTATAGCATAATGTAAATTGCGGCTGTTTTCTTTTTCAACGGTTCCCCATCAACTTTTACAATATCACCCGGTCTTACACGGTTACCTTTGTCTGCATCTTGTCCATTTATGGTTACACGACATTCATCTATGTATTTATCGGCTTCTCTCCTGCTGCAAAAACCTGAATCGCTTATGAACTTGTTCAAACTTACATCCATTATTTTCTCTTTTATAAAAATGGCATCATTATTAAAGATCCGTTTTTGTTTCTTAGGAAGGTATATTCCAATGAAAGGCATTATAATACCGATATGATGTCCGTAATAGTCCAATTGCATTGGCCTAAACGGCCATCATATCGGCATTATACCAAAACAAGATTGGACTATTAATAATTCAAAATGGTATTATTTCACCTCCAAAATCAACACAAGATAAAACTGTTTTCCAAAGTCTATTCCGATGTTCACATTACCGAAACTTAAAAACCTGAAAGGCTTTCACTTTAATAGCCACGGGTGGAGCCCGTGGAATGAAATAACCCGTTTTATGTACAACCCCAACGGGGTTGCACAATACAAAACGTACAATTAATTCAACCCCCTTGGGGTTGTAACCAAATAATGCTGCAATCCACTACCGCGGGTCTCACCCACGGCTATTTAAATGTTTCCCCTCTTGGGGTAAAAGAAACGTCTGAACCCCTTACTAAAAAGTAATTTTTGCAATTTCTCTTTTAATTAAGTTGACGCTATCCGGTTGTTCGGGAAACACCATAAAGGCGTCCAATTTTACGAATAATTGGACACTAATTTTTAGGGGCACGTATGAACAAAACAAGCTGCTACAAATGCATTATCAGCAATCAAAAGCTTGATCATTCAACAAATAGAACCCAAAATTTTGCCATTTATAAAAAGTTTATGGTTCATGCTTCAAAAAAGACTGAAATTCGCAGCAATTTTTATAGTACAGTAAATGAATAAGACGAATTATAAATTACATGTTTGGTTTCCATTGCTTTTTTCTATTGTAATGGTGGTGGGTATGGTCATTGGGTATAAACTGCGTGAAAGTTCGGGTATAAAAAATTTCTTTTCGCTTGGCAGCAGAAGTGCTATGCAGGAGGTTTTGGATCTTGTAAGGCTGCGCTATGTTGACAATGTAAAAACCGATTCTATCGGCAGTCAGGCTATTAATAATTTGTTGCATCAGTTAGATCCGCATTCGGTTTATATTCCAGCCAGCGATATAGAATATGTAAATGATGATCTACGTGGAAACTTTAGCGGTATAGGCGTTGAATTTCAAATATTTTACGATACTGTAAATGTGCTGAATGTATTGCCCGGCGGTCCTTCGGAGAAAGCCGGCCTGCAGGTTGGCGATAAATTTCTGAAAGTAAATGATAGTATTTCTATTGCAGGCAAAAACCTGAAACCCGATGATATAAGAAAACTGCTTCGCGGCGAAAGAGGCACAACCGTAAAACTTACAGTGCTAAGAGATAACCAACCCATTTCTGTAAGTATAGAGCGTGGTAATATACCTGTGCCAACAGTTGATGCGGCTTATATGATAAACCCCGAAACAGGTTTTATTCACCTCAATAAATTTGGGGAATCCACCTACAGGGAATTTATGCAGACCATGGAAAAACTGCAGGCTCAAAAGATGAAAAAACTCATACTTGATTTGCGTGGTAATGGTGGCGGATTATTAGATCAGGCCGTAAACATAGCCGATGAATTTTTGGACGAAGACAAACTAATAGTTTATACAGAAGGGGCACATACACCCAAATCTGAATACCGTTGCAAACGTCCGGGAGTATTTGAAACCGGCAATCTTGTATTGTTGGTAGATGAAGGTTCTGCAAGTGCTAGTGAAGTGCTTATCGGTGCTTTGCAGGATTGGGACCGGGCTACCATTATTGGTCGCCGAACCTTTGGTAAAGGTTTGGTACAGGAACAATTTGGCCTGAATGATGGATCGGCTTTAAGATTAACCGTTGCGAGATATTATACCCCACTTGGCAGAAACATTCAAAAGCCATACGCTGATGGATATGATAAATATGAAACAGAGGTAAGCAAACGATTTCAGGATGGTGAAGTTATAAAAGGTGATACCACTAAAAAAACCGGCAAATCATATAAAACAAAAAGCGGAAGAATGGTTTATGGCGGTGGCGGCATAACCCCTGATGTATTTGTATCGTTTGATACTTCTGCCATGAGCAAAGAAGTGATGAAGTTGTATATGAACGAATTGTTCAACAATTTTACTTACTCGTATTTCATTAGTCATAAACAATACTTTCAGCAGTTTAAGACCATAGCTGAATTAGCTGAAAAATACAAAGCGGGAGACCCGGAATGGAATGCGCTGAAAGCATTTTCGGCAAAGGATTCTATCAATTTAGAAAATATAAAAGAAAAAGAAAAAGCTGCGATATTGGAAAAAATTCCCCGATCAATCGCAAGACAAAAATGGAGATACGAAGGCTACTTTGAAGTCATGAACAGAACCGACAGTTTTGTTCAAAAGGCATTGGTTATTTTGAAGTAGGTTGGTTATGTTTACGAGCTTTTATTCCTTGATCTAGCATTATTGTGTTATCAGAATCCCGATTTTTTATCGGGACACGTTTATGGTAATTAATGCTATTAAGCTTTACCACCATTTAATAATACTCAAGCTATTAAAGTAAAACACTTCTTTTATAGATTACAAAATTTTATAAATCTGAAGATAAAAAAGTGCTGCTAATCAGGTTATGATTCAATGCTTTGTAGCGTTGACTTCTATGTAAAGATTTAATATTATGGCCATTAATTAATATAAGAACATGAAACATTGGAAAGCAAAATGCATATTATTTCATTGTAAATGTTTGATTTTCAATGCTTTTACAGATAATTTGAAACTCCTCATTTTCTCCAAATATTTCACATTCAATCCCCTATCTTTGCCGCTCTAAAAAATTTTGTAAACCCTCACTCGTATGCAACTGAAAGGTTTGGTGAAGATTTTTGCGATAGCATTAATCATTATTTGTTTATACCAACTAAGTTTTACATGGTTTGTACGCAGCCATGAAAACAATATGGAAGAAAGAGCCGCTAAATGGCTTAAAGCTAACTATAAGACTCCGCAGGAAAAGTATGCCGGAAACAACGATCTTATGGCACTATATCAGGATACCCTTGATATGCTAAAAAAGACTCGACTTCAGCGATTGCTCGACAGCACAAAAAGTGATAAGATAGTTTTAGGTGTTGGTAGCTACCAATATGCTAAAAACCAGGAGTTAATGCTTGGTTTGGATTTGCAGGGCGGTATGAACGTAACAATGGAAGTAGGTCTTGATGGACTGATTAAGTCGCTTTCAGGTTACAACCGTGATGCAAATTTCAACAAAGCAATTGCACAGGCAAATGCCCGTAAAGCAAATAGCAATGCTGATTTCATAACATTGTTTTCAGAAGAGTTTAAAAATGCAGATCCAAATGCAAAGCTTGCAACCATTTTTGCGGCAGCAAGCAATAAGCGTATCACCTACGAAAGTAGTGATGCAGCCGTATTAGACTATATACGCAGCGAAGCAAATGGTGCCATTAAAAATACTTACAACATCTTACGTACACGTATTGATAAATTTGGTGTTGCACAGCCAACTATTAACCTTGATGAAAATAAAGGTACATTAAACATTGAATTGGCAGGTGTAACAGATCCTGAAAGAGTACGTAAATACTTACAATCAACTGCAAACCTTCAGTTTTTTGAAGTCTATAATATTGGCGATATATACACCGGCTATCAAGCTGCTGAAAAGAATCTTGCTGCTTTCCTAAACGGTACTAAGGTAGAAGACTCAACCGGATCTAAAAAAGATTCATTAGGAACAGCCATTATTAATAATGCCGATAGTAATACTACTGCAAAAATCAGTGATATTGACACAGGCAAAAAGAATACTACTACAGCTGCTAAGGGTGCCAATAACAATCCTATTGGATCCATAATGCAAATATTGCAGCCACAGCAAGGAAAAGATGGTCAAACACAATTCCCTGCAGCAATTGGTTATATACAAACTAAAGATACCGGCACTTTTAACACTTACATGAATATGGAGATGGTTAAAAGTAAATTCCCTACCAATTTAATGTGGATGTACGGAAAGCAGGAATCTGACGATCCTAAGGCTGCGGGTATTTTACCGGTATATGCTGTTAAGACTGTTGAAGGTGCTACTTTGGCTAAACTTGAAGGCGAACATGTAAGTGATGCCCGTCAGGATTTTGATGAAAGAGGTCGTGTTGCCATTAAAATGAACATGGACAAAGTAGGGGAAAAGATATGGGCCAAAATGACCGGTGATAATATTGGTAAACCTATTGCTATTGTAATGGATGAAACCGTTTACAGTGCCCCTTTTGTAAATGGTGTTATACCTAACGGTAGTTCAGAAATAACCGGTAGTTATTCATTAACTGAAGCACAGGATTTGTCTGATATATTAAAGAGCGGTAAACTTCCTGCTCCTGCTAAAATTGTTCAGGAGCAAGTTGTAGGGCCCACTTTAGGTGCTGATGCAGTAAGAGGTGGAACAATGGCCTTTGTTGTGGCTTTTATCATCATATTTGTATTGATGTTGGTTTATTTCAATACTGCAGGATGGGTTGCCAACATTGCTCTTATACTAAACCTATTGTTCACTTTTGGAATTCTTGCAGCATTGGGTGCAACACTTACTGCCGCTGGTATTGCAGGTTTAGTGCTTACTGTAGGTCTTGCAGTAGATACCAACGTAATTATATTTGAAAGAATAAAAGAAGAACTTACGCGGGGTAAAAACTATCAAACAGCGGTAAGCGATGGTTACCGCAGAGCTATGGCCCCGGTATTAGATGGTCACGTTACCACTTTGCTTACAGCTATTATTTTATTTTATTTCGGACTTGGACCGGTATTAGGTTTTGCAACTACACAAATACTCGGTATCCTTTTATCATTGTTTTGTGGTATCCTTATATCGAGATTGGTTTCTGATTGGTACACTAAGAAAAACCGTCACTTTGAATATTTTACCGACCTTAGCCGCAAGGTGTTTAAGCATGCTTCTTATAAATTCGTTGAGTATAGAAAAGTAGCCTACGGCATTTCAGTAATCGTTCTTTTATTGGGCGTTGGATCATTCTTCAATGGTTTTGATGAAGGTGTAGAATTCAGTGGTGGACGTAGTTACACTATCCGTTTTGACAAACCAATGAATAATGATGAAGTTCGTAATGAATTGAAGGCAACTTATGGTGAATATCCTGTAATTAAAACAATAGGCTCTGCAAGACAATTGAATATTACTACTTCTTACATGATTAAAGAAACCGGTAATAATGTTGATTCATTGGTAGAATATAAGCTGTATCAGGGTTTAAACAAATTTCTGCCTGCAGGTCTTACTTACAAAGATTTTGATAAGAACTACAAACAAAGTTCACAGACCGTATTACCAACCATTTCAGACGATTTGAAATCGGGAGCTAAAACGGCTACAATTGTAGCGATATTGGTAATCTGTTTATACATCTTTATTCGTTTCCGTGATTGGAGATATTCATTGGGAACTATCGTAGCCTTGTTGCATGACGTATTTGTAACCCTTGCTGTATTTAGTTTCTTAAAAGGTATAGTACCATTCCCGCTTGAGATAGATCAGCACTTTATTGCAGCTATTCTTACGGTTATTGGTTTTTCAATGAATGATACTGTAATTGTATTTGACCGTATCAGAGAAGATAGTCGCATAATGAAGAATACGGACAAAGGAACCATCATTAATAAAGCTATTAATGAAACCCTTAGCCGTACTATTATGACTTCATTGACAGTATTCCTGACTATTCTGTCGTTGTTCATTTTTGGTGGTGAAGTAACCCGTGGTTTTGCTTTTGCAATGTTGATAGGTGTTGTAACCGGAACCTACTCTTCTATTTTTGTAGCTGCACCAATCCTTATGGATTTTGGAAAAAATAAGCCTTTGGGAAGAGCGGACACAACTGTAGTAACAGAGCACAAACCTGAAACTGCAAAAGCTAAATTGGCTTAAGCTTTTTTCTAAATAAACAATTATAACTGCCGCACTCAAAAAGTGCGGCAGTTTTGTTTTTCTGAATTAATGAATGTAAGAATCAACCCGAATAAACCCGGAAAATATTGTTTGGGTTTATCAGCACTAAAACTATAAATTGCTGTGTGGTTAAAAAGTTATTTAGTATAGTTTCTCTGTTTGTATTAGTCATTTGTTCAAATGCCCAATCGTATATTGGGTCAGGTAAAAAAATTGACCCTTATCACTATTCAACAACTAAGCAAAAGGAGTTCGACAAAGCTGCTGTGGCCTGTGCGCATCCATTGGCGGCTATGGTAGGTGCCCAAATAATGAAGATGGGCGGTAATGCAATAGATGCTGCGATTGCTGTTCAACTGGCATTGGCGGTTGTGTATCCCGGCGCAGGTAATATTGGGGGTGGTGGATTTATGGTAGCCCGTGTAAATGGAAAATTATTTACGCTTGATTTCAGGGAAACCGCTCCTCAAAAAGCATCGAGGGATATGTATATTGACGAACAAGGAAAAGCAAATACTACTCTATCGCAAAATGGACACATTGCCTGTGGCGTACCCGGCACTGTAAAAGGGATGTTTGAAAGTATGCGGTACGCAAAATTGCCATTTGCCACATTAATACAACCTGCTATAACCTTTGCCCGTAAAGGTTTTGTGTTAACCGAAGCCGAAGCCACCAAACTGAACAAAGCCCAGGAGGCCTTTATTAAATACAATACACAAATACCCGTTTTTGTAAAAGCCGGTGGATGGAAAAGTGGAGACACATTGATTCAAAAAGACCTTTCAAATACTTTGACAAGGATAATGCATCTTGGTGCAAAAGGATTTTACGAAGGCAAAACTGCAGAACTTATTGTTGCGGAAATGCAAAGAGGCAGAGGTTTGATTACTTTCAATGATTTAAAAAAATATAAAGCCGTTGCACGAAAACCATTGCAATTCAGCTATAAAGGGTATGAGATAGTAACCATGCAACCACCAAGTAGCGGTGGTATTTTACTATGCCAGATGCTTAAAATGGTTAGCAAATACCCATTGGCTAATTATGGATTTGAATCTGCTAAAAGTGTACACTTGATGGCAGAGGTTGAACGCAGAGCCTTTGCTGACCGAGCCAAACACATGGGAGATCCTGATTTTTGGAACGTTCCTACAAATGAATTAATAAGCGAAAGTTATCTTGAAAAAAGGATGATAGATTACGACAGTACAAAAGCTAGCAAAAGCATAGACATAAAAGCAGGCAACATAGAAAGCACAGAAACCACTCACATAAGCATCTGCGATCAATGGGGAAATGTTGTTTCTCTAACGACTACCCTCAACGGTACGTTTGGAAGTAAGACGGTAGTTGGAGGTGCAGGGTTTTTTCTTAATAATGAAATGGATGATTTCAGTACTAAACCCGGTGTTCCAAATATGTATGGTGCTGTAGGAGGAGAAGCCAATGCTATTGCCCCCGGCAAACGGATGTTAAGCAGTATGACCCCTACTATTGTTTTGAAAAATTCAAAACCCTTTTTAGTTGTTGGCACACCCGGAGGTACTACAATACCAACCTCTGTATTTCAAACGATTGTTGATGTGGTTGATTTTAATATGCGTCTTGAGGAGGCTGTAAATAAACCAAAATTTCATCACCAATGGTTGCCCGACAGAATTGAAGTTGAAAAAGATTTTCCACAAAATATTGTAGAGCAACTACAAGCTTTAGGACATACAGTTGCTGTTTACAATATAGCTGGTTATGCCGCCAATATTGGCCGGGTAGAAGCAATACAGTTTAGTAAAGGCAAACGCATAGCTGTAGCCGATTTCAGGGGGGATGATGCGGTGGCGGGGTGGTGAGATAGTTTGAAAATGTAATTAGATTCCAGTATCAATTTCAGTTGAAAAAAAATTTAATTAGCAATCATTAAAAGTCCAATAGAATAACCAAAAAACATATCATAACCTGCAAAAAAATTAAGCAATCTACATATTTTAATAAAGTTCAATTAGGAAGAAATTCTGGAATTAATTATTTGTATTAAAATTAATTATCCAAACTCTTAAACCACTCCTCTGCCGTATTCAAAAATCCATCTTGTTTTTCCTTGCTCATTTTATCCCATGTTTTGAGTAACATGCCTATACGGGGATTCTTCTCAAAAAATGTACGGTGTAAAGCCATGAAACGCCAAAATAGCGCATCCCAAACCTGCTCCCATTCACCCTTTTGAAAGTCACTCATCTTTTTTATGTAGTTACTACTACTGATATAAGGCTTGGTAGTCATAATGCCTCCATCAGCAAATTGGGTCATGCCATATACGTTGGGTACCATAACCCAATCATAAGCATCTATATACATTTCCATAAACCAACGATGTACCTCATTTGGATCAAACTCGCAAAGCAACATGAAATTTCCTAAAACCATAAGCCGTTCTATGTGGTGGTTGTAACTACATTGCAGCAACCGTTTGATAACAATATCAATCGGGACAATACCAGTAGTACCGTTGTAGAAACTATCCGGAATCTTACGGGTAAACTTCCAATAGTTGGTGGTACGTTGTTTACGGCCTTCACGTTCATAAACTATGCGTATATATTCACGCCAACCCATTATTTGCCTGATAAATCCTTCTACAGAATTTAATGGCACATCTTTTTGCGAGGCGAAAAGCAGTGTTTTTTCTATTACGGATTGCGGTTCTAATAATCCGTTATTAAGCATGGGGCTTATGACACTGTGGTACAATACTTTCTCGTCAGCAACAATTGCATCTTCATATACCCCAAACTTTTCAAACCGCTGTTCCAGAAAGCTTTGCAGCCACTGTTCTGCATCTTTATGAGTTATTGGATAAAAAGTTTTTTTATCGCCAAATGGATTAGATATGCTACCGGGATTATTTTTGAAATGTTGAGATACGTAAAATTGTGCTTCGGTCACAAATTCATTTTCCTGAGGTAAAGGCAGCAATGGTACTGTTTCATTTTTTGGGAATTTACTTCGATTGTCTGCATCAAACGACCATTTACCTCCCAAAGGATGCTTACCATTCTCTATAAGAATATTTCTTTTTTTTCTTTCAGCAATATAAAAATCTGTTTGAAAATATGTTTTGCGATTGTCAAAATAGGTGTTTGCTTCCTGCAAAGTATTAAGAAATGCAGGTGTTTTACTTTCCTGGAATGTAATGTCAAATTTTAAGCAAGATGATTTTAATCTTCGGCGAAGCCAATCGTCAACAATATCTGCACAGAAAATGGCTGTAACTCCCTGTTGATGCAAGTGAGGTATTAATTCTCTTACATCATTGTAAAGCTCTGTAGATGCTATATAATCAACCTTGTATCCATTGTGTATTAGTAGCTTTTTATAGTACTGCATACTAGCACGGTGCAGCACTAATTTTTGCTTATGAAAGCTATATTGTTGAAAGAACAACCACTCTTCTACTAAAAAAACTTTTCTGTCTTTAAGAATTGATGGGTGATTTTTAAATAATTGATGAGGGAAAATTAAAGTAATGTCCATAGTAGTTTACATTCAAATCTACTATAACAATTGTTTTTGAATTTATAAAAGATTTTAAGCAGCCTTTGAAATTGATTTAAAGCGAACATCTTTGCGAACATCTTCCTGATATTTGATATAAATATCGTCCCACAAACTTGAAACGTCCATATCAGCAAGAAGGCTTTGAATATATGGCTCGGGGTTAAAACCTGTATTGTGACAATATAAAAGCATCATCCAACAACTATTAAATAAACGATCAATAAATGTTTTCCACTCAACTCCTTCAAGACTGATTTGAGAACGTTCATTATTTTCTAAAGCGGCAACCGGTAAACTACCATTTGCAAGCATGTCTCCCAAAAGAGCATAATATCTGGCATCTTCATCGTTAATGAAAAATATCATTATTGGCAATTTACACAATTCAGAAAACCAGTTATAGTAGTTGGCATCAAATTTCCAGCAGGTTTCTGGTATATAAAGATTAGTATCCTCTAGTTCTGTAAATTTAAAGTCTAAGGAAAAAACCATTTTTTCTATAAGATGAGGATAATGCTGCAAAGCTGATATCATTTCGTGAATCATTGCAACTTGTTTTCCTTTAACTAAATCCTCGTAAACATCTACTGTGAAAGTATGGATTTCAGGATTTGCGAAATAAGTAAATGCCTGTTCCCATTGCTTAATTAACGGACAATTATTTTGAATAAGAAATATAGGTTGTTGAGTTAATGTTGCCATAAGCTTTTAAGATTTATGAATATCTTTGGAGAACGCTTATTTATAATAATTATTGCAACAAATTGAAAACGAACAGCAAAATTTAAAAAGATAATAAGCAAAACTGAACTAACTAAAAGACAGCATTTTTGTAATAGTATGAATGAAATATTTTTTCTCAGAATTATATTAGAATATAATTTATCAATCTCGAAAATTGTCTGTGAAAATGTCAAATTTTTCCTCAAAAAAAAAGCCGACTAAATGCCGGCTTTTTAAAGTTTAGTGTTTCAATTTTTATTTACGCATATACATAACTTCTTTTACCAACTTTACTGTACGGGGTACATCAGGAAGATATGCTTCAACAAGATTAGGGGCATAATGCATTGGAGCATCTGCACTTGTAATTCTTCTTATAGGGGCATCAAGATAATCGAATCCTTCTTTTTGAATGCGATAGGCAATTTCTGAACTTACAGAAGCAAATGGCCATTGTTCCTCAACTATAACAAGACGATTAGTTTTCTTTACGCTTTCCAAAATAGTAAACCAATCAAGCGGTCTAATAGTTCTTAAATCAATTACTTCTGCTTCTATACCCTCTTTTGCAAGCTCTGTTGCAGCTCCCAGTGCTACTTTCATCATCTTATTAAAAGACACAATAGTTACATCTTTACCAGGTCTTTTTATGTCAGCTTTACCAATAGGGATTAAATATTCTTCTTCAGGCACTTCTCCTTTTTCACCATACATCACCTCACTCTCCATGAAAACAACCGGGTCATTGTCCCTAATAGCGCTTTTCAGTAGCCCTTTTGCATCATATGGATTTGAAACACTTATAACTTTAAGACCAGGTATATTAGCATAAAGACTTTCAAAAGCTGTAGAATGTTGAGCTCCTAACTGTCCGGCACTTCCATTTGCTCCACGAAATACAATTGGACATCCTACCTGACCACCACTCATAGCAAGCATTTTACTTGCGGTATTTAATATTTGGTCTAACGCTAAAACTGCAAAGTTCCAGGTCATATATTCAACAATAGGACGTAGGCCATTTTGTGCAGCACCTACTGCAATAGCAGTAAAACCTAGCTCAGCAATTGGAGTATCAATAACTCTTTTTGCCCCAAATTCGGCCAACATACCTTGACTAACTTTATAAGCTCCGTTATATTCTGCAACTTCCTCACCCATTAAGAAGACTTTTTCATCTCTTCTCATTTCTTCATTCATGGCTTCCCTTAGGGCTTCTCTGAAAGCAATTTGTCTCATATTTATTTCTAATTAATATTATAAAAGGATGTTAGGATAGCAAGCTGCGCAAAAATATAAGATTATGAATTACAATCCCAAAATGAAAATAACTTTCAAGCTAATAATACTCACTATAATGTTTCATTAAATATAAAGAGAGGCTATTTATGATTTAGCCCCTCTTTATTGTAATAACCTTTATGGTCTACAAAATAATTTAAAATACGTTGTACCCAAATGAGATGTAATATAATGCACCAATAGATGGCATTCCATAACCATTTACATAATAATTGTTGGTTAGATTTGTACCACCTAGTTTAATTAAAGATCTAATAGAAGGGAATTTGTAGTTAACCTGTGCATCAACTGTAGCAAATGAATTAACATAAGAACTACCAAAATCACTTTCATATCTATATCCATCCTGATACCTGTATTGAACCGAGAACCCTACCCTGTTTTTATACAAAAATCCTGAATTAGAAAATCCGAGATTAGTGCGAAACTTAGGAGTATTGTAATAAGTTACAAAACCAGTTGGAACATTTTTAATTTCATCCATGTATACATTTCCATTTACTGAAAAATTCCTTGGCAACATATATTCAGCTGACAATCCCCAACCTTGAGTATTTACTTTTTCGGTTGTGTTAACTGATACAGAATAAATTTTATAGGAACTCAATCCGGCTAATGTTCCATCTGATGATTGCAATACGGTGGTACGACCAATAAAATTTTGATATTTTGTATAGTAGCCATACACATCTATCAACAATTTATTATCAATCAAAGTTTTGTACCCTAATTCATAAGAGGTAGCTGCTTCAGGTTTGTATTCGCCAAAATCTTGTTTTTTAAGCAATCCGGGATTGGGATTTCCTCCTGCTGCGCTTTGACTAAATGCAATCACACTTTCAGGTGTATAAACCGGATTACCACTAAAATTATAATTATCTCTTAATTGTGGTAATCCACCAATAAGTCTTACTCCACCGCCTATTACCAGATTAATCCATTGATTTTGAGTAGATGGAAAACGATAAGCTGTCTGATAAGAAAGTCTGAAATTGCTATTCTTTGCAACTGTAACCACCGCAGAAAAGCGTGGAGTAAAACGACCCTTAAAATTGGTATTTTTATCATACCTGCCAGAAGCCGTAAGTTTTAGTACATCTTTGAATAATTTTTTTGCAACTAATGCATAAGCTCCAATTTCATTTATTTTTATGTTACCATCTTTTTCAAAAAAGATAGTATTGTCAGAATTTAATACATATTGTTTATAATTAGCACCAACCAATACTTCAGCTACCTTTACTACGTCTGTAAGATTGTATTGTGCTTCTGTCATATACAGGCTCGATTTATCAATGAATAAACCACCACCATTTGAGATAGATCTTGCCGCTATAGAATCAAATATCTTATTAAACTGTGCTGAACCAACCACAGGTCTACCTTTATCAGCAGAATCTCTAGCAGCATTGTATAATGACATTTGATTAGGAGCTATAGCTGTAGGTGCTGCTGCAGCAGCAAAAGCACGTGCATCTGTATCTGACATACCCATACCTAATGCTTTAGTATATGCCTGTACATATGCTTGTGCATATACTCCAGCAGAATTAGTTACAAGTGCTTTAATGTATTGAGCATACCAACCCGTAGCCCCGGGGCTTGCTTTCCAAGCTTCATTAAAAAGCTGTGAGGTAGCTGTTGCATTAAAAGAATTACCGGCATCTTCTTGTGTAGTATATGCTCTTACAAACCAGTTCTTATGTTTTACTTCAAGTTTGTATTGAGCCATTTTGAAATCTCTTAAGTTATATCTGTCACTTCCGGTATATACTGTTGTACCTGAACCCCAATTGGTAGTGAGTGATGCCTCAATGCCCGGTGTTAGTTTATAAAACAAACCTCCAGTTAAACGTAGGTTTTTTGTTGTTGGATCAATAATTTCGGATTCTTTGTAACCGGTTCTTGAAATGTTTAATGCTGAACCAGAAGTATATGACCCTAAAACTGCTGCAGAAGGAATCAATGCTGGACCTGATGGTAGAGGTATCTGACCCAGATACGGGGTAGTTGCCACAAGCCCTTTTAACTGCGCAAGTATGTCCGCAGTTGTTTCATCACCATAAATATTAACTCCATTATAATTTTGATCTGTTCTTCTATCGCCACCGATAATATCTCCTTTTGCCGGATTTGTTCCACGATTAAAATTTCTATAGTCTTTAGCAACCCAATCCTTTGCATTTAAATACTGAGCTGCAATTTTAAATGCAAATTTATCATTCAATGCCCTGCCATAACGAAAAGAGATATCATTGTAAGCAGATGAATTTCTTTCATCGTCAGAAATATGCATAATACCTTGTCTTACCTGAACACTTAAACCCTGATACTTAAATGGATTTTTGCTGTTGATGAGTAAAGTTCCGTTCATTCCCCCGGGACCATACAAAGCAGAAGATGCCCCATTTAAGAGTTCAAGATTATCTATATCTAATTCGCTGGGGCCAATCATACTACCTACTGCAAAATTTAATCCCGGTGCCTGATTATCCATACCATCTACCAACTGATTTAAACGCAGATTTCCACTACCATTAAACCCACGAGAACTTGGGGTTTTAAAATTTAGACTTGACGCTATCATATCTACCCCTTTAAGGTTACCTATCATGTCATAATAATTAGTAGCTGAGGTATTGCGAATATTTGCAGAACTTATTCGGTCTATTGAAACCGGCGATTCCAATATGCGCTCCGGTAAACGGGAAGCAGAAACAACTACTTCCTGAGCAAGTGAAGATGCAGGATCAAGACTGACTTTTACAATCTCCGAGGCACTTGCTACAGTTATTTCCTTGGATGCATAGCCAATTGATGTAATGATAAGGGTAACAGGGAAATTAAGCGTTCCGGTAATTTTAAAATTTCCCCTGTCATCAGTAAAAGTTCCTAAAGTAGTTCCTTTTACAACAATAGATACTGCTGAAATATTCTCTTTAGAAAAATTATTCTTCACCGTACCGCTGATTGTCGCAGATTGAGCAAAAGAACTGATTTTGAAAAAAAGGCAGGCTATTAAAACTGCTAATTTGATTGTTTTTGTTTTCATGGGGACAGTGTTTAGTAAATAATAGAGATGAAAGTAGTTATTGTTAAAGATGTAAAGAAATTATTTTTTTGCACAGTATGTGCATATGGTTTTAATAATTTTATGAATTTTTGTTTTTTACATATTATTATCCTATATGAATGAATTGCAAATTCATATTCGGATGTGGAATTAATTTTTTGATTTTATATCGTAAATGAGAATTTATGAAAATTTCATTCAATTATTTTAAGTAAAGAAAAGAAATTCCGTTTTGTTTCTATTAAGGTTAATTGTTTTAATTAAAAAAAGCAATGTAGTATTATATTAAGGCTTCCAAATGTTTTAAAACCCTGCTGACAGGCAATCCCATAACATTATAAAAATCCCCCTCAACAGACTTAATGCCAACTACTCCAATCCATTCTTGAATTGCATATGCACCCGCTTTATCATAGGGCTTGTAATTATCCACGTAATATTCTATTTGACTTTTTGTTAGTGTATGAAAATGAACTGATGTTATATCTTCAAAATCAATATCATTTTTACTATCTAATAAAACTACTCCTGTAATAACTTTATGCACCTTTCCCGATAGGGAGGATAATATACTTATAGCATCATTTCGATCAAGTGGTTTACCAATAATCACATTATCTAAAACTACAACTGTATCTGCAGCTAATATTAAAGGTATTTGCTGTTCTAAACCTTTGGACAAATACAGTTTCTTTTTAACTGCTAATGCTTTTTGACGTGCAATGTATATTGGAATTTCGTTTATAGGTAATTGATCAGAAAAACTTTCATCTGTATCACTTACTATTATATCAAAAGGAATTTCAGCCCACTCTAAAAGTTGTTTACGCCTTGGTGATTGTGAAGCCAGAATTATTTTTTTCATATTACAAAAATAGTATCGAAAACCAAATGCTTTTTAAAAAGAATGTTGATTTTCATAATAAACTATAGCCGGTATTCGTATTTATAATAGCATTAATTTTTAAAATTAAAATTATTGCCCTACCAAACAATCAACCTTACACCTCATGTATAACACCAGCAAAATTCTGCTGTGCAAGAATATTTTTCTAGGTTTCCTGCTTGGGGTTTCTACAATGATAGTGGCGTTATTTCTTTATTCTACTAGCAATAATCCAGAATTTTTGATAAAGTTTTTTCAAAATTTCGATAGTAATTTTTTTATAATTTCTTTATTTATTGCCCTGTTTATTTCAGGATACTTAATAAATAAATCTAAACAAAAAATCAAAAATCTTTCTGGTAAATTAAATATTACTGAATCCTTAAACAGAAAACTTGAAGTACTTGTAATCGAGTATCAATTAATACTTGATACCACTTCTATCATCACAGTAATTGACCCTAGCGGAAAAATTAAGAAAGTAAATGAGCATTTTGAAAAATTTACCGGTTACAAAAAAGATGAATTAATTGGAAGATCATTATGGCGTTTACCCTCATCGTATCAGAAAGCTGCTGTGGCTGAAGACATAAAAAATACAATTGATAACGGCGAAGTTTGGATAGGCGAAATTGAGTACTATAAAAATAGCTTAACATTTTACTCTAAAGCTATTTTCATTCCCTTAAAAAGGGATTTAATAAATAATGACTGCCTGGTAGTGCAATTTGATCTTACAAAAGAAAAAGAATTGATCAAGTCATTAGATAATAGTGAAAAAGAAAAAGATTTCATTAAGTCAAATACCAGCGATCTTATTTGCACTCATGATGTAAACGGAATTATTACAAATATAAATGATGCTGGTGTTAGCCATTTAGGATTGAAGGACAAATCAGTTATCGGTCAATCTATTCAAACAATTTTGAATGATTACAAAAACATTAAAAATATTAATTCTCTAGAAAAAGAAAAAACATCAACAAAGCATTTAAAAATGCCCATAAAACATTTTGAAGCTGATGAAATAATATATAATTCCTATTGTTCTCCAAACCAGCTATCAACTTATATTGTTGCAAAAATTAAACGTAATTATGAAAAAGAGAATTCTTTAAATTCAATAGAAAATCAAATTGAAATTTTAAATCAAATTGTTAATGAATCATCAGATTTAATTTGCCTTTTCGATAGCAATAATAACATTGTATTTTTAAATAAGAAGCTTAGATCATTTTTTAGGATAAAAGACGACTTGGCTATTAAAACCCTTTCAGATATTATACAGTACTCGAATGACTTTAGCAGACTTACAGGTCATATAAGTATTGAAAATGAAAATTCAACAAAATATAGTGTTCATGAGTGTAAAATTCAGGAA
The DNA here is from genome assembly GCA_043736115.1 of Segetibacter sp. Lineage (GTDB taxonomy): Bacteria > Bacteroidota > Bacteroidia > Chitinophagales > Chitinophagaceae > Segetibacter. The sequence goes on along the minus strand of JAYTDC010000119.1, from coordinate 4,446 downwards.
GTTGAAACTGGAAAAACAAAATGGTTTAAGGTTCAAAAAACAATATTCAATAATAATAATCTTAACAAATGTGTTTTAATTATTGCTAATGATATTTCTGAAATACACAATACTCACCTCGAGTTAATTAAATCTAGTGCGGTATTGGAGAACTCATTAAAAACACGTGAAAATTTCATTGTAAATATGAGCCATGAAATTAGAACCCCGCTAAATGCAATTATTGGATTTTGCGAGTTACTTCAGGACTCTATTCTAGACAAACAACAATCGGACTATCTTAACACTATTAAAATTGCAGGGCATAATCTTCTAGGCATAATTAACGATATACTTGACTTATCAAAATTAGAATCTGGAAATCTTCAATTATCTAAAGACAGAATAAATATAAAGGATACTATTAAAAATGTGAAAAAGTTATTCGAACCAAAGATTTTGGAAAAGCAAATTGAACTTAATACATCAATTGATGATGACATTCCGGATTTTGTCTTAGGCGATGAAATGAGACTTAACCAGATTTTGATAAACTTTGTAGGCAATGCAGTAAAATTTACCAATCATGGCAGGGTTGATATTGTAGTTATCAAAATAAAAAATCTTGACCCTAAAATAATTAATTTACAATTTCATATTAAAGATTCAGGTATAGGTATAGAACAGGATAAACTAGATTTAATATTCAAACCCTACGCACAAGCAAACAAAGATTTTCATAAATTATATGGAGGTACAGGTCTTGGGCTTAGCATTTCAAAAAGTCTTATCGAAATCTTAGGTGGCGCCATAGAATTGAGTAGTCAAAAAGGTGTGGGAACAAATTTTAGTTTCATTTTACCTCTGGAAGTTGCCGAAGAACATGATAATAGTATTGAATTAAAATTGGAAACAATATTAAATGACTGCAAGCCACTCCATATTTTATTGGCAGAAGATAACACTACTAATGCAAAACTTGCAATACAAATATTAAAGAAAACAGCCCATACAGTATTACATGTTAAGGATGGACTTGAGGTCTTAAATGAATTAAACAATAATAAATACGATATTATTTTAATGGATGTGCAAATGGTATGTATGGATGGTATTGAAACTGCCAAACAAATAAGAAATTCAGACAAAACCTATAATAAAATACCTATAATAGCACTTACCGCCCATTCATTTAAAGGTGAGCGAATTATATGTTTTAATGCAGGTATGGATGGATACCTTTCTAAGCCATATAGATCTATGGATTTATTAAATTGTATTAATAATACAATTCAAAACCAACAAAAATTAATAAATAAAAAGATAGGGTTAACTGAATAAAATTATAGTTATAGTATAACTGAACCAATAATTTAATTGTAAATGAAAGAAAATACAATGGATAACGGGTATAGAACATTGGATGTTGATCTTACTTATCTGAAAGAATTTTCAAATGGAGACATCGATTTCGAAAAAGAAATTTTAGAGAGCATAATTATTGATGCCGATGAAATGTTAGGTATGTTCAAATGCTCAATTGAGAATAAGGATTATGAAAAAATTATATTTTTGGCTCATTCATTAAAGTCTCTCATGAACATAGTGGGTTCAAAAAAATTATATAAATATTTTTATACCATTGAGCAAAAAAAATATTCATTAATAAATTTGGATTTAAACTGTTTAGAGTTTCAATATAATTCTATTGAAGAAAAGTGGATCAATGCAAAATACAAATTACTGAATTTAATAAAGGGTGAAGAAGTTAAAATCATAACCTAATTTATGACAACCCCTAAATTTCAAATATTAATTATTGAATAATATTAATTAATAGTAACCTACTCAATCTAAAATATTTAAATATTTTAATGTTCTTTTAAATGTAATGTCATTAAAATTTTGCAAATTTACAGAAGGTTGAATTTTTATATAAAAATACTTCCAATGAGTCTGTATAAACTGTAAATTGAAGTGAAATTTCTACGACATTTTGCCATTCTATTATTATGCTTTAGTGGTGTTGTAAATGCACAAACCTTTACCAACTCTACAGGTGGAGTTATACCAGACAACAATGTAGAAACATGTTTTCCCGTAATAGTTTCCGGAATAGGGAATATTACTGCAACAAATGGACTTGTATCAGTTTGTATCAATATTACGCATCCCTTTGACGGGGATTTAGATATTTTTTTATTAGCTCCTGATGGTACAAGGATAAACTTATCAACCGATAATGGTGGTTCTGGAAATAATTATACGAACACCTGTTTTACAACTACGGCACTTACAGCAATAACCAGTACAAATGCCACACCACCTTTTACCGGGTCATTCAAAGCAGAGGGCAATATTACCAATGTGAATAATGGTCAAAATGCAAATGGTACCTGGAGCATATGTATCACTGATGATTTTGCTGGTGACATTGGAACATTGAATAATTTTACCCTTACATTTGGCACACTTCCACCAACAGTACAGGATTGTCCTGCAGCAATTTCTGTTTGTCAGAATGTATATAATCAAGCTATTGCTTATGGAGGAACGGGTAATATTCCTAAAGAAATTGACACGGCTATCAGTTGTTTAAAAGATGGTGAAATTGCAGATGTTTGGTACACTTTTACAATTCAAAACTCGGGATTTTTAAACTTTATAGTAACACCCAATACGATTACGGAGGATTACGATTGGGCAGTTTATAATTTAACCAATGCTACTTGTTCTGACATAAAAACTAATCCTGCAATTAGTGTTAGTTGTAATTATTCTGGTACAGCAGGTGTTACGGGACCAACAGGAGGTTCGGTATTTAATAATCAAGGGGCTATAGGAACTCCATTCAATGCAAAAATACCGGTACTAATCGGTGAAACTTATGTTATTAATGTTAGCCATTATACAGCCTCAACGAGTAATGGTTATGTAATAGATTTTTCTGGATCAACAGCGAGTATTTTTGATAATGTTGCCCCTGCAATAAAAACAATAACCCCTTTCACCAATTGTGGCCCGGATAGTCTTAGTGTAATATTTACCGAAAATGTATTGTGTAGCACGGTTCAAAATACAGATTTCACGATTACAGGCCCGGGTGGGCCATATTCAGTAACACAATTATCTTCTTCTACTTGTGCAACTGGAGCTCCCTATGGAAATACTTTCACCCTAGCTATTAGTCCCCCTATGGTATCCGGAGGAACTTATCAACTTTGTTTGGTTGCGGGTAATGGTATAAAAGACCTTTGTGGAAATGTTGCTGCTTCCGCATGTAAAAATTTAATCTTACCAACCAAAACAGTTCCAACATTTACAGCAATTGCACCTTTTTGCAATGGAACAGCAGCACCAATGTTACCACTTACTTCAAATAATGGAATAAATGGAACATGGAACCCCTCAACCATAAGCAATATAACATCAGGAACTTATACTTTTACGCCTATTGTTGGCCAATGCGCCACAACAGCTTCGCTATCTGTAATTGTTAACCCTTGTCCAAAATTTGGGGAGTTTGCTTCCGCAACTTATATAACTAAATGTAATAGCAATAGCAATGTCTCAACTTTTTATAATACTACGGGATCTGGTCCAAATACTATTGGGCCTTTACCATTTGCAGGTGCTAATCTGGGAACCTATATACAAAATTCGGGGTTACTTAAATTAAATGGGGGCGAGGTAAAAACTTTTAAAAATCCCGCATGGGCAAACGTTTGTGGTTGTACTATAAACTATACCCTTTATTCAGGGGTCCGACCTGCATCTCCTGTATTTATTCCTATTACAATTCCATTTTATACAAATTGTAGCAGTGGTACCTTTCCTGATCCAGGTGGTGGTCCTTGCATAAATGGTGATCAAAAATGGCAAAAAAATAATGCCAATATAGACTTGACTACTAACCCCCCGGGCACTTATAAATTGGAGATTTACGTAGCAATTAATGGAGATCATAATTCTACTTCATTGTGTAGAGATACAGTTTTTGCCAATAACGGCGGGGCGAATTACATTTCAACATTTGTCATTTCCCCTCAAACAAGTATTAGTTATAACGGCAATCCATTTTGTACATCATTAACTACGGCTCAAAATGTTACTATAACAGGTATAGGAAGTGGAACGTTTACAGTTGTCCCTTCCGCAGGATTGTCAATAAATGGTGCAAATGGAAGTATAGTTCCATCCACTAGTACGCCTGGTACTTACACAATAACTTATCACTACAATGATGCAAATGGATGTACAAATATTACAACAACAACAGTAATAATCAAATCAACTTCAACAAGCACCACTACCGTTGCTGTTTGTCCTGCACAACTACCGTTCAGTTGGAATGGCAATACTTACAATGCTGCAGGAACTTATAATGTAACTCTCATCAATTCGGTTAATTGTGATTCAATTGCGACATTATTACTTTCTGTAAAAGCGATTAGTACAAGCACAACA
>JAYTDC010000118.1:0-18780 GCA_043736115.1 Segetibacter sp. | reverse complement strand
ACTACAGGGATCTTTATGTTAATGTTACTACTGAAGACAAAGCTACCGATGTTGCTACAGTTACTTTTACAACAGCAGGTACAGCAGTTAATGGGGTAGATTATCAACTATTAACTCCTGTTATCAACTATGCTGTTGGAGAAGCTACAAAATCAACTGTAGTTAGAGTTTTTGACAATGCAGCAGTTGACGGTGATAAATCAATAATCCTTGGTTTAAGTATTAGCGGTGTTGGTGTAACTGCCGGTACAGCACATCAAACACTTCAAATAAATATTAAGGATGATGACAATGTAAAAATTGGTCAGAACCCTATTAACATGTTGAACGAAAGTTTTGAAGTTGGTACAGGAACCAATAATCTTCCGGTAGGATGGAGGGCACTGAAAACTGCAAATCCTTCCAATACTTTTGTTGGTAGTGCAAATGGTAGTGGTGGACCAACAGCAAGTGGTCAATGTGCTCATATCAGTAGCAGTACAGCTACCAAACCCGATTCCTATATTAGAGGAACATCGGGTGCAGCTGTCATTCAATCCTTATTGATAGATCCAAATGGTTATCAGTCTTTGGGCAATCTTAGTTTCAAATACAGAATACGGGGCAGAGGAACCCCTGCAGCACCGGGCGACTATGCTATTACTACCTATACATTAGGTCTAACCACAGGTCCTTTTTATTATTGGAATTCTACAGCATCGCTTTCAGGTGCAGGACCTTACTGTACAAATAGTGCTACACCAATTACAGGAACGCCTACTATTCCAGCTCCAGCCGGTATAGGTAATCAAAAATTTACTGTTTCTTTTTATTGGGCTACCGGCACAGCTACAACCGGTGGTGATCCAGGGTTTAATGTAGATGATGTTGTATTAACAGGAAACCCATTCAATATTGAAACTGCAGTAAGTAATAGTTATGGTTTTAGAATACCTGCTTTCACAAATAATAATTTTAGAAGTAATAATCAAAAACAAATTGTGAACATCTTAAATGCATCTAATGATGTTAATGGTGTAGTTGCTTCAGTTGCTGAGGCAGGAAATGATCAGGCAACTATATCTACAGAGGCCGGTACCTATTTCCGTTCACGCAAGGTTATTTCAATTAATCCTGCGACACCTAATTCCAGTACTTCTATTACTGCCACAATTTACTTTACACAGGCAGAGATAAATATATGGGGTGCAGATAAATCATCTGTCCAAATTATACAGGTTGATAATCCGGGAATGTTGAATGGGCCTTTAAATCCATCTAATGCAAAGTTGTTAGTTCCATTAACAGTTACAGACAATCTGGCTACTGACGGATATATAGCCTATACATTTACAACCGATGGCTTTGGTACTTTTGCTATTGTATCTCCAACTGCAGCCTTACCTCTTAAGCTGTTAAATTTTACAGGCACTTTGAAAAGTAATGTTGCTAACCTTAAATGGAATACAGCAAATGAAGTAAACACAAAAGGATTTGATGTTGAAAGAAGTGTAGATGGTAATACTTTTATAGCCATAGGTTTCGTAAAAAGTTTAAATCGTGTAAGTAATGAGTATAGCCTGAATGACGAAAAAATTGTAAAAGGAAATCGTTATTATTATCGTTTAAAGATGATGGATGTAGATGGTAAATTCAATTATAGCAATGTGGTAACCATCAATTTCATGGATAAAGAAAAATGGTTTGCAGTTTATCCTAGTCCTGTAAAGGATGTATTGTATATTCAAAATAATACAAATGCTTCACAAAATGCCGAAATTGTTATAACAGAAGTTAATGGCAAAATTGTTTATAAACACAATGGATCGGTTAGTGGTAAGCTTGAAATACCTGTAGCTTCATGGAGCGCAGGAACATATGTTGTTAAAATAAAATCAAATGAAGCTGAAACAACCCATAGAATTGTAAAGCAATAATCGTTAGAAATCTCATCTCTCAACCCGTTCTATTAATTTAGAACGGGTTTTTTTATTAGAGTTTATGTAATGAGTATGATATTTGCATCTGTAGGTAAAACCATCTTAAAACTTTTAAAATGAAAAAATTAATATTGATATTATTTATGTTTACATCATTGGCAGCCCAATCACAAGTAAGTGATAAATGGAAGCTTTGTATAAATAAAAATAGGATAGGTGCAGGCACTCATGATAAGCCGGGCTCTGTAGTAATAAGCCCTACTGCTAAAGGGGTTTTTATTATCCGGTATTCAGGAACAGGTAAGAATGATAAAAAACGTTCTATGATAATATTTGATACAGAAAGACATGAATTAATTAGGAAGGATATTGCGGATAATTTTGGTAAATTTACCATTAGCATGGAGGTATTAAAATCTAAGACTAATGAAAAAAGTTTTCAGATATATACAGTAGCTATACCCAGAAATCCTGAAGAAGCAGCATTGGTGAGAATGGCGCCTATGCTACTTTGCGATGTAGCGTGGGGAGGAAAATAATAGTTGAACGTTAATATAAATACTAAGGGCTGCATTTTTGCAGCCCTTAGTATTTATAAATGTTTTGAAGTTCAGCATCCGATATTAAATATCCGTTGCTTCACCATAAGCCATAGCTGTAGCCTCTTTTAAGGCCTCACTCATAGTGGGATGTGGGTGAATGGCATTTAATATTTCATGTGCAGTAGTTTCTAATTTACGTGCTACAGAAACTTCTGCAATCATTTCGGTTACATTAGTACCAATCATGTGAGCGCCAAGAAATTCACCATATTTTGCATCAAAAATTACTTTTACAAATCCTTCAGTAGCACCGGCTGCACTTGCTTTGCCACTAGCCATAAAAGGAAATTTTCCAATTTTTACTTCATATCCTGCTTCTTTAGCAGCCTTTTCTGTAAAGCCAATGCTAGCAATCTCCGGTGTGCAATAAGTGCAACCCGGTACGTTGTTATAATCAATACCTTCTGGTAAATGATGATGTTTCTTTTCGTTGTAAGCAATAAATTCAGCAACATTAATTCCTTCTTTTCCAGCTACGTGTGCCAAAGCCTGACCCGGTGAGCAATCGCCAATAGCATAAACTCCAGATACATTGGTTTGGCCATATTTGTTTACAACAATTTTACCTTTTTCTGTTGTAATACCCAATGCTTCAAGTCCTATATTTTCTATATTAGCGGCAATACCCACAGCACTCAATACAATATCAGCCTCTAATATTTGTTCGCCTGTTTCTGTTTTTACTTTTGCCTTAACACCCGTACCTGTGGATTCTACAGATTCAACAGTTGCATTGGTCATAATAGTAATACCCTGCTTTTTATACTGCTTCTCTAATTCTTTGCTTACTTCTTCATCTTCTACAGGTACTATTCTTGGTAAAAATTCTACAATCGTAACCTTTGTACCCATGCTATTGTAAAAGTAGGCAAACTCTACACCTATAGCACCGCTACCAACTACAATCATAGTTTTAGGTTGCGATGCTAATGACATAGCCTCTCGGTAACCTATAACATTTTTACCGTCTATAGGTAAATTAGGTAATTGTCTTGCACGGCTACCTGTTGCTATAATAATATGTTTGGCTTCTACAATTTGTTTGGTTCCATCCTGTGCTGTAACTTCTAATTTGCCGGGGGATAGAAGTTTGCCAAAACCCATAATTACATCTATCTTATTTTTCTTCATAAGGAATTGAATGCCCTTACTCATTTTGTCAGCTACGCCACGGCTACGCTTTATAACAGCGTCAAAGTCATGCTGTGCACCACTTACATTAATTCCGTATGCAGATGCATGTTTAGCATATTCATACACCTGTGCGCTTTTTAATAATGCCTTGGTAGGAATACAACCCCAATTAAGACATACACCTCCTAGACTTTCTTTCTCAATGATAGCAACTTTTAAACCCAATTGAGATGCTCTTATAGCAGCAGGATATCCTCCCGGGCCACTGCCCAATACAATAACGTCGTAAGCCATAAATACTTTTATAATGGTTGTTTATTTGATAGTTTAATAAGCTTCTGTTTGTAAATAACTTACTTAATATTTACCTGTAAATGACTTTCTAAACTAAAAATTTTTTGTGCGGTGCAAAAATACTGGTTAGAAGCCATACTGCAAATTACATGTACAATGGTTTTTGAAAATTTATTATATAAAATTGGAAAGAGTTTGTAAAAAGAATTTGATTGTTTATTTTGCTCAAATATTTACAACCCTGAATTTATGCAAAAGTTAATATTATTATGTTTATTGCTTAATATTTCATTGCTATATGCCCAAGATGCGACAATAAAAAATATACAATCTGAATCAAGAAGAACCATTCAGAAAGATGTGCCCGATACCCTAAATAATGCCTGGTTTAAAGGTGGAAATCTAAATTTAAATGGTACACAGGGAACATTGAAAAATTGGGCTTCGGGGGGAGATAAATTTTCAATGGCTATTAATACCTATTTAAATTATTTTGTTTTTTATAAAAAGGGTAAATCAAATTGGGATAATACTTTTGACTTTAATTTTGGATATCTTCAAAGTAGCAGTATTGGAAGCCGTAAAAATGATGACCGTTTTGATTTTTTAAGCAAATATGGTTATAATTTTAATGGTAAATGGTATCTCACAGGCCTTACCAATTTAAGATCTCAGTTGTTTGATGGTTATTCTTTTGATGAAACAGAAAGTACATTAACATCTACCTTTTTATCGCCGGCTTATTTATTAGTATCTGCCGGTATAGATTTTAAACCCATTACAAATTTGAGTTTGTTTATATCGCCAATATCTACCCGATATATTATAGTTGCAAACAAAAAATTAGCTGCTATGGGACTGTATGGCGTACCTGCGGGTAAAAGTTATATAAATGAAATAGGGGCTTTTTCAACAATGAACTGGGTTAAAACAATAAATAAAAATATTTCATATAGAGGCCGTATAGACCTTTTTAGTAATTATAAAAAAAAACCTGGAAATATAGATGTATACATTACCAATTATTTTTCATTTAAAATAAGCAGGTCTTTTTCAGCCAGTTATGGTCTTGACCTAATCTATGACGATGACGTTCGGTTATTTGGTAAAGATGGTACAAGTGCAGGCCTACAATTGAAAAGTCTAATAGGACTCGGTTTTCAAATGAAATTGAAATAACGTATTACCAAGTTCAAATTTCGAAATTGCAATTTAATTTCTTAATGTATATTGCATCTAGATTGAACCCTATTTTGAAAAAAATTACCTCCCTCATATTGCTTTGTCTGTTAATATTCAATTGGTTTGGTTACCGGTTGATGGTTAACTATATGCAGGATCGTAATGACGTAATTTTAGAAGCATCCTTTGATAAAAACTTCTATGATGAATCGCAATTGATCGAATTGAAAATTCCTTTAAACTTAGCATATCAAAATGCAACTTCATCTTATGAAAGATGCGATGGGGAAGTTGAATACAAAGGAACTTTTTATAAATACGTAAAAAGAAAAGTTGGAAATGATACCCTTTACCTAAAGTGTATAAACAATAGTATTAAGTCTACACTTGAAGTAGCTAAGAGTGATTTCTTTAAAAAATCTAATGACCTCAATCAACAGGAAAGTAAGCAACATAATCATAAGAATACAACAATAAAAAATAGCATCAGCGATTTTGATAATGCTATTTTCTCTTTTCAAACAAGTCTGACTTTCGATACTATTAAGTCTATATTCCATTCTACAAATGAAAATGTTGTACTAAGCCCTTTCTCAAAATTTAACGGGCAACCTCCTGATTTTATCTAATTAATCTACTTGATTTAAATCTATCAAAATATTCATGCTTAATTGATTTTTAGCATGTTGTATATTTTTTTCAACCCTTTAGGGAAATTGTGTTCCCTACCTTTTAATTATTATTTATGAAGTTCAAATGGCTTTTAGGCCTTGTTGCATTTGCAGCTATTAATGCATGTAATACTAAAAAAGATTACGACAAAATTTTCAGTAATCCTTTGTTGTATGCAAGTACAGTTCATCAGTTAAATACTGTTGTAATGGGCAATAATTTTAGCCCAATAGTTGCCAGCAGAAATTATCTGTATGCAAATGTGGCAGCGTATGAGGTAATGGCCGCCGGCAATTCAACAAGATTTAATTCTTTAGCAGGATCTCTTAATGGATTGAATGAAGTGCCTAAGCCAAAAGTGGGGAAGCAAATCAACTTTGATTTTGCTGCGCTGCTTGCATTTTGCAAACTTGGAGAGACTGTTACTTTTCCTGAAGGAAGTATGAAGGAGTATGTTGATTCTATAAAGCAAATGGCAAAAGACCATGGTATGAGTGGTGATATGTACGCGAACTCAATTGAATATGCAGACACCGTTTCTGCTACTATTTTAAGATGGTCAAAGAAAGATAATTATGCCCAAACCCGCAGTGCTGAAAGATATACTGTAACAAACGAAGAAGGAAGATGGACTCCAACACCACCCGCTTATACCTCGGCCATGGAACCTCATTGGAACAAGATTCGACCATTAGTAATGGATAGTGCAAATCAATTTGTTCCACCACCCCCTTTAAAGTTCAATATGAAGGATACAAATAGTCCTTATTGCAAACAGGTTTTGGCTGTTAAACGTGCAGTAGAAAATTTAACTGATGATCAAAAGCATATGGCTGAATTTTGGGACGATAATCCTTTTAAATTAAATGTTTCTGGTCATCTAATGTTCGGAACTAAAAAATTTTCACCTCCCGGGCATTGGATGAGTGTGGTGGGTATTGCAGCCAAAACAGCGAATGCAGATTTCCCCACGACAGTATACGCTTATGCTAAAACGAGTATAGCCTTATTTGAAGCTTTTATTCAATGTTGGAATGCAAAATTTAAGTACAACACTTTGCGTCCTGAAACTGCAATAAACAAATATCTTGATGCAGATTGGCAACCCTATTTACAAACGCCACCTTTTCCTGAATATACCTGTGGGCATTCTACTTGTTCATCGTCTGCTGCAGAAGCTCTTACAAGTGTTTTTGGAGATAATATGCCTTATACCGATACCACAGAAAATGAATTTGGTATAAAGCCACGATCATTTAAATCTTTCAGGGCTGCTGCTGACGAAAACAATTGGGCAAGATTCTATGGGGGCATACATTATCATCCTACCTGTATAGTAAGTACTGATTATGGTCAACAAGTAGGTAGACTTGTCGTAACAAAACTGAAGATGAAAAAGTAGTGAAATGAATTATAATCTGGTTTCAATAAAATAAATTAAAAATGTATTTTCTGATTATTATGAAAAAAAAATATAGTCCTATAAATAAAGCTCTTGTATTGTTCTGCATATGTGCAACATTAATAAAACCTGTACGTGCACAAACCGATTTGGATGCCATTATGATGGATAAAAAAAACCTATGCAGTGGTATCGTGTTCAATTATAGTAATTGGAACAACTATTGGGAAGGCAGCTTTAAAAGGGACAATGCAAACATTGGTATTGTAAGCACCCAGTCAATAGCTGTAATGGGTAATTATGGTGTATCAGGTAAGTTGAACTTATTGTTTAGCCTCCCTTACATACAAACTAAAGCAAGTGCCGGTACACTTATAGGTATGAAAGGGCTGCAGGATTTATCATTGTTTGCAAAGTATATGCCTTTGGAAAAAAATATTCTTAAAGGCACATTGTCATTATATGCAATTGGTGGGGTTACTTTACCCGTATCAAACTATGTTGCTGACTTTCTTCCAATGGCAATAGGGTTACACAGCCAAATTATAATAGGAAGAATTATGGCCGATTATCAAAAAGGCAGGTTCTTTTTAACGGCCTCGGGAACTTATAATTACAGAAATAATATTAATATAGATAGAACTGCCTACTACACAACACAAATGCATTTGACCAATGAAGTAGAAATGCCTGATGTAATTTCTTATAACATTAGGGCAGGATATAGAAGTACTTTTCTAATTGCAGAAGCTGTTTATAATAACATGATTACACAAGATGGATTTGATATCCGTAAAAACGATATGCCATTTCCAAGTAATCAAATGAATATGAGTTCTGCCGGAATTAATATTAAATACACACTACACAATTTGCCTGCATTGTCTATTGTTGGGGGAGGAAGTACAACACTTACAGGGAGAAACGTAGGACAGTCAACGGGATATTATGGGGGAATCTTTTACATACTGGATTTTTCAAAAAAATCAATATCAAGTTCAGCAAGTGGTAAAAGAAGAACATCAAATAAATAATTAGTCTATCATTTTAGAAACATAAAACAATATGAAACGGATTTACTTTTCCATTCTTTTTTTAATCAGCAGCTCAATTATTTTTTATAGTTGTTCAAAAGAAATCAATGGACGAACAGATAATATTTCAGCGCTTGATCCTGCAAATACAGATAGTAATGGTGGTGTATGGAAAACCATTTTGCTAACAAGACCCGATACATTTATTGTAGCTGCCCCCGGGGCTATTAATACTCCTTTTTATACAGGAGAGCTCAATGAAATAAAAAGCCTTCAGGCAAACATTACAAGTCACCAGAAAGAAATAGTCAATTATTGGGGTGCGGGTTCAGTTTTAAGATGGAATGAAATAATGAGGGAACTTGTAGCAAAATACAATCTGCCTCCTTATCAAAATGCAGATGGAAGTTATCCTACACCAAGTGCCGCCAATCCATTTGCCTATCCGTTGTTTCCCTTTGCAAATCCGCCTTATGCAGCCCGTGCTTATGCATATATAGCAGCGGCACAATACGATGCATTGGTAGCAGCATGGCATTATAAAAAGTTATACAAAAGGGCAGCACCTTATGTTAATGATGGTTCATTAAACTCTTTATTGCCAAAAAGCAGTTTGCCATCCTATCCGTCTGAAGATGCTGTATTGGCGGGTGTTACAGCTGAAATGATGAAACTATTTTTTCCTACAGAAATCGGTTATATAGAGCAAAAAGTAACAGAAGCGGAGTATGCAAGATTGCTTGCTGGTACAAACGTAAGAAGCGATATAGTTGCTGGAGAAGCATTGGGACGTGCAGTTGCTAAAGTATTTGTTGCACGTGGCAGAACCGACAATGCCGGTAAAGCAGTAGGAACACCAAGTGACTGGGCAAAGATGGAAACAGATTGTGCTGCACGTGGCGAAACGCCATGGATCAGTCAGGAGTCTCCCAAACGTCCACCAATGCTGTGTTTCTTTGGTAATGTAAAGTCATTTATACTTGATTCAACCACAGCATTCAGCCTTCACCCTTCAGCACCGCCTTCTACGGGTAGCCAACTATTTGCAAATGAAACCAACGAGATTTTGAACATGACCAAAAATCTTACAAGAGATCAAATACAATTGGTTCATTACTGGGCAGATGGGGCAGGTACATACACCCCACCGGGACATTGGAATGCAATAGCTGCTGATGACTTTATACAAAAGAAATATAGCGAGTTAAGATGGGCGAGAAACATGGCACTACTCAATATATCTATGATGGATGCAGTAATAGTTTGTTGGGGTACTAAATACCAATATTTTACTCCCAGACCTTCACAGGTAAATCCTGCTATTAAAACGGTAACAGGATTGCCCAATTTTCCATCTTACGTATCTGGTCACTCCACTTTTAGTGGTGCTGCAGCAGAAATATTAGGATATATAATTCCGGAAAAAGCTGCTGCATACAATAGCATGGCTGCAGATGCATCTATAAGTAGAATGTATGGTGGCTTACACTATAGAAGCGATTGTGAAAAAGGAATAGATGCAGGAAAGAAAATAGGGCATTATGCTGTTTTACGTGCTAAAACAGATGGGGCCGATTAAATTAAAAATGCTTATGGGGGTTGATAGTTTGAATGGGTGCCTTGCCTGGTTAGCAGGCACCCAATTTTTAATCTCAAAAATAAATTCAAATAAAAAAGCAACTTTTAAAAAACATGGCACAAATTTCCGATCAGCCATTATTCAATTAAAATTGTTTAGCCTAATATTAAATAATCATTATAATCTTATACAGTGAGCAACTATTTTACACATTTGACCATCATTAGTAAATTCAATATTAAATCTATGAAGAAATTATTACCAATTATTATTCTCCTTGTTGTATTGGTCTCTTGCCAAAAACAAAATGACGGTCTTATAGAGCAAAGCAGTTTACCGGCAAGAAATTATTCCGGCAAGTTTGTAAGAGATTATTTTACGTTAATGTGTAAAATCAGTAAAGAAACTCCAGGTTTTTTTCCTCCACAGGTTGCCCGGGCATATGGTTATGTAGGTCTTGCTAATTATGAGGCTGTTGTACCCGGCATTCGAAATTCCTACACTTTAGCCGGTCAGATTAATGGTTTAAAGCAATATCGTTTTCCCGTACCGGTAAATGAATACGAATATGACTGGAGTATTGCATCTAATGCTGCTATGTCAGATATGATCAGGAAAATGTTTGAAATTAAAATTAGCGTAGCCAATTTAGCTTCAATAGATAGTGCTGAAAATGTAAACCTTGCCATCATGTCTCAAGGCAGAAAGGCTGATGTTATTAAACGTTCGGTTGAATTTGGTAAAAGTATTGCGGCCACCATTTATAATTATTCACTTGATGATGGTTGTCACCATGCTTATCTTGATCCTTTTCAATTACCCTATACTATGCCCCCTGACCCGGGATGTTGGGTTCCAACAGGTGCATTATTAACACCTATAAGTCCATATTGGGGGAACAGTCGTCCGTTTTTGGAACAGAGTGTTACCCTTGCCCAGCAATATGTACCAGTACCATTTTCTACAAGTCCAACATCTGATTTTTACAAACAAGCTTTAGCAGTTTACAATCAGGTAAAATTTGGTAATACTCCAGAGAAAATCACAATAGCCAAGTATTGGGCCGACGATCCATTTAATACCTGCACTCCAACGGGACATACATTTAATATTATGTCTCAATTACTATTAGAAAATAATGCTACACTTGAGAAAACTTCAGTTGCTTATGCTAAGTTAAGTGTTGCAGAAATGGATGCATTCATAAGCTGTTGGAAGTTGAAGTACAAATATCTTTTAATGAGACCTGTTACCTATATCAAACAAAATATAGACAATACATTCACAACGGTATTAGGATCGCCTGCATTTCCTGCATTCACTTCAGGGCATTCATGTGAAATGGGTGCCGGTGCACAAATCTTTAATGAAATGTTTACTGATGGTAGTGGTAATTATAAATTTACAGACTACAGTCAGGTTCAGTATGGTTTTGCTCCTCGCAGTTATACCAATTTTAATGCTATGGCTGAAGAGTGTGCTAATTCCCGGTTGTATGGCGGTATTCATTACCCCATGGATAACATATTAGGTCTGGAGCAGGGTAGAAAAATTGGTGAGTATGTAAACCATTTGATCAGTTGGCCGCAGAATACCAGATAATAACATGACCTTTATTTTTTTAAATACCGTTTGTATTAAGAGAACAAACGGTATTTTTTTTGGTAAAAAAGCTAAAAAGACAGGACTTTGTTATTTTGCAGTAAATTGTCGCACAAAGCATTTTTTAAACAAAAATAGTAGTCAAAATGAAAGTTATTTTCTCAATAACAATTTTTACTTTCTATGCCTTTCTATCATTAGCACAAACTTCAACTGATAGCCTTAATCAGGTTAGGGCCGATATAATTAAATATGATAGCTTGTTTTGGATAGGTTATAATGATTGTGATACTATAGCTATGGCAAAATATTTAAGTACCGATGTAGAATTTTATCACGATAAAGGAGGAATATTATCCGATAGAAAAAGCCTGATTGAATCCATACAAAAAAATCTTTGCAGTAATATTGATTACCACCTAAGAAGAGAAGCTGTAAAAGGCACCGTCAATGTTTACCCACTACAGAAATCAAATACTATATATGGTGCCGTAATAACGGGTAGTCACGTATTTTATATTTGGGAAAAAGGTAAAAAAGAATTTCTGGATGGAAAGGCAAGATTTACGCATCTTTGGTTATTGCATGATAATAGATGGAAAATGACCCGCATTATAAGTTTTGATCATGGTCCGGCACATTAAACTATAATATCTTTTTCAACTTTAGTATTTTTCCATGATTACAATATTGGCTATAGAATCGTCTTGCGATGATACTGCTGCTGCGGTGTGCAGGGATGGTATCATGTTATCTAATTTAGTTGCTACGCAAAAAGTACATGAACAGTATGGAGGAGTAATACCCGAGCTGGCAAGCAGGGCACATATGCAAAACATTGTGCCAGTTGTAGATACCGCTTTAAAGAAAGCAGGAATACCACTTAAGGAATTAGATGCCATTGCTTTTACCCAATCCCCGGGTTTAATAGGTAGCTTATTGGTGGGAGCACAATTTGCAAAATCATTGGCAATGTCTCTAGGTAAACCCTTAATAAGCGTACACCACATGCAGGCACATGTTCTTGCTAATCTGATAGACGATCCACGACCTGCATTCCCATTTTTATGCCTTACAGTAAGTGGTGGACATACACAAATTGTACTTTGCGAAAGTCCATATGAAATGAAGGTTATTGGCGAAACCATGGATGATGCTGCAGGAGAAGCATTTGATAAAAGTGCAAAACTATTGGGATTGCCTTATCCCGGCGGACCTTTAATTGATAAATATGCCCGTGAAGGTAATGCGGAACGGTTCACATTTACTGAACCCAATATTCCCGGATTGAATTTTAGCTTTAGCGGATTGAAAACCGGAATTTTATATTTTCTTCAGGCAGAAAAAATAAAAAACCCACTATTTATTGATGAAAACTTAAATGACATCTGCGCCTCTATACAGAAGAGAATAGTCACTATTTTGTTGAACAAATTGAAAAAAGCTTCTACGGAAACAGGCATTACCAACATTTGCATTGCAGGTGGTGTAAGCGCAAATAGTGGCCTACGCAATGGCCTCACTGCTTTGGGTGAAAAGTTAGGTTGGCAAACCTTTATACCAAAGTTTGAATATTGTACAGACAATGCAGGAATGATAGCAATAACTGCGTATTACAAATATCTGAAACAGGATTTTGCTAATTTATCAGTAACTCCAACAGCACGGGCAGAGTGGTAAAAACCACAATTGAGTCAAATAAAATAGGCTTGGGGTTAAGCCAATTATTCATTGATTCAAACCTATTAGAAAGTGAAATACTAAACCCTAAACTTAAAACGCTATTTAAACGATTCTCTCATACTTCTGCTCAATGTATTTGCACTCCAATATCCGCTTGCTATTATACGGCGGATGGTGTACAGAGGATCGTTAGGGTCACGTTTGGTGCTAAGAATGTATGCAGATCGGATGCTTCTTTTTTTCAATTCAGGTATAGCTTCAGGCCTCCAAAGTCCAAAAGGATAGGCAAAATCCAGTGTTGGTTTGCCAATGATTTCTTCAATTTGTTTTTTTGGCTTTTCTATTTGTGTTTCCCAATCTTTATCTGTTACATAACCTTTTACACTGTGGTGGTCCCATGTGTGTGAGTTGATGATGTGACCTTCATCGGACAGTTGTCTTACCTGATCTTTGGTCATGTAGTTTGGCCTGTTCAGAGAAACAGTCATAATGAAAAATACACCCTTGTAGCCATACTTCTTCATTTCAGGTGCAGCTAAGGTAAATTGATCATCGTCAGTATCGTCAAAAGTAAGCATTACAGGCTTCTCGGGTAGTGGGGCTCCGGTAGTAAGATAATCATACATTTGGTCGGGCAATATGGTATGAAAGCCGCTATCAGCCAACATTTTCAGATGGGCTTTAAACGTTTCTACAGGAATAATATAATCCTTTGCGCCTTTTGAATCTGTTGCTCTCCAATCACGTATTTGGTGATAACAAAGTATAGGAACTTCTTTTCTTGAAAGTATTGTTGCAGCATCTGCTATTTTGCCATCTCCTTTTTTAGTTGTGGTTGATGCACCTGTCTGTTCTGTATTTGATTTCGTAGAATCCGAAGTGTTGTTTTTGTTTGCAGAATCCGTTTGTTTGCACGATAAAAATATCCCTGTACAAAAAATAATTGCGGGAAATAAAGTCCTTTTCATTTGATAACTGTAATTAGTGATTTAAGCGGCGAAATAAGGCAATTGTTTTTGATTACAACAAAATGTCAGTAATATTTTAATGAAATCTGATTTATTATAGTTGCAAAATTATATTATCGGTTTAGTAATTATGGTTAATGAGTTACATCAAAAATGATAACCATAGTAGTCAGAAACATTATGGACAGACCAATTAGAAAAAAGAAATCGGCTATGTTCTCATAACGGACAGCTATTTTTTCATTGTTGCTCCTTATAGATAAAAAGGAAAGTATGCAACTAACCATAAAAGATAATGTTGCTACAGCGGTAAATTCATCTATAAGTGAGGACTGTCTTAAAAGCAAAACTTAAAGTGAAGTTAACACTAGAAAGCAAAGACCTAACTAATTAGAAGAGGTGTTTAATATGTGTGTGGATTTGTTCATTATTCATGATTTTATGGATGTTTTCAATTTTTTTATATTTTTTAGTTCCCAGTTAAAAATTTGCTTTACTGAGTGCTTTAGAATTTATAGAGGCCTAACAAATGCATAGCCGTCTGCCCTACCCATGATATTAAATCCCAATACTGGCATTTAAAAAAATAAGGATAATATTTTTCTGTATTAAAAGTTCTGTTGTTTATACAATTAATGATGTATCTACTTTTTATAAAAGGAATAGATTATTTAAATTGAAAAAGGATTATCGTTTGGGTATGTAAGCCCTTGTTAATTTAATTGTTTTTTGTTGGTATGTGGTTTGAGTTAAGTTGTAATGAAAAAAAATCTATTTAATTTCGAATAATAATTACACAAATTATGAAATGGATATTTGCTTACTTTTTATTATTTACCATTACAACTAATGCGCAGTGGAAAAGTTATAGGTTGGTGAATGATAATAGAGATACAGTAAATTGTATAGATAATCAAGACCGTAGGCAGGGTAGGTGGGTGATAAAGGTTGAGGGCTTACGTGGCGAACCGGGTTATGATGAAGAGGGTAGGTACAAAGATGGTAAGAAGGAAGGAGTGTGGCGCTGCTATACAAGCATGGGCGATCTATATGCTATTGAACAGTTTAGGTGGGGTAATCGTGATGGTAAGTGTCAGTATTACAATATTTCTGGATTGCAAAGGGAGGAGAGTTGGAAGGCTGTAAACCCAGATAATCCTTTTGATACTGTGGATGTTTACGACCCTGTTGATCCTACTAAAGTAGAGCAAAAACTAGTGAAAATTGAGGGTACGTCTGTAAAACATGGCAAATGGAAATATTTTGAAAGTGCCTCCGGTGCATTGATAAGGTCTGAAAATTATTTTTTGGGTAAGCTACAGGTTGCGCCTCCACCGGTAGCTGCTGTTGGTACTACTCCCGGTGATTCTACTGCTATAAACCCGGTTAACATAAAGCCTGTTAAAAAAGAAAAGCCTAAAGAAGTAATGGAATTTGAAAAGAAGACTGGTAAGAAGAAGGCAAAGGTGTTTGATGGGAGTACGGGTTTTTAAAATATTTCTGAACTTTTGGGTAGTTGCTTAGGACTTTAACTCAAATTTTTATTGCATATAATTAATTTGAATGCATCCTTTTAATAGGGGATGCATTTTTTGTTTCTGTGTTGGTGATTTTTGTTTCTGTGGAGGTATGTTGTGTATCTGTGCATGTGTTCCGGGCATCTGTGCAGGTGTTTAGCGAATATGTTGATGTATTTTTTGTTACGGTATAGGAGTATTGTGTTTTGGTGTAGTTGATTTTTGTTTCTGTGTTGGTGATTATGGTATCTGTCGAGGTGTTTTGTGTTGCGGTGGAGGTGTTTTTGATATCTGTGCCTGTGGTTGTAGTGTTGCAGATGTTTTATAGGATTTCGGTGCGGGGAAGTAGGATTCCGGTTTTTATGGAAAAAGTGTGTCCCAGGCGGAGGGTATTTTCAATTTAGTTTTTGTACTGCTCCCACCGGGGCGGAACAAGTTGTTGTAAAATAAAGTTGTTTTTCAATTCAGTGTTTTGGTGGGTATTGACTGTTAAGTTACATGTTATAGAACCTGCAGTGGCGATTACGTTGCCATTTTAGACCCATTACGATGTGTGGATTTGCAGGTGAGGAACACCTGCCGAAAGGCGAATGCACGTTCTTATTTTAGAATGAACATGGAGATTAGAAAGATTTGAAAAAAATTAATGGTAATTATTTTATCAGTTTTTTATCTGCTTACATCCGGCACTACAGGCAAACTTTCGTTGCGATATTCAGAAACAGATTGCACCGCAAAGAAATAATTGTCTTTACTGTAAGGCAAAGTCATCTCAAATTCATTGGTGAATATTTTCTTTTGCCAAACTGCTGCGGTAGTCTCCCGAATTAAAACATAATACCCACTTGCCTTGCCGGAAACAGGCGGCTTCCAACGCAACACTGTACTATTGCTCAAACTTTTTACATCCACTTTTACAGCTAGGGGTACAGCAGGTGCTTTGGCAAGGTTTGCCAGGGTAGCCAGGTTTACAGCCGTATTTTTGCGCAGGTATTCCTTATCTATAAACTCGGGCAAATCGCCATATTGAATGCCATTTTCCAATCTTACATCCTGGTGTTGGCGGTTGTAGTTTTCATTCATTTCAGTTATACGAACGGCAGCAAAACCATTTTGCACAAAAGGTGTATGATCGCCACCACGCAAAAAACGATCGTTGCGATAGATTAAAATTACCTCCAAATGCTCCACATATCTTTCGCCAATTTCTTTTACATACCGGGCCAATTGCCTTGCCTTTCCGTCATTTTCCAAACCAAGATTGCGAATACTGACCGCATTTTTATCCAGTTCAAATGCAGGTAGTCCTTCGCTGAAAACCCGGAGGCGGGTATTGTCTATGATGTTGGTTTCGTTGCTGTTGTTGCTGCCCATAATGTCGTTGTTCAGCAAGGCTTCTAGTTGCCATCCTTCTTGTCGGGCTTTTTTTGCCAAATATCCTGAACCTAATAAACCCTGCTCTTCGCCACTAACCGCTACAAAAAGGATGGTGGCGGGAAAAGATTGCTTGCTCATTATTCTTGCACACTCCATTACTGCTGCTACGCCGCTACCGTCGTCGTTGGCACCGGGTGCATCTTTGGTGCTGTTCATCACATCGCTTGCCCGGCTATCCAGGTGGCCGCTGATCATAAAGATGCGATTGTCGTTGGCATCAGTGCCTTTTAGGGTGGCCATTACATTTCCCAAAAGGGTAGGGGCATTTATTCTTTTGCCATCAGCAGCTATAGTGGTAGTGTCTATCATGGCCGTCATGCGACCGCCCGACTGTTTTGCAAATTCATTGAATTTATTCAAGATAAAATTTCTGGCTCCTGCTATTCCTTTGTTGGTGTCGTTTTGTCTGTTTAAGGTGTTTCGGGTTCCAAAACTTACCATTGCATTGATATACGATTGCAGGGAATCAGCAGACACCTCCTTCACCATTTTTTCTATTGTCGCATCGCGATGGATAATGGTTTGGCCAATAGCGCCAAATTGAAGCGTTGCACAGACAAGCAGGCATATGAGTTTTTGCATGGGGATGTTTTTGTGACTTAAAAGTAAGGGAATATTGGGTGAGAGGGAGTAGATGAACAATAAAGATATTTACATAACAAATGGACTACATTATTTCTTTTTATTGTAATGCTACGTAAATAACTAAATCATTCTATACTGATGCTGTCGTTGCGGGGTGTTTCCCGAAAAACGGGATTAAAACATTCATTGCAAAATAGCATAACGCAAGGCTGTTGACGAATAACCCCAACAGTGGCGGTAAAGGAGCCCCGCTCAGAGCATTTATAAAAGGCCAATTTGCTGCGCTGTACTCCGCAACAGGCCGTAGTGGATGGAATTGCGGAATTGTCCGTTGTGGTAAAAATCTTCTTTAAAAAAAGCTTCCTGCTCAAAACCTATGGACAGCAGCAGGCTGCCCGAGGCTGTATTGTCTGCATCTGTAATGGCTTCTATGCTGTGCAGGTTCATGTGTTCAAATCCATATTTTAGTACACGGGCCAGGGCTTCACGCATATAGCCTTGCCTGTGCCAGGCTTTGGAAAGGGAATAGCCTATCTCTGCCCTGAAATGTTCGGGCTTTAGGTTTACATAACCAATGATGCCAATGACTTTGCCGGTCATTTTTTCTGCAATGGCCCAGTTTATTTTTTCTCCCTTGTCTATGAAATTGTTCATCAGTTCTATTAGTGCTGCTGCATCGGCATGAGTGACTGCCAATGGACGTGGAATGTACTGCATGACCCCGGGGTCAGAGCGCATGACAAACACATCTTCTGTATCGGTGTTGCATAATTGCCGCAGCAAAAGCCGCTCAGTCTCCAGCATAGGGAAGGGTAAGAATGTCATAGGGCTAAGATAATGATTATTCCTCCTTGTAAGTGTTTCCCGAAAAACGGTATTAAAACGTTGACCTGCAAACCTGAGCGGCTCATTTATTCATTATTTTTTAGTGTGGGGTGTTGATGAATGCGGGGCATGTCTGGCGGGGCGGTGGCGCAGATTTGGCTTTTGAGCTGCACCCGGCGGGGCGAGACAGGTTGTAACTTCAATTGTAATTTTTTAATATTTTTTTTGTTGGTTTGGGTTATTTGATTGCAGGTGATAACAGGCTGACCGAGAATAATGAAGTAAAGCAACAAATTTAGTTTTCATGTTGTCTTATGCGCATGGAAAAATTCAAAGCAATAAATA
>JAYTDC010000117.1:0-52315 GCA_043736115.1 Segetibacter sp. | reverse complement strand
AATCCAGTCGTCCCGACTTATTTAAGAGTGGCCCGATTGGGTCACTCTTTTTCATTGCATAATTATTTCAGCATGGAGCCCTACTATGTTTACATACTGAAAAGTTTAAAAGACCATAAATATTACATTGGTTCTACATCCGATGTTGAGAAGCGTTTACTATATCACAATAACGGTTTTCAAAGATCCACCAAACATCGTACACCATTTATATTGGTTTACACCGAAGAATTAACTTCAAAAGTTGAAGCCTTACGACGGGAAAAGCAAATAAAAAGCTATAAGGGCGGAATGGCTTTTGTTCGACTATTGGGAGAGACGTAGCCCCGCCGCGGCGGGGTATCAGGCTGGGGTCTGGGGTAGTCCCGCATGTTGCGGGAAATCCAGTCGTCCCGACTTATTTAAGAGTGGCCCGATTGGGTCACTCTTTCATTTAATCATTATTTCAGAATGGAGTCCTTCTATGTTTACATACTGAAGAGTTTCCTTTTCTCTCACTTAAATAATTAAATCATCAAAACATATAATCAATAAAATAATTTCTTCCCATTTTTGGAAAAAAGTTCATTTTTGCATTTTGCAACTTTTTTACGGCGTTTGCATCTTTTAATAATATCCGCCTTTTGGGTGTAAACCATATTCTACATGAAAAAAATAATTCTTCCGATACTCTTAGTAGTATCCACGCAAGTTTTCTCACAAAGTTTTCGCCTGCATATCGGAGGCGGCTTTGCCAACTATTTAGGTGATCTTCAACAAAAAAAATTGTCATTTGATCAGATCAAAGGCGTTTACTCCTTTGGTGCAGCATATGACATTACTGAAAAAATAGTATTACGTATTGATTACTCTCAAGGAAGTATTGGTGGTGATGATAAAAAAGGAAACTCCAAATTACAAAAACGTAACCTTAATTTTCAATCATCAATAACCGATGTTACCTTATTGGCAGAATACAATTGGTTAAATAATTATACAGGTAAATTTGTACCTTATGTTTTTACAGGAATAGGTGCTTTTAAATTTAATCCTTACACTTTTGATAATGCAGGTCGAAAAGTATTTCTACATGATCTAAGCACAGAGGGGCAAGGGCTTTCAAAATATCCAACAAAAAAGCCTTATCAATTGCGCCAAATGAATATACCTTTTGGAGGTGGATTTAAATACAATGTAACCTCAACAATTTTCATTGCAGGGGAAATAGGGATTCGTAAAATATTTACTGACTATTTAGACGATGTAAGTAGTTCATTTGTAGATGGTGCAGATTTATTAAGAGAACGTGGACAAACTGCTGTAGACCTGGCTTTTAGGGCGGATGAATTACCTCCCTATAATGCTGCATATCCAAAAGGGGGTGCTCAAAGAGGAAATGCTGATGGTAAAGATTGGTATTACTTTGGCCAGTTCAGAATTAGCTTTAAGTTAGGATGGGGAGATGGAGGAGGTAGAGGATTTAGATCAGGTAGAAAAGGATTTTTGAGAAGTTTAGGCTGTCCCGGAAGATTTTAAAAAACTACAAAAGGTTAATTAAAACTTAATACTAAATAAAATATTCAAGCAAGAATTTTATAAATTTCTATATTCTAAAAGTGGGATTTTTTTTCTACAAAAAAATATGTTCCAGCAATTATTTCCACACTCATAAAAATTGCAAAATAAATTTAATCTATTTTATCCCCCCGATATAATAAAACAAAATCATTGTTGATTATATGGGAAAATATAAGAGGCTCAAAGAATTGAGCCTCCTTTTCAACCCTAAACCCTTAAAAAACATTTATAGTAAGAGCAAAACCATGCCATTCTTTTACCTTTCCACTAAAAAAAAATGTACAAGATAGCCTCGTCGCTTTTTTCTCTTTTAGGTATCAGTTTTTTATTATCGTGCAAACAATCTCCAACATTTGAAACTGTAGCAAATGGTAAGAGCCTGCTTTGGGAAATATCAGGCAATGGATTAAAAAAACCTTCTTATTTTTTAGGTACAATGCACCTGATGTGTGCAGATGATGCCATACTTAGCAAAAACGTAATTGAACTTATTAGGCAAACCAATCAGATTTATCTTGAGGTAGACATGGACAATGCCTCTGAATTATTGGGCGGTATGCTTGATTTGTTTAAGGACTCTGATAAATCATTACAAAGTGTTCTCAGTGAAAATGAATACAAACGTGTAAAATCTTTTTTTGATCAATACCAACCAAATATTCCATTTAATACATTAGAAAAGCAGCCACCACTTATGTTATCTGCCAGTTTGTATGAACTACTTCTTCCGTGTGAACTGAAGAATGGGGTAGAAATGAAAATAATAGATGAAGCTTATAATCAGAAAAAAGAAACAAAAGGACTTGAAACGGTAGCTTTTCAAGCCAGTATTTTTGATACAATACCCTACGAAGAACAAGCACGGGAATTGCTTAAAAGTATTGATAGCCTGCCAAAGACAAAACAACAAATGGAGGTAATGTTGAGGGTCTACAAGCAACAGGATATTGAAAAGTTATATAGTATGAGCATGGAAGAAGATAGCACAATTAGCTCCCACGCCGATATAATGGTTTACAAAAGGAATCAGAATTGGGTAGATCAGTTTTCGGCAATAGCTTCAAAATATACAACACTTTTTGCCGTTGGTGCTGCACATTTAGGAGGTGAAAAAGGTGTATTAAAATTATTAAGAGCAAAAGGGTATACGGTAAGGGCCATTCAAAATTAATGGCGCTGTATGTTTTCAAAATTCTATGTAAAATGTAAATATTAATTTAATATTGGGTTTACCGGATTTTCTCCAACGCTTTCTCCGCTGTAGTTTTTTATTTCATTGTACAAAGTATCACGTTCTATTGGTTCTCTTTTAACTTGTTTGATAAGGCTAACAAGTTCTGATGTATTCATGGTTGGTGTTTGTTCTTCGCTACCGGCCATGCTGTATATTTTAGTGGTGTCGTCTATAGTTCCGTCAATGTCGTTGACGCCAAATGCTAAAGTAAGTTGAGCGTTTTCTCTACCCAACATTGGCCAATAAGCCTTCAGGTGACGGAAGTTGTCCATGTACAGACGTGCTATGGCATACATACGCATATCCTCGACCACAGTGCTTTCTGCAACATTGCTCATGCCGTTGTCTTTATTTCTAAATTTCAGCGGTATAAACGTATTGAAGCCACCTGTTTCGTCTTGCAAGCTACGAAGTCGATCCATGTGGTCAACACGGTGCCAGAATTTTTCTATGTGGCCATACAACATGGTTGCGTTGGTATGCATACCCATGTTGTGCGCTACTTTATGAATGTGTAACCAACCTTCTGCATCCACTTTATCCTCACAAATTAGTGTACGTATTTCAGGATGAAATATTTCGGCACCACCACCGGGTAATGATTGCAAACCTGCATCCATCATCATCTTCAAACCCTCTTCTGCACTCACTTTTGCTTTGCGAAACATATAATCAAGTTCTACGGGAGTAAAGCTTTTTACATGCAGATCAGGCCGATGAGCTTTTATGCCTTTTATTACATTGATAAAGAAATTGAGATCCATTTTGGGGTGAACGCCGCCAACAATGTGAACTTCTGTTACCGGTTGTCCGTCATATTTTTTTACAATGTCCACCATTTGCTGTGCTGAAAGTTCCCAACCTTCTTCGCGGTGGGCATAGAGGCGGCTGTATGAGCAGAAATTGCAAGAAAAGACGCAGATATTGGTAGGTTCAATATGAAAATTACGGTTGAAATATGTTTTGTCGCCATGCAGTAGTTCACGTAAATAATTTGCCAAAGCACCAACATAAGAAAGTGAACCTTTTTCAAATAGCAATACCCCGTCATTAAAAGATATTCTTTCACGGGCAATAACTTTTTCTCCTATCAGTTTCAAATCTGCATCACTGCATGCTTCTACAAGTGTCTTTACGGCGTATTCTTTCATGGGTGCAAAAGTAAAACAGTATTTGACAGTTAATGTTCAGTATTTAGACTGCAAACCGATAATTTACAATCAGCAGACAAGTAGTAAGGCATTTTAGTATTTAGTACATAATATTAAGATGGACCTTAGTATAACAATAACCGGGAAAGGCTAAATAGTATTCCAAATGTTTGGACATGCGACCCTGCTAAAGTTGACTGGGCATTCAGCAAATGAAGCAAAATAGATGAACAAATGGATGTTTAATCAATTAGTCAGAAAGGAGGAAAAAAGCATTTAGTATCAAACTCCTTAACATTTTAAACCTCTTGAACCTCTTGAACCTCTTAAACCTGTTGAACTACTTAAACCTTTTAAACACCAACCTCCTCAACATTAAACACAATTATTTATCTTTCGCTTTAAAACCTAAGCCACATGAGTATAAAGTTTCGCCTGACTGTCATGAGTTTTTTCCAGTTTTTTGTTTGGGGTGCATGGCTGATTACGATTGCTACCTATTTTTTCTCGAACAATATGGGATCAGGTGCACAGTTTGGGGCTATCTTTTCTACATTGGCACTTTCTTCACTTTTTATGCCGCCCATAACCGGAATTATTGCTGATAAATTTATGGATGCCGAAAAGCTTTATGGCATTTTGCATATTCTATACGGTTTGGTTTTGTTTTGTGTACCAATGGTACACGATGCAGGTACATTGTACTATGTCATTTTTGCAGCTATGATTTTTTATATGCCTACAATATCCTTGTCTAATTCTATTGCTTATACTATTCTGAAAAAAGAAGGATTGGATGTGGTAAAAGTATTTCCACCTATTCGGGTGTGGGGTACAATAGGTTTTATTGCGGCTATGTGGTTTACCAACCTTTCTGGCAGCAAGGCCAACACCAATCAATTTATAATTGGAGGTGTTGCAGCTATTTTATTAGGTATATTTTCTTTCACATTGCCAAAATGTGCTCCGCAAAAATCTATTGCAAAAGGTGCAGGATTAGCAGAGCAGTTGGGATTGCAGGCGTTTAAATTATTTGGAAATTATAAGATGGCTTTGTTTTTTGGGTTTTCCATGTTGTTGGGTGCAGCGCTGCAATTGACCAATATGTATGGCGACACTTTTCTGGACGATTTTAAAAAAATTCCTGCTTATGGACCAGATTCTTTTGTGGTCAAATATTCAACCATCATCATGTCCATTTCTCAAATTTCTGAAACACTTTTTATTCTGACCATCCCTTTCTTTCTTAAAAGATTTGGAATTAAGAATGTGATGTTGTTCTCTATGCTGGCATGGGTACTAAGGTTTGGTTTGTTTGCCTATGGCAACCCTGCAGAGGGTTTGTGGATGATTATATTATCGTGCATTGTGTACGGTATGGCGTTTGATTTTTTCAATATTTCAGGTTCTTTATTTGTAGAAACTACTACCGACCCCAAAATAAGGTCTAGTGCTCAAGGGTTGTTTATGATGATGACCAATGGGGTAGGGGCTTTCCTCGGCAGTAAAATCAGTGGGTATCTGATTGATACTTACTTTACACTTACAAACGGGGATAAAGACTGGCATAGCATCTGGGGCTCGTTTGCTATTTATGCCTTGGCTATAGCGGTTCTGTTTGTTGTTTTATTCAAGCATAAACATGACCCTGATGCAATTGCTGAAGTAAGTCATTAAGTTAATGATGAATTAATAATAAAAATTGCTCCAATTTCGGTAGCCATTTTTATTAAATTTTTATCCAGCTTTCGGGTATTAAATCTTTTGTATTGTTTGGCGCATTTCCAAACCATTTTTTGGGAGCAATAACTATTTTTTCCGCATTGTTGTTGAGCCACGCTGCCCACCAACTAAAGCTGCTGTTGGCTATGATATTGTGGCGGCATTGGCTCATGAGATAGAAATCTTCTATGCCCGTGTTTTGACTGTTTTTTGAGATCACTTCACCGGGCCATATTGTACAAAGATTGGCTTCAACCCACTCGGGGTCATCAGAAAAATAATACAATTTTAAAGGGTGGTCTGTTTTGCTGTGTATAAGCTTTATGGCATTGTCATAATGCTGGGTATCCAATACTCCATGCCATTCTAAAATGATGGGCAGCCTTAAATAGTCACCCCGCCTCACATGAATGGACACACTGTTTTGCTGTTGCAATTCATTCCCTTTATGCTTGACTCTACTGATTGTTTCATCTTTTGGTACAAGTATTTTTCTTAGCTGCAATTGATATTTTGCAAAATACTTTTCGCTTTGCCAAACACCTTTTAATAAAACATCTTTTCTGCTTTGGAAAAATTTTTTATCATAATGAAAGTGAGGTTCTTTATATATTTTTCGCTTGTGCCGGGGGAATAGTTTTTCTAAAACTGAAGATGTGAATATTTGATATTCTTCATTTGTTTCGTAATCCTTTTGTGTTATGGTTTTTTCGGTTACTCCAATGAAATTGTTTATTTCAAAGGCTCTTGGCACTTCCAATTCCGGTAATTCTTCCTGATAAAATGAAGAAATATCTAGAATAAGTTCAGTGTTATGATGCAGGGCTAGAGCTTTGGAAGAGGCATATTGAAAAAGTTGATTGCCCAATCCACCGGTTAATTTTGTGATTACCATTACGCTTTATCTAGTATAAAATAAAAACATTTCACTGCCATTTCTTTCATTTTTCTTTTGCTCCCATTCTGCTGTTGCTTTTTTTTGATAAGCATCAAAAATAATTTTAGATAACAATGATGGAACAAAAAGTACTGACAACATAATCCAGTCTTTGCCGGTTTTATTCCACTTGCTTTTTTTCAACCAATATTTTGAATAGGGAAATTGCAAATAAGTGAGGGGCAGTAACTTTTTTCTTAATTGATTAAGTTCTTTTTTTGCCTCGTTGTTTTTTGCATCTTTATCATCAGTAAGTTTTTTTACAAATCGTGGAGAACTTTTTGTAATCCAATTGATAGCACCATCATACTGATTTGAGTAAAATTCCTTTTTCAAATTAAAACCTATTTGTCTTTCGCAATTGGTAAATTCATCAGTTGTTAAACGCCTTAAATGACCCGGTTCTTCAAAGAAAAAACGGTTTCCTTTTTCAATTCCATTTGACTTTAAATCACAAATGTGGTATTCTAAACTATCTTTATTGCCACAGGGAAGAATGTGTAATTGAGAAGCGTTTGGTTTTAAATATTTATTGAATGTGGCAAATGTTTCGCTTAAGTTTTGCACATGTTCTATTACATGATGGCTGAAAATAAAATCAAAAAAATGTTCGTATTCCGGCGCTTTTTCACTTGTAAAGAAACTGCATTGGGGCA
The DNA here is from genome assembly GCA_043736115.1 of Segetibacter sp. Classification (GTDB taxonomy): domain Bacteria; phylum Bacteroidota; class Bacteroidia; order Chitinophagales; family Chitinophagaceae; genus Segetibacter. The sequence continues at coordinate 45,058 of JAYTDC010000117.1, read as the reverse complement.
ATCTTTTGGATGCATTTTTAACGGCGGTCGGGCTTATTTCTACACCATAAACATCCCAATTTGGCAAGCATTCTTTTATTATACCGGTAAATACACCATTGCCGCATCCAAAGTCTAATGCTTTTCCTTCTGATGGTAGATTTAATCCAAGAAAAATTTCTTTTACCTTCTGTTTTTTATCATCGTCCCAATCTTCCATATAGCCCTCTTCGTAGCGATGGTCATAGAACTCTATGGCGGTATCTTTATCTGTAAGGTTCAATTCAGGCATACACTAAACAAGAAGTTGATGAAATCAACAAAATTAACGGAATGAAATTTTTTATAGATTATTATTTATTTTAGAAATTTTTTCAAATCTTTGATTTGGTAAAATTTGTAAAATCTTAGTAGTCTTTTGAAATAGCAGAAAAAATTAATAACGTATTATGAGTCACCGAGCAAAATAATAAATCATCTCTAAGATGGCTGGCTAACTGCCAGCCATCTTAGATTTAAACTGAATTTTATAAATTTATATAATGAAAGCAGTTTATTATATGATTGTATAAATATATAAAAATGGCCTTAAATCACAGTGAATTGCTAAATATTTTTTTTTAATTCTCTTTTAAAAAATTAGTTTTAAAGATAATAAGCGAAATTGTGTTTCAGGAAGTCTTATCCATTATTAATTTCAGTTATTAACGTATTTTTTAAATAAGTTATTTATTGTTTAACAGCTATTTTGTTTATTTATATAGATGGTAACGAAATAGTGAATTAAGGGTTTTGAAAATAACATTTAATAAATATTTGTACACAACTGTAATCATGGTGTGATTTTAAAAAAAATGCTTGCAAGGATATTTTAATTTAAACAATAACTGGTTATGAAAAAAATCTTTACTCTTCTTAGTTTTTTATCGGTTCTAGTGCCAATTTTTTTAAACGGGCAGACCGTTGTAATTAATACCGGAACAGTTGGTGCACCAGCATATAATGCTGGACCAATATACAGATCCTCAGCAGGGAGTTCTTATGATGCATCCAGGTATTCATATTTATATACACAAGCTGAATTAGCAGCAGCAGGTATTCTGCCAAACTCAAACATTAGTTCTTTGGGTTGGATAAAAAATAACACAGCAACAACTACGGGCGGAGGAATTTTTAGAATATTTATGAAAAATTCTGCTACTGCTACTTATAGTAGTGCGACAGAAACATGGGCGAATTTAAATACCGCAACTACAATGGTATATGAAAACCTGAATGAGAATATACCGGCAACTGCAACACCAGACTATATTACGTTTACTTTTACCACCCCTTTTTTATATACAGGTGGTTCTCTTGAAATATCAACTGAATGGGATATAAATCAGGTAACAGGCAGCCCCGCCACAGGTTCTTTTGAATGGTTATGGTCCACAGTAGTAGATAGGGTTTACGGTACAGGTAATACTACTTTAGCCGCAATTACTTCGCTTTCTTCAACTACAAATTCCATTAGTACAATTGATGACAGGCGCCCTTTTTTGCAAATAACTTATGCACCTGCTGGACCATGTACCAATCCGCCAATACCCGGGCTTGTAACTTCAACTCAAAATCCTGTTTGTTTGAGTACGGATTTTATTTTAAATCTTACCGGTGGTACCACAGGAACTGGCCAAACCTATCAATGGCAATCATCGCCTGATAGTATCAACTGGACTGATATTACAGGAGCTACAAATCCATTTGTTGTGAGAAATCACATGGCGTCCACTTATTATCGTGCCGTGGTGACCTGTGGAGGTACTGCTGTTAACTCTGCGGGTTTGCTGGTTGTTTCACCTGCAGCTGTTTCAGGCACATATACTATCAATAGTGCACAAGTGACGGGGGGTACTAATTTTCAAACTTTTGCAGATGCCATTAACTTTATAAAATGTGGTATGAATGGCCCGGTAATTTTTAATTTAGCTGTTAATAGCGGGCCATACAATGAACAAGTTGTAATCCCTCATATAAATTCATCTTCTGCCACTAATACTATTACAATTAATGGTAACGGTAATACGGTAAGTTTTGCAAGCTCAAATACGGATGCAAGGGCTGTTATCAAATTTGATGGGGGTGATTATGTAACCATCAAAGATTTATTAATTGATGCAACAGGCGGAGGAACACCCGGTACTTATGGCTGGGGAATACACCTGACTAATCAGGCAAATAATGACAGTATTGTAAATTGTACAATTACAACTGATGTAAATATTACCTCAACAAATTTTATAGGTATAGCAATTAGTGGTGCTAATACTTCGCCAACTACGTCGGGTAATAATGCCAAAAATACAGTTATAATGGGTAATACAATAACCGGCGGTTATTATGGTATTAGTAATTATGGCAACAGTACTGCACCCTTTACAGACAACAATCAGTTTATAAATAACACAGTAACTGAATTTTACTTTTATGGTATATATACTTTTGGGTCAATAAACACGGTTATTTCGGGTAATATTATACAACGACCAACCAGAGCTGTTGTAGGCACTTGTTATGGTATTTATGCCACTACAAATACTTTAGGTGCGTTGATAGAAAGAAACCGTATAAAAAACCTTTTTGATGCGTTAAACACAGCTACTACGACAGCATATGGCATTTATATTTCGGGTGATGGGTCTCCTGCTTCGCCAAATAAAATAATAAACAACATTGTATCCGATATTAATCACGAAGGAACAATTTATGGTATTTACAATACTGGTGCAGCAAACATGCTTGCCTATCACAATACTATATCTTTAGATAATACTTCGGCTACTGCGGGCTTGACATATGGTTTTTATCAGGTTACATCAGATACGGGCATTGTGTTTGAAAATAATATTATCTCGATAACAAGAGGCGGTAGTGGCAATAAGTTTGGTGTCTATATGAGTACACCAAATACACCTTTGATTTGTAATTACAACAACATATACGTAAACAGTACCGGTAGTGGAACACAAGCCTTCGGTTTTAATACTAGTAATAGGGTTACTCTCGCAGATTGGCAAACAGCTACAGGATTTGATTTGAACAGCCTCTCTATAGATCCTGTTTATGTAGCATTAGGGTCTGATTATACCCCTACGGCTAATCCTTTAAACAATAGAGGTACTCCGGTCGGAGTATTGACTGATATTGCAGGTGCTGTAAGGAGCCTTACAAATCCCGACCTGGGTGCTTATGAATTTACAGTAGCAGGTTGTACATCGCCGCCCATAGCAGGTGATGCAGGTTCTATAAGCCCTACTGTATGCTTTAACTTTCCATTGGCACTGCAACTTACCAATAACTCAACTGGATTGGGCCAGACTTATCAATGGGAGAGTGCTACAACGGCAACTGGCCCATGGTCTCCTGTAGGCGGAACCATAAGCAATCCTGATACAACTTTTCCTGCCACAGCAACATTGTATTACAGGGCTGCTGTAACATGTGGCGCTTCTACTACTTACTCATCTCCGGTTCTCATTACTGTGAACCCTCCTGTTTCGGGTGTATATACAATTAATAGTGGGGTGTCTACGGGAGGCACAAACTTTCAAACTTTTGCAGACGCCATAAATGCAATAAAATGCGGTGTAAACGGACCTGTGACATTTAACGTAGCTTCTGGAAGTGGCCCATATAATGAGCAGGTAGTTATACCAGCAATAGCTGGTACTTCAAGTACAAACACTGTTACATTTAACGGAAATGGAACCACAGTTAATTTTGCCAGTAACGATGCTAATGCCAGATCAGTAATAAAACTAGAAGGATCTGATTTTGTTACTATTAATAATTTTGTAATAGATGCAACTGGAGGAACTTATGGATGGGGTATTTTTATAACAAATCAGGCTAATAATGATAGTATAGTCAATTGTACTATAACTACTGATGGAACTCAAACATCAACCTCTTTTGCCGGAATTGTGATTAGTGCAGGCGTAGCTTCTCCTACATCTCCAGGAAATAATGCGAATAATGCTGTCATAATGGGCAATACAATCAATAATGGCTATTATGGTATAATAAACTATGGAAATTCGATAGCACCGTTCACTGACAACAATAAAATTATTAATAATACATTGAATGATTTTTATTTTTATGGCATTTATAATTATGGGTCAACAAATCTAATTGTAAAAGGTAATACTCTTCAAAGATCATCAAGATCTATAGTTGGTTCTGGATATGGAATTTACTTATCAACTTATAGTCAGGGGGCAGAGGTGGAAAACAATAAAGTACAGAACCTTTTTGGTGGTGCGCCTGCTTCTACCAGTACTGCTACAGGTATTTACGTAAGTTCGGATGGAATTGCTTCTAAACCAACAAGGATTGTGAATAATATTATTTCGGATATGAACCATGATGGGCCTGTTTATGGATTATATTTGAGTGGTGCGTCACAACTATTAGCTTATCATAATACTGTATCAATTGACAATGCAGCAGCTATAGCCGGTACTACATATGGAATATATCATGTGACTATTGATACTGGGGTGACAATTATGAATAATGTTATTACCATTACCAGAGGTGGATCGGGTATAAAATATGGCTATTATATGAGCACCTCGGCCATACCGGTTGTAAGTAATTACAATGATATCTATGTAAATAGTTTAGGAACGGGATCACAAGGGTTCGGATATCAGAATGGCGCAATCAAGATTACACTTGCTGATTGGCAGACAGCCACAGGATTAGACCTCAATAGTCTTTCTATAGATCCCATATATGCTGCGGTTGGAACAGATTATACACCAACAGCAGTTCCTTTAAATAATAGAGGTACTCCACTAGGTGTTTTACTTGATATTAACGGCGCCGTAAGAAGTACAACTACACCAGATATGGGAGCAATTGAGTTTACGGTAGCAGGTTGTACTTCTCCACCAAATCCGGGTAGTGCAACATCCCCTACTGCATCAGTTTGTTTTAATGCACCCCTTACTTTGCAACTTACAAACAATTCAGCGGGTATTGGGCAAACATATCAATGGGAGAGTTCAACAACTTCAACGGGCCCTTGGTCACCTGTAGGGGGGACAATTAATAATCCGGATACTACAATGCCATCAACTGCTACTTTGTATTATAGAGCTGCAGTTACTTGTGGAACTGCAACCACCTATTCTACACCCGTATTTGTAATAGTAAATCAACCCATATCAGGCACATTTACAATCAATAATGCTAACCCAACAGGTGGAACAAATTTTCAATCATTTGCAGATGCAGTAAATACAGTAAAATGCGGTGTAAATGGTCCTGTTACATTCGATGTGGTAGCAGGAAGTGGCCCTTATAACGAACAGGTTGTCATTCCAACAATAGCAGGGACATCTGCTATCAATATTATAACCTTCAACGGCAATGGTGCCACAATTGGTTTTGCAAGTAATGATATTAATGCAAGATCGGTTATGAAACTGGATGGGGCTGATTTTGTGGTCATTAAAAATTTAATAATTGATGCAACTGGTGGTACTTATGGTTGGGGCATACACCTGACTAACCAGGCAAACAACGATAGCATTATTGGTTGTACTATAATAAACGATATGTCTTCAACCTCCACAAGTTTTTGTGGCATTGTAATTAGTGCATCTAACACATCACCTACAAGTCTTGGCAACAATGCTAATAATATTGTTATACAAGGCAACACCATTAATGGCGGTTATTACGGTATAACAAATTATGGTACAACATCAGATCCGTTTATCAGCAACAATAAAATTATTAATAATACCATTAATGATTTTTATTACTCTGCTGTTTATAATTATGGATCTACCAGTACTGTAATATCAGGCAATACAATTCAACGGCCTACAAGATCTGTTGTTGGAATTACTTACGGAATTTATCTTGGCGCAAATAATTCAGGGGCTTTAATAGAAAAAAACCGCATCCAAAAATTATTTGATGCTGCAACTACTTCCACGAGTGCCTTTTATGGGGTTTATGTAAGTGGCGATGGTTCTTTGATTAACCCTAATTTAATTGTAAACAATGTTATTTCAGACATTACCCATGAGGGAACCATTTATGGTATTTACAATGCAGGTGGAGCCTATATGAGAGCATACCACAATACTATATCTTTAGATAATACTTCATCTGCAGCCGGGACTACCTATGGTTTCTATCAGGTTACCGCCGATACAGGAATAATATTTAAAAACAACCTGATTACCATTTCCCGTGGAGGTAGTAGCACAAAGTATGGTATTTACATGGGTACTTCTACTACACCACTCATAAGCAACTACAATGATATCTATCTCAATAGTACAGGTAGCGGTACCCAGTCCTACGGTTATTTTAGTGGTTTAGCTTTTGCAACGCTGGCTGATTGGCAAACAGCTAGTGGTTTTGATATCAATAGTCTTTCAGTTGATCCTGTTTACACTGCGTCGGGTTCCGGCGATTACAAACCAACAGCACCACTATTAGACAACTATGGAACACCTGTTGGTATATTAACAGATATAATGGATTCGCTACGTAGTACTACTACACCAGATATGGGTGCTTATGAATTTAATACCGTATTGCCTGTTCGTCTGGTAGATTTATCTGCGGTACGTATTGGTAAAGATGCGTTGGTTAGCTGGACAACAAGTGGTGAAATAAACTTCAGTCATTTTGAAATAGAAAGATCTGCTAATGGTGTTTCTTTTGAAAAAGCAGGTATAGTAAGAGCTGGTTTTAATTCTGGAAGCCTTAAATCATATAGGTTTAATGATCAGGGTGTACTTAACCAGTCTTCCAAAATATACTACCGCCTAAAAATGGTTAATAAAGATGGTAGCAGTGAGTACAGCAAAACTGTAATAGTGAAACTTATGAGAGATGCAGAAATGGTTACAGTTTATCCTAATCCAATTGTAAGGGAATTGTTTGTAAGGGTTAATCTTGATAAAGCAGAAAAAGTAAGCGTAAAACTATCTGACAGAGTGGGACGAATGATTAGTAAGACTAGTCAAATACTCGGTACAGGCACAAGTATCATTAGTCTTCCTGTAAGTGATATGCTTGCCGGGGGGATATACATAGTTACCGTTGAAATTAATGGAGAGCAGTTTAATTATAAAGTAGTTAAATAATTTTCAGTATAATTTTCCTGGAAACAAAAGCCACCACATTTTTCTGGTGGCTTTTGTAATTATCAGTTTTTTGACTTTTAATTAATCTTATTTAAATGAATAAATAGAGTGTTGGCATTAGAAACTGAAGTCTATACCTTTGAATTTGTGGAAAAGATTTTAACTGATTTTTCCATTTAATAAAAAACAGTATGCAATAACAAAAATATAAATTCAAGAAGTACTAAACTATAGGTTTAGTTAGCAGGGGAGTTTTGATACTTGTATGGCTTGATTGAAAATTTTCTTTTTATTCTTGATACTTGCGCAATGGAGTTATCGAATATTTATCAATAATATTTTATTAGTGTAGTACCATGAAACAGTTTGTAAATAGCATGGAAACTTCTACCTCAACCCCCCATCCTCAAATGTATTCCCCTGATTCATATCGCCGGTTTCAAAACCTTTTTTAAACCAGTACATTCTTTGAGCAGAAGTGCCATGAGTAAATGCATCAGGTACAACCTGTCCTTGAGATTCTTGTTGTAATTTATCATCGCCGATGGCGTTAGCTGCTGTTAATGCTTCTTCTATGTCGCCGGGTTGTAGTATGTTTTTCATTTGCTGTGCATGGTGTGCCCAAACACCTGCATAAAAGTCAGCCTGTAGCTCTAGTTTTACAGAAAGTTTATTGCCTGCTGCTTCGCTAAGGTGTTGTTGTTGATTGTGTACTTGTCCCGAAGTGCCCATTAGGTTTTGTAAGTGATGGCCTACCTCATGGGCAATTACATAAGCCATTGCAAAATCACCCGTTGCGCCAAATCTTTCTTTCATTAGCCTGAAAAAAGAAAGATCAATGTATACTTTGGAGTCGCCGGGGCAATAAAAAGGGCCAACTGCTGCACTTGCATTGCCACAGGCACTTTGTACTGCATCGCTAAACATTACGAGTCGAGGCTTTTGGTATCCGTTGAGCAGCTTTCCCCAAACATCTTCTGTATCACGGAGTACTACAGAAGTAAACTGTGCAAGTGTATCATCACCCGGGTTAGCCTGGGCACTACGTTGCTGTGAGGCGCCATTTTGACCTGGCAACAATGCAGGTGCGTTATCAGGGTTTCCCCCTAAGAGTACATACAACAGGTAAATGACTATACCGCCAATTCCCCCGCCAACGGCCATTCCACCCCCGCCAATACCTCTACGGTCTTCTACATTATCGCTACCTTCTCTTCCTCGCCAAAGCATAATTTAAAATTTAGAAGGTAAAAATAAACGAAAGAATTAAAATAATGTTGGATAGTGAAGTATTTATGTATCAGGCGTTGGACTCTTTATTCAACATCGTTGTGTCACTCCCTTCAACTTTTGGGTAATGCTATTTGGCCTTTTCCATGCTTGTTGATAATATGGCTTGGTTTTAATTGGTATGAAAGAATATTATTTAAGTGTTTTTTTTGCTGCACACTTTTTTTGTGTCTTTGTGTATTTTTTTTCTTGAGCCTTTGTGGTTTAAAATGACAAAACACATAAAAGCCGCTATGAAAATATCAGTAGAAGTGAGTGACACAACCGGAGTTGAATAAAGATATATAGACGATAAAAGAAATTCGTGAATTGGGTAGGTTTTAGCGTTGGATAGTGGTCTGTTCATCGTTCCTTATCTTTGCACCTCTTTATGAAAGCAAGAACTCTAAAAAAAGATAAGGTCAACATCATTACCCTCGGCTGTAGTAAAAATATGGTGGACAGCGAAGTGTTAAGCGGTCAGTTAATGGCCAATGACGTAGATGTGGTGCATGAAAGTGGTAAACGTGACCACAATATCGTAATTGTAAATACCTGTGGCTTTATAGATAAGGCCAAGGAAGAAAGCATTAACACTATTCTGGATCAGGTGAACCTGAAAAAGAAAGGTAAACTGGATAAAGTTTATGTAACAGGCTGCCTTAGCGAACGTTACAAAGCAAATCTGGAAGAAGAAATCCCTGAAGTAGATGCCTATTTCGGCACTATGGAACTGCCACAAATCCTGAAACGTTTTGACATAGATTATAAAGCAGAGTTAATTGGGGAACGTATGCTAAGCACCCCTTCTCATTATGCTTATCTTAAAATTAGCGAAGGTTGCAACCGCACCTGTTCCTTCTGCGCTATTCCCTTGATGCGTGGCTTGCACGTAAGCAGACCAATTGAACAATTGGTAGCTGAAGCAGAAGGATTGGTAAAAAAAGGTGTAAAAGAAATAATGCTTATTGCACAGGAACTAACTTACTATGGCCTTGATTTATATAAAAAGCGAGAATTACCCCAACTGCTTCATGAATTGGCAGCAATAAAAGGGTTGGAATGGATTCGGTTGCATTATGCGTATCCAAGTAAGTTTCCCATGGAAATTTTGGATGCAATGAATGCCCACGATAATATTTGCAAGTATCTGGACATGCCACTACAACATGCAAGCAACAACATGTTAAAAGCCATGCGTAGGCAAATAACCCGTGAGGAAATGACAGAACTAGTTCACGACATCAGGGCTAAGGTGCCGGGCATTTGTTTGCGAACCACACTTATTACAGGCTTCCCCGGCGAAACTGAAGCCGATGTAGAAGAGCTTAAAGAATTTTTAAGAGTTACCCGGTTTGACCGAGTAGGAATATTCACCTACAGCCACGAAGAAAACACTACTGCTCATGAATTGGAGGATAATATACCCGACGAAGAAAAAGAACGCCGTGCACAGGAAATAATGGAAGTGCAGCAGGAAATCAGTTTTGAGAAAAATGAAGAGAAGGTTGGTAAAACTTTCAAAGTTTTAATTGATAAAAAAGAAAGTGGCCGCTACCTTGGCCGTACCGAATTTGACAGCGTGGAAGTAGACAACGAAGTGGTCATAAACAGCGATAAAAAACTAAATATAGGAGAGTTTGTAAACGTAAAAATTACTAAGGCTTACGATTATGATTTAGAAGGGGAAGTTGTGGTTGGTTAGTCATTAGGTCAACAAGTCCAGTTAGTCAATAAGTGGAAACTCATGTTTCTTAATAGAACGACGGTTTGTTCCGTCATTGCGAGTGAAACGAAGCAATCTGCTTTTGATAGTTCTAGCATTACCAGTAATTAAAGTGGATTGCTTTTCCGAACTAAACATTAAACCCTAAACATTAAACCCTAAGCTCTCTCCGTCAAATACTTAACAAAGCTCCGCTTGGCAATGGGTAAAAGTGTTTCTTCCAAAGGATAAGCAAGGTCTGTTTCAATATGATATACAGCGGGATTGGGTAAATCTTTCTTGCTTCTGATTAATTCGCTTTTTATATTTTGTGGGGAGTTGCTTATGGTGCGTTGCCAGCTTTGCACATAGTCTGTTTTTATGCCACGGTATTTTTCATCGTGTTTTTCAAAAATGGTAAGGCGGTATTGATACACAACAGTATTGCTGTAAGTGCCGTCTTTTATAAATAAATAACCTTCATTCACATCTAAAGGAATTAAACCAACCGGCTCTATATTTAGTTTATCTTCTACAAACTCATAAATCTCTGCACCCATTTGTATAGTGTGTTTTATTTTTCGCGAAGCGTATTGAATTATATCTTCCAGTTCTTTCATTAATTCATCGTCTTCTATCATGGCCTCATAAGCAAACTGTAGTTTCTGAATATTGATGTCTGTTAGTTGTTTTGGGAAATGCTCCTGTAAAAATTTTTTATTTTCACGAAAGGCTACAATGTTGTTGTAATGGAAAATAACATCAGCCAATTGTGGGTAAAGTTTATTTTGGTTAAAGACTTTACTTACCTCTGTCAGATAAGCAAGAAGTGTGTACTTCTTTAATTCAAAATCTATGTACCCTTCGGTAAACCAGGTTTCAGATAATGTTTTCATGTCCTTAGCTTTTATACCATTATGAATTAATAAAGTCCAATCTTGTTTTGGTATAATGCCGATGTGATGGCCGTTTAGGCCAATGCAATTGGGCTATTACGGACATCCAATCGGTATTGCATTGTAAACAATCTTTCTTAAGGCAAGTCCTTCTTTCTTATAAACGTATAAAAAATCAAAAATGGTTTATTGAATGCATCCTATTTTTTTGATACTAAATTTATGCCATTTATTTCTAAGTCAAAAATGAGCAATAAAATGTTGCTTGCGGGTATAAACAGGCAATTGAAATTTTACAGAAAAGCCTAAAAAGTAACTGCTACTTTAGCTTTAATGGAAGTGTTATTATAGTTCCAAAGTGGACCGTTAGTTATATAATACATTGCTTTTTTGATGTGGTATTTATCAACTTTACTTTCAGATTTTAGTTTTATTGGCACACCTTTTTTATTAATGGAAAACTCGACTTCGACAGAAAGGTTAGTACGTGATTTGCCATCTGCAAGCAATGTGCTATCGACTTGTTTGCGTAAGTATTCAAGATAATTATTCCACCCATTTATTGGTTCAGGTGTCGTATTTATTTTGTTATTAGAAACCTTTGATACACTTGCAGAAACAGCTTTCCTTTTCTTTGTTGAATAGCCGGTTACCACCACTTCGCTTAATGCTGTATTGGTTGGTTCAATCGTTATTTTATTAACAGCACCATCGTTTTTTATACTTGCATTTGCAGAAGCATAACCTGCAGAACTAACATCAACATTTGCAATACTGTCGGGTGCCTTGATTGAGAAATTGCCATTGGCATCAGTAGAGGTTGCTACATTTTTATTTGCAATTTTAACCGAAGCAAATGGAACAGGTTCGCCTTCTCTTGTAATTACCTGACCTTTAAATTCCTTAGCTTGTTTTGGAGCCATGGCAATTGCTGCTGTTTGCTTTTTTGCATCTTCCACATCATCCTGCCTTTGTTCTAAATTTTTTGAACATTCTGCTTCACTTGCACTTGAAGCCATAGTGGTATATTCATTGCTAATTTCAGTTTTATCCAATCTGGCAACCGGCGCATTATTTTCTTTGGTGAGCATTGGTGCTGTTAACTTCCTATTTCCTGCAATGTCATTTTCTGCTATTGGATCTGCTTTTGCCAAAGCAGGTTCAGTTGACTTGATGGAATCATTTTTTGGTGCAGCCATTGGAGTGTTATTCACAGCAATAGAGTTCACAGCACTTGATTCATTTGCAGATTTATTCAGTACCGAATAAGTAATCATTCCGCCGGTCACAATAAAAATGATCATAGCAGCTACACGCCACCAATTATTTTTATTAGAAATAAACGGTATTACCTTACTCCGACTTTTGTGTTGTCTTATTTCCTTTTCTATAGTGGTTAAATGATGTGCTGCTTTCTCCCAATCTGCTGTTCTATAACCATCTAATGTATCTGAAAGAAATGGATCATCCATTAGTGCTTTTTCAAACGCATACATTTCCTGCTGCGACATTTGTTGTTGCAGGTACCGCTTAATATCCTCCTGGTTATATGTTTTGTTTTCAGCCATTTTCGTCCATACAGTTTTTCAGGTTACGTCTTCCATTTTGTACCAGGCTCCTGACCTTATTCCATTCAAAACCGGTAGTGGCCGTTATTTCGTTGTAACATTTGTTTTCAAGGTAAAATAATCTCACTGTTTGTTTTTGTTCTTCACTCAACTTTTCAATACAGGCTTCCAGTTTATCCAGTTGCTTTTCTTTTTCAATCACACTTTCCAGATGCGAAAAATCTTCCGATTGCACACTTTTTCCATCAAATTCTACAACAGTCATTTTTTTATTGTTGCGCAATACCATGAGGCAATGGTTTTTTGCTACTACATACAGCCAGCTTTTAAAAGTTTCAATATTGTGGTTTTTTGCTTTTTCAACCAATTCCTGGTAAATATTCATTACAGCATCTTTAGCCGCTTCCTGGTTTTCAAGATATTTCATACAAACTCCATATACCAGGTCAGCATAGCGCAGGTAAAGTTCAGCCAAAATTTGCTGGTTTTGCTGCTGCTGGTATTGATTCAGCAGTTCAGCATCAGAATATTTATTGGTTTGTATGTTTTTTAAAATGCCCATTAATAGTGGTGAAAATACAAAAATAGTTGAACCGGATTGTGTAATTAGAATAACATAGTATTTACAAACCATATACTTTGTGAAACTTCGTGTCTTTGGGTCTTTGTGGTTTATTTACCTTCGCAGCATGAAAAAAAGCATCACCCTTTTTACATTTTATTTTTTATATCTTTCTTCACAAGCTCAGTCTCCTGCCGCTTACAACAGTGCGGACATTTACCTACAGTTAAAAAAACTGAATGTACTCGGCAGTGTCCTGTACATAGCTGCACATCCTGATGATGAAAATACACGTCTACTAGCTTTTCTTGCCAAAGAAAAAATGTACCGAACCGGCTACCTAAGCCTAACCCGTGGCGATGGCGGCCAAAACCTTATTGGTAATGAGCAGGGAGTAGAACTGGGACTTATTCGTACACAGGAATTATTGGCTGCAAGAAGGATAGATGGTGCAGAGCAATTTTTTAGCCGGGCTTATGATTTTGGTTACAGCAAAAGTGCCGATGAAGCAATGCGCATCTGGGAAAAAGAAAAAATACTAAGTGATGTAGTTTGGGTAATAAGAAAGTTTCAGCCCGATGTGATCATTACCCGTTTTCCCGGCGATGAAAGGGCAGGTCACGGGCATCATGCTGCTTCTTCGTTATTAGCAAATGAAGCATATACAGCCGCGGCAGATCCTAATCGTTTTCCGGAGCAATTTGGGTATGGAGTAAAACCCTGGAAGGCCAAACGTATCTTATGGAATACATTCAACTTTGGCAGTACTAATACAACGGCTGAAGATCAGTTAAAGATTGATGTAGGTGCTTATAACCCTTTGTTGGGAAAAGGTTATGGGGAAATAGCAAGTGAAAGCCGCAGCCAACATAAGAGTCAGGGCTTTGGTGTGCCAAGACAAAGAGGGGTTTCGTTGGAATATTTTAAGACAACAGGAGGCACTGCTCCGCAAAAGGATTTGCTTGAAGATATTTCAACAAACTGGAGCAGAATAGAAAACGGCGCATCAATTCAGGAAGCAATTGATAAAATTATTTCTAATTTCTCATTTGAACATCCTGAAAATAGTGTTTCGTCTTTAGTTGTATTGTACAAGCAAATTAATCAGTTAAATGATACTTATTGGAAAACGCAAAAGCTTAAAGAAGTAGAGCAATTAATTGTTGCCTGTAGCGGGTTATATGTTGAAGCAACCACGGCGCAAATTCAAGCTGTGGCAGGTGATAGCCTTAAAATAAATGTATGGGTGAACAAAAGAAATAATTCAAACATTTCAATCAAAAATATAGAGGTTAATACTACAGCGGAAAACAAAATCACAACTATTGTAAATGCTGAACTAAATAAACTGCTTGCAACTAATGAAAATGTAAATACTCCTTTAGCATTCAAAGTCAATAGCAATGTAAAACCTTCGCAACCTTATTGGTTACAAAATACAATGTCTACAGGTTCGTTTAATGTTTCAGATCAAAATCTTATTGGAAAGACTGAATCATCACCTGCATTTGCAGCCAAAATTTATGTAGAAATTGAAGGACAATCATTTCAGATAGAAAGGCCTGTTCAGTATAAATATACAGATCCTGTAAAGGGAGAATTGTTTCATCCGGTTGTAATAATGCCAAAGCTATCTGTACAGGTTGAGCCTGCTTTGATTGTATCTACAAAACAAAATGAACCTAAAATTCTACTTCGGTATACAGCAAATACTACTGTAAAAGGAGCAGTGATTAATGCGCATAACAATATATTGGTAAATGATACATCATCAATGAAAAAGGGTAATGAAAAAGTATTTGAAACAAGTTTAAATTCTCTGAATCAATACCATGAAAAAAGTAAAGCTGATATGTCGGGAATGACAAAGGATACATTTACGCTTAGCGGAAATGAACCTGCTGTATTTTCCATCGCCATTCACTACGACCATATACCTAACATAACTTATTTTAAACCTGCTGTGCAATCAATTGTAAACCTTGATGTAAAAGTTGTAGGCAAACATATTGGCTATATTACTGGTGCCGGGGATAAAGTGCCGCAGGCATTGGAACAAATGGGTTACGTAGTTACAAAGCTTAGCGAACAGGACATAACTACAGCAATTCTTAAACAGTATGATGCTATTATTACCGGCATAAGAGCTTACAACGTAAATAGTTTTCTCAATAATAAATACAGCATCTTAATGGAGTATGTCAGTCAGGGAGGAAATCTTATAGTGCAGTATAACACCAATAATCAGTTGGGTTCGGCTCCACAAAAGATTGGACCATTTCCATTTACAATAAGCCGTAACAGGATTACTGATGAAACAGCTGAAGTTCATTTTGATTTGCCCAATCATTCAGTATTCAATTTCCCCAATAAAATAACCAACAAAGATTTTGAGGGATGGATACAGGAAAGAAGTATATATCATGCAGAACAGTTAGATAGCAATTATGTAACCCCAATCTCTATGGCTGACCCGGGTGAAAAACCTTCAAACGGAAGTTTAATTATTGGCAAATATGGCAAAGGAAATTTTGTCTATTTAGGCTTAGTTTTCTTTCGTGAATTACCTGCCGGAGTAGGAGGTGCATATAGATTGATGGCCAATCTTATTGCACTTCCAAAGAATAAATAAAGTCAAATGGTAAAAGGCAAAATCTACTACAACAGTAATTCCCGAAATAACCAAACTCAAAAATTAAATACTAATCAACCAATCAACCAATTAACCAATAAACCAATTAACTAATCAACCAATTAACCCAAAATGAAATCCCGCCGGCAAATAAGTTTCGTAGTTTTAATTATTATAGGTTTAATAATAGGTATTGTAATTAAAAAAGTAAAAATCGGATTGATTATAGGAATTGCACTTGGGCTTTTGGCAAGTGGTATGCTTGGGGGAAATAGGCGCAAGGAGTCTTGATATATATCAACGAAATTTCTTATTATGAATCAATAGGTTCAAAGGGTTATAAAAACTAACTTTATCTCTAATAGCTAATGAACTTAATTTGGTTGATAATTATGAAAAATCATTTCCTATATGAATTCAAACTTTCTCAATTATAATTAACCTACCCCCTTTGCAGATTTATAAAACCCCTTTAATTAGTAAGGGGTTTTATTTTAAAAGTAATTTTTTAATAAGGTGTAATACCTAGGAAGATTTTATTGCTCTACATCATACTTATTTCAATCTATTAAGCTGAAATTACTATTTTTGATAGTTATTATTAGGTTATAATTATGTTTGAAGTCCTTCTGGAAAGTTTACATCAAAAAGTGGAACTGACAACCCATCAGGATGAACTTTGTAAAACTTTTTTTAAACATAAAACCCTTCGCAAAAGGCAGTTTCTCCTTCAACAAGATGATCAATGTCATTATTTAGCTTTTGTTGAGAGTGGTGTATTAAGGTCTTACTTTTCTAATGAAAAAGGGCATGAACATATTCTTCAGTTTGCTTTTTCGGGATGGTGGATATCAGATATGAACAGTTTAATGACAGGACAACCTTCGTTACTTAATATTGAGGCGCTTGAAAACAGTGAATTATTACTTTTGACAAAAGAAAATTACGATCAACTACTCAGGGAAGTACCTGCTATGGAACGATATTTCAGGTTGCTAACCCTTAATGCTATGATTGCATTGCAACGTAGAATAATAAGCTCCATGAGCCAAAATGCAGAAGAAAAGTATACCAATCTACTTCAAACTTTTCCACAAATTTTTCAAAATGTACCACAACATATGATTGCTTCATATCTGGGTATAACAGCTGAAACACTTAGCCGTATCAGAAAGCAAATTGCATTAAGAAAATAATCTTTTTTATTGAAGGTTTTTATAAAGCGGGTCTTGGCTTCTGCCATATATTTGCTGCTCACTATTTTTTTTAATTATTTCCAACAGATTGTTGGTATTTTCATAACATGTACAACAACAATTCAATTGTAATGAGTGGCATAAGGCCAACTGGCTTTTTGCACCTTGGTAACTATTTTGGTGCCATACGCAATTATGTTCGTATGCAGGAAGCGTATGAATGTTACTTCATGGTTGCAGACTTACATTCACTCACAACACACCCTGATACCAAAGAGTTGAAAGCAAATGTTCATAGAGTTTTGGCTGAAAATATAGCTTGTGGACTAGACCCGGAAAAAGCTGTCTTTTACTGCCAGAGCCATATACATGAAACTACCGAATTATATCTTTACTTAAACATGATGGCCTACAAAGGTGAGTTGGAAAAGACAACAACCTTTAAAGATAAAGCCCGTCAACACCCTGACAATATCAATGCAGGATTGTTAACCTATCCTGTTTTGCAGGCTGCAGATATTTTAATTCACCGTGCATCGCTTGTGCCTGTAGGAAAAGACCAGGAACAGCATCTTGAAATGTGCCGGACTTTTGCTAATCGTTTTAATCACCGTTATGGGGATGTGTTCCCAGAACCAAAGGCATTTAATTATAACGATGAGTTAATAAAAGTGCCAAGCTTGGATGGAACGGGTAAAATGAGTAAAAGTGAAAATGCCATGGCTACGCTTTACCTTGCTGACAGCGACGAATTGATTAGAAAAAAGGTAATGAAAGCTAAAACTGATAACGGACCTACAGAAAACAATTCAGTTAAGCCCGACTATATTGAAAATATCTTTTTGCTTATGAATCTTGTTTCAGAAAAAGATACCATTTCCAAATTTGAAAGCGATTATAACCAATGCAATATCCGGTATGGAGATATGAAAAAGCAACTTGGAGAGGATATGGTTAATTTCATTGCTCCAATAAGGGAAAAAGTTGAGGATATATTGGGAAATGATCAACTTTTAAAAGAAATAATGGAAAAGGGAGCCGAAAAAGCAAGAACTAGTGCAGCAGCAACAATGCAAATTGTGAGAGAAAGTATTGGACTTAAATACTTTTAATTGTGGCGTTATCTTAAAAACATCTATTTTAGTCAACTAACTCAAAGTATAAATACCGGCAAATACTCCAAATGGCAAAAACAATCAAACCCAAACACATAGCAATAGCAGGCAACATAGGTGCAGGCAAAACCACGCTGACGGAAGCTTTGGCCAAACACTATAAATGGATTCCACAGTTTGAGGACGTGGCTAACAACCCCTACCTCAACGATTTTTATGAGGAAATGCCCCGTTGGAGTTTCAACCTTCAGATATATTTTCTTAATAGCAGGCTAAACCAACTGCTTGAAATAGAACGAGGAACTGAAACCATTATTCAGGATAGAACAATATATGAAGATGCAAACATTTTTGCTCCAAACCTGCATGATATGGGATTAATGAGCAAACGTGATTTCGATAATTATTTTACATTTTTCCAGACATTGAAGTCAATGGTAAAACCTCCGGATTTGCTCATTTATTTGCAGGCATCTGTGCCAACATTAGTTGGGCAAATTCAAAAAAGAGGAAGAGAATATGAAGAAAATATCAGACTGGATTATTTAAAAAAGCTAAACGATTATTACAATAAATGGATTGAGTCATATCATGAAGGTCCATTGCTTATTATTGATGTCGACAAAAATAAATTTGCAGAGAAGAATGAAGACATGGGTGAGATTATCAATAAAATTGATGCACAATTGTTTGGACTGTTCTAGTCAACTAGATTGAAGTATGTAGGGGAAATTTTATTCAGACTCTGTGTTTTCGCTGTGTGTATTTTCTCTGTGGCCTCTGTGGTTAAGAGCATTTGGATTTTTTAAAAAATGAAAAAGAAAAAAATCAATAAAATAAGTATAACCAATAACCCAGTTAACCAATAAACCAATTAACCAATTAACAAGTTAACCAGTCAACCAATAAACTAATTACCCAATTAACCCTTTAAACGGTTTTTTATGGCACAAGACAATGATCAAGAAATATTTAGCGATGACCCCGAAGAACAATTGAATATTGAGAATGAGATTTTAAAATTGAAGCTGCAGGCCGAATTAGGCGGGGATTATGAAAGTGACGGCATATTGCCTCCTGACATAGAAAATGCCTTTTTAAAGAACGTAATAGAATTTGAACATCAATTTGCTAAAACAACACCTTCTACACTTTTTGATATACTTGGAAAACCAGCTTTTCCTAAGGCTGCCTCTTTAACCGATGAAGAAATAGAAACTGCTTTATCAACCTTAGAAAACCTGATGGACGAAAAAGGGATAATGGTTGATTATGGTGAAGAATATCCGGCACGGATAAAATATACTTTTGTTACAGAAGAATTATTTTTAAAAGAGTCGGGATTTTTTCACATGCCCGGCATGACCATGCATTATATTTATGAAGAGTTTCATCCCAATCATAGGTTAGATATTAGTAACAATACCGATAAATTTTTCAATAGTTGGCTAAATCAAAATTTTAATGAGTTTAGCAGCGAGTTATCTTATCATCCTACAACATCTGATGGTAAAGAATTAACAAGGGAAGAACTTTTCAAAAGTTTTCAAAATATTTTTGATAGTTATACAAAATTTGAAAATGCATCATATACTGTTGATGATATTTTCTTTGAACTTATAGATGAAGAAAACGGGAGTGGCTATGCTGAAGGGCATGTGGAGTATGATGCTATTTTAGAAAATGGAGAAGTGAAACATTTTGAAGGAAAATACAAATTAACCATGCAGTACGATGGTTATTGGGGTATCATATATTTTGAATGGCCCGGGTTTGTTTGGTGAAATGCCATAAAGCAATATGAATAACACAAAGCAAACTTTGGTAGTGATTGGTGGTGGGGCGGCAGGTTTTTTTTGCGCAATAAATGCAGCCCGTGTCAATAATAACCTAAGCGTAATAATAGTTGAGAAAACGAATAAACTGCTTAGCAAAGTCAGGGTCAGTGGTGGTGGACGGTGCAATGTAACCCACGCCTGTTTTGAAATACCTGCATTAGTTAAGAAATATCCACGGGGAACAAATTTTCTAAAAAAAACATTCCATCAGTTTAATCCAAATCATTGCATCCAATGGTTTCAGGAAAGAGGGGTGCAATTAAGAACAGAAGCTGATGGACGAATGTTTTCTATTACAGATTCATCTCAAACTATAATTGATTGTTTGCTTAAAGAAGCCAATAAATACGGTGTAGAGGTTTTGATGAATAGTGAAGTAAAAAAGATAACACCCAAATACCGGCAACATATAGAAACTCCAAATGAAAGTAATGATGTTATTGATGGACAAAATTTTCAAATAGAACTCAATAACGACAGAACTATAACCGCAGATTTTGTTTGTGTTGCAAGTGGAGGTTATCCAAAAGCAGCTATGTTTAACTGGTTAACCGCTCTTAACCATACTATTGAAGACCCTGTTCCATCTTTGTTTACGCTCAATATCCCAAATAATACTATCACCCAATTAATGGGCATATCGGTAGAAAATGTAGCACTAAAAATAACAGGCAGTAAACTGTTAAGCGAAGGGCCAATGCTTATAACCCATTGGGGATTAAGCGGCCCGGCAATACTTAAACTTTCCGCATGGGGCGCAAGAGAATTTGCCGATAAAAACTACCATTTTACTTTGTTGGTAAATTGGCTCCCTCAATATACGGAACATACTTTAAGGGAGGGTTGGCAGTCATTGCGCAACAACTTTGCTTCGCAAAAAATAGGGAACAAAAACCCATTTGGCCTTCCGGTCAGGCTTTGGAATCACTTGCTAAATAGTAGCGGTATAAGTGAGGAAATAAGATGGGCAGACCTGCCCGGCAAGGAGCAAAATAAGTTGATCAAAAATCTCGTAGCAAATGAATTTGAAGTAAAAGGCAAAACAACATTCAAGGAAGAGTTTGTAACCTGCGGCGGCATTCGCCTAAGTGAAATAAATGCCAACACAATGGAAAGCAAAATCATTCCGGGCCTTTATTTGGCCGGTGAAATTATGGATGTAGATGGCATTACAGGTGGCTTCAACTTTCAACATGCATGGACAAGCGGATGGATAGCTGCAAAATCAATAGGGGAGAAACCGAAAAGCACTGAAGAATAACCGCTCATTTCATTTCAAAATAATTGTATTAAAAATTTCCCCGAAGGGGAAAAATATGAGTAGCCACGGGTGAAGCCCGTGGATTATATAGTATAATGTATTACAACCCTGAAAGGGTTCAATAATGGAAATTGTTTAATTCAAATGATAGAAAATAATCAATATAGTTCACCATTAGAATGTGAAAATTCTCTTACCTATTGTCTGGAAATTATACCATTTTAAATTATTAATAATCCAAATTGGTATTATTTTTTTGATTTCTTGAATGCGCTAATCAAATGAAATCGTAGAGAAATACAGGAGATTTACACAGAGGGAAAGGGAGAATACAAATACCCTATGCACACTCTGTAAAACACTATGGCAATTTCTCTGTGGTAAAAAAAATGCACAAAAAAAAGTCCGGCAATTGCCAGACTTTACAGTTTTTTTGTTCTCGCTAAAATGAGCAGGATTAATAACGATTGTAGCCACCGCCACCGCCGTTGCTACCACCGCCGCTTCCGCCACCACGGTTAAAACCGCCGCCGCTTCCGCCACGACCGCCACCGCTTCCGCCACGGCTAAATCCGCCGCCGCCGCCACCTTCGCCAAAGCTTCTCTTCTTAAATCCACCACCACCACCACCGGTGCCATCTTTTGGACGGGGTTGTGATTCGTTCACAACAATTTTACGACCCATAATGTCGCTTTCATTCAACTGACTGATAGCAGTACGACCTGCTTCATCGTCAGTCATTTCAACGAATCCGAATCCTTTGCTGCGGTTACCGTTAAATTTGTCGGTAACAATTTTTGAAGATACTACTTCGCCGAATGGAGTAAATAAATCGGCCAAATCCTGCTCAGTCATAGTCCAACTGAGGTTTCCAACGTAAATGTTCATTTCTAAAACTTTAAAAAATAAATAAAAAACCTTAAGAACACAGTGGACAAAGAACCAAAGAAACATTTACATAAAACGTCCAGCGAGTACTATTGCGAAACTGTAAAATCGTTAAGGCCGCAACGAAGATAGACATTTTGGAAATAATTCATCATTTTTTTTAAATTTCTGTAACTAATTGGAAAAACACCCTTACTAAATTAAAGGACATTAATGTATGGATGGTCTCTTTAACAAGGGTTCACTCGTATCCCAAACCAGGGATATAGTCAAAATTTATGGTCTGTGATAAACCTGCTATGGCTAAAAGGTTAAACTCCCAGCCAAATAAAAAACCTTGACAATGCACCAATTCTATTGCTTAGGACGAATTTATCTTTACCGGTTTTTACTCCAATCTAAGACTTCGCAAAAGCCATTAAAGCCTTTATGTCACCCGCATCTGCAGCCCATATTGCATTCAGATAATTGGTTCTTGTGTCACCCTGCTGCACAACGTTTGATGCACCCCATGTATATACCGGCTGTTTAAAAACCTTCTCAATCACAATATCAGCCATCAGGCGGCTATGTCTTCCATTACCGTTAGGAAAGCAATGTATGCTTACCAAACGATGCTTAAACCGAATAGTAATTTCTTCGGGTGGATAGGTGTTGTTGTTTATCCAATACAAAGTATCGCCTAACAGGGTTCTTAACTCTGTTGCTATTTGCCACTTATCCACCCCTATATTCTTGTTTGTTTTACGAAACGTACCTGCCCATGCCCACACATTTCCATACATTCTTTTATGCACAGCCTTCAAAAAATCTTCGGTAAAAATGGCTTCAGTTTTAAAGGAACGCCCTAAGGTCCATTGTATCGCCTGTTCAATATTCTGCTGTTCAAATTCGTCCAACTCTTCCCGTGTGGCAATAGTTGGTATCAGCAGCCCTTCCTTTTCGTCTTCCTCCAAAGGCGTTTGCCCATCTATGTATTCCAGTTCTAATCCCATAACATTTTGGGCATTTCATTTTTGATAATGGTCGTTCTTTCCTCAATGGCTTTTTCAATCCGCAGCTTCGTATTTTCCTGGTCTTCCAGTTTCATGGTGTTGGAGGTACGCAGTACAATTTGTGTAGCCAATTCCTTTGCCTTCTTTTCTATCAAAGCATCTAATGAACCGTCATTAGGCACAAAGCCATATACCAATTGCATATCCAAAGCCCTGCCCAGGTCTTTCAGGGCTTTGAGGGTAATGGAGCCATCTTTTTCACGTTGCTCAATGTTCTGAATACTTTGTTTGGTAATAGAGAGTTTGTTGCCCAATTGCTGCATAGACATACCAAAGGCAGTGCGAATAGCTTTTATCCATCCGGTAGGTGGCATAGCAACTTGTTTTAGTGCTGCAAAAGGCAGCATTTTACTGTTCAACTGCTGTAATTGTAATGATTTTTTACCCATAAAGTAAGAATATAGCCTGACAACTAGTATACAAAAGTAAGGCTATTGACTGACAATAATTAAATAAAAGTTAGATTATAGGCTGACTAATTGAAGTTATTGAGAAATATTAATCTGGCATAATCTCCAAAATTTATCTATTCCCCGCCGTTGTTGGTATGGCAAAGCCTACCAACAACATATCCATGCTATAGTTTATCTCTTTAAGCATTCTAGTTTTTTATTAGTAGCAATTGATTTTTTGAAAGTTACTGATATCTCCCCCCAAGTTATAAAATAGAGAGGTTTCTCCTTTGCCACGTCATTGTAGGGTTGAATGGTGTATTTTGCCTGAACGGAAGCAGGATTATTACTGATACAAGATGGATATATTAAAAGCTATACTTGAATATGATAGTTAATAAAAATGCAATTGACCCTATTTCAAAAGCCAATTGGAATTAAGTAAAAATTTTAAAAAGACCTAACCAACCAAATGAGAATAGGAAGTGATAGCAGTCCGCCAAATTAAAAATATTGATGGAAAAAATATCCTAGTTTTCTATTCTAAATAATAAGCCATGAAACAGACCATTATTTATTTATTAATAGTAACATTTGCTATTAGCTATAGCAGTTGCAAAAAAAGCGGTGGTGAGTGTGAAGAGCCTCTTGATATAAGACAATCTGAAGTTAATATTATTTTTATCGACTCGGGGAGTAGCAAATACATTTATACGCAAATTAATCCTTTGCTCAATAAGGATAGCCTAAAAGTATTTGATCCTAGTGGAAATAGTTTAATAATACTGAAGTCATTAAGTGTTGAACCAACACCACCTTATAATGAATTTTGGAAACTTTCATTTGGCAATATTTATGACCAGCGAACTAATACTAATGCATTTAACACTGAAATATGCAAAGAGTTTATTGTTCAATATCAACACAATGATTGGGATACTATTACAACATGTTTTAAAGCCCAAAAAACGGAATGCGGTTCTGTATTTGAATCACTAAAAGTATTCTATAAAGGAAAACTACTTGCAACTGAAAACAATCAAACTTCTACATTAATTACTTTTCTTAAAAACTAAAACTTATTATGAAAACTTTCCACGCTGATTTAAGTTTGAGCCAAGCGTAACTTAAATCAAAAATGAGACTCAGGTCTCCGGCCGGTACATATAAACATGCCCCAAATTATTTTATTTTAGATCTTAACCAAAACTTAATTAATATTATTTCTGGTTCATCACATGCAGTATACAGCATAACAAAATAGTGAAAGCATATTATAGCCTTGTACAAAAAAAAGTCCGCTCTTTCAAGCAGACTTTTTTAAGAAATTTTTATCCGACCGTAATCTTATTCAGCAACTACTTCAAAATCAACTTCGGTAGTGTTGCCATTACCAAAATCAATAGATGCTTTGTAAGAACCCAATTCTTTTACCTCATCTGTAATATGGATACGTTTGCGATCAATTTCATAACCTTTTTGGTCGCGGATAGCACGGCTGATTTGCAGCGAGGTTACGCTACCGAATATCTTGCCACTTGTACCAGTCTTAGCCCCAATTTTCAAAGGAGATTCTTTCAATACGCTGATTACACTATTGATTTCAGACAACAACTTAGCTTCTTTCTTAGCTTTTTGCTTTTGTCTTTCTTCCATCTGCTTCATGTTAGAAGAGTTGGCTTCAACAGCTTTTTTCTGCGGAATAAGGTAGTTTCTTGCGTAACCGTTTTTTACTGTTACCAGTTCGTTGGCACCGCCCAGGTTATCTACATCCTGAATTAATATTACTTGCATTTTATTTGTTTTAGTTCCCACTAGCCCAATCATTTTAAAGATTGTGACTGTCTCCTTTTGGTAAAGGATTAGGGATGGTTACTAATAAGTAGTATCAAGTAGTCAGTAGCAAGTCGCAAGATACTTACTACTTGATACTGACTACTTGATACTATTGTTTATTTCAAAAGATCTGTTACATAAGGCAACAACGCCATTTGACGGGCTTTCTTAATTGCTTCTGCTACTTTACGTTGGTATTTCAATGAATTACCGGTAAGGCGGCGGGGAAGCATTTTACCTTGTTCGTTTAAAAACTTTTTAAGGAACTCAGCATCTTTGTAGTCTATGTACCTGATACCATATTTCTTAAAACGACAAAATTTCTTAGGGCGTTTTTCCTGCTTTATGGCGGTCAGGTATTTTATTTCATTAGCTTTTGCCATGGTTATACCTCCGTTGCTTTTTCGGTTCCTGTAGGTACGCCACTTTTCTTTCTGTTATTGTACTCGACGGCGTATTTATCGAGTTTTGTAACCATGAAACGGAGCACTTGCTCGTCTCTCAGGAGCTGAATTTTCAGCTTCTCATTGAAGTCGGGTTGCCCTTTAAATTCCGCTACCCAGTAGATGGCCGTAGTCTTCTTCTGGATTGGGTAGGCAAGTGATTTTAATCCCCATGGGTTGCTATTGACCATTTCACCACCATTTTCGGTAATGAGGTCAGTAAATTTCTTTTGGGCGGTTTTGAAGTCGTCCTCAGAAAGAACCGGGGTAAAAATCACCATCAATTCATAATTGTTCATTAATCCCTGATTTAGATTTAAAAAAATTGTTTAATTCACCTTTTCTCAATAAAAGAAAAAGCCCGAAAATTTATTCGGGCTGCAAAAGTAGTTATTTTATCAATTGAAAAACTGCAAATTTGAAAATTTGAAAATTGCTCAATTTCTCAATGGAAAGCAGTTACTAAATTGATGTCATTTTCACATTTCGCCGTTGTTGCGTCTCCGACCAACAACCTAAAATTCTTGCTCATTCACATTGAGCCATTTTCAAATTGAGAAATTTTCACATTGAGCAAATTTTCACATTGAGCCATTTTCACATTGAGCCATTAATTTAGTAATTCTTAAAAATATCTTCCAGCACCGCAGCTAATCTCATACCGCCAATCAACAACTGACGGGTTACAATAGATTTATTTCTTTCGGAATAATTTTTATCAAGAAAATTATCCTGAAAATTATATGCTGAATCTAACAAAGACCTTGATTCTCTCATCCACTGCAATTCATTTATTTTTTTAATTTTTCCGATCTCATCTGCTTTTATACTATTATAATAGCTTAGACAAGTATCAATATTAATTTTCTCTGTCTCCAGCAAATCTGTATCCCATATGGAATGTAGGTTACTTGTATAGCTTTTAAAAACATACGCTACGGTAATATCATTTCCACCGCGGTCGCTGCCATAACCAACATGCAGGGGTTGATGTAAATCGCCTACAAGATGAAAAATCATGAGCAAATCCTGTTTAATCTCACTTTTCTTTACTTTCTCTTTATTTTTAATTTCACCTATAGCAGCATGTAAAACTGTGAGTATATTTCTTTCTGCAACAGGCTTATAGGGTTGACCCTTATCAATATTTATATAATGCCACGTTCTCATGTAATTATAAAAATCGTTAGACTTAGACTCATCCATCCATGTAGCGGCATCTTCAAAACTGGTTTTACCCAGGTAATCCTGCACTTTCTTTTTAGTAGAATCGCTTAAAAAATGGGCAGCAATCTGTGCAGTTATTTGATGACCTTTCTTACCCCAGGCAAAAGTAGATCGGGGTGTAAATAAAATACCAACAATGAGTACAAATACAGCGAATTTATTCATTTGGGTGTCTATTGAAAAGGAAATTAATTTGCAAACATACGATATAGGTCTAAGCTATTTCTATACCATATCCAATGCATTTTAATTCATATTTCCCAATTGTTTCTTAAAATACAATAATTGAGCTTACTTTTGCACCCCTGAATAAACCTTCTAGTATGATAAGATTGCTCCTATTTTCTCTTGTTTTTATTTGTACTGTAGCCTCGGCTCAACAAAAAAACAGACCTGTTGTAGATACACCCACTTTGCATAATGATAGTACAGAAATTGCAGATCTGAAAGATTTTTCTACTGAAAATAATATTGCACAAGTGAGCATAGATGAAAGTGATGCAAATGGTGCATCACAGGCTTCGGGCTTGCTTAACACAAGAGACCCTTTTTATTCGGCATCTACTTTTAATTTCAGCGTAGCCCGATTCCGGTTTCGTGGTTATTCAAATGATTTTGGTACCACTTATATGAATGGCCTTACCATGGAAACTTTAGAAAATGGGTTTACCCCTTACGGGCAATGGTCTGGCTTAAACTATATATTAACCAACAGAAAAATTTCACTTGGTCTTACACCTAACTCATTTGGTTATGGAAACATTGGTACATCTACGACCATAGATACCCGTGCAAGTAAGCAATGGAAACAAACACAGATTGGGTATGGATTTTCTAACGGAAATTATACCAACAGGTTTTCCTTCTCCCACTCTACAGGATTAAGTAAAAATGGTTGGGCATTTACTTTTGCAGGTACATTCAGGGGTGGAAATGAGGGTTATATTAAAGGTACTTATGCCAATAACTATAGCTATTTTGTAGGAATGGATAAAAAAATAGGGCAGAAGCACTTGCTTTCATTGGTAGGTTTTGCTGCTCCTTCAGAAGTAGGTCGTGCAGGAAGTTCTGTATTGGAAATGCAACAAATTGCAAAGGATAATTATTACAACCCAAATTGGGGTTACCAAAATGGCAAAGTAAGAAATGCTGTTGTTGCAAAAAGCAATCAACCTGTTTTTATACTTACCCACGAATTTAAAATAGATAAAAACAGCAACCTGACTACAGCGGCAGGCTATACATTTGGCGAAAGAAGCCAAAGTACCTTAGATTGGTACAATTCAGCCGATCCAAGACCTGATTATTATCGCTACCTGCCAAGTTACCAAACAGAAGATCCAAATTTGCAGGCTCAGATTAGAGATGCATTAGCTGCAGATGAAAACAGGCGGCAGATTAATTGGGAAGGCCTGTACAATGGAAACCGTAACAATTATGAAGTATTTCATAATGCCAATGGAGTTGCGGGAAATGATTTTGCGGGATACAGATCTAACTATATAGTTGCAAAAAATGTTACCAATACAAAAAGAGGTAGTGTAAGAACAGTTTTCAATCAGAAGATTAATAAGCATCTTGACTTCTCATTTGGTCTATCTCATCAAATTGAAAAGAACAATTACTATAGACAAATTGGTGATCTTTTGGGTGGTACCTATTTCGTAGACTTAAATCAGTTTGCGGAGAGAGATTTTCCATCTAATCCCAATGCTAGTCAAAATGATATGAATCGTCCAAACCGGATTGTAAAAGCTGGTGATCGTTACAGTTTTGATTACGATATTGTGATAAATAAAAGTACATCCTGGTCCCAGGGTGTTGCAAGATTTAAGAATATTGACCTCTTTGCAGCAGCAGAAGTTTCCAATACACAATTTTGGAGAAATGGAAATGTAAAAAGTGGGTTGTTCCCCGATAATTCTTATGGGAAATCAAACGAATATTCATTCAATAACTACTCTATCAAAGGGGGTATTACTATTAAGCTAAACTCAAGAAATTACTTTTATGTAAATGCTGTACAAATGACCCGTGCACCATTTTACAGAAATGTCTATTTATCTGCCCGTACACGTGATTACGTACAGGATAACCTGAAAAATGAACGCATTCAGTCTATAGAAGGGGGTTATGTTATGACATCTCCTATTTTAAAATTCCGTTTGTCAGGCTATTACACCCGAACAAAAAATCAGTTAAACGTCATTACATTCTACCACGATGTTTACCGGAGCTTTGTAAATTATGCATTAAACAATATTGGCCGCCTTGATTTTGGCAGTGAATTAGGCGTTGAAAGCCGTGCAATTAAAAATCTGGTTATAAGCGGTGCAGCTTCTGTTGGAAGGCATTATTTTGATGGCCGCCCTGAAGTAACTGTTACTGGAGATAACAGTGCTCAGGTACTTGCCAAATCAACTATTTATTCTCAAAATTACAGGAACAATTCACCACAAGAAGCTTACAGTTTTGGCCTGTTGTATCGTTCACCAAATTATTGGAGCATAGGTGCCAATGTCAATTATTTTGATCAAATGTGGTTGGATTATAATCCTATTCGCCGTACGGTTGATATTACACAGGGTCTCCCTTACAAAAGTAACCTTTGGAACGATGTGGTTGACCAACAGCGTTTATCTGGTCAGACTACTGTAAATGCTTTTGCATTCTACTCCTGGAAATTGCCAAGTAGTTTAAGCTTTAAAAGAAAGACTTTCCTTTTCTTAAACTTCAATGTCAACAATCTGTTAGATAATAAGAATTTTGTTACAGGTGGAAGGGAGCAACTACGCTATGATAACGTAGATAACAACGTAGATAAGTTTCCGGCAAGATATTTTTATGCTTATGGCAGAACTTATTCTGTAAGTGCAAAATTCCGTTTTTAATAAAATAACAATCTTTAAAATTTACAAATGAAGAATATGAAAAATAAAAGTCTCCTTTTACTTGTGGGCATGATTGCTTTTTGTGCAACAATAATTATTTCTGCGTGTAACAAAAAGTTCGATGAACCACCTGTTCCTACTACTACACTTGAAGAGTTGGGCATTAAGCCAAATATTTCCATTGATGGACTTAAAACACTCACAGCTATTGGAAGCGGTGCTTTCTATCCAGTTACAGATTCATTGGTTATAACAGGTGTGGTAACCGCTAATGATAAAAGCGGAAATTTTTACAAACAAATTTACATTCAGGATTCAACGGGAGGTATTGAGGTAGATTTAGAAAATACCGGTTTGTACAATAGTTTCCCCATAGGAAAGGAAGTAGCGGTTTATTGTAAAGGATTGTATGTAGCCAATGTATCGGGAATGCAAATTATATGTTCAAAAACAATTCAAAATGGTTCCCCTGCTAAAATTGGTATTGCTACAAACCTAATAACTAACTATGTAAAAACAGGTGCAATGAAAACCGTACAGCCTATTGTTGTAACGCTTTCTCAGTTGGTACCTAAATTACAAGGTTCATTGATAAAATTAGAAGGTTTTGAAGTGCCATTTCCTGATGTACTTTTCAGTACCTTTTCTGATTCTTCTATAAATAAGAATACCGTTAATGTGAACCTTGCAAATTGTCTGGGACAAACTGTAATAATGAGAACAAGTGCTTACTCAAGTTTTGCAGCTAAGCCGGTTCCAACAGGTCATGGTTCTGTTACTGCAATTTATACAGTTTATAAATCAAGCAGTACCACCAATCAGTTAATCATTCGCGATTCTACGGATCTCGATTTTAAAGGGGTACGCTGCGATGGTAATTCTGGAATTGTACCTATTAGACAAAGGAGTATAAAGGATATAAGAGATTATAGTTTAACAGGTGATACTATACCAACTTACGATTATATAGAAGGAACAATTGTTTCAAATACAGCAAATGAAGCATCGGCATTAAATTATCGTATTCAGGACGATGCAGGTTATGGTATTCAATTAAGATTTACATCTACCTCTAACAAATTTTGGAGTTTGGGAGATAAGGTTAGGGTCTTTGTTGGAAATCAGGTTGTTGCTCCTTATCAGGGTGATTTGCAAATAAATTATGTAGCAGGTGCAATTACGATAGGTACAGGTACGGTTACACCAAGAGTTGTAACCATAGCAGATATTCTAGCTAGTGGAACTGATTGGGCTTCTACGGTGGTAAAAATAAATAATGTAACCATTACTCCAGGCAATGTAGCTAGTAGTGGTATTAATTATACCATTTCAGATGCTACAGGTAGTATTGCAACTTATGTTAGAAATGCCTTAGGATATACACCACCTGCTACAGCAACCTCTCTAACGGGGTATGTATCATTTTTTTATACAACACCACAGATAACATTGCGTAAGGCGTCTGATGTACAATAGTATTTAAATGTAAATTATTGAAAGCCCGCCTTTTAGAAAAAGGTGGGCTTTTTTGTTAAAGGAAAGAAATCCTTTTATCCTTTAAAATCTTGCTTTTACCCCAATGAAAGATGCATCTTCATACCTATCCATCAACCCCGAAATCCGTTTTGGCAAAACCCTGTATTAAAGGTACAAGGATAGCTATAGCAGATATTTTGCAAAGGCTTGCTTCCGGCATGACCAATCAGGAAATAATGGATGATTATCCCTCCATTAAACAAGAACAAATTTTAGCAGCACTTGCTTTTGCAGCAAATAGAGAGTCCATTATAAAAATGGTAGTCGCCTGATATGAAATTGCTGTTAGACACAAATATCTCGTGGCGCTTATCAGCAAGGCTAAAATCTCATTTTGAAGATTGCTTTCACGTTGACTTCATTGGCTTAGTAATACCTGCAAAGGATATTGATATTGGAATTATGCCTTAATTCACAACCTTATCATCGTAACAAACGACGAAGACTATCTGGATTTTTCAAATTTCAAAGGATTCCCCCAAAACACGTTTTGTTGCGAACAGGTAATCAAAGTAATACTTTTATTGAATCACTACTTATTAAACACAGGCTTGATTTAGAGGCCTTTTCTAATTCAATTGAATTCGGTATTCTGGAACTATTTTAAATTTTCAGTTGCCTTCTTTGGGTTGGGGATTTATTCTATTTTAATAGGGAGTTGAATAACAATTTTCTGATTTTTTTTAAAAGGAGTATATCCATCTCTAAAAATTCTTGCCATCCTGTCAGAAAAAACCCGTTTGGTACTTAATTTGGGCAATAACAAAAAAAACATCAATATGCAAAAAGGTCAGATACGGGTCAATACCGAGAACATTTTCCCCATCATCAAAAAATTTCTTTACAGCGACCACGAAATTTTTATTCGTGAATTGGTAAGTAACGCAGTAGATGCTTCGCAGAAATTGAAAACATTGAGCAGTATCGGTGAGGCTAAAGGTGATATGGGCGAACTGCGTATAGATGTAGAGTTGGATGCCAAAGAAAAAACCATCACCATAAGTGACCGCGGCGTGGGTATGACTATGGAAGAAGTGGACAAATATCTAAATCAGGTTGCATTTAGCGGAGCAGAAGAATTTGTAAAAAAATACAAAGGTCAGAATGAAGAAAATATTATAGGCAAGTTTGGACTGGGTTTCTACAGTTCATTTATGGTGAGCGAAAAAGTGGAAGTCTATAGCAAAAGTTTCAAAGACGAACCAGCCACTTTCTGGAGCTGCGATGGTAGCCCTGAATATGAGTTATATGCAATAGAAAAAGCAGACAGAGGCACTAAAATTTTTTTATACATCAACGATGACAGCAAAGAATTTTTGGATGCTCAACGCATCAAAGGTATCCTTGAGAAGTTCTGTCGTTTCTTGCCCATCCCTATTTATTTCACTGATAAAAATGAAGTAAAAGAAACCAAAGAAGTCGAAGAAAGCGAAGCTGCAAAACCACTCAATAACACCAGCCCTGCATGGACAAAAAAGCCTGCTGATCTTACAAAGGAAGATTACGAAAATTTCTACAAAGAACTATATCCATACAGCGAAACTCCATTATTCTGGATACATTTGAATGTTGATTATCCTTTTAATCTCACTGGCATTCTGTATTTCCCTAAAATAAAACAGAGCTACGAAATACAGAAAGACAAGATTCAGTTGTACAGCAATCAGGTGTTTGTGACTGATGAAGTTAAAGACATTGTTCCTGAATTTTTAATGTTGTTGCATGGTGTGATAGATAGCCCGGATATTCCTCTGAACGTAAGCCGCAGCTACCTGCAAGGCGATCCAAACGTTAAGAAAATAAATGCCCACATCACCAAAAAAGTAGCTGACAAACTGGAAGAAATTTTCAGAAATGACAGACCTGCTTTTGAGCAAAAGTGGGAAAGCCTCGGCCTGTTTGTAAAGTATGGTATGATGACCGACGATAAGTTTTTGGAAAAGGCCAATAAGTTTTTGGTTATGGAAGCCTCCCCTAACCCCTCCGAAGGAGGGGAGAAAACAGCAAACACCCTTACCGGAAATGCCGATAATGAAGTAGGAGTTAATACACCCGCCTTGAAGGGGCAGGGGGGCTTTTACACAATTGAAGAATACAGGTTTGCCACAGAAACATTGCAGAAAAACAAGGATGGCAAAACCGTTATTCTATACACAACAGATCCTATACAACAGGATGCTTACATACGTGCTGCTAATGATAAAGGTTATATAGTGGTAAAACTGGAAACCATTATTGATGCAGGTTTCATTAACCAAATGGAAATGAAATGGGAGAATGTTCAATTCGTTCGTGTAGATGCTGATGTGGTAGATAACCTGATAGACAAGCAGGATTCACTTGATAGTGTTTTAAGTAAAGAAGAAGCCGAGAAACTGAAGGGTTTATTTGAATTTCCAATGAATGAATTGCACCTTACAATTGAGGTAAAAGGATTGAGTCAGCATGCAGCACCGGTAGTAGCTACACGTCCTGAATTTATGCGCCGAATGAAAGATATGGGTGCCGCAGGAGGCGGTATGGCTGCATGGTACGCCAACATGCCCGATGAAGTAATGCTTACCGTTAATGGCAACCATCCTATTTATCAAAATTTGCTTAAAGAGGCTAATACTGAAATACAAACTAAACAGATTCGCAACCTTGCTGACCTTGCATTGCTATCTCAAGGATTATTAAAAGGTGCTTCACTTACCAACTTTATACAACGTAGTGTTGAGTTGTTAGAAGGTGAAAAGAAAAGTATGGTAGAAGCATAAAATTTTTATGGTAAAATTTTCAATGCCGGTGGTTTTTAAACTACCGGCATTTTTATGCCGAATGGATATCTGTAATAGTCCAATTGCATTGTACTAAACAGCTATCAAGTCGGCATTATACCAGTTGATATTGTATTGCTGGTAATCTTATTTGGTATTACTTCACTTAGTCTTACATCACACACTTTCAGGCGAAGAGAGGTCTGACCGTTCCATTCGTTTTCTTCTAAAGTAAAAACAACATCCAAAGGTTGCTTGCTTTCTATGAGAGGAAATTTATCAGGCATGTTAAATCCAATTCCTTTGAAACTGCAATTGTTTTGTTTTAATGAAAAGCGGATATGCTGCTCTTTTAACAGACAGCTTTGGCCGCTGTCGGTTACATTTTTTACTAAAAAAACAGGGCGCAAATTTTCAGGTCCATATGGCTCCATTTGTTTTATTATATTGTAAAAGGACATATTAAGTTCACTAAAGTTATTAACTGCATCTATTGTTAATTCAGGTACTAAAGATTCAGGCTGAATGGTATCTTTAACTACTTGTTCAAATTTGTTTGAGAAGGCTTCAACATTCTCCGGCAACAAGGTCATGCCTGCTGCGGCAAAGTGCCCACCATAACCAATTAAGTATTCACGGCATGCATGTATGGCTTCGTAAAGGTTAAATCCCGGTACACTTCGGGCACTGCCTGAAGCAACATCTCCACTTCTGGTTAATACTACTGTTGGCCTGTAATAGGTATCAATAAGCCTTGAAGCTACAATACCTACTACACCCTTGTGCCAATGCTCTTGATATAAAACAGTTGAGTGTCTTTTTGTAAGTTGAAGGGTTTCAATCATTGCAAAAGCTTCTTCGGTAATTGTTGTATCTGCCGTACGTCTTTCTGTATTATCTATATGAAGGAGCTCTGCAATTTCAGCAGCTTTATTGTTGTCTTTTTCTATAAAAAGTTGAACCGCTTTTTTGGCATCATCCATACGCCCTGCAGCATTCACCCTCGGGGCAATCATAAACACCAAATTGCTGATGAACATTTCTTTTTGCATGCCTGAAAGTTCCATCAAGGCACGTATGCCAACACAAGGGTTTTTGTTTACTTTTTGTAATCCAAAATATGCCATTATACGGTTTTCACCAGTCATGGGTACAATGTCTGCAGCAATCGCTGTAGCTAATAAATCCAGATAACATAAATAGCTTTCGTCGGGTAAATTATATTTCTCAGCTAATGCTGTCATTAACTTAAAACCAACACCACATCCGCATAATTCTTTGTAGGGATAATTGCAATCTTTTTGTTTAGGATTAAGAATAGCAATCGCATCAGGAATTTCTTCATCGGGTAAGTGGTGATCACAAATTATAAAATCAATTCCCAATGAATTTGAGTAGGAAATAAGTTCTACTGATTTAATGCCACAATCCAAAGAAATGATGAGATTAAAACCATTCTCTTTTGCATAATCAATACCTTGTTTAGATACCCCATATCCTTCTCTGTATCTATGTGGTATGTAGTACCCAACGTTTTTATAAAGTGAATAAATAAATTGATACATGCTGGCTACAGAGGTTGTGCCATCAACATCATAATCTCCGTAAACAAGAATTTTTTCATTTTTATTTATAGCACTTGATACACGGTTAACAGCCTTTTGCATATCCTTCATAAGCCATGGGCTGTGCAATTCAGAAAGTTGGGGCCTGAAGAAAGATTTAGCCTTTTCAAAAGTGTCAAAACCACGCGAAACAAGTATTTTACAAAGCATTTCACTAATATGCAAAGCCTGATGTAGTTGTTCAACCTTTTCCTCTGGGGGATGTTTGAGGCTCCATCTTTTTTCCATTATTCTTAATAATTTCTGTCTGTTGTGTATCTAACTAAATTTTCCAAAGCCTGTCTAACTTCGCTATCAGGAAACTGGTAAAGTATATGTAAAGCCTCATCTCGGTATTCAAACATTTTTTTTCTGGCATATTCTATCCCTCCTGCTTTTTGTACTTCATCTATTACATATCTAACCTTATCTTTTCTAGTATTTTCATTCTTTACAATGTAGATCAATTTCTTTTTTAAGAGAAATGGTACATTATTTAAAGTATAAATAAGTGGAAGGGTCAGTTTTTTCTCTTTAATGTCATTTCCTGTAGGTTTTCCAATATCGGTTGTACCATAATCAAATAAGTCATCTTTTATCTGAAATGCTATGCCCGTCTTCTCACCAAATAGTCTCATTTTTTCAATAGCCTCTTCATTATCAAATGTGGTGGATGCACCTGCAGCACATGAAGAAGCAACCAATGAAGCAGTTTTATTTTTAATTATTTCGAAATAGACATCTTCCTTAAGATTTAGGTTTCTGGCTTTCTCCATTTGCAGAAGTTCTCCTTCACTCATTTGCTTAACGGCAGTAGACAGTATTTGTAAAGTCCTGAAATCACCATTATCTAACGATAGCAGTAATCCCTTTGATAACAGGTAATCACCAACCAAAACTGCTATTTTATTTTTCCACAAAGCATTAATTGAAAAAAAACCTCTTCTTTCCATTGAATCATCAACAACATCATCATGAACTAGCGTAGCCGTGTGCAATAATTCTACTAAGGATGCAGCCCGGTATGATTTTTCATTAATATCTCCACCTAATTTTGCACTAAGAAGAACAAACATTGGCCGTAACTGCTTACCTTTACGCTTCACAATATATTGCATAATCTTATCTAATAATGCCACATTACTTTTGACAGCTTGCCTAAAATGGGTTTCAAATTCCTTGAGTTCTAATGATATAATTTTCGTGTTTAATTCCATGCTTTATAAGGCTTGCAAGTTAAATCCTATTGTTAACATAATTTCAATAGAAATTTTGACTTTCAAATAAATTAAAAACAGGTTTTGTGGTGCAGCTATTTAGATTAATTCGAAGTCTAAAAACTGAATAAATGATGGAACAGTTTTTTTATATGTAAAAAGAATTTCCAATAATTGGTTATTTCACAAGCAAAAGTTATTTTTGCACAGAATCGTACAATGAGTTTTTGTATTACAAAATTTAAAACACAGCTATGGCAAGTAAAAAGTATCTACTAATTTTGAGTCTGTTAAGTATGTTTTCATCTATGGGGTTTGCCCAGGGTGATGCATCTTATGACTGGAAAGATTCATCTAAAATCTCTACCAAAAGACTTCCTCAACAAACAGAATTCCTCAACAACAACTACCCTTATCCTGCAAAAGCAAGAAGTAAATGGGAATTAGGTTTTGCTGCCGGTAATAGTATGATAATAGGCGATGTAAATGCAAAAGCCGATTTGGGAGGAAGTATAACTTTAAGAAAAGCTATTTCTCATGTTTTCTCTTACAGAATAGGTTATTTTGGTTCTTATAACCAAGGTTATCCAAGTGGATATCAGGAAAGTTTTCGTAAACGTCGTTCCTATCAGAATTGGACACACAGAGCGGGTTTAGACTTCATCGGATCTTTAACAACAAATAGTCATTACAGAGGAAATCCTAAGACAAACATATATGTGCTTGCAGGTTTAGATTTAATTGCAACACGTGTATTTTTTGCATCCCCCAATGGTCAACAAATAGACAAAGGTTATTCGGTATTTTATGGAAACGGATTGTCTCGGGAGGATGGATGGAATGGAACTCCATATATTACACCAATACCTAATAGCAAAGATGGAACAATTACCACATTTGGTGGAAAGTCTCCTTTTAGCAATGGCAGAAAGGGATGGACCTTATTGGGCGGGGCAAGTGTAGGTGGTGGTATTGCATTCAAAATGAGTAAAAAAGTAAATATTGGTTTTGAACAACGTTTTACCTATACTCCTTATGATTATTTGGATGCGGTAAAAAATGGTTCAAATGATATATATAGCTTTACCAGTGCAAGATTGAATTTTAATATTGGTAGTTCTAATAAAAAAGTTGAGCCTTTGTGGTGGACTAATGGCAATAATTACGTTTACAACGAGTTAAACAGACCTCAACATATGAAATTGCCCGCACCTGTACTTCCTGATGCAGATGGAGATGGTGTAACTGACCAATTTGATATGGAACCTAATACACCCTCAGGTGCACCTGTAGATGTTCGTGGTGTAGCTAAAGATACTGACGGTGATGGTGTTCCGGATTATAAAGACAAAGAATTACTCACTTCTCAAAAATGTTTTCCTGTAGATGCAGATGGTATTGGCACTTGTCCCGAGCCAACTTGTTGTAAAGAACTTAGAGACAAGATTAATAGTGGAGATTATGGAACCATTAGTGGTGGTACAGGAGCAAATTGTGGATTGAATAATTTGCCTGCTATAAATTTTGCTAAAGGTAAAACCGTATTAAATAGTTCATCTATAGCATCTCTAAATAAAATTGCATCTCAAATTAAATCAGCCCCGGATTGCCGCATTAAAGTTGTTGGACATGGCGCTAGTGATAAGAGTTCACAACAATTAAGTTGGGATAGAGTAAACTCTGTCATAAGGTATTTTGTAGAAAAACAGGGAGTATCACAAGATAGATTTATTTTCTCTTATGGAGAAGAAGGTGATCCAAATAGTGTTGATCTTTCTGCAACAAAAGAAGAAGGTCCAAATACTGTTCCTGCCCCTCATCCTTATTTGAACACAAAACCAACAAAAAAGAAAAAATAATTCTTAATAATACCCTTCATACCGGAGGGTATTATTAATTTAATTTCAAACAATTTTTAACTTTAATCCAACTTTTTTAGTTTCTTTGTTCTAATATTGTTCTTGTCAAATAATATTTCAATAAAAGATTTAACAAAAACGGACTAACACAAATGGATATGAGAAAAATATTTACATTATTAGCTGCGATATTATTTATTGTTTCTGCAGCTAATTCGCAAATGGGAGGAACGCATAATTATTTAGATTCCTCTTATATCTCTCCCCGCGACCTGAACCAACAACAGGACTTTTTGAATAACAATAGTAATTTTCCTGCTAAGCCAAGGGATATGTGGCAATTAGGTGTGTTTCTCGGTTACCCATATATAGATGGTGATTGTCCATCCGCTTTTCATGGTGTGGGCTCGGGCATAGGAACTTACTCTTGGGGGGGTGGCGTATCTATTAGAAAAGCAATAGGCTATGTGGTATCTCTAAGAGCTTCAATGGCTTATTACAATATGATGGGTCTTCAATACCAAAAAAATAGAAATTTCAATAATAGTCCAGTTATATTGGCTAATTATCAAGCAATTGGTACATATGTGCATAATTATCAGAGCTCAGCAATTGTATCCTCTATAGAAGCACTTATTTCTTTGAACAATATTATGTTCCACAATCGTCAAGGTAAATTTAACCTATATGCATTGGGTGGATATACTGCCTTTGCTTACAAAACAAAGATGGATGTTTTAAAAGGAGATGGTACTCCTTATAATTTTGCAAGTTTCAACTTTTTTAGACCTAGAAAGGAAATTGTAACTGATCTAAGAAAAACTTTTGATGGTAAATATGAAACTGATGCAGTATTTAATGATAGAACTCCTACAATAGGCGAATATAAACTCCGTCATAGTTTAAGCATTGGTGCTGGACTTGAATACAGAGTGGCTAAATCAACTTCACTTAGTTTCGAATATAAAAGAATTCAAACAAGGGATGACTATGTTGATGGATGGTTCCGTCAGAGTGGTGACCTAGTTAACCCTGTTTTTACAGCAGAGTGGGATAACGTAGGTTTCTTCTCTGTAGGGGTTAACCAAAATCTTGGAAACTCTTCAAAGCGTATACCGCCACTATGGTGGATGAATCCTTTGGAATTCGCATACAGCGAGTTGAGCAATCCAAAGCACATGAAACT
Organism: Segetibacter sp.; assembly: GCA_043736115.1. Classification (GTDB taxonomy): domain Bacteria; phylum Bacteroidota; class Bacteroidia; order Chitinophagales; family Chitinophagaceae; genus Segetibacter. The sequence goes on along the minus strand of JAYTDC010000117.1, from coordinate 4,983 downwards.
TCCTAAAGTTAAATTGGACGATGCTGATGGTGATGGTGTAACTGATCAGTTTGATCTTGAACCAAATACTCCTCCCGGCGCTCCAGTTGATACGCATGGTGTATCAAAAGATACAGATGGTGACGGTGTTCCAGATTACAGAGATAAAGAATTGATTACGCTGCAAAACTGTTTCCCGGTTGATGAAGATGGTGTAGGTAATTGTCCTGAACCTGAATGCTGCAAGAATATTCGTCATGATACAACGCCAAGCGGAGGTGAATGCAAAATAACTGACCTTCCTAGTATTCAATTCAAAGGAGGAACTGTTAAGTTATCTAAAGACGCTATGGATATCTTAAAGCGTGTTGCAGATCAATTGAAAGGACAACCTGCATGTAAGGTAAAAGTATCTGGCCATGGCCCTGCAACCAAACCTGCACAGCAATTAAGTTGGGATAGAGTGGATGCTGTTATTCGTTATCTTGTAGAAAGACAGGGTATCTCAAGTAACAGAATCATATTTGAATACGGTACAAACGGAGATGCCAATACTGTTGACCTTATGGGTACAACTGAAGATGGTCCAAACTCTGTTCCACAACCGCATCCTCAATTTCACAAAACAAGGTAATTATCTCACAAAGATTTTAAAATAATAAGAAACCCTCCTCAATGGAGGGTTTCTTATTAAAGTTTAATTAACTAAACATTTTGCCTCTTTTAAATTTCACTTCCTAATTTGCCGGCAAAAGCTTAATTTTGCAAACTTGTATGTATAGGAACTGTATTGTATTGATTTTTTCACTTTGTTTTTTTGCTTGTAGTAATAAACTTACCAAGACATTAAAAAGTACTGATAGTGAATATAAGTTGAAAGTGGCTGAAAATTATTATGCCCAAAAAAAGTATGATAAGGCTCAAATACTATTTGAAGATCTTTTTCCGGTATTTAAAGGAACCGCTAAGTTTGAGGATTTGTATTATAAATATGCTTATACCTCCTACTATTTAAAAGATTATGTAAGTGCGGAAAACCTTTTTAAGACATTTGTTGAGACTTTTCCTACAAGTGGCAGGGCAGAAGAGGCAGACTTTATGAGGGCTTATAGTTATTATAAACAATCACCTAAGTTAGAACTTGATCAAACAAATACAACAAAGACAATTGGGCAGTTGCAGGCATTTATTAATAATCATCCATTGTCTGCTCGTGTTCCGGAGGCTACATCTATTATAGATGAGTCAAGGAGAAAGTTAGAAGTGAAGGATTATTATAGTGCTCAATTATATTATAATCTAGGATTTTATAAAGCTGCTGCAATATCTTTCAAGTCATTAATGGAAAATTATCCTGATAGTGATCAATCAGATGAATATCAGTTAATGGTAATCAAATCTTATTATCTTTATGCTTCAAACAGTATTGATGAAAAGCAAGGAGAAAGATTTGATAAAGTAGTCAATGAGTGTTTAGAATTTTCCGACCGTTTTCCAGAAAGTAAATTGGGAAAAAGTGTTGAAACATATAAAATTCAATCTTTAAATTTTACAAAATTAAAAAATGAGCAAATTAAGAAGGCAGCATAATTCTAACACTGCAAGTGTAGTTGAAACCAAAAGCCTTATTGATATAAAAGATAAGACTGGTAATTTGTACGAATCAATTGCTATAATAGCTAAAAGGGCTAATCAGATAAATATTACCCTCAAAGAAGAATTACATAATAAGCTAGAAGAGTTTGCAACTCATACAGATAGCCTGGAAGAAATACATGAAAATAAGGAACAAATAGAAATTTCAAGAGCATACGAACGAATGCCCAATCCAGCTATACTTGCAACTCAAGAATTTATGGATGCCAAAATTTACTATCGTAAAAATGATGCTAACCTTTTTGAATAGCAGTGAAATAAATATCATTTTAAAAAACGGCAGTTAACTTAACTGTCGTTTTTTATTATTTTAATAATATGATAGCTGGAAAAAAAATATTGTTAGGTATAAGTGGAAGTATAGCTGCCTATAAGGCAATTTTTCTTACACGTTTGCTTGTTTCTGCAGGGGCAGAGGTAAAAGTAATTATGACCCCTGCAGCTAGTGATTTTGTAACTCCGCTCACATTATCAACTTTAAGTAAAAACAAAGTTTTAATAAAATTGGCTGACAATGACTCATGGGCTAACCATGTATTGCTCGGTCGTTGGGCAGATGTAATGATAGTAGCACCTGCAAGTTGTAATACTTTAAGTAAAATGGCCAATGGCATATGTGATAATCTTTTATTAGCCGCATATCTTTCTGCAACTTGTCCGGTTGCGATTGCCCCGGCCATGGATGAAGACATGTGGAAACATGGTTCAACTAAAAAAAATCTGGAATTATTAACCGGTTATGGGAACAAGGTTATTTCTGTATCACTAGGTGAATTGGCAAGTGGGCTTTTTGGCGAAGGGAGAATGGCTGAACCTTCCGAAATTCTGACTTTTGTAGAAGAAAATTTTTTTCGTGGAAAAGTTCTTGAAGGTAAGAATGTATTAGTTACAGCCGGGCCTACCTATGAGGCTTTAGATCCGGTAAGATTTATTGGAAACTATTCCAGTGGTAAGATGGGAATTGCTATTGCTGAAGAATTATACAGCCATGGAGCCAATGTAAAGTTGGTTTGTGGCCCTGTAAATGAAAAGGTGCGATATAAAGGTATTGAAGTAATAAATGTTACAACCGCATCTGAAATGTATGAAGAAGCTACCAAGGATTTTGTAAAGGTTGATATTGCAGTAATGGCCGCTGCAGTTGCAGACTATTCTCCTCAAGAGGTTGCTCCTGAAAAGATTAAGAAAAGTGATGAACTATTTCATTTAAATTTGAAAAAAACAAAGGATATACTAAAAGGCTTAGGAGAATTAAAGCAAAAGGGACAACTTTTAGTAGGCTTCGCATTGGAGACAGAAAATGAAATAGAAAATGCATTAAAGAAACTGATAAATAAGAATGCTGATATGATAGTGCTTAATACACTAAAAGATCCGCAGGCTGGCTTTGGTAAGGATACAAATCAGATTACTATTTTGGATCATGAAAAAAAGATTGATTTTGAAGCTAAGTCTAAAAGAGAGGTTGCAAGGGATATCGTAGAAGTAATAGTAAAAAAAATAAATTAAAATAATATTGCTTTCTGGCAAACTGCAACAATTACAATATATACAGTAATGAAATGTTATTTTTTACTTATCGGATCAATTTTGTTTTTCTTATCAAACAAAATTTCTGCACAGGAATTTCAAGCAAAAGTTACCGTAGTGGCTACTCGTGTACCCACTACGGTTGATAAAAAAATATTTACTACGCTGCAGACACAACTTACTAATTTTATAAACAACAGAAAATGGACTACAGAAACATGGCAACCTAATGAAAAAGTTGAATGCAGTTTTTTGTTGAATATTGAAAGTGTGGTAGAAACAAATGTTTACAAAGCAAGCTTAACCGTGCAGGCTGCAAGGCCCGTTTATAATTCCTCTTATGCCTCGGCCCTAATTAACTATATGGATGCTGAGGTGACTTTTAGATATGCGGAATACCAACCTATAGAATTTAATGAAAACCGTATTCAAGGATCTGATGCATTGGCTAGTAACTTAACAGCAACATTAGCTTTTTATGTTAATGTTATTCTTGGCTTGGATTATGACTCTTTCTCCCCGAAAGGTGGCGATGCATTTTTTCAAAAGGCCAACAATATTGTTAATAATGCACCTGAAAGCAAGAATATTAGCGGCTGGAAAGCTTTTGATGGATCAAGAAACAGGTATTGGTTGACTGAAAATATGCTCAATACAAGGTATAATCTGATCCACGATGTTATTTACAAATACTACCGTGAGGGCCTTGACCATATGTATGAAAATGATTCAGAAGCAAGGGGTCAAATGCTTGATGCACTTACTCAATTACAAGGCGTTAATCAGGAGAATCCCAATTCAATGATTATTCAGTTTTTTATGTTGGGTAAGTCGCAGGAAATAATCAGGGCATTTAAAAAATTGTCGCCGCCTGATAAGCAGAAAGCTGTAGATGTATTATCCAAATTGGACGTTCCAAATATTTCCAAATATCAACAGGATTTGAAATGAGGCTATTTGTTGGTTTTGTTTTGTTGATGTGGTTGGTTGCTTGTTCATCTTCCCCTGTACCAAAAGGGTTACTTCAGCCTGATAAAATGTACCCTGTTGTAAAAGACATGATACAGGCAGATGAATATATCAACAATTATGTAATGAGTGACTCCACCATTAATATTAAGGAAAGGCGAAGTTTGTTATATGCAAAGGTTTTCAAGTTGCACAATACAACACGTGAACAATATTATAATAGCTATGATTTCTACCGGCAACATCCTGATTTACTCAAAACTCTTTTTGATTCTTTGGCTTTAGGACTAAAAAAGCCAGAATATAAAAAGGCCGTTGCGATACCACTACCCGGTGATAGTCTGTTGCAATAAAGGAAAGACATTAATGGAAACTGCTTCTGCTCAACTTCTACAATCAAATTTATTTTCCAAAGTTTTCTTCATTAATGACAGTGCCCCATTTGCCGGGTTCTGCATAATTTTTTATTACGCTGTTTCTTTCTTTGAGTAGTTTCGTCATGTACCTGATGAGAAAAAGTTTATTGACGATTTTTCCAAATAGTTCAAATGGTGATTGAAATGTGAATATGTCATCCATAATAACAACTTCGTCTATTGTAGAAAAATAATGGTCATGGACAAAGCTTTTGAAAGCTCCCTTAATTTGCTCGTCTCTAAAATGATGCGGCCGATTGAAGGCTGTAATTATAGAATTTCAGTTGTTGTCGGATACCAAAATGTGTAGCTTTCCTGTTACAGTTTCGCCGAGGTTAACCCACATTGCAGCAAAACCCGCTCAATTGTTAAATTTTGTGCTTAAAAGTAATTTTTTACATGGTCATATTCCGTAGGGGGGGTACGGGCAAGG
>JAYTDC010000116.1:0-10030 GCA_043736115.1 Segetibacter sp. | reverse complement strand
GAAACAATAAAAACAGCAAAATAAATTGGCAGTTCACAAATAAGGAAGCACGGATTAAATTGAAAAAATTGTATCCGTCATTATACGATTAACATAACACTAGAATAACATGCCTTAATCTCTTCATTCAAAAAAATATTTAAGGTAAAATATAGTGTAAGACTGTTTTTAATTTTGTAATCATCATCAGTAATAGAAAACCAGTTATTAACTACTCCCCCAATATTGATTTCCTAATCAAATCAATTACTACATCAGGCTCTTCTACTTCTATAACTAATTTACTAAAATGTTCATTTTCCAGTTCTATACCAATTGCATTTTGCGGGTGCCTTACATCCCAAAAAACATATTCGCCATCCTGATAAAATCTACCTGCCTTAAAAATATTTGGAATAGCTGTTCCTACTAATTTTATTCCATCTAACCAACCCATAGCACAGTCGCTATCGCGATAAACATTCTTTATGTGACTTGCAGGTATGGTAAGTTGGCTTTTGAATGCCCATAATTTATCCAAACCCCGTACTTCAAAAATTACAGTATCATCTTTAACTTCAACATCAACCATAAATATATTTTTTATTAAAATGACAAATCTAATATTGCTCCAAATTATGGTATCGTTGCTAAGAAGTTCATTTTAAAATTATCAACCATTACCATTCGTCCTTAAAACATTTCTTGAAAATACTATTTCTCTATATCTTTCAAAAAATAACAGACCCAAATGAAATCTATTTCCGTTGCATTATTGTTCATTACATTTATAACTATGTCATCATTTAAACATGGTAAAAATAACAAAATAACAAAATCCACTTCCACCCTACCTTCAACCAATCCATTTAGCAGTGCCAGTAAGCTGCCCTATCAGGCTCCTCCATTCAACAAAATAAAAGATGCCCATTATCAACCTGCATTGGAAGCAGGTATAAAAGAACAATTGCAGGAAATAGAACAAATTGCCAATAATCCTGCACCTGCCACATTTGAAAACACCTTAGTAGCAATGGAAAAAAGTGGTTCGGTACTAACACGGGTAAACAATGTATTTAATTTGGTAAGTGGTGCCAATACCAATCCGGTTTTGCAACAATTGCAGGAAGACATTGCCCCTAAACTAGCTGCCAATCAGGACCTCATTTACCTAAATACAAAACTCTTTAAAAGAATAGAAACAATATACAATAAGCGAAACAACCTGAAATTAGATGCCGAATCAAAAAGACTGGTAGAATATACTTATAGAGCTTTTGTATTAGCCGGTGCCAAACTATCTGATGCCGATAAAACAAAAATGAAAAAGCTAAATGAAGAAGATGCAACACTAAGTGCTAAGTACACCAACCAATTACTGAATGCTGCAAAAGCCGGAGCTGTGCTTATTACCAATGCGGCAGAACTGACAGGACTTTCACAATCTGACATGGATGCATTTGCCCAAAATGCAAAAACAAATGGCCATGAAGGACATTGGTTAATACCTTTACAAAATACAACGCAACAACCTGTATTACAATCCTTATCAGTAAGGGCAACAAGACAAAAAATTTATGAAGCATCATGGGGCAGAGCTGAAAGAAATGATTCTAATGATACGCGGTCAATCATAATAAGACTGGCAAAAATAAGGGCTGAAAAAGCTGCATTAATGGGTTTTAAAAGCTATGCCGAATGGAAACTAAAAGATCAGATGGCACAAACCCCTGAAGCTGTAACCAAATTTTTTGCTCAATTGGTACCATCCGTAACTGCAAAAGCACGTGCAGAAGCAGCGGATATTCAGGCTTTGATAGACAAGCAAGGTGGTAGTTTTGAATTAGAACCATGGGATTGGAACTTTTATGGTGAACAGGTTAGAAAAGAAAAATACAACGTGGACGAAAATGAGATTAAACCATATTTTGAAATAAATAAGGTTTTGGAAAATGGGATATTTTTTGCAGCAAATAAATTGTATGGCATAACATTTAAAGAACGCCACGATATACCTGTGTATGCTGATGATGTAAGAGTTTTTGAAGTATTTGACCAGGACAAAAAACCAATGGCATTATTTTACACCGATTTTTATAAAAGAGATAATAAATCAGGTGGCGCATGGATGAGTAACCTTGTTGGTCAATCTTTTTTGTTGGGAACAAAACCGGTCATCTACAATATTTGCAACTTTACAAAACCTGCACCCGGACAACCGGCCCTCATCAGTTTTGACGATGTCTCCACTATGTTTCATGAGTTTGGACACGGATTGCATGGCTTGTTTGCCAATCAAAAATATCCTACACTAAGCGGAACAAATGTAGCACGTGATTATGTGGAGTTCCCTTCACAATTTAATGAACATTGGGCTACCGAGCCTTCTGTTATTAAACATTATGCTGTTCATTATAAAACCGGTAAATTAATACCACAAAGTCTTTTAGATAAAATAAAAAATGCAGGCTCGTTTAACACAGGCTACCGTTTAACAGAAGCATTTGCTGCTGCTTCTGTTGACTTGGTGTGGCATAAACTAACTACAACAAGTAATGTAGAAGATGCTACAATATTTGAGAGAGATGCATTGCAAAATGCAGGTCTTGATTTAAAACAAGTGCCACCAAGATATCACTCACCCTACTTTTTGCATATATGGAGCAATGGCTATGCCGCAGGCTACTACGCCTACCAATGGACAAAAATGCTGGAAGAAGACGCCTATAGTTGGTTTGAAGAAAATGGTGGTATGACCCGTGCCAATGGAAACCGTTTTCGTAAATTAATTTTATCAAAAGGAAATACGGAAGATTACAATACCATGTTTAAAGCATTTCGTGGACATTTACCTGAAATAAAATCTATGCAAAAAGCAATGGGTCTGCCGGTAAATTAATTTAAGCTGAATTATCTGGCTTTAACTCTTTCGAGCCTTCCATGGTATTTCTTCAACATTAAGAATGTGGCCGATATATCTTGCTAAAACAAAAAGGTAGTCACTTAAACGGTTGAGATATTTTATAACAAGCGGATCTACAAAACTGTCTTGCTCTGTCATATTTACACAAATCCTTTCGGCACGGCGGCATACGCAACGGGCTATGTGAGTGGTAGATACAGCCACATGCCCACCTGGCAAAATGAAGTTTTTCATTTCTGGTAAAACTTCATTCATTTTGTCTATTTCATTTTCCAATAGTAAAATATCCTCTTCTTTTAAGTCGGGGATTTTCATTTGTGGCGCTTTATCCGGATCACAAGCTAAAGAAGAACCAATAGTAAAAAGCCTATCCTGTACTTCTTTCAAGGTGATTTTAGTATGTTCATCAGTAAGATAATCGCTTACCAATCCTATATAAGAATTGAGTTCATCTACAGTACCATAGCTTTCAATTCGCAAATTGCTTTTAGGAACCTTAGTACCACCTATAAGCGAAGTTTTTCCCTGATCCCCGGTTTTTGTGTAGATTTTGAAAGCCATTTTTTTAAAGTAATATTTACAATGAACGAGCCAAATAGTTTGCAAATAAACGGGAAAGTTAAAAAAGATGACGGGCTTTTTATTTTCAGCAGGCACCTGAAGGTTTTGTTTTACATTTGCAAAAGCAACATGGGGCTGTACCTGGTTTTGACAGCGTAGATTGTTGCGGGTATAAGCATGCAGTGCGTTGGGTAATTAGCACTTAAATCTGAAAACTCAAAAAACAAAAGGCGAAAATACTTACGCCATGGCTGCCTAATTCAGAGAATTAGCACCCATTATGGCCGGGCAAGCAGGTTTACCTGTTACCAAGCTGCCCCGCTTAATCAAACAAACAAAACGGGTTGCTGCTATACAAGGCTGTGCGTGTAGCTTAAGACCATACAGCTAAGGAAGTAATTGGTTTGTCCGGTTCCGGCTGCTTTCCTACAAATAATTCCGGAATAAGCATGTAGAAGGCTTGTGGCAGATATGTTTGGACAGCGGTTCGACTCCGCTCAGCTCCACTTAGCAACAAAGAAGGAATCTTGCAAAAGGTTCCTTCTTTGCATTTTAGCAATAATCATTTCAACATGCCCTACTATGAATTTTTAGCAATTCGTTGTGCCGCAAATTCCCTTTTACCAATTGCAGGAACAAGATCGCCTATTTTCCCCAATCCAAATTTTGGCATATTGTTATAAACACATTCATATTCGCCTGCTTTCACTTTATAAGTTTCGTGCCAAATACCTACATGGCCGTTACTTTTTATTTTGTTGTTGAAATCTTTCCATGCAGGATAATGTTGGCTATTGCGGTCTTTGGCATAAGCCTCCAAATGCTCAAATGATTTCCAGTATTGTAAAGTTACCGGAGGAATTCCACCCAAAATCTGAAAGCCAAGAAAACCACTTTCAGGTTTTTGGGAAAGCTCTTTCAGCATTTTAGGCATAGCCGATGCAACCGGCAGCCACTTATGAATTTTCCAAAGCCGGTTAATTCTCATACCAATCAGGAATACGACAAAGTCGCCTTCGAGGTGTACAGTCATTCTTTGGTTTATGGTTGCGGGCATGGTGGGGAGGTTTTTTGAATTAATTGAAAATGGTTAATTTTAAAATTATGTAAGTACAATTTATAGTGAATTGTTTTAAAGATATTAGCTAAGGCACAATTAAAAGCTGGTATTCTATAAATTTAAAGAAATTGTCAGATAAATTTTTATAGTTTACAGAAACAAAGAAAAGGAGCTGAATAAATAAATGAATTTCATTGTTAAAAAGCATAATCAAACGACTGAAAATAAAAATGTTTGATGAAAAAATAAATGATGATGCCAATTAGGCGTTGGTTGTAATCAAATGAAACGATTATTTACGATATTTCTTATCGGGAACATTGCATCATTTTGTTCCACAAATAAGTTGGACTTAAACACTAGTTCTTATATTAAGGTAATCATAAATGGAGATGCAATTAAACCGAATGCATATAATAAAGGTCTCGGGATGAACTATTATTCTTATTTCGATCTACGTAGCGATTCTCTGTTCTACCTGTATCCCGAATTTACTGAAAGTATCGATCGTAATATTTTAGTAAATCATGCGTTCAAGGGCAAATTAGATAATCCGAAGTTTCGTGACACATTACAGCAACTTTTCTATTCATTGGATTGGAGACCAGTAGGGAGCATTCATAATATGCATGAGGGTTCCGTATATTGTGGGTGGGAATACTACGTTGAGTTAAGGGTCGGAGAAAACATTAAATGTTACGCTGTAACTGCTGGTGTGAGCGATACATTGGATAGATTTTTAAACTTCTTCCAGAGGCTTGAGCATTCTGCGTGGACAAAACAATCTATCAATCCCAATATTATTAACATTGATAACGAGGTTGTAGCTGAAATGAAGCGGTTGGAATATTACGATAAACGTGAAGTACCTTATCTATTTCAAGAGTGTGATAACGAAATTGACTTTAAAAAGTTAGTCGGACGATGGCGGAAAGTTGGTACCGACTATCATTCTACTAATAAGGATCGCTTCCTTAGCTATACCTTAAATTCTGACCTGACATTTGCAATACAAAGGTATACTGGGGGGGAATCTAAAGTTATAGTCAGGGGAACATATTCCATTGATTTGTAAGCAGCGAAGATTTTTTACGAGGATGCAAAGGGAAATAAGATGACTCAAACCGTTAGTCAACTGACGGATAGCTGCTTTTCAGTCAACCAGACTTCTTACGGAGGTGGAAGTTCTTCGATAAAGTTGAACAGGTATTGACTATACCAGCAAGAGTCTCTAAAATATGTCTTTAATAGCTTGAAGCATAATTACGTCATTCAGGTTATTAGGATAAATTTGCTCGTATTAACGCTCATTATTATTTAAATTATAATTTTTCAAATTTTATTACGCTTTGCTCTTTATCAGCTAATTGTACCTTTAGATAATAGCTACCACTTTGCAAGTGCCGTGCATCAATTGAATGATATGATGTGCCTGCTGAACCAAATACATTTTTCGATTGCAATATTTTGCCCTCCTGATTCAATACCTGGATATCCATAGTACTTGTCCTATCTATTTCAACCTTTAAGGTTAAATTTGTACGTACCGGATTAGGATAAAGTGATATATTGAAGCTTGAACTGTTGTTCAAAACTCTCACAGGACTATAAACAAACTTACCGTCCTTGTCGATCATCCTTAGTCTGTAGTAGTTCAGATCTTTATATGGGGCAAAATCTGTAAATGCATAATCTCCATCAGTTGAATTAACAATACCTATAGACTTATATTGATTGCCATCATTACTTCGCTGCACTTCAAAGTGAGAGAAATTAATTTCATTTCCAGTTCGCCACCGCAACAAATTAATTCGTCCATTTTTTATAGCATCAAAACTTATTAACTTTAAAGGTAATGGTGAATTAGTGACAGTAGTTCGTTCAGTATTTGTTATAACGGGCAGGTTAAAATCAAAATAAATTGCTGCTCTGTTATCGATAAATTGCCCGAGTGTCAATGAATTTATGGGTTTAACTCTGTAAACGATATAGCCATGGCTTTTCGGCTCATTCCGGTTGCTGTCCAAAAGATTGATGTTGTTAAATGACCACAACATCCTGTTATCATCAATGATAAGTTGGTAGCTGTGACTTGAAGTCAACATTTCCATTGAAGATAGATTAAGGTTATTACTAAGTGTGTCTCTAACATAAACATTAAATGCAGTGTCAGTACCGGTATTTTGAAAACGGATGGTATAATAAAGATATTCCCCAGCGGATACCTGAGAAGGCGAAACAACGCCACCGTGGCTTTCACTTTTATCATTAGGATCGTACGATCCAACCACATTTTCCTTAAGTACAAATAGATTATCTGCCGGTTCTGCATCACTTATCAAAGGTTTAATAGTGACTAAGCTGTTAAGTGTATCACCTAAATTAACTACAGGAGGTGTGTTGATGTTACCGTATACCACTATGGAAGAGGTATCAAAAGGCACCAGATTAGTGAAATTCCACTGCAGAGTGTCGCCACTTATGCTGTTTGCAGCAGGTATAGTATTGATTATAGATATATTACTGTCCTTGATGAATTCCAACGTTCCTGAAAGTATAGTTTCTGTACCCTTATTTCCATATACAATTTTATACTGTGTCGCAAAACCTGGACGAGGTATATTTTGGGGTATAATATAAACGAACATATCTTTTATTCCGGGTATTGGTTGCATTGAAAAAGATGTACTATCTGTGTTAAAATAGTTGCTATGCGAAACAATGAATGCTGCCGGTGAAATATTGTAATATGGAGCATTTCCAAATGGTTTCACTACATAGGTCCCGGTATCAGTATCTACCTCGAAGTTACCAGTAGAAGTGGTGATATTGATTGTATCTATCCCAGTTTTTATTGCTGCAACACGTGCTCCTGCAAAGTAAGTATCTCCCGTATCCATCACTCCGTTTAAATTTCTGTCGAGATAAACAGAGCCTTTAAGAGTGTTATAAAGCTGCCGGGCATTGGCTACATAACGCACAAGTCCAAAACCATACCATCCATTGTTGTCAGTGCCTTGACCTACCAACACAAATTTGCCGTCCGGCTGTAACAACGATGCACGTGCATAGTCACCATTGTTATCAAAGTCCGTAACAATAATGCCGTGCTTGCCAAAGGTATCATCTATGCTGCCATTACTATGATACCGAACTACTGCAAAATCAGATTCATACGACCCCAGGGCATTATCCTTCACACCGCCTACCAATAGTTTACCGTCGGGTTGAATTTGCAGCGTGACACCTGCATGTGACATAGAAGGATCATTACTAAAATTGGTGCGTACCCATCCGCTGTCACCAAACGTGATGTCTGTATTGCCCAGGCTGTCAAGCCTTATCACTCCAACGTTATCATCATTGTCCTGTACCTTGCCCACCATCACTATTTTGCCATCGGGCTGTACCTTCATATCATAAAGCATGTTGTGCATTACCGACTGACCAACTTCCACCATGCCCCCTGTGCCAAAAGTGTTATCGAGACTTCCGTTTGCATTCAGCCGCATGGCGCCATACCTGTAGAAGCCATTTAACTGCTCTACAAACGTGGCGGCAAGCAGGATTTTGTCGTTAGGCAAAAGTGAGAGTGCGCCAAGACCTTCGGGGTTTGTTTCTACGGCATGCATTACTTTTCCATTGGTGCCGAAAGCGCTGTCAAGCGTGCCATTTGGCTTATACTGCGAAAAGCCGTAGTAGTTATCGCCGGTAAGTCCATCATTTACAAAGCCTGCGGCTAAGATTTTCCCGTCAGGCTTTAACAGCATCGCATGCAGGTTATCGCCGGAATCAAAAGAAAAGTCAGTGACCAACTCCCCGTTATTTCCAAAAGAGCTGTCAAATGTGCCGTTGGATTTCAACCTGAAAAGGTAGAAGTCGGCATCAGTGATGAGGGTGGCAGTGTCAAAGATAGATTTGAAGGCTCCTACCAGTATTTTGCCGTCGGGCTGAACTATGATAGACCTTATCTCATCAAAAAATTCGACGCCGTATAGTGTCACTAACCCACCAGTCCCAAAAGTGTTATCAGGGGTTCCATTTGCATTGTACCTGAAAAGGAATAAACGTCCTTCAATTTGCATATCACCGTAGCCGCCAACAATTATTTTACCATCCGGCTGTAAAGCCACCGCCCTTGCCTCGGTGTCGGCACTATCAAGAATAGTTAATACTTTACCTCCATTACCAAATGTGGGGTCATAAACCCCAATTTGAGCAGAAGAATAATTTACACCCACAATAAACAAAAATGAAAATAGAAATAGCTTAATGGCTGCAATGTAAAAAATATTCATATGTTGGCCTTTTATATTGACTTACTAGTCAAAAAATGTATCAGAAAACAATAACAAACTTGAATTTAATTGAAAAATTGCTAATGTAAATTAGTTCATTTATTTCAATTGTTTTAATAATAAGATGTACAGAAGTTTTGTTATGTGCAATTCACAAAAAAAATATGCCAAAAAACACCACTTAACCACCATTATATTTCCTAATCTTTAATACAGATATGTTTGGACAGCGGTTCGACTCCGCTCCACTTAGCAACAAAGAAGGAATCTTGCAAAAGGTTCCTTCTTTGCATTTTAGCAATAATCATTAAAACATGTCATTCTACGAATTTTTAGCCATTCCTTGAGCTGCAAATTCTCTTTTGCCAACTGCAGGAACAAGTTCACCTATTTTCCCCAACCCGTATTTTGGCATATTATTATAAACACATTCATATTCGCCGGCTTTCACTTTATAGGTTTCGTGCCATATACCTACATCGCCATTGCTTTTTATTTTTTTGTTGAAGTCTTTCCACGCCGGATAATGTTGGCTATTCCGGTCTTTGGCATAAGCCTCCAAATGCTCAAATGATTTCCAGTATTGAAGCGTTACAGGAGGAATGCCACCCAAAATCTGAAAGCCAAGAAACCCACTTTCAGGTTTTTGAGACAGTTCCTTTAGCATTTTAGGCATAGCCGATGCAACCGGCAACCACTTATGAATTTTCCAAAGCCGGTTAATTCTCATACCAATCAGAAATACAACAAAGTCGCCTTCGTGGTGTACAGTCATTCGCTGATTAATTGTTGCAGACATAAAATTTATTTTATTTAAAAAAAAGTATTTACTATTACTATTATTACAGGCGTTCAATAATCAGGTGTGAATTAATGAGTTCCCAATTAATTTGTTTACTTTTTAATCTACCAACTTTTTTACTATTACAAAAAGTCAACTCTTTATTTGGTAAAGGTTGCAAACTATATTTTGTAATTTTTTATAGTATCTAATTAATATTTTTAAAGCATGAAAAGGAGCAATCATAATTGACCAATTATCATGTTTATGATATTGTTATTTCAATAGTTTAATTTCAATTCATTAATTACAAGTATGCTATATTATATTTAAACCCAAATTTTGCAGTAGAGCTATCCTGTAAGACTTAATGGCAGTTTTGTATTTTCAATAAATGAGAAAAGGCTGTCGTACCACTTCCTCCTTTT
>JAYTDC010000115.1:0-2334 GCA_043736115.1 Segetibacter sp. | reverse complement strand
AGTTTTCTGCCTTGCATAAAAGCAAGACAACACAAACATGCAAAACGATTCATTTTACTTATCAACAAATGTGAGTTGTGCAACAAGCACATTGGGTTTTGTGCAAGTGGGGCTTGGGTTTCGTACAATCGGCAGTGGTACAAATCTAAGCTTTTGTTCGGGCTTGACAAGCAACATTCAGCATTATTTCTTAACATCATTTTCATATCTTTACCCAGCATCCGTACCGGGCAGACAGTTGGCTAATTCCCCACCTGACACAAAGCCCTGTTCGTTAGCCGTAATTTTTTGAACACCATATATATCGAAAAGTTTGGCTTAAGTTTGAGGCTTATAGCATTAATCGTTAAACACAAGATGAAAAAAATTAGTAGGGAGGAACGAATTGAAAGACTTATAAAATATTTGCCTGACTTGACCGAGGGGCAGATAATATGGTTAGAAAGAATTGCATATCAATTTACCAGACCTAAAACTTTTTATAGAAATCCTCTTACTAATCTAATTTCAACAGATTTTATTTTGGATGATTTTGGCGATGCTTTACGAATTCATCATTGTTTCACTGATGAACCATTCACGAAAGACAAGTTTGAATATATTCTTGTAAATATCTTTAAATACTATGGTAGTATAGCTGATAAATCTGCATACAACAATCCGGGTGCAGATGTTTCTATCAACAATGAGACATTTTCTTTAAAAACCCAAGCGGATAGCAAATTAAGAACAGATTTTATAAATATCCATAAATACATGGAATTAGGAAAAGGTGAATGGTCAAACAAAGTCGAACATCTTCATGGGTTGACACAACAATTCTTAAACCACCTTTCAAATTATGATAGAATATTAGTGTTGCGAAATATTGGCAAGCCTTTACCGGCAAAACCGTTTTGGAAATATGAACTTGTCGAAATTCCCAAATCCCTTTTGATGGAAGTTACAAATGGTGAATATGAAATGACTACAGACAGTATTCAGATGCCCAAACCCGGATTTTGTCGAGTAAGAGATACCACAACAAATGCTTTGAAGTATGTTCTATATTTTGATGGAGGTTCTGAAAGGAAATTAAAAATCAATACTATAGATAAACGCCTATGTACTGTTCATGCTACATGGGAGTTTATAATAAAAGAACTTGACGAAGAGCAAAATCAAAATGATAGCACTAATTCATGAACCCTTTTTTTAGCAATTTTTGCATATTCAGGATTAAGCTCAACTCCAACAAATTTTCTGTTTAATTTTTGAGAAACTTCTCCGACAGTTCCGGAGCCTAAGAATGGGTCAAGCAGCCAATCATTTTCTTTGCTGCCAGCTAAAATACAGGGAACAATCAAAGCAGGTGGAAAAACTGCAAAATGAGCATCTCTAAAAGGTTCTGTATTGACATTCCAAACACTTCTTTTATTTCGTTTACTTAATCCATCTTTTGTTTTTTCTTTTATTGCTTCAAAATCGTAATAGTATTTCTCATTTTTTGTCAATAAAAAAATATATTCATGAGACTGCGTAGGTCTATCTTTTACAGACTCTGGTTGACAGTTCGGTTTATGCCAAATTATATCTGACCGTAGATACCAACCATCTTTTTGTAAAGCAAAAGCAATACGCCAAGGCAGACCAATCAAATCTTTAGGTTTTAATCCTTTTGGCGTATCCGGTCTATAACTCATTGCTCTTGCCGGGTTTTTTTTATCTGTATCACGCCAAGTACGACCACCACTTGTATAGGCATCACCAATATTAAGCCACAGGGTTCCATCGTCTTTTAATACCCTTTTGACTTCGCTGAAAACTTGAACAATATTTGAAATATAATTCTCCAAAGTTTCTTCAGCACCTATTTGACCATTATGCTCATAATCTCTCAAACCCCAATATGGCGGGCTTGTGACACAGGTTTGGAATTGACAAGGCTCAAATTCCTTTAATTCATCAATGCAATTACCAACTATAATATCATAATTGCTTTCAAGTTCAGACACATTTCGACCCATATGTGATTATTTAGACAACACAAAAATACTAAAACTACGGCTAACATTGGTATTGCCAATAGTGGGGCTGGACGTTGGAGCAATCAGCAGCGGTAATTCTATTGTACCGTGGTTCGGGGCTTGACGAATAAAGCCCAGCTTTAGAAGTTAATATTTATCTTTATTAAATAGCCAGGCAGCGGTTCCGGGCGGACGAATATAAAATTCCCCACCATCGGCAATACCTGTCCGTTAGCTGCCACCCTTTTTGGACACAGGTTGCGATGGCAGTCAGGAAATTCACTTTTAAAGTGGCTTGCAGTTTTCACACCGCACTAATTGAAAGAAA
>JAYTDC010000114.1:0-19888 GCA_043736115.1 Segetibacter sp. | reverse complement strand
AGAAGCGCATCACTCATGCTTTGACGATGGGTTAATTGACCAAAAGCCATGCAAAGAAATTGTTTCCAACAAGTAAAGTCTTTTGCTTTGTAGTTACCGTTATAACGGTTAACGCAAACTTTGAAAAGATCCTGGGAAGCAAAATCTATTATTTGTGTAAAAGCCATACGTCCTTTGTTCATTATCAATGGTTTGTACAAAAAACGAACAGAATTATTTTCAAATCAACGCCGACTTAAAAACGGCGCAAACATAGAACTGTCAAGTGTTTCAAAGAACTATTTTATAAAACAACGCAACGCTAGTGATAAAATTGCTATGAATTTTAATGCAGCCTTATCTAAATTAACGGAGAAAAATGTAATTACACTTCTGCTGTTGATAACTGTAGGTATTGCTATACAATGTTTTGTTGCCGGTAAGGGTAATCAATATACCCACTACAACAACTACATGATTTTCAAAAGTTCATTCGAGCATTTGATTCAAAACAAAAATCTTTACCAACCGTATCCTGCTGATCATTTTGATTTGTATAAATATAGTCCTGCATTTTCGCTCTTTATGGGTTTGTTTTACTATCTGCCCGATTGGTTAGGCCTTATTATTTTCAATCTGCTCAACACTGTAATATTAATTACTGCTTTGCGCCGTTTAAAACTTCCTTTAGAAAAAATGAAGTTTTTGTTTCTTTTCATTTTGATAGAATTAGCTATTTCATTGTCAATGACACAGACCAATGCACTTATTGCCGGCCTAATAATTCTTGGCTTTACTTATCTTGAAGATGATAAGCCCCTGATTGCAGCATTACTCATTTCTCTTACCGTATTCATTAAATTGTTTGGATTGGTAGCTTTTGTTTTATGGTTTCTGTATCCGCAAAAAGGGAAATTTATTCTCTGCAGCATACTTTGGTTTATTGTGCTCACTTTTATTCCGTTGATTGTAGTAACGCCTGCAGAACTTTTTAATCAGTATAGTAATTGGTTAACGCTTTTAAAAAATGACCATGATGCTTCTTATGGCATTTCATTTATGGGTTGGATGTATTCATGGTTTGGTCTTGATTTGCCAAAGGCTGCAACGGTGGGAGTGGCGGCAATGCTTTTTTGTATTCCTCTGTTAAAAGTAAACTTGTATAAGGTTTATGGTTTTCGTTTACAAATGCTTGCCTCTACTTTACTATGGATTATCATTTTCAATCACCGGGGCGAAAATCCAACTTACATAATTGCAATGGCAGGTGTGGCAATATGGTATTTTGCTCAACCTAAGAATAAAGTAAATACAATACTGCTTTGGCTTGCGCTTATATTCACATCCTTTACCTCAACTGATTTAATAACACCGGGTTGGATAGCAGACAAGTATGTGGAACCTTACTGCATCAAAGCCATATTCTGTTGCATTATATGGTTCAAGTTGCAATTTGATTTGCTTATGGAAAAATCAGTTTCGGCTCCGCCAAAAATTTCAATTGAAAATTAAGCTGCCTTCACTACTACCTTATTGATAACAATATGGTACATCTTAATGGTCAGTGCATGAAAGAGCATTTTTGCGTTAGCATTCCTTTCAATGTAATAGGTGCAGTTATCCATTTCTGTTAGCAGGGCTTGCTGTTGTGTTACACCTGTTATTTTATTAAGCCTTTCGGCAAAATCTTTTTCTTTATCGGATAGTGATGTATGTATTTCGCCAATAATACGCAGCCTGATACATTGCTCTATAAGATGATTGAAATATTGAAGTAATTGTTTTTGTTTCTCCCTGCCCAGTTTTGCTACTTCGTCTATCCATTTTTGTTGTGCAGAAAATTGTGATCTGAATGTACAGGTCATCCACTCGGTAAGCAGTTGCAACCAATCTTCACCTGCATGTTGCAGCAGGTCCATAGCCTCGTGATAGTTGCCCTGTGCAATCACTGCAACTTGCCTTGCCTGTTCAGGCGGTGTTTCATTTCGGGTAATAAGTGCCTGCTCAATGTCATTGTTTTCAAGCATTGGTATTTTTACCAACTGTGTACGGCTAAGTATGGTTTGCAGGATTTTATCTTCATTTTCTGCTACCAATATAAAGAGGGTATTTGGTGGAGGCTCTTCTATCAGTTTTAGTAGTTTGTTCCCTTCGTTGCCCAGGTATTCGGGCATCCACATGACAAGGAGTTTATAATCGCTTTCGAAGCTTTTGAGACTTAATTGTCTTATAATATCGTTACACTCCTCGGCTGAAATGTTTCCTTGCTTGTTTTCTGCATTTATAAATTGTAACCAATCGTAAATATTCCCATAAGGCTTTTGCAGAAAAAATTCTCTCCACTCTTTTATATAATCTGTTGACTTTGGTTTTTCTCCAGCCTTTTTGGTAACTACAGGGTAAGAAAAATGTATGTCAGGGTGTATAAGCTGACTTGCCTTGCGACACGCCGAACATTCCCCACAGGCATCCGTATATGTAGCATTGGTTTCTACTGCCGGTTCATCAGCAAAAAGAGAAACTGCAGCCTGATTGGTTGATTTACCATTTACCTTTTCGCATACAAGATACTGGGCAAAAGCCATAGCCAACGGCAAAGCACCTACACCTTCTTTTCCCAAAAAAAGTAAAGCATGGCTAAGACGGTTTTGCTGAACCATTTCTGTAAGGTGTTGCCTTACACCCTGCTGTCCTATAACGTCTTTAAAAAGCATCTCTTTAAAAGTGTGAAATTTAACTATGAGATAATAACTATTTATATAAATAATGTTACCTCATAGCTAATACCTTATAGTTGATAGTTTATACCTTATAGTTTACTTCAGGTAATTTAAAATTTCGTCTGACTCTGGCTTAACACTACTGGGAAAATAAGCTAAAAATTTACCATCTTCATCCAATAAAAATTTATTGAAATTCCATTTTACTTCAGCATCTAAAACACCGTTAAGTTCCTTTTTAGTTAACCATTTGAACAAAGGATGTGTTTTTTCTCCAACCACATCTACCTTGGCGGCCAAAGGAAATGTTACACCAAAATTTTTCTTGCAAAACTGTTGAATTTCAGTATTGCTTCCGGGTTCCTGTTCGCCAAAGTTGTTTGCAGGAAAACCTACAATTACCAACTTGTCTTTATACTGCTCATACAATTTTTCAAGCCCTTCATATTGAGGCGTGTAGCCGCATTGGCTTGCTGTATTTACAATCATAATTTTCTTGCCTTTAAAAGCAGAAAAATCAATCGTTCCCCCATCAATTGATGGAACTTTAAATTCGTGAACACTTGTTGCGGTTGTAGTTGATGTTTCCATTTGTTTAGTTTTTGTAGTTGCTGATGTACATGCTATAAAAAGCAAAAAAGGCAATAATATTTTTTTCATAAAGGTTTATTTGTAGAACAATGAAATGAAGCAATTTGTTTTGAAGCATTTATTGTCGTTGGTAACAGCCAATATCAGTTGTTAATGGTGGTAGAGGTCTTGGTTTTCCATCAAGATCAATTGATGTGTTTGAATAATTATTGCCCTGATTTGTTGCCGGTGAAATGTCTTTTAAATGAAAATCATAGCTATTTTTTGATGCATCAATATTCTCAAACTCCGGCGATTGATTTTTAATGCTAACGCTATTTACAAAAGTATCAATTTTTGTCGATTTGTTTTTATAAAGCACATTTTGAAAACCTAAAATGAATGTGCTGCCAAGTTTATTGGCAACTATTTCATCATCTACATTTCCATAATCCCCATAAAAAATGCTGTTGCGAAAAGATGCCTCTAAAGGATAAAAATTAACCCCAAAAACATCTGCATCGCTAATGGTTAATACCGGAGTTTGATGTGAGAGAAAATAATTGCCGTAGGTAGCTACTGTGCAGTAGTCAAACAAATATTTGCCTCCTGCGTAAAGGTAAATATTTGCACCACAATTGGTGATAAGGCAATTAGTTGCTTTAATGCTACTTCCTGCACTTAGTATGCCTGCATCGAAAATATTATCAATGATACATTGGTTCAACTCCAATTTATAAGTAAGTGTTGGTTTACCTTCTGTTACTATACCCTGATAAGCATTTTTTATGATGGTGTAGTTCAAGACATTTGCAGTACTTGCGTCATTAAAAATAAGACCGGGCCAACTGCCGGGCAAATCTTTATAATCAGGATCTAATCTGTCACCGGTAAATGATACCCGTGCATTACTATCACCGTTTACCTTCAGGCTTCCATTCACTATAAAAGGTGCATTTGAATGATGATATATTTTACATCCGGGATTTATTGTCAGAGATACATTTTCATCAACTGAAATTGAATCTAAAATGACAAAAGGCAATTCATTGGTCCATACTGTATCTGATGTAATACGGTGGCCACGTAAAAAGCGGGCATTTTGCCCAAAAGCTTCTAATTGTATAAAGTGATTGTTACCATTGTAATTAACCAAAATACTGTCTTGTACTATAAAAGGCAAATTGGCCAAAGTAGGATTAACAGACACAGTCACAAATACATGAATACTGTCATTGGGTTCTAAATCAATGTTCGAAAAATTACTTCCTGAAGCACCATCAACATTCATTTTAAATGATGAAATATTGCCACCCATCAATTGAATTGTAGTTAGCCTTAATTTTTGGTCATTTAGGTTAAATATTTTAAACAATTGAGTTACAGATCCGGTTGTTGTAAATACTGTATCAAAATGCAATGTATCTTCTGAAAAACTCACAGAGGCATCGCTGCTTGTAATAAAAGATGTTTTGCTGCAGGATGACAGTATAATCACCCCAACCAATATGAATGATAATAGATATTTCATTTTTTCAAAAGTAGGGAAATGTAAGCGTTTGTTGCTTATGCTAAGGTAGTTTCTTAACTTTCCAATGGAAAAAGGTAAATACGCTGCAATAGGGAGGAAATTTTATTAATTGGTATAAGCAAGTGTAGCAACACTTATTGTTACTCCTTCTACTTTCAACATTTCCATACCACATGCTTCTAATGAAGCTCCGGTTGTAATAACATCATCTACCAATAGTAGATGTTTTGCCCTTAGCGTTTCGGGGTTTGCTATCGCAAAAACATTCTTCATATTTTCCCAACGGCTTATTCTGTCACGTTTAGTTTGTGTTTCTGTGTAAACCTTTCTGATGACTTCACTTTCCCAAACGGGTTTATCCCATACTGTATTAATGCCATTTGCAATAAATGCTGCCTGATTATATCCCCGCATTTTTTCACGACGTTTGTTCAATGGCAAGGGGATAATTGCATCAATACTCTGAAATCTGGGGCTTTGGGATAAATGTTCGCCCATCATTTTTCCCAGATAAAATCCTATGTCTTTGTTGCCTCGGTATTTTAGCTGGTAAATAAGGTTTTCAATAACGGAGTTTTTAGCAAAGTAATACGACGAGGTTGCATGCCTTACCGGCATTCGTCCATAAAACTTTTGCTCTACCGGATTGCCGGGTTGATCTGTAAAATTGGTAACGGGCAGATCGGCCATGCATCTAAGGCAAAGCATTTTTTCATTTGAAATAACATCGCTGCCGCAGCCGGTGCAAATATGAGGAAAGAAAACGTGCAGTAAATCTTTAATGGCTGTTTTTACCATGAATACCGTTTAGGGTTTAGAGTTTAATGTTTAGTTGGGACCCGTTTCTTAATTCCGGTTTCTCGTTCTTGCCCTGTTGGGGTTGGTTGTTTTTGATTCTTGTCTTAATACTTGCTACTAATATCTTGCTACTTTCTCTTTTTCCTGTTTGCTAAAAAAACAATTGATATACCTCCTGAACCTGCCCTACGGGTATTATTTGAATGCCCCCCTGTTGCTTGTCAAAACCTTTCTTATTATATTTTGACACAATTATTTTTTCAAAGCCAAGCTTTTCAGCTTCAGCAACTCTTTGTTCTATACGGTTCACGGCTCTTATTTCACCATTGAGTCCTACTTCTCCTGCAAAGCAAACTTTTTGCGGTAGCGGTATATCTTCAAAGCTGCTAAGCAAAGCACAAATTACTGATAAATCTATAGACGGATCTTCTACCTTGAGGCCTCCGGCAATATTTACAAATACATCTTTTACCCCAAAATGGAATCCTCCTCTTTTTTCAAGAACAGCCAGTAACAATTGCAACCTGCGTAGGTCAAAACCACTAACAGTACGTTGTGGCGTTCCATAAACACTTTGTGTTACCAATGCCTGTACCTCAATAAGTAAAGGTCGCATCCCTTCTAAAGTAGCTGCGATAGCACTACCACTTAGCTGTTCTTCTTTTTGAGTAATCAGTATTTCGGATGGGTTGGTTACACTGCGCATGCCTTCGCCGGTCATTTCATAAATGCCAAGCTCTGATGTGCTTCCAAACCTGTTTTTAAGGGTTCTAAGTATTCGGTAGGCATAATGTCGGTCGCCTTCAAACTGTAACACGGTATCTACCATGTGTTCCAAAATTTTTGGACCGGCTATGCTGCCGTCTTTGGTTATATGACCTATGAGAAAAACCGGGGTACCTGTTTCTTTGGCGAATTTTTGAAATTCTGCTGCACATTCCCTTATCTGTGAAACACTGCCTGCTGATGATTCTATAAAGTTAGATTGAAGTGTTTGTATTGAGTCAACAATGACAAGCTCGGGTTTCAGTTTTTTTATTTCCTGAAAAATAATGTTGGTAGCAGTTTCTGTTAACAAATAGAAATCATCATTTTGGGCTTTAAGCCTGTCTGCCCGCATTTTAATTTGCTGCTCACTTTCTTCGCCACTAATGTAGAGTGTTTTTATTCCGGTAAGCTGAAGACCAACCTGTAGAAAAAGCGTACTTTTTCCTATACCGGGTTCGCCTGCTACGAGAACTATGCTTCCGGCTACAATACCCCCGCCAAGTACACGGTTCAGTTCTCCGTCTGTTGTTAAAATTCTATCTTCTTCTTTTGCGCTTACATTGTTCAGTAAGATAGTTTTTGCTGAACGCTTTTCCGAGTTATAATCATTCCAACCACTGTCACTTTTATCTGTTCCTTTTGATATTACTTCTTCCACAAATGCATTCCATGTATTGCACGATGGACATTTGCCTAACCACTTTGCACTTTCGTATCCGCAGTTGCTACAGAAGTAGGCAGTTGCTACTTTTTTCGACATAAATAGATTTCTTCACCTTTTTGTAAGCCGTACCTGAATATTTCATTATTGGTAAACCTGTTGGTATAATCAAAGACTTCAACTTCAAAACCCGGTCTTCTTAATCTGTCAACATAATCTTTTCCATAAACCCTTACATGGTCATGCTGGCCAAAAAGTTCCAGTTGCTTTTTAGGATCATTAATATGAATGTCTTCAAAGGTAACCTCACGTTTATGATCTACCGGAACATTAATCATAGCCCAACCGCCGGGTTTTAGTGCACGGTACATTTCACTTATTGCCGCAGCATCGTTTGGCACGTGTTCCAAAACATGGTTGCAGATGATAACATCAAAAGTGTTGTTTTCAAATTTTAGATCTGTAAGATCCATCCTGATTGTTTTGGAACCATAGTCATACATATCAGGATTGAGGTCTATTGAAACATAATCTATATTGGGTAAAGCCCTGAACTTGTTGTAGAAAAGTTTTTCAGGTGCAACGTTGAGAACTTTTAATTTAGAAGTAAAAAATTGCGTTTCCCGTTGTAGAAATAACCACATCAATCTGTGGCGCTCTAACGAATTGCATCCTACGCAACGGGCATTGGCTCTTTTTTGCAACCCCGCAGATATAAATGTTTCAAACTTCTTTTTGCAACAGGGACATTCTACCTGGTTGCCTTTTAACGCAAAGTTTAACCAAAGTCTTTTACGTGAGTTTTTGCTTAGTGCCCGTTTCAGTGCTATCAGCGCTTTCATACTTATATATCAGTTTTATGAATCACTAACGGTGAATAATGCTTTCAATTATAGTGATCAGAACTTATTTTTAAAAAAAGAAGGGTCGGCAAGAATGCCAACCCTGTTTACTTACTAACCCATTAAATTCTAGCACTAAATTACAAATCTGGGTAACATTTCAAAAATTATTTTTCCTCTTGTGAATAACTTTTAAACAGTACAGATATGTGTAATGTAATTTATGAAACAGGCTTTCTTGCGACTTTTTGTCGCATAGGATTGATAGGGGTGACACTATGACTTTTCAAATTCTGATATTAAAAACTTGTGCTATTTAGCGAAAATTTTCTTTTACATTAGATAATTTATAATAAACAGTTTATGAGGTTCAATAAATTTAAATATGTATATTTTATCATTTTAAAACAGCTTTTCGTATTGCATAAATTAATCTTTATCTAAACTACAGATCCTTCTTTTCTAACTTATCAATATACTTTGGGCTTTCCGTTTTCTTCCATTTATCCCAAAAAGTAAAATAAAGTCCATAGTTATATTTAAATTGTTTGTGATGCAAAGAGTGGTGAGTTGCACCAATAATCCATTTACCAATACTATTTTTATGAAAACCTGTAGGGTATATTTCTATTTCGAGATGATTAATGACACTGCTAATACTCATTATGATGAGTTGAAATAGTAGTATATATATATGCATGGGTAAAACTAAAATAGTAACAGGCAAAATTATAGCTTGCAAAAATCCTTCTAAAGGGTGAAATGAAAATGCGGTCCAAGGACTTGTAGTTTTGCTTTCATGATGCACCTTGTGTAAAATTTTAAAAACTTCAGGCCTGTGCATCCACCTATGTAGCCAATAATAATAGGTCTCATGAAAAATCATTGCAATCATCAAACTTATAGGTAAGAACCACAAAGTATATTGCTGAAAATCAGTATAGAGTTTTGTATAGCCATTTTGCCATAAATAAAATGTAAGTGTTCCGACTAAAGCAAAAATTACAGAGGTAATCAGCGACCATTTTACCTCTTTAAAAAACTGCACCTTATCAACTGCATGTTTGCTAAGTCTGAAAGCATCCCATTTAGTTTTTCTAAAACCGTAAAACCAAATCTGAAAAATTCCTGCAATCAAAAAATATCTGCCAACAATTATAGCGAACAGGAATAAAAAAACGCTTAAGAATGAAAATGGAAAATGTAGCAATTTAATTTATTTCGTTTCCACTAAAAATAAGAAACAATTGGTGAATACGAACAACTAAAACAAACTCAAAATGAAAATTCAAATTGTTAGATTGGCCGCCCCAAAAATGGAGCAGCCTCTCTATTGGAATGTTTGCTTTTCGGAAAGAATAATTGGAACGGAGCCCTTTTAATAATAACTTTAAATATGGGTTAAAGGTATGCTTCCAAGCTTACAAAAGTGTAGTATTTGTACGTGCAATTCAGCATATTATCAGATAAATTTAATAGTAAAAATCCTAAGTGATTTTCCCATAAAATGATTCGCATAAATTAATCTTACCAAAACTTTATTTTATCTTATGATCTGCTTGTTCTAACTTTCTAAACCAAAACCATTCACACCTATTCAATCATTTATCTCCATGAAATTTAATCTGAAGTTTTCTACAAAATTTTTATGTGTTATAACATCTATGGTCTTTTCATTACTGTTTATGGGATGTAACAAAAAAGAAAAACTAACTAAGGTTGACCCGGAGTTTAACAAATACATAGAGGCATATACTTCAGGTGTTATTTCCAAGAAAAATACCATCCGCATTCAATTGACTTCTGATGTTACTACAATACATACCATTAATGAAACAATAAAAGAAGCACTGTTTGATTTTTCACCTTCGGTAAATGGAAAAGCATATTGGACGGACGAAAGAACAATAGAGTTTAAACCTGACAAAGACCTTACACCCAATGAATTATACGAGGTTAGGTTTCAATTGGGTAGGGTAAGAGATGTTCCATCAAAATTTAAAACATTCACGTTTAATGTGCAGGTCATAAAACCTTCGTTTAGCGTAGAAGATAATGGGCTTCGTTCAGAAAATGGAAGCAGGGATTTAATGAGTTTATCGGGTACCGTACAAACTGCTGATGTTGAAGAAAACATAAATGTTGAACGACTTTTAGGTGCCAAATATCTGGATGGCAACTTGAAATTAAAATGGCAACATAATGGCAACACAATTCATACTTTTCAAATCGACAGTATAAAACGTGGTTCAAATTCCAATATGTTAAAGCTGGATTGGAATGGAGATGCTTTGAATATTAAACTTAAAGACAGCAGAGAAATAGAAGTGCCTGCCGTCGGCGTTTTTAAAGTTTTGGCGGTAAGACCTATACAAGAAGAAGAGGAATACACCTCTGTAGAGTTTAGTGACCCATTGGCCATTAATCAGGACTTAAATGGTATGATAGTTATAAGCGAACAGCAGGACTTAAGTTTCTCTATAAATGGAAGTGTGGTTAAAGTGTATGCAGGCAAAGTTATGGATGGCAATTTTAAAGTCAGCATCAATGAAGGTATTCTCAATCAATGGGGAGAGAAATTGCCTAAATCGTTTACAGCAAATATTTTTTATGAAAATAGGTTGCCTTCAGTAAAAATTCAGGGGCGTGGTAATATTCTACCCAATAGCAACGGCAGGCTTCTGCTGCCTTTCGAAGCCACAAACCTGAATGCTGTTGATGTTTCAATCATAAAAATCTATGAAAACAATGTTGCGCAGTTTCTTCAGTCAAATGATTTAAACGGAGAAAATTCATTGCGGCAAGTGGCTGCACCTTTGGTAAAGGCTACCATAAAACTGGATGATGATCAAAGTTTGAACCTTCACAAAAAGAATCGCTTTTCTCTTGATATTGACAAATATATAAAAACAGAACCCGGTGCGCTCTACCGCGTAAACATTGGCTTTAGACCTGGCTACTCTTTATACAGTTGCGGAACAAAAACAAAGAAGGCTGTTGTAGTAACTGGAAATGTAGCCGCAGTTGATTCGGCAATATCCACAAATGCACAGGCAGATGAAAGCAACGACGAAGGGGAAGACATGGAAGAAGGTGGATTTGAATATTCTTATGCCAGCAACGAAAGTGCATTGGATAGCGATGAAGAATTTTGGAGCCGCTACGATGCTTATTACCCCTATGGCTATAACTGGAACCAAAGAAGCAATCCATGCAGCAAATCGTACTACAACAAAGAACGTTTTGCCAGCAGAAATATATTGGCTACTAATATTGGCCTTACGGCTAAAAGAGGAGCTGAAAACAGTGTGTCCATTATAGCAAGTGACATAATTAGTACAGAGCCTATGAGCGGTATTAATCTGGAAGTACTTGATTATCAAAGACAGGTGGTGGGTACAGGTATAACAGATAATAGTGGAATGGCAACCATTCAATTGAAACGAAAAGGTTTCCTGTTAATCGCAAAAAAAGGGGAAGAAAAAAGCTACCTGAAATTAGATGATGGCAGTGCATTGCCCCTAAGCCGTTTTGATGTAAGTGGTGCTGAAGTTAAGAACGGAATCAAAGGATTTATTTTTGGCGAACGGGGTGTTTGGCGACCCGGCGATAGCCTATATTTAAGCTGCATTATAGAAGACAAAGAAAACAAACTTCCTGCTGAACATCCGATAGAAATGGAACTGTATGCACCTAATGGTCAGTTGTATAAAAAGTTAGTGCAAACCAATGCTGCAGATGGTTTCAACGTTTTTAAAACCTTTACAGATGTAGCAGCTCCTACCGGCAACTGGAACTGTAAAGTGAAAGTAGGCGGAGCAATCTTTGAAAAGAAACTGAAGATAGAAACCGTAATGCCCAACCGTTTAAAAATTGATTTAAATTTTGGCCCAAATCCTGAATTGGGTAAAGGGTTTAGCACTCCGGGTACGTTGTCTGCGAAATGGTTATTTGGTGCTACTGCCAAAAGCCTGAAAGCAAAAGTGGATGCACAATTGTACAAGAGCAAAACCGCTTTTCCAAAGTTTGCAGGTTATACCTTTGACAATCCGACTTCTAAGTTTGAGCCACAGAGTAAAACAGTTTTTGATGGTGCATTGAACGAAGAAGGTATTGCATCTATCAATCCAAACTTTCAATTAACCACCGATGCTCCGGGAGTTTTAACGGCTAATTTGTTAGTAAAAGTATTTGAACCCGGCGGGAATTTCAGTATTGACAATGTGGCTTATCCTTACCATCCATACAGCAACTACGCAGGCATTAAAGTGCCGGAAGGCGAAAAGCCCTGGGGATATTTGCCCGCAGGTAAAACCCAAACAATCAGTATTGTGAACGTGGATACTAAGGGAAATTTAACAAGTGGTTCCGGAGTTGCCGAGGTAGAACTTTACCGCATACAATGGCGTTGGTGGTGGGACAATACAGGCGATGAGTTGAGCAACTTTACTACAGACCAATACAACAAGTTAATTAAGAAGGAAACAGTGCCGTTGGCAAATGGTAAGGGCAGCTATAACTTCAATATTACTTCAGATAATTGGGGGCGTTACCTTGTCTTGGTTAGAGATACTAAGAGCGGCCACGTGACAGGGCAAACATTTTATGTGGATGACCCATACTGGCAAAACAGGGACAATAAAGATGACCCTACAGCCGCTTCCATGCTATCTTTTACTTCAGACAAAGAAAAGTACAACGTAGGAGAAGATGTGCAATTAACCATACCAACAAGCAAAGGTGGCAGGGCTTTGATAAGCATAGAAAACGGCAGCAAAGTTTTGAAGAGCTTTTGGGTAGAAACCCAACCGGGACAAACAAAATACAGCTTTAAAGCAGAGAAAGGAATGGCGCCTAATGTTTATGTAAATGTAAGCCTGTTGCAGCCACATGCACAAACCATCAACGATTTACCGATAAGAATGTATGGCGTAATCCCGGTAATGATAGAAGACAAAAGCACATTGCTAAGCCCGGTTATTAAGATGCCGGATGTCATAAAACCTGAGCAACAAAACACCATTACTGTAAGCGAAGCAAATGGTAAAGACATGAGTTATGTGATAGCCATTGTAGATGAAGGTTTACTTGACCTTACCCGTTTTAAAACCCCCGACCCGCACAAAGCTTTTTATGCAAGAGAAGCGTTGGGTGTAAAAAGCTGGGATTTATTTGATTATGTTATCGGCGCATGGGGCGGTGGTTTGGAAAGGATATTAACCATAGGTGGCGACAGTGAAGCAGCTACACCGGGCAACAAAAAAGCCAACCGTTTTCCACCAATTGTTCAGTTTATGGGGCCATTCAAAAGCAGTGGCGGCAGCAAGTCGCATACATTTACATTGCCTGCTTATATGGGTAGTGTAAGGGCAATGGTGATAGCAGCAAATAATGGCGCCTACGGCTTCGCCGAAAAACCGGTTGCTGTAAAAAAGCCGTTGATGTTGCTGGCAACCATGCCAAGAGTTTTAGGCCCAACTGAACAAATCAAAATACCGGTAACGGTTTTTGCTACTGAAAATAACATTCGCAATGTGAGCCTTAGCTTGCAAAGCAATCCATTCATAGAGCCGGTTGGGGCTACCACACAATCAGTATCATTTAGTGGCATAGGAGAACAACAGGTATTTTTTGAAGCAAGGGTAAAAGCCAATACTGGCATTGGAAAAGTGAAACTTATTGCCACAAGTAGAAATGAGAAAACTGTTTATGATGTAGAGTTAGACATTAGAAATCCAAATCCACCAATCACGTCCATTTCAGATAAAACACTGGCAGCAGGACAGAATTTCAGTAGTACCGTAACCGCCATTGGTACAGGCGGCAGCAACAAAGCTGTAGTGGAAATCTCCAGCATCCCGGCTATGAACCTTGAGAAGCGATTGCAATACCTCATTCAATATCCACACGGATGCATTGAGCAAACTACATCGGCTGTATTTCCTCAATTGGTACTGAATCAACTGATGGAATTGGGCGACCAGCAAAAAGCAAATGTGGACATGAACATAAGAAAAGGAATAGAAAAAATAAAAAACTTCCAGGCCAGAGATGGAGGATTTAGTTATTGGCCAGACCAGGCTAATAGCGATGAATGGGGTACCAATTATGCGGGCCATTTTTTACTGGAAGCAAATGAACTAGGTTACAATGTACCTGCTTCTATGCTGCAACAATGGAAAGGCTTTGAACGTAGCCGCGCCAATGCATGGAATGTTTCCGTTGCGCCATATTATGGTGGTGATTTAACACAAGCTTACCGGCTTTACTTATTGGCATTGAGCAAATCACCGGAACTCGGCGCCATGAATCGATTGAGAGAATATAAATTTTTAAGCCCGGAGGGTAAATGGCGGCTGGCCGCTGCTTATTATCTCGTTGGGCAAAATGCTATTGCCTTGCAAATGATTAGCGGGCTACCAACCAGCTTTTCCCAAAGGCAAAATCCCGGGTTCACATACGGCAGCCAACTCCGCGATCAGGCGATGGTTTTGGAAACTTTGACCATCATGAACCGAAAGACAGAAGCTGAACAACTTGTAAGGGCAGTTGCCAATCAGTTATCGAAGGAAAGTTGGTACAGCACACAAACCACCGCATACTCACTTATAGCAATCAGTAAATTTAGCGGCAGCAACAAATCTGGCAATAAAGTAAGCATCAAAGCAACTGTAGCAGGTAAAAATGTTAATGTAAACACAGCTAACAACCTTGTTCAAATGCCACTTACATTTACCAATGGAAAGGTCAATTTTAGCATTAACAATAGCGGAAGTAATGTTTTGTATGTGCGCATCATCAACCAGGGGCAACCTGCCACAGGCGATAGTATGGCAGTTGCAAATCATCCTGAAGTTTTGAGCATGAATGTAACTTACCTAACCACAACAGGTGCAGTAGTTGACCCCACGAACATCAAACAGGGAACTGATTTTGCAGCCAAAGTAACAGTTAAAAATACCGGACAAAGAGGAGCCTATACCCAAATGGCTTTATCGCAAATATTCCCCAGCGGCTGGGAAATATTGAACACAAGATTGTACAACAGTGAAGGTGGTTTTAAATCATCAACTTCTACTTATATGGATATTCGTGACGACAGGGTCTATCATTATTTTGACATCAGGCAAAATGAAACCCTCACTTACTACGTGCAATTAAATGCAGCATATCCCGGCCGTTATTATTGGCCAGGCACTTATTGCGAGGCTATGTATGACAATTCAATTAGTAGCGGTTTGAATGGTAAGTGGGTGACGGTTAGTCAATAGGTAATTTTTTTGGTCTCACGGAAATGAAGGAAAATTTGGAAATTTTATATTCTGTCGCTTCCGTTCCTTCCGTGAGCAATTAATTAAAATTTAGTACCAAACAATTCCATTGCAATCATTCCTACAAAAAATAAAATCCCTTTCTACAAGAAATAAAATTCTTTTAACTGCAACAGTCATTTTTCTGCTGTGGTTCGCATTTTCATTACCAAATCAATTGTTTCAAAAGCCAACGTCATTTGTGTTGGAAGATGAAAACGGAAACCTCCTTTCTGCTAGTATTGCAGCTGATGGGCAATGGCGTTTTCCCGGGACTGATACTCTGCCTGATAAGTTTGTAAAATGCATTACTACTTTTGAAGACAAGCGGTTCTTCTACCATCCCGGCATTGATCCTATTGCTTTGTCACGGGCTGTTTATCAAAATATAAAAGGCCGAAAAGTTGTAAGCGGAGGCAGCACGTTAACCATGCAGGTCATAAGACTTAGCCGGGGAGAAAAACGCAATATCTGGCAAAAGATTTTTGAAAGTATTTTAGCAGTAAGGCTTGAGTGTACGAATAAGAAAAATTCTATTTTAAAACTATATGCAGCCAATGCACCATTTGGAAGTAACGTAGTTGGGTTAGATGCTGCATCGTGGCGCTACTTTGCACAAAGTGCAGATAAGTTAAGCTGGGGCGAAATGGCTGCTTTGTGTGTTTTGCCAAACGCACCATCATTGGTACATCCAGGCAAAAACAGGCAAGTGCTATTGCGTAAGCGAAATGAATTATTGGATAAGTTAGTTGCTTATAAAACTATTTCGGCTACCTCCGGTCAACTTGCCAAACTTGAACCTTTACCCGGGCAACCTTTGCCGCTACCGCAATTAGTGCCGCATTTGTTAGACCGTTTTAAAAAAGAATACGCATCGCTGAAAGTAAATAACATAGACTTTTCAACAAGAATTACAACTACCGTGCAATCAGCATTGCAACAAAGTGTAACACAAATAATTAACCGATATCAAACCAATTACAAAGGCAATGGTATCAACAATGCAGCCACAATGGTAATGGAGGTTGAAACAGGAAATGTGTTGGCGTATGTTGGCAATGTTTATAATACTTCGGATTCTTCTTTAGAAAGCCATGTAGATGTACTTTCATCGCCACGAAGCCCGGGCAGTACATTGAAACCATTGCTTTATGCCGCTTTGCAATCTGATGGCCAACTATTACCTCAACAATTAATTGCAGATATACCCACACAAATCGGTGGCTATACTCCACAAAACTTTAACCTGGAATACGACGGCGCTGTGCCGGCAAACAGGGCTTTGAGCCGAAGCCTGAATATACCTGCGGTCAAGATGTTGCAACTGTATAAATACCAGCGATTTTATGATGTGCTGAAACAATGTGGTTTCACTACACTTAACCAACCGGCAGATCACTACGGGTTGAGCCTAATACTAGGCGGCTGCGAAGTAACGCCGTGGGAATTAGCAGGTGTCTATAGCAGCCTTGCAAGGACTTATCTGCACCAAAGGCAAAACAATGGAAAGCAATATCAAAACGACTGGCATAACCCTAATTATATCAGTCAGATTAAACAACATTTTGCAACTCACAACTCACAACTCACCACTTACAACTCACCTTTCGATTACACTGCCATTTGGCAAACCCTCAATGCTATGCAAGAAGTAATGCGCCCCGGCGAAGAAGGTTTGTGGAATCTCTTCAACTCTGCCCAACGCATAGCCTGGAAAACAGGTACCAGTTTTGGGTTTAGAGATGGATGGGCAATTGGGCTTACGCCAAAATATTGTGTTTTAGTTTGGGTTGGCAATACAGATGGTGAAGGCCGCCCTGAACTTACAGGTATTAATACGGCTGCACCAATATTATTTGATGTTTTTAGATTGTTGCCTACTGCCTCATGGTTTCAGCCTCCTGCTTATGATTTTACATATTTACCTGTGTGCCACCAAAGTGGTTTTAAAGCGGGAATTTATTGTGATAATGTTGATACTATGTTGGTGAGTATTCGTGGCAATAATGCACCACTATGTCCTTATCATTATATTATTCATTTAGACGCAACAGGTCAGTATAGGGTTAATAGTAGCTGCGTATCTCCATCGGTAATGATTAATAAAAGTTGGTTCACCTTATCACCGGCTATGGAGTTTTATTACCAGGCTAAACACAACGAATATCTCTCCTTACCACCATTTATGCCCGGTTGCACAACAGGCGAAGAAAGGCAAATAGAAATCATTTACCCTGAACAAAATGCAAAAATATTTGTGCCTAAAGAGATAGCAGGTAATAAAGGAAAAACAGTTTTTTCTGCTGCGCATAGCAACCCAAATGCTACGCTATTCTGGCATCTTGATGATACTTACATTGGATCGACGAAACCATTTCATCAGATGGATTTAAACCCCACAAAGGGTTTGCATACCTTAACTATAGTTGATAATAATGGCGAAACCGTTACTAGAAATTTTGAGATATTAGAAAAGGAGTAATAATATTTAAACGATAATTTTTTAAAAATTCTTCCAAAAAATTTATGTAGTGAATTTTGATCCCCCCAAACCATAATTTATTATACTTATGGCTGTTAAAGGCTTATAAGTTCAATATCAATTTATTTTACGAGCAGGTAATAGATTTTTCGTAACTTACATAATATCCCCTTTAGCGAATAAAAATGATTTTCTGGGTTTTTAAAAAAAATATCGCTCACCTTAAAATCAACAGTTGATGAGAACTGTTTTACTATTGGGAATGCTGATTGGGTTTATTAATGCAAAGGGAACAATTTACAAAACCCGTCAGCCAATTATTTATCAGGGTCAAGTATATGCCGCACTCCTTAATATTAACGATAACGATACGGGTCGTTTAGCAAGTCAAATTATTGCAATCAATTTCTATCTTTTAAAACCAGAAAAAGGGAATATTAAAAGCTTTGAAAGTTTTGGAGGTTATTCTAATATAAAAAGGGTTTTTATTCCGGAAACTGTAAAAGAATTTAAATTAGATGAGAACTTAAGCACACCGGGTACTAGTGGGTTGTGCCGTTTTACAAGATGTTTTCCAAGTTTTTCAAAAGATAAAATTGATTTAGTATTAACAGAATATAGAGAATACAATAATCTAAAAATCCAGCTTTTTAAGGTATATACAACTCTGAATGTTATGGATCAAAATGATCTTATTTCAGATGTTTATAAGGATGAAGTTTATATCAACAGACTAAGAACAAATAATACTTTAGATAGAA
Organism: Segetibacter sp.; assembly: GCA_043736115.1. Classification (GTDB taxonomy): domain Bacteria; phylum Bacteroidota; class Bacteroidia; order Chitinophagales; family Chitinophagaceae; genus Segetibacter. The sequence continues at coordinate 1,466 of JAYTDC010000114.1, read as the reverse complement.
ATAAATTAATACAGGATCAGCTTTTTATCAATTTCATTCCAAGATTTGTAGGAAATATTGATAGTAAAGATTTTCCTTTAAATAGAGATTTACTGAATTTTTTTAAAGACAACTCTGATTTTGTTTTTAGAATATCAAGAGACTTCTACCTTGATTTGCTGCGCTTCAAAGCTAATATGTTTGAATATGATAAAGAAAAATTAACGATTTTTCTTAGAACTTATGATTTGTGGTTTATTAAATATCAGGATAAACCTGAACTTTTGGATCGTAAGATAAATACTTGTATCAGGGTATTGAAAAATGCAATAAAGTTTATAAATCTTGGCGATATATACTATAAAGAATTTCCTATTTATGCCCGTGATGTAGATTTAAACTCATGCCAATTTGAATTCATTACCCCGGAGGTGAAAGAAGGTTATTCAACAAAAAAAATAATAGGTGAAGATGATGAATTTTATCTGGCTAATGGATTAAGTATATACCTCTCGAACTGGGGTTCTTTGAAATCGCTTAATTTGTCAGAGGCTCAAACCCATCCTTTTTTATCTCGAGTAGTTGGTAACCCAAAACCGGTTACTTTTCGTGTTTATTTTTTATTACAACCATTTCCCGTTTTTTCAGACAATGGTGATTTTAAAGGTATCACAGCTTATGGTATAAAATCAATGTTATACAATCCTTGTTCCACAAATCCTTTATTGTCTGTAGACAATGGGTATTTAAAAAATATTTCAGATTCAGTAGTTAAAAGATGCTATGTCAGTAGCATCAATTATTTGAACAAATATTTTTCTCAAAAAGGGTGTAATGCAAATGTGCATGTTGCAGAGTTGTACTATGATAACTTTATAGATTTGGGTACATGGCATCAACCCTTTCCTAATTGTGAAATTGCATATGTGTATATGGCGGGTAAGATTAAAAAGATTTCAGAAAGTGAAAAAGTGCTTTGCCTTCGTATGATGACAAACTATAAAACAACTTTTCAGGCAGGGAATAAAGTAACTTTTAAAAACGATAATACAGGAGTCTATTATAATTTACCCCTTACAGATGCATCCATAAAGTTAACAGGTAACAGAGGGGGTTTTTATAATTTAGAGATAAAAATTACAACAGAAATCATTAAAATTTTTTTAGGTTCACATATTAATACTATCTCATTTCAATGTACGGGTGAACCGGAATATCTAATAAGTCATGATTTTTTTTATTATAACCCTAATGAAGAAATTTCTGCAGAGATAAATGAAATTAATACTTCATTCGCTGAAAATTCTGAAGGAGATGCACCTAAATTAGAAGCTTTTCTGAAATTGGGACTGTGAATGAAAATAACTGTTGAGTTACGCTAAACTAACTCTTCCAATTGATTTTTATAATCAAATTGCAAATCTTCGTGAAGCATTTCAATTAACTTTTTGGTTTTTACAACTTGGGTTTCATATAGGTTGTTAATA
>JAYTDC010000113.1:0-6031 GCA_043736115.1 Segetibacter sp. | reverse complement strand
GCAAGCTTCTTGTCAGCATCTTTATATTCCGGCATTTTATCCAAAATATATTTTGTATCTATTATAGCATACCGCTGTGCCTGTACAGTCAATGAAAGACAAGCAAATGATAATACAATGAGGAAAATCTTTTTCATGGAAAAATATTGATTTAATAATTTTTTACTATTCAGGTTCAAATCCAAGCATAAAGGTAAACCTTGCTGCATCTTTTAATCCACCTGCAGGAGTGTATCTATCCAAACCTATGCCATAGTCAAAACCTAATAAGCCAAACATTGGTAAAAAGAACCTCATACCTACACCTACTGACCTTCTTAATTTGAAGGGGTTGTACTGTTTAGTATCGTACCAACCATTTGCAGCCTCAAAGAAAGTTAATGCATAGATAGTACTTCCGGCACTTAGGCTCAATGGATACCTTAGCTCCATTGTATATTTGTTAAATATAGTAAAGAATTTAGAAGCACTCTGTTGATCGGGATTTATTTTAGGGTTGCTATTTTCATACACGGGATATCCTCTGTGTGCAATGATATCGTAACCAAGCAAAGCAAAGTTGTTGCTCAAACCCGCATCTCCCACCTGAAAACGCTCAAAGGGAGATATTTCCAGCTTACTGTTGTAGCGACCTATATAGCCATATTTTACGGCTGCTTTTAATACAAACTGCTTATTTTTTTCAGGTCCACCAGCTTTACCAATAGGCACATACCACTCGCCGGTATATCTCCACTTATGGTACTCAACAAACTCATATGGGTTTCGGGATGTTTCTACATTTTTATTAAACAATGAAAAAGGAGGAGTGAACTGCCCACTCAGCAAAAAAGTAGAACCGCTAGTTGGAAATAAGGGCTGATTAACAGATGACCGTTGCAAGGCAATTTTCAAGTTGAAGTTATTAGATACTCCGTTGCTAAAACCTTGAAATATTTGGTAATCCTTCAGCACATAACGGGTGTAATTCAACGATGTCACAAGACTGAAATAATCATCAGGCCACTTCAGCTGTTTTCCCAGGCTAATGCTTAGGCCCGAGGTACGTAGGTAAGAATCGTTTTCACCAAAAATACTTTGACCAGTTGAGCTGTTGAATGATCCGTTTCTAAATTTAGTATCATAAATACTAAATGTAAATGAGTTCCTTTTTTTACCGCCTAACCAAGGCTCTGTAAAGGAGAAGTTGTATGAACGAAAAGCCTTTCCATTACTTTGAAATCTTATACTTAATCTTTGGCCATCACCTGTTGGTAATGGTTGCCAAGCAGATTTTTTAAGTATATTATTGATAGAAAAATTATTGAACGTAATACCCAATGTTCCTGTAAGACCTATACCCCCACCCCAACCTGCACTAAGTTCTAATTGGTCACTTGATTTTTCTTCTACAGTCCAGTTAATATCCACAGTACCATCGTCAGCATTTGGCACTACACCCGGATTTATTTTTTCCTGGTTGAAGAAGTTAAGCTGCGCCAATTCACGTGTTGAGCGTATGATGTCTGACCGGCTAAATTTCTCACCCGGTATAGTTCTTAGTTCACGACGAATTACGTGTTCTTTTGTTTTATCATTTCCTGCAATGCGAATATTTTTCAAAGTAGCCTGCGGACCTTCTACAATTCTGATTTCATGGTCAATGGTGTCATTATAAACTGCCGATTCTACAGCTTCAGCCCTAAAAAAAAGATATCCATCATCCATATACAAACCACTGATATCACCACCTTCAGGTGATAGTTGTTTACCAAGTTTTTGGTTCAATATGTCAAGGTCATAAACATCCCCTTTTTGAATACCAAGTACATTGGTTAAAATACTATCAGAGTATTTTGTGTTACCCTTAAAAATCATGTTGCCAAAATAATATTTATGCCCTTCATTTACTTTAATCTTGATATTCAGGTTTCCTTTACTGTTGGTTGTAATTACAGGATCTCCAACAACTTCAGCATCGCGGTAGCCTAATGAGTTATAATATGCGAGAATTTTTTCTTTATCTTCTTCAAACTTTTTTTGGTCAAACTTAGCAGAAGAAAAAAGTTTCATTCTTACATAAGGATCTAGCAGTTCTTTTGTTTTTGTAAAAGATAAAAAACCATTGTGGCGCAGATAATCGTCAAAAGTGAGATGCTTACCGGTAATTTTTCCTGTACTATCCTTTGGTGCATGTACAGAAAGGCGAGTCATTTCTTTTGTACCTTTCATTTGCTTTTTTAATCGCAGGTCAGAAATACTTTCATTTCCTTCAAAATAAATATCGCTGATTTTCACTTTCTCCCCTTTATCAACAACAAGGGTCAGAACAACTGAATTTTCAATTTTGGGATCGTTCGTTTGTTCAATAGTCGTTTTTACACCACGATAACCTTTTTCAACATAATATTTTTCTACCGCTTCTACTGCAGAACGGCGATTATTTTCTGTAACAATTCTACCTCTTATCAAACCAACTTTTTGGGTTAATTCTTCTGCCTGCCCTTTGGGAATTCCTTTAAAAGTAAAAGAAGAAAGCCTGGGGCGTTCAGTTACTACTATTTCTACCCAAATATTTAATCCCTCTACTTTGGTAATAAAAATTTCTACATTACTGAAATAGTTTTGTTTCCAAAGGTTGTTGATAGCCTTAGCAAAGTTGTCGCCACCTGGAATTGGTACATCATCTCCAACATTAATATTAGCAATACTTATAAGAAGAGCAGCATCAAAAAACTGATTTCCGCTAACATCTATTTTGGTAACCTTATAACGACGGGGCGTTTTTTGATTGAAAATATTTTCAAGGTTTACATCTATAGATTTAGGTTCCGCACCGGGTGCTACAATCTGTGCCGAGGCATAAGAACCTAAGGTGCAAACAGCTAATAATAAAAGAAAAGGTTTGTAAATATTACGCATCAACAATTCGGGTTTGGGTGTTTTCCGTGCTGTAAGCAGCATTCGGCAGATATACTTCATCCAAACAGTGGCAAATTAACGGCAATATTTAAAAAGTGTTTGTTAAATAGTATGCCTTTATATGAGTCTAAGATTTGTAATTTAGTTTTGTACTTGGGGAGATACTTGTTCACTTATTTTTCCAAAGCGTCTTTCTCTGCCCTGAAAATCAATAATAGCTTCGTAAAGGTTGTCTTTTCTGAAATCTGGCCAACGGGTATTTGTAAAATATAACTCGGCATAGGCCAACTGATACAATAGGAAATTGCTTATACGATATTCCCCACTTGTTCTTATCATTAATTCAGGGTCAGGAAACTCACTAGTGCAGAGATATTTTTCTAATGTATCATAATCAATATTTTCGGGTTGCAATTTTCCCTCATGCACTTCAGAAGCTATTTTCTGTACTGCGTTTAGTAATTCCCATCGGCTGCTGTAACTAAGCGCCATTACCAGGTTTAGTCCTGTATTTTGACTGGTCATCTGCCTTGCCTCCACCAATTCATCAAAAGCATATTTTGGCAACAATGACATATCACCAATAACATGTAGTTTAATATTGTTTTTATTAAGAGTATCAACTTCGTGACGTATGGTATCTACCAATAACTCCATAAGACCATTTACCTCATTCACCGGACGGTCCCAGTTTTCGGTACTAAATGCATATAGTGTAAGATATTCAATCCCCAATTCGGCGCAGCCTTCTACTATATTTCTCACACTCTCCACACCGTGAAAATGTCCAAACAAACGGTCTTCACCTTTTTCTTTTGCCCAGCGGCCGTTACCATCCATTATTATGGCTATATGCCTGGGAAGCCGCAAAGTGTCTATTTGATCTTTTAAGTTTTGCATGGTGAATATGGGGAATTAATATGCAAAGTTAGCAAAACCGATTTTGTTTGTGTGCTTCATTATCAGCTTTGTACCCTATTTTTGTTTAAATATAAAACAATAAATCTATGCAGGAAATAATTGATCAACTTACAGAAAAAGTAGGTATAACTCCAGAACAGGCCAAAAAAGCTGTAGAAACAATTGCGGATTATGTAAAAGAGAAATTCCCAATGCTTGGTGGAGCTGTGGATCAGATTTTTAAGGGGGAATCCTAACGGGTAGGTGTTTGATTAAAGCAATAACACTCTTAATTTGTTCTTTTGCTACTCATTATTAGACCAATGGTAAGTCCTAAATTTTTAAAACATACCTACCAAATTAAATATTACTAGTATTTGTTGTCTCTCATGAGTGGCTCATTTTAGTTAAATAGCTTCCATTACTATTTATAATTATGTAGAGTTTATAATATTATCAAGTATTTCTCGTTTACCTGTTTCATCTATTTACTTTTTTCAAATTAATAGTGAATAAATGTAAAAGCATCAGGTAATAGTTACAATAAAATCTGTAATCTTTGCCTAAAAAACAATTATTAATTAATCCAAAAAGTATTCATCAACAACCGAAAAACTAGAATATGAAAAAAATTATTTTGCCTTTATCCCTGTTACTTTTAACATTTAGCGCTTTTTGTCAGGAAACTACTACAGTGGCATCCCCCCCTAAACAAAAGAACTTAAATGCTAAAAGAAGTATTTATGATTTACCAAATGAAAAGTTGGCTCCTTCAAGTACTTTAGAGTTTAACGCAACTGCAATAACTACTAATTTTACTATTCCGCTGATAAGATTCAATCGTTTAAACTCTGCAACCCGGGCATTGGAAGATCGTATAGGTAACGTGTCTTTTTTTAACTCTGTGGGTGCAGGTGTATGTTTGTCTATGGGAACTTTGAAGGTTGTAACTGATTCTGAATCAAGAATTATTGATCGGGAAATGATCAACACGATTGGTCTGCAGCTTGGATTTTTGTTCTCTTCCAATACTTCGCAGGGAACTGCTCAAAATGTGTTTGCCCCAACCCTTAGCATATCATTACTTAACTTACAGTTAGGAGTAGGTTATGAATTGGGCAAAAGAGGCCTGAACGAAGAAAAAGCCTTTTTAACAGTGGGATATGGCATCCCTGTTGCAAAATTAATAAGAGGTGGATTTTTTGTATTTCGTCGTTCGCCAAGTCCAATTAAAAATAACGCTTCAGGATTTATGAATCAATAAGAACTTTGTTTTTTACAAATTATATTTAGCCGCATGAATTTTTCATGTGGCTTTTTTAGGCAATGTGGACATAAATGGTTGGTGATTTTTTCGATTATTATTCATAAATATGCGCTGTCAATGAGCCTGTCGTAATGAACCACTATCTCATCCCAAGGTATAGCCTTTGGCATTCTTACCCACCGGTTTTCGGTTGTTAGTTTCTGTTCAAAAGGGGTCTCAAAACCCAACAAAGTAAGCTGATTGGGGCTTATGTATTGGGGCGTGGCTGCACGCTTTTTAATGCCTTTGGCTGCTTTTGCTTGCATCTGGTAAAAATTAATGACCTAAAAGCTAAAGGTAGTAAGGGGTTGGGGTTGTTGAGCAAGCCTTAGGTAGACAGAGGATACAAAGGGATCAAACAATATAGGGAGAGTCAGATACGAGTCCCTTGTACTGATAAAAATATCACTAAAAAACAAAGAAAAAGGCATAGTAAAAGATCAGCAGTAGAACCCGCTATTGGACATTTAAAACATGAATATCGGTTGTGTCGTAACTACCTAAAAGGAGTATCAGGAGATAATATAAATGTAATACTATCGGCAGCAGTATGGAATTTTAAACGACGAATTATCCTCTGGCTCACAGAGGCAATAAAACGTTGGTTACTTATCATTAACTTGTCTACTGATATTTCCAGGGAAAAATATGTTCTATTCTTAAAACCAACTTTTTGAGGTTCGACTAATTAGACCTTAAGCTTTTGCTTAACAAGTAATAATACAGGAGGTAAGATATTTGGCTTAAAAGACCTGAAACGACACCTCAATAATAACAAAACGAAGATATAAAGCAAGCTCATAGAAAGATAATAAAACCACTTCGTTAAACCCAAATTTTGCAGTAGAGCTATCCTGTAAGACTTAATGGCAGTTTTGTATTTTCAATAAATGAGAAAAGGCTGTCGTACCACTTCCTCCTTTT
>JAYTDC010000112.1:0-21929 GCA_043736115.1 Segetibacter sp. | reverse complement strand
TAAACCTGGACGGCTAACTCTTTCCAAACTACGAATAGCCGGTACTTTAGTTGAAGCATCATACTTAAGCGCAATTTTAATTACCCCTTGTTTGTTGTCTTCTTCAAATTTATACTTTAAGATGTAGCCTTTATCGTATAAAATTTCGGTAATTCGTTTTTTTAAATTGCTTGCAGGAATCTCAACTATTCTGTGATTAGCCATTTGTGCATTACGAACCCTTGTTAAATAATCTGCTATAGGATCAGTTACCATTGTTTATAAAAATTGATATTATTAAAGTGATTACAATGCGATATCCCCGATATCATTATTAATTCTAAAATTTGGAATAAATGAGGTATTTAGCTCATTTAGAAAAATTACCAACTCGCTTTGGTAACTCCAGGAATTTTTCCTTCCAATGCCATGTCACGGAAAATATTTCTGGATAACCCAAAATAACGAATATATCCACGTGGACGACCAGTCAACTGACAACGATTTTTTAACCGTACAGGTGAAGCGTTTTTAGGAAGTAGGTCAAGTCCTGCATAATTGCCTTCTTTTTTCAAAGCAGCTCTTTTTTCAGCGAACTTAGCTACAATCTTTTCCCTTTTTCTTTGCCTGGCTTTTACAGATTCTTTTGCCATAATAGTTATTAAAAATTTTGTATTTTAAATATCCTCAAAATACTATTCTATAATTTAAACTGTTTCTTTTTTTACGTTTTTGAAAGGCATGCCCATTTCTTTTAAAAGCTCGTAAGCCTCTTCATTTGTAGTGGCACTGGTAACAAAAGTTATATCAAGGCCCGTAATTTTATTAACCTTGTCAATATCTATTTCAGGAAATATTATTTGTTCAGTTACACCTAATGTATAATTGCCTCTGCCATCAAAAGCTTTGTCGTTAATTCCTTTAAAATCACGTACACGTGGAAGAGAAACGGATATTAGTCTATCCAAGAATTCAAACATTTTAACTCCACGCAGTGTAACTTTAGCACCAATAGGCATATTCTTTCTCAATTTAAAGTTGGATATATCCTTTTTAGATTGAGTAGAAACAGCTTTTTGACCAGAAATTGTAGTCAGTTCATCCACTGCCACGTCTACAAGCTTCTTATCTGTTACAGCACCGTTAACTCCACGGTTAAGGCAGATTTTTTGAAGCTTTGGAGCTTGCATTACGGATTTATATCCGAATTTCTTCATTAGAACAGGTACAACTTCTTTGCTGTACTTATCTGCTAATCTTGGTTTATAAGTAGTAGTAGCCATTATTTAATTACCTCCCCTGATTTTTTTGCTATACGAACAAGTTTACCATCTTTTCTATCACGTTTCACCTTTGTTGGCGAACCGGATTTTACATCCCAAAGCATTACATTACTGATGTTAATAGATGCTTCTCTTTTAACTAAACCACCTTTAGTGTTTTGAGCACTTGGTTTTGTATGCTTAGTTATTATGTTTACACCTTCAACAACAACACGCCCTTTTTCTAAGATGACTTCAAGCACCTGACGGGGCTTTTTTAGATCCTTGTCATCTCCGGCAATAACCACAACCTGGTCGCCTTTTCTGATGTTGAATTTAGGTTTAAATCTGTTGCTCACTTTTTAAAAATTTAATGTAACTAACTTTTATTGACTGCATCTTTTATTAAAAAGATGAATGATTTATAATACTTCCGGTGCTAATGAAATGATTTTCATATAGCCTTTATCTCTTAACTCTCTTGCTACTGGTCCAAAAATACGTGTGCCACGTGGCTCATCTGAATTGTTTAACAACACAACTGCATTATCATCAAATCTGATATAAGAACCATCTTTACGACGTAGTTTATTTTTTGTTCTTACTATTACAGCTTTTGAAACCGTACCTTTCTTAACACCTGCAGCAGGCATTGCATCTTTAACAGTAACAACAATTTTATCACCAATTCTGGCATAATCCTGACCAGAATTGCCTAATACACGAATGCATAATACTTCTTTGGCTCCGCTGTTATCAGCTACGTTCAATCTGCTTTCTTGCTGAATCATTATTTATCTTTTTAGGTACTTTTCAGTACTTTAATATTAGTATTAAGTAGTTATTAATTGAAATTTTGAATTGGAAAACAAATCAAATTATTGATATTGCTTTTCTAATTATTTTACTTTTTCAACAATTTCCACCATTCTCCACCTTTTAGTTTTACTTAAAGGGCGGGTTTCCATAATTTTTACCACATCTCCAATGCTACATTCATTTTTTTCATCGTGAGCATGGAACTTAGTAGTCTTCTTTACGAACTTACCGTAAATCGGGTGTTTTACTTTTCTTTCAACAGCTACTGTAACGGTTTTATCCATTTTATTACTGCTTACAACACCTGTTCTTATTTTACGCAAATTTCTTTCCAACATGATCATGTTATTTATAGTTAAGCTACAATAGCTTTTTTCTTTAATTCAGTTTTCAGACGAGCAATATCTTTTCTTACAGAACGAATAGTCATGGGATTTTCCAAAGGTGAAATTGCATGAGCAAATTCCAATTTTTTTAATCTAAGTTCTTCTTCCTGAATCCGGGCAGTTAAATCTTTATGATTCATACCACGTAAGCTCGTATTAAATTCTACTTTTTTGTTCGGCATATACTGTTATTTGAAAATTCAACTTTTGAAATTATCTGCCATCAGAGTTTTTCAAATTTCTACTTGGTCTTTATTTGTTACGCCATCAACTCACGGCGTATTACAAACTTGGTTTGAATAGGTAATTTTTGTGCTGCAAGTGCAAATGCTGCTTTTGCAACTTCTTCGGATACACCATCAGCTTCAAAAATTATTCGGCCTGGTTGTACGACTGCAGCCCAATATTCAGGATTACCTTTACCCTTACCCATTCTAACTTCAGCTGGCTTGTGAGTGATAACTTTATCTGGAAAAATTCTTATCCAAACATTTCCTTCTCTTTTCATAGAGCGGGTCATGGCCTGACGTGCTGATTCAATTTGACGATTTGTAAGCCAAACAGAGTCTAATGATTTTAAACCAAATGAACCAAATGCTAGTGTTGCACCACGCTTAGTATCGCCTTTCATGCGACCTTTTTGCATTTTTCTGTGCTTCGATCTTTTCGGCTGTAACATTTTTTATTTCGTTTCTAGTTAAATGCCTGATTTTTAAATCTCAAACATTTCAAAAATATTAATTAATTTGTTGTTTAGATGGAGTGAATTATCTTCTTCCTCCTCCTCCTCCGCCACCACGGTTATCTCTTCCTCCACCGCCGCCACCACCACGATTATCTCTGCCACCACCTCTGAATCCACGGTCATCGTTTCTATCATCTCTTCTTCTTTCGCCTGCAGGACCACCTTGCTCTTTACCACCAATAAAATTTGGATTCAATTCTCTTTTTCCTAAAACTTCACCTTTACATATCCAAACTTTGATGCCTATTTTTCCATAAACCGTAAGGGCAAAAACACTTGCGTAGTCAATATCCATACGGAAAGTATGTAATGGAACACGACCTTGTTTAATTTCCTCACTTCTGGCTATTTCTGCGCCACCCAAACGACCACCAACTTTAACTTTAATTCCTTCTGCACCCATACGAAGCGCTGAAGCAATGGCCATTTTAATAGCTCTTTTAAAATTAATACGGTTTTCTATCTGACGGGCTATTGTATCTGCTACAATGTTAGCATCTAATTCAGGACGACGTATTTCAAGTATATTGATTTGTACATCTTCTTTACCTGTTAACTTCTTAAGTTCTTCCTTAACGCGATCAACTTCACCACCACCTTTACCGATAATAATACCAGGCTTAGATGTATGTATAGTAATAATTAATTTTCCCAGTGTACGCTCAATTACAATTCTAGCTATACCACCTTTATTTATACGGGCATTAAGATAAGTTCTGATCTTATGATCTTCAATTAACTTGTTAGCATAATCTTTATGATTACCGTACCAATTGCTTTCCCATCCGCGGATAATTCCTAACCTTGCACCAATAGGATTTGTTTTCTGACCCATATTTTGGATATATAAGTTTTACGAATTTTTATTTGAAGTTTCTTTTGTTCTAGATCCATAAACATTCTTAGAAACCTCATTTGTTTTTGTATCTACAATGATAGTTACGTGGTTGCTACGTTTACGTATTCTGTAACCACGCCCTTGTGGAGCAGGTCTCATACGACGTAATGTTTTAGCACCATCTACAAATATTGTCTTAACTACCAAATTTGAATCTTCTGACTTTGATCCTTCGTTTTTTTGCTCCCAATTGTTAATTGCACTTTTAAGCAATTTACCCATTGGAGTAGAAGGATGCTTAGGATGATGTTCTAAAACAGCTATTGCATTTTCTACAGCCATGCCACGAATAAGATCAGCCAGTAACCGCATTTTGCGTGGCGAAGTTGGATAGTTTCTTAATTTAGCTACTGCTTCCATTTGTGATTAATTTTTTGTTTAGTGTTTTTGTAAATCAATTTAAACTATAACCCTAAACTTATCTATTGCTTTTTATTTGAATGTCCTTTAAAATTCCTTGTAGGGGAAAATTCACCTAATTTATGACCTACCATAAATTCTGTTACATAAACAGGGATAAATTTATTCCCATTATGCACGGCAAATGTATGACCTACAAAGTCTGGAGTAATTGTAGAGCGACGAGACCAGGTTTTGATAACTGATTTCTTTGCTTTACCATCGTTAATAGCCAGAACTTTACCTTCTAATTTGGCAGCTACGTAAGGACCTTTTTTAATTGAACGACCCATGTTTTTTATTTGATAATGTGATAATGTGTTAAGTTAATTTATGCCCACACATCATTTATATTACTTTAATTAATACTTTATTTAGCTATTTTTTTACCATCTCTCCTTTGGATAATCATCTTATCGCTTGATTTTCCTTTAGTTCTGGTTTTAAGACCTCTTGAATATTGACCAGTTCTGCTTCTAGGCTGACCACCTGATGCCCTACCTTCACCACCACCCATCGGGTGATCTACAGGGTTCATTGCAACACCACGTACACGTGGCCTTATTCCTTTCCAAACATTCCGGCCAGCTTTACCCATGCTTTGCAAACTGTGGTCGCTATTACTTACAACACCTACAGTTGCATAACAATTGATCAATACTTTTCTTAATTCACCGCTTGGCATTTTAAGAACAGCAAATTTCTCTTCTTTGTTACTCAATTGTGCACTACCACCCGCACTTCTAACCAATTTACCACCTTGACCTGGCTGCATTTCAATATTATGAACGACAGTACCTAAGGGCATACTTTTAAGCGTCAATGCATTACCTAAATCTGGAGCAACACTATCGCCACTTACAACTGTAGATCCTACCTGAAGGCCTTGTGGAGCAATGATGTATCTTTTCTCACCATCTACATAGTTCAACAATGCAATGAATGCAGTACGGTTGGGATCATATTCGATACTTGCAACTTTAGCAGGTATGTTTTTCTTATCTCTTTTAAAATCAATAATACGATAAGCTTTCTTGTGTCCACCACCGATGTAGCGCATTGATCTTCTACCCTGAAAGTTACGACCGCCTGTTCTTCCTAATGGTTCAAGCAAACTTTTTTCAGGAGTATCCGTAGTTATTTCGGCATAGGCATTTCCAATTCTCCATCTGGTGCCTGCTGTGGTTGGTTTATATTTTCTAAGTGCCATAATTCTTTGCAATATTTGCGGTCTTGCCGACCATTCTTATTTAATACTTTATACTTAATAAAATCTGATGTGAAAACCTATAATGTACCGTAAAGATCAATGGTTTCACCTTCAGCAACAGTTATCATAGCTTTTTTGTAAGCAGGCTTTTGACCTTTTACAAAACCCGCTTTTGTATATCTTGTTTTATTTTTACCCGGAACAACTACAGTATTAACATCCTTAACTTTAACACCATAAAATTCTTCAATAGCTTTTTTAATTTCAAGCTTATTAGCCTTACGGTCAACTCTAAAAGCATAGCGACGCAATTTCTCTTGCTGTGCATTTGCTTTTTCTGTCAGGATGGGTTTTACTAAAACTTCAGAGAGTTTCATTTGTATTCAGTTTGAAAATTTGAAAAATCAGAAATTTGAAAATCAACACATAACTACAAAACAGCTATTTTCAAATCAATTTATTATTAATTACCATCAATTATTCTACTTCTGATGCTACATCATCTTCAGAGAAAATTTTAATAGCACCCTCAGTTAAAACCAACATATCTGCATTTACAATATCATAAGTATTTATATCGCTTAGCAACGAAGTAGCTGCGTTAGGAATATTACGTGAACTTAAATATAGATTATCATTATAGTCAGGTATTATGAATAATGTTTTTTTATCTCCTACTTTTAGGCTATTCATAATAGCTGCAAATTGTTTTGTTTTGGGAGTATCCATAGTTACATCTTCAACAACTATTATAGAACTGTCCTTTGCCTTAGCAGAAAGTGCACTAATCTTAGCAAGATCTTTTACCTTACGATTCAACTTCAACGTATATCTGTGAGGTTTGGGGCCAAATATAGTACCACCACCTTTGTATAATGGATTCCTGATATTTCCTTTACGGGCACCACCTGTACCTTTTTGCTTGTGCAACTTGCGGCTGGCACCCTGAACTTCGGCACGGGTTTTAACTTTGTGGGTTCCCTGACGCTGTGCAGCAAGATATTGCTTGACAGCCAGATAAACTACATGCTCATTAGGTTCTGCACCAAATATTTCATCTGGTAATTCTACAGACCTGCCGGTTGATTGACCTTGTATATTTAAAACGTCTATTTGCATATTATTTCTGTATTAAAACGATGGAACCGTTGTGGCCAGGAACTGAACCACTAATTAATAAATAATTTTTATCGGGGAAAATTTTGATGATTTTCAGACCTTTTACTTTAACTCTATCAGTACCCATACGGCCTGCCATGCGCATACCTTTGAAAACTCTTGCTGGGTAAGAAGATCCTCCAATAGAACCTGGAGCTCTTTGACGATCGTGCTGGCCATGAGAAGCCTCACCAACACCATGAAAACCATGGCGTTTAACAACACCCTGAAAACCTTTACCCTTAGTTGTACCAACTACTTCTACATTATCGCCTTCGGCAAAAATATCAACAGTAATAGATTCACCTAAGGATTTAGTTAAAGAGTAGTTTCTAAATTCTTTGACAACTTTCTTAGAAGTTGTGTTGGCCTTAGCAAAGTGGCTAATTTCAGCTTTTGTGGAATTTTTTTCTTTTTTCTCGCCGTAAGATATCTGCACAGCGGAATACCCATCAGTTTCTGTAGTTTTCACTTGGGTAACTACACAGGGACCTGCCTCAATAATAGTACAGGCGGTCTGCTTTCCATCGGTGCCAAAGATACTGGTCATGCCAATCTTTTTGCCAATAATACCTTTCATTTTATAAATGTTTGTGCCCCGATGTTATAAGGACTTCTGCCGGGAAGGCAGAATCGATCCTTCGTTTGCCAGCGACCTTTTCCGTTGTTTTCCAATTGTTAGAATGGGAAATAGAAGTACCGTTGGTAAACAAACCTCGAAGGGCTTGTTCATATTTTAGAATTTAAAAAAACTAGTATTCTATTAGTTTATTTAAATTCGTTATTTTATTTCAGCGCTCTTTTCTCTTGAACTGTTTCAAGATTGAGAGTTGAATTTTAAGAACTTAAAATTTTGAAATCATATTTCAAAATTGCATAGCTTTATAGTTATGCTTTAATTTCAACTTCAACACCTGATGGAAGATCAAGCTTGCTTAAAGCATCAACCGTACGAGATGATGAAGTATATATATCTAACAATCTTTTGTGTGTACACAATTGAAACTGTTCCCTTGCTTTTTTATTTACGTGCGGTGAACGCAGAACGGTAAAAATTTTCTTTTGAGTAGGTAATGGAATTGGTCCAGTTACCACTGCTCCTGTACTGCGAACAGTTTTCACAATTTTTTCGGCAGATTTATCTACCAGGTTGTGATCGTAAGATTGTAGTTTTATTCTGATACGTTGCGACATAATCAATCCCGGATTTTGTATTTGTAAAGTGCGTAATTTTTATCAATTAACATCACAAATCATTTATTTGGGAGCGCAAAGGTAAGAGGTTACACTTTACCAAACAACATTTTAATAAAATATTGTTCTTTTTTTTTAAGAATTTAGCTGTTCTGAAAATAAATTAAGACACAGAATAGAATAAACTTTTTTTTTCATTAATTTAAAATTCATAAAAATCTCATTTTTAAATATTTATATATTACATATTATAATAAATATATCATTTCACAACAATTTTTTTCGCTTTTATAAATTTTTTCTTTCAAGATAATTCTAAGTTCTAACCTTGTAATAGTAATATTTTTACAAATAAGTAAAACTGAAATGCGCAAAATTCATACACTTTGGTTAAAAAAATGTTATAACTAAGATAATGAGAGTTGCATTATTTGTATTTTAAAATACACAATTTCTAGGGCTGTCCTAATATAGTGTTTAGTCTACCTAATATATCAGACTACATAATAAATATGAAGCTTTTTGTAACAGAATATTAAAAACAACGGAAAATTTAAAAAACTAAATTACGGATTAGGTTAGGCTTTATTATTTTTGCATTATTAGCAGAATATAAATTTGGATTATAAGTTAGCTTATCCTACATAGTCTTCTATAATGGAGGTATTTAATAAGTTTTTTGAGTTAAAAATTACAAATAAATTAAAGACTAATGGGCGTGGTAAGATTGGATACGTATAAATCAAACATAAAAGTTGGTGCACCTAAAATAACCCAAATTATATGGTACTTCTCCAATATAATTTTTTTCAAAAATCCCATTCCTTTACCCTCAAAAATTAAGTTATTTATTTTAAGATTGTTTGGTGCTAAAGTAGGAAAAGGGGTAATTATAAAACCTTGTGTAAATATAAAATTTCCCTGGAAGTTATCGATTGGGGATTTTTGCTGGATAGGAGAAAATGTATGGATTGATAATTTAGAACCCGCATTCATTGGTAACCATTGTTGCTTATCGCAGGGGGCTATGCTTTTAACCGGTAGCCACAACGCAATGAAATCTTCCTTTGATTATGACGCATTGCCTATCATTATAGAAGATGGTGTTTGGATTTGCGCAAAAGCAGTTGTTTCGCCGGGAGTAACGTGCAGAAGTCATTCTATACTTTCCGTAGGGGGTGTTGCTGAAAAAGATCTAATGTCATATGTCATTTACAAAGGTAATCCTGCGCTACCTGTTTTAAAACGCAATATTATTTAATCAAAATTTTCCCAATTATAATATTTAACTGTAAATGGTTTCCAACGTATCTAGCATTAATCATAAAATTATTAAACAAGCCCTAACAATCAGAAGGGTTGAGGAAACCTTTTTGCACTTGTTTTCACTGGGGAAGCTAAATGGAACAGTTCATACCTGTGTTGGACAAGAGTTCTCTGCTGTAGCATTTGCAGGTCAGCTAGAAAAAAAAGATTTTATATTTTCGAATCATAGATGTCATGGACATTATATTGCTTTTACAGATGATGTTAAAGGTCTTTTAGCCGAGTTGTTAGGAAAAGCTTCTGGTACTTGTGGAGGCATTGGAAGCAGTCAACACTTGTGTAGAAGTAACTTTTTTAGTAATGGAATACAGGGTGGTATAGTACCGGTTGCCGCTGGCTTTGCATTGGCTAACAAAATGAAAAAAAACGCTGCTGTAGGCATTGTATTTATAGGTGATGGCACATTAGGTGAGGGTGTGCTTTATGAAACCATGAATATTCTTTCTAAATGGGAAATACCACTGTTGATAGTTTGTGAAAATAATTTTTATGCTCAAAGTACTCACCAATCTGTAAATCTGGCTGGTAGTATTTCTGCCAGACCTGAAGCATTTGGAATAAAAAGTTTTGAAGGTAATACCTGGAATGTTGCAGACTTAATGCAGCAAGCTAAAGATGCAATCAATTTTGTAAGGACTGAAAGTAAACCTGCATTTTTTAAATGCGATACATATCGTCTAAATGCCCACTCAAAAGGAGATGATGACAGGGCTACAAAAGAAGTAGATGAATATAAGTCTATTGACTATCTTATTAAGTTTGCTAACGAAGAACCTGAATACTACAATAGATTTTTAATAAAAGTAGATGAGAATATAAACAGAATGGTGGAGACAATATTAAATGAAAATGATCTCCCAATTGAACAATATTATTCAGCTGATACCAACGAAATAAAAAATACTGAATGGAAAGAAATATCATCAATTAATAAAAGGCAGGTCGAATTAATAAATCAATTTTTCAAGAAAAAATTTGAAATTGACGACAAGCTTGTTTTTATAGGTGAAGATGTACTTTCTCCCTACGGAGGAGCCTTTAAAATAGCAAAAGATTTAAGCTTTATAAATCCTGAAAGAGTATTTTCTACTCCAATATCTGAGGCAGCAATAATGGGTATTTCAAATGGCTTGGCTCTTAATGGATTTAAACCATTTGCAGAAATTATGTTTGGTGATTTTATAACACTTGCCCTGGATCAGATTATTAACCATGCTTCTAAATTTCACCACATGTTTAACAAACAGGTTAATTGTCCTGTAGTGGTAAGAACACCAATGGGAGGCAGAAGAGGTTATGGACCTACCCACTCACAAACTCTTGATAAATTTTTGATAGGGATTGATAATGTAACAACTGTAGCTATCAATACTCTTATAGATCCTACAATAATTTTGGAAGCGGTCTATGATGAAGCCCATCCTGTTGTGTTAATTGAAAACAAAGTCGATTATGGAAAGAAAATTGCACAGAACCAATCAAAATATTTTAGCTATAAACAATCTGATGACCGATATCCTGTAGTTCATATAAAACCTGCAACATCTGCCCCAACACTAACAATAGTATGCTATGGTGGAATGGCAGATATAGTAGCAAATGCCTTAGAAGAAATATTTTTTAAATGCGATCTAAAGCCTGAAATAATTATTCCTACAATTATTTCTGATACTTCTGTATTAAAGTTGGTAAAGCAATGTGTAGAGCAAACAAATAAACTGTTAATTGTAGAAGAAAGCAGTAGTTATGCCTCTTATGGAAGCGAATTGCTTGCAGCATTAATGGAACAAATATCATTTCCCATAAAAGTAAAACGAATAGGTGCATTGCCTGTTCCAATACCTTCAGTAAAATCACTGGAATCTATGATACTGCCCACTGTAGAAAGAATTATTTCAGACATTAAAACCTGTTTTTTATAATGGCACTCATTCAGGAAATTAAAGTTCCGTTGTTATCAGTTAATGATACTTCACTTACCATAGTTGATATTTTGGTGAGCAATGGAATGGAGGTAAAAGTTGGTGATTTACTTATGATATTTGAGACATCGAAAACTACTTATGACTTACATTCTGAATTTGAGGGCTTTATTAAAATTTTGTCTGAAAAAGATAAAGATTACAATGTAAACACCGTTGTGGCTACAATCTATAGCACTCTTGAGGAGACTGCAATAATTTTAAACCCTCAGGCATTAGCTAAAACACCAAATAAGCCAGAAGATAATTTCAAAGAAAATACCATTAACATTAAAAGTGAATTTAGTGGCATGACCCGATTTTCTGAAGCAGCATTGATATTAATGGATGAACTCAAAGCTGATACTTCGTTATTTGAAGGTTGGGACATGGTTTCAAAAGAAGATGTAGAAAGCGTAATTCTACATAAAACAAAAGATAATAAATTAACTTTCATCTCAAAGCCCAGGGCAAATGATACAAAAGATATATTGCCTGAAAATGTATATTCACAGCCTTTATCGAACAATAAGAAAAGAGAAATAGAATATTTAAGTGCTGTACAGGGTACGGGGTTAATAAGTACTGTATATATTAATATTGATACTACAAATATTTTTGGATTCGTTAACCGGCAAATGAAGTTTTTGAAGAATTCATTATTGCCGGTAATCATTTATGAATCAAGCCGACTTCTTCAAAAGTATAAATTACTTAATGGCTTTTTTGATGACAATAAAGTTTATTACTATAATGAAATAAATGCAGGATTTGCCATAGATATTGATAATGGATTAAAGGTTGTAAAAATTAAATGTAGTGACCAAATAAAACTTCAAGAAGTAGAGGAACAAATATTTACCCTATCAGAAAAATATCTTGAAAATAAATTGTCAGTAGAAGATTTAACAGGAATAACATTTACAATAACAGATTTATCAGGTGAAGGAATTAATTTTTTTAAACCGCTTGTAAATAAATACAATAGCGCAATACTTGGCATATCTTCAATAGATAATAAGACAAAAATTCAGATTCTAAGCTTAACATTTGATCACCGGGTTACTGAAGGAAAATTAGCATCCTCCTTTTTAAAAGAACTAAAACAAAGATTAGAATCTTATGCTTCAACAGATAACAATAACATAAGACCTGATATAAACTGCTACAGATGCTTTAAGACAATTGAAGAAGATTTATCAGGACTTGGATTGGTAAATTGTATAACCCCACAAGGCAAGGAAGGATATATTTGCTCCTCTTGCTGGAACGGACATTAATTGAATATGGAAACAGAAGTAAAACAAATCATTGCACCCTTTATTGGTATTGATGCAGAAAATATTGAAAGCACCACTCTGTTAGGCAGGAATGCATTAAAGAGTTCAATTCACTTGCATAGAATGTATGCTAAATTGGCTTCTGGGGGATACGCAATAAAAGACTATAGCAATATTGAAAATTTTGCATCACTTATGAATAAATTGGGCAAAGGCAGTACCAATCATTCAGATTATTTAACAATAGCTAATAAGGAAAAAACTATATCGTCTGGTGTGGGTATAGATATTGTTGATATAAGTGAAATGCCTGAAGCATTAGATTTTAGAACTAATGAATTTTATACAGACAATTTCACTGCAATAGAAATTTCTTATTGCATTTTACAATATAATCCATACGCATCTTTTGCCGGATTATTTGCTGCAAAAGAAGCTATTGTAAAAGCTAATAGCAATTTCCTATCATTACCTTTTACAAACATTTTTATAGACCATAATGATAATGGCAAACCCGTATTTGGCAACTTCGATCTTTCTATATCCCATACAGAAAAAACTGTTGTAGCTGTTGCAATTATGTTTCCCTCCTCTCCTATTGATGAAAATAAAAATATTGTACATACTACCCCTTTTCAATCATCAGGAAATAAGTTGTCCTTAATTATTTCAATATTATCTATTCTAATTGCAGTTATTGCTATATTGTTAGCGTATAAACTAAAAACACCGTAATATAATTTATAAGCCTTGCCATTCATTTTACAAAATGAGCATCTTTTGATTTGTTATTTGCCTCAAGGTAATTCCACATTATCCTAAAAACTTTATCTTTTAATTCCTTATTTGAAATTGCTTCTGATGATACAGGGGGAAGGAAATGCATTTCTAACTTGTGAGGCCATAAAAAAAATTTCTTTTGGGGTGGTAATATTTTTCCTGAATTAAAAATTATTGCGGGTATAATTTCTTTTTTTGCAGCTATGGCTAATCTAAAAGCACCATCATGAAAAGATTTTAGTGGTTCTCCTGTTCTATTTCGTGTGCCTTCAGGATAAATTACCATGTTTAGACCTAATTGCAAGGTTTTCTTCATTTCTTCGAAACTATTTCTCCTGCTTTCATCACTATTTCGATCTACTAAAACAGTACCCTTTCTATAAACCCAACCAAAAACCGGCACCTTTATAAAAGATTTTTTTGCAATGGTTTTATTTGCACCAGGTACAAATGGTGTAGTTACCGGCACATCCATTAAAGAATTATGATTACACACTACAACATAATTTTTTCCTTTTTCAAAATATTCTTTTCCTTTAATGCTTAGTGGGCAACCAATTAAAGGTAAAAATACATTCATCCACAACCTTGTTATTTGCCGAAAAGCAATCATTCCTTTTGGGTCCTTAATTAAGTAGGTGAGGCAAATAGGAATAATTATTATAAAAAGGGTAATAGTAAAAATTATCAGCCCCCACACTGCCCATAATGCACCAGCAATATTTCTTACAGCCTTCATTGTTCAAAAGTAATGTTTTAAGAAAAAAATGTATGCAAACATATTCTGTTGTAGTAAAGAAACCATTTACTTAATTAATAGCCCGCAAATAGAAGTAACTTTTTAATCCAGTTGCCAGTCAATTGGGTCTTTACCAGATTTTACAAGACATTGATTGGTTTTGCTGAAATGACGGCATCCAAAAAAACCTTTATCTGCACTAAATGGTGATGGATGTGCAGCTTTGAACACATGGTGCTTAGTTTCGTCTATTAATTGCTGTTTTTCCTGTGCATATTTACCCCAAAGCAAAAATATAACTCCTACTTTTTGGTCTGATATTTTACTTATTACTTGATCTGTAAAATTAGTCCACCCCAATTTGGCATGACTTGCAGCCTCATTAGCCCTAACAGTAAGTACCGAATTTATCAATAATACACCCTGTTGAGACCACTTAGTTAGATTTCCAGATGTAGGTATGGGCATACCAATGTCTTTCTGTAATTCTTTGAAAATATTTATTAAAGATGGTGGTGGCTTAACCCCATCCGGAACTGAAAAACTTAGCCCATGTGCCTGCCCAAAACCATGATAAGGATCTTGCCCAAGTATAACAACTTTAACCTTACTGTATGGAGTTTGGTTAAATGCATTAAAAATTAATGAGCCGGGTGGATAAATTGTTTTGCCCTGTGACTTTTCAATTTTAAGAAAGGTCACAATTTGTTGAAAATATGATTTGTGAAATTCAGATTGAAGTTCCTCCTTCCAGCCGGGTTCCATTTTTACATCCATAAGAAAAATCTATTATTGAGAATGTAAGCTAAAGAAATTTGAATATTCCAATAGGAAAAATCAAGAATCATAAATACATAATCCTACGACACCTCATAAGATATTTATGCAATGATTGAACTCATATACAAGACTGTTAAAAGGATGCAGATTAAGAAATACCAATGTTCGTTTTACTTTACTTTTACCGCCAATAGTATTTGTAATGAAATTTATTCAGTTTATAATTTTGATATTAATAAGCATGCAATCTTATACTCAAAAGGTATATGATTTTGATGCTACATGCAAAGCGGCTTATAACGATATCATAAAACTAAAAATAAAGACCGGACAGGATCTTGTAAACAAAGCCCGACAGCAAAACCCTAATAATCTGATCCCGGATTTGCTTGAAGGTTATATAGATTTTTTTGTTCTTTTTTTTAATGAAGACCCAAAAGAATTCGAAAAACGGAAAGATAATTTTGATAAACATTTAAATGCATTTAATGACGGTCCTGATGATAACCCTTTTTACCGCTATTGCAAGGCTATTACATATATACAAAGAGCTTCGGTGAAAATTAAATTTGGTGAAAGACTAGGTGCAGGTTGGGATTTTAAAAAAGCAAATTCACTTATAAAAGACAACAAAAGCAGATACCCAAATTTTACCCCAAATAATATGGTTTATGGGTCTATACAGGTGGTAATTGGAACAATACCAAGCGGCTATAAATGGATTACCAGTATATTAGGTATGAAAGGATCTATCAATCAGGGCATGCTGTTAATGAAAAGCTTTATCAATAGCGCAGATAGTAATGCAAGACTATTTAATAATGAAGCTATTTTCTACTATTGCTACCTTATGTTTTACATTGAAAATAAACCTGAAGAAGTTTTTAAATTAATTCAGGCCAAAAAATTAGATGTAGTAAATGTTCACCTATTTACTTATTTGGCAGCTAATCTGGGTATAAATAATAAACAAACAGATTATGCACTACAGGTTATTCAAAACCGTAACAATAGCTCCGACTATTTGCCTGTAACTATCTGGGATTTTGAAATGGGTTATGTTAGGTTGCACAAAATGCAATTGGATGAAGCAATCAAATATTTTCTTCATTTCATCAATAACTTCAAAGGTAATTTTTATGTTAAAGATATATTGCAAAAAATAAGCTGGTCCTATTACCTCAAAGGAAATAAAGCTGAAGCAGAAAAATATAGACTTTTAACCCTTAAAAAAGGCAATACAGATAGTGATGCTGATAAAAAAGCCTATAGAGATGCAAAGAAAAATGTTTGGCCAAACGAAACATTACTGAAAGCCCGAATATTAAATGATGGAGGGTATCAAAGAGAAGCTCTAACAACATTGCAAACAAAAACTGTTAACGACTTTAGTAAACCTGAAGAAATATTGGAATACTCTTATAGATTAGCTCGTATATATGACGATATGGGTAGAGATGAAAATGCCTTAAGATTTTACCGTGTTGCTATAAGATTAGGTAAGGGAAGACCCGAATATTATGCTGCAAGGGCAGCTTTGCAAATGGGATATATATATGAGCAAAAAGGTCAAACTGCACAGGCAATTTTATCATTTCAGGAATGTTTAGATATGGAGGATCATGAATATAAAGACTCACTGGATCAAAGAGCAAAATCAGGAATTGCCAGATGCAAGGGAGAATAGATTGTACTATCAAAGTCTGTTGGCTTTAGAGATTTTAAAAAGTTTCTAAAGCTTAAAAGGAAATTTTCTGCAATTTTCTTTTTTATAATAATTTATCAAAGAAATCGTTAGCAAGCAAAGAGATACCCTTTTGTTTAGTTTAAAAAATCAATTATTATGCTTATACCCCCTATTCCTATAAATGAGGAAGAACGCATAAAGGCATTACTTGCTTATAATGTACTTGATACATTACCCGAGAAAGAGTTTGATGAAATTACTCAACTGGCTTCACAAATTTGCGGTACACCTGTATCTCTTATATCTTTGGTTGACCCTTACCGCCAATGGTTTAAATCTCATTATGGATTAGAAATAAGTGAAACACCCCGCGATCTTGCGTTTTGTGCACATGCAATAAATTCACCACAGGAAGTTTTTATAATTAACGATTTAAGCAACGATGAACGCTTTGCCGATCATCCCTTAGTAGTTTCATCACCTAATATTGTATTTTATGCTGGCGTTCCTTTGGTAAATCCTGATGGATATGCATTAGGTACTATTTGTATTATTGACTATAAGCCAAAAACACTTACTAATGAACAAACAAATGCATTGAAAGCCCTATCTAACCAAGTTGTAAAATTACTTGAACTTAGAAAAATAAACAATGAGTATGTAATTAAAGTACAAAAACTAGATAGAACTATTGAATTATATGAGCAAACAAGTAAAGTTGCTAATATTGGTGGCTGGGAAATTGATATTCTCAATAAGCATTTAACCTGGTCCACTATTACTAAAGCAATACATGAAGTGTCGGAAGATTTTGTTCCTGATGTTGAATCAGCTATTAACTTTTACAAACCTGGAAAAAACAGAGATCTGATAACTAGCTATGTAATTGAGGCAATAGAAAGTGGTGTAGCATTTGAAGGAGAATTTGAAATTATTACTTCTCGTGGTAATGAAAAATGGGTAAGATTAAAAGGGGATTGTGAAGTTGTAAATGGAAAATGTATAAGAGTATATGGTATATTTCAGGATATTCAGGAAGAAAAAATAAAAGACATTAAACTGTCAAGAAGTGAAGAACAATTTAGAAAATCCTTTCAACATGCAAGTATAGGCATGGCATTATTTTCACCGGGAGGAAGGTGGATGAAAGTGAACAAAAGTATTTGTAATATTCTGGGTTATACCGAAGCGGAAATGCTAAAGCTTGCAATAAAAGATATAACCCACGCCCAGGATTCGGAGCAAGACCTTTTCATGATTAAGAGTTTAATTTCAGGAGAAATAAATAATTACTCCCAGGAGAGAAAATTTTATAATAGTAAAGGTGAAATCGTTTTTGTAATACTTTCTGTCACACTGTTACGGGATGAGGAAGGTAAGGCAATACACTTTATAGCCCAAATAACGGACTTAACGACATGTAAAGTAGCTGAACAACAAGTGGAAAACGAACGCAAACTTCTGGTTACCTTAATTGATAATTTACCAATAAATGTATTTATAAAAGATCTTCACTCCCGTAAAATTCTTGTAAATCAAAAAGAAGTAGAACATATGGGCGCCAAAGATGAAACAGAGATTTTGGGTAAAACTGACTTTGAATTATATCCGGAAGAATCTGCTTATCAATCGGTAGAAGAAGATATAGAAATATTTAGAACAGGGCTTCCTATCATAAATAAAGAAACCCTAAATGTAAAAAATGATGGATCGCAAAAATGGTTTCTAACTTCAAAAATACCATTGCATAATGATGCAAATGAAGTAACAAGCTTACTAGGCATCAGTTGCGATATTACTGAGAGCAAATTCAAAGAAAAAAAACTTAAAGACCTGCTAGATACTTCAACAGAACAAAATCATCGCCTTCAAAATTTTGCTCATATTGTTTCGCACAACTTACGCTCCCATTCTGGCAATTTTACCAGACTTTTAGAATTTCTCGAAACTGAAAAGGATCCTGCAGAGAAATTATTATTGGAGGAGATGCTTCGTAAGGCCTCTGATAATTTAAGTGAAACTGTAGCTCATTTAAATGAAATTGTAAGCATAAAAACTAACGATAAAAAAGAAGTTCTTATAAATTTAAATAAGACTATACAAAAAGTGCAATATAATATTCAAGCACTAATAAAGGAAAGTAACGTTAAGGTTATAAATGATGTTGATGAGAACATGAACATACCCGGCATTCCTGCATACATGGAAAGTATTTTGCTAAATTTTCTTACCAATGGTATCAAGTATAAGTCTTCGGATAGAAATGCTTATGTAAAATTTAATGCTGTTAAAGACGAAAAACACCTTACGCTATCAGTACAGGACAACGGTTTAGGAATTGATCTTGAAAAAAATAAGGACAAACTGTTTGGAATGTATAAAACATTTCATGGCAATAAGGATGCACAAGGTGTGGGATTGTATATAACCAAAAATCAAGTGGAAGCAATGGGAGGAAGAATTGATGTTGAAAGCCAAACCGGTGTGGGCACAATATTCAAAATTATTTTTAATTTAAATTAAAAAATTACCCCTGAATAAAACATATTAATCGATGATATTCATTGATAATTATTACTTTTTAAAAAAAGAACCGGTATAACAGCACACCGGTTCTTTTTTAATATTTAGTTTCAAACTAAACATTAGGCACTCTACAAAATCACTTTATTTTTATTGCCTTTAGGGTTTTTTTATGATCTCCCTGAATAATTTCTACCAGATAAACCCCTGTTGAAAAATTCTCTCCAAATTTCAACAATTGATTTGGGGCCCCCTTATAGGTCAATAAATTTTTTCCATTAAGGTCTGATACACGCACCTGAATGAGTTGAATACTATTAGTAGCCACCCGTAAGGTAAATCCTGATGTTGAAGGATTTGGAAATACCGTAGGTTCTATACTTATTTTACTATCTTTTAATGGTGAAATTTCTGCATTTGTTATTGAAGGTGAACCAAAACAAAAAGGAGCTAAAGTTATAATTTGAACACCAACAGATGGTCCAACACAATTATTAGCATCATTAACATAAATTCTGTAACTACCGGCTTTCAGGTTTGAAAAAACATTATTGGTACTAAATGAACCTGATGTTCCAAATTTATAAGAATAAGGAGCAGCACCGTTGCCTCCTATTGCAGTTATACTACCATCTTTAGCATCGGGACAAGATTCATCTGTTTTATTAATATTAAGTGTAATTGGTTCAGGTTGTGTTACTATTTGTCGGCTAATTATAACACATCCATTGTCATCTTGTATATATACAAGATAACTACCCGCTCCTAACCCTGTAAATACACTTGATGGGCCGTAGGTACCTGCCGTACCAATTTTGAAACTATAAGGAGGTGTTCCATCAGAGGGAATAACAGCAATCTGCCCTGTCTTTTTACCATGACATACTACATTGGTAATATCATAAGATGCCACAATTGGTGGAGGGTTTGTAAGAACAATATTTATAACACTACCCTGACACCCGCCACCATCTAAAATTGTAACTCTGTAAGTTCCTGCTTTAAGATTGAAAAAGCTGTTTGAAGAACCAAAAGCCCCCGAAGAACCTAATCTGTAACTAAAGGGGGGGATTCCTGAAGTAGGCTTTACAGTAATAGAACCTGTAGAACTGGCAAAACATATAGGATCCTGATGTGTGGCATTGCCTGTAATTGGATTATCTTGTCCTAATGTAATCTGACCGGTAGTACCACTACAACCATTGGTGTCAATAATAGATATCCTGTATTTTCCACTCCGCAAATTTGTAAAAGTGTTGCTACTCACATAACTACCATAAGTGCCAATTCTATACCTATAGGGTGCTACACCTGAGGTGGGTGTAACTGTTATACTACCTGTAGATGAACCATAACAGGTTGCATCTGTTTTTGTAAATGTAGAAGTGAGTGATTGAAGTGAAAGATTTAGCGTAGCAGTAGAATCGCAACCGTGTACATTGGTTGTTTTGAAAGTATATACACCGGAGGCAGTATAAACTACACCATTCCAGGTATAGGTATTACAACTTACCACAGTTGTGTCTGAAAATGTAGGCTGATTAACTGTAACCGATCTAATATCTGATGTAGAAGTGCAACCATGTGAAGCATGTGTGGTTGTAACAGTATAATTACCGGAATTTTTTACAATGATATAAGTAGAAGATGAACCGTTACTCCATTGCACAGAGGATATATTACCTCCGGATACAGATAATGTAACACTATCCCCCTCACAAAAAGTAGTAGGACCCGAAGGAAGTATTCCCGGCTTTACAGATACATACTGTGAAACAGTTACACTTTCTGTAGTGTAAACACAATTATTTGTGCTTTTCACCTTGACCCAATAGGTTCCCACGCCTACAATAACGCTGTCTAATGTGGATCCATCACTCCAAATAAATGATTCAAATCCACGAGGGGCTTTCAGTACAGTAGTTCCTCCTTCACAAACCATATTTGATACATAACTTATGGTATCATTAAAATCAGGACATAGTGAATTACTATTGTTTGAAGCAGTTTTTGATAAATTTATTGTAGAGGTACCTTTATTTTCCAGATTATTACTTTGAATAATCATTTTTGGATTTGCAGTTAAAAATTTTTTGGTTTGGTTTTGGCCGAGAATATTCTGACAAAAAAACGAGGTGATAATTAATATCCCATATATTAAATTAGATTTCATAAAATTGATATTTTGGTATTTGTAAATTGAAATAAATTCTTGGGGGGGAATTTATCTTTAAATAAATATTATGGCGGAATGATTAAAAGTGCAACAAAATGAATTACTAGATACATAGGTATTTATTTATGTTTAAAATTAGATAAAGAAAATGACTTCATATAATTATATTTATAATTAGTAATGAGTAACTAAGCATAAATAACTAATTACAAATGATAGATATTGACGTATTTCTATATTGAATTACTACAGGCTTTTTCATGTTTAAACAATTTGGAATATTCTGAGGTGATTAATCTCTGTTAGGAATATTTTCATTAAGTATTTTTTTTATTAAAAAGAATGACTGCATACTTATAAAATATACTCAACGGTCAAATTCAATTAAAATAATACTCAAGAAGTTAATAAAATACATTTCTTAGGATTGATAACAAGTATCAGGTTTTTGAAATCAAAAACTTACATTGCTATAAATTATTACTATAAAAAGTGTGGTACTTTTTTTATAGTAAAAAATTAAAAAAGGGTAACTATTCAGTTCCAAAAGTAGCGATTAGTTGTAAAGCGTTCAGGACGTTATTTCCATTTTTGATGGTGGTGTCAATAACGGACCTAAGGATGGCA
>JAYTDC010000111.1:0-13365 GCA_043736115.1 Segetibacter sp. | reverse complement strand
TCCAACAACATTGAATGTTTTATTGGCTGTAAGAACTCCGGTATTGAAATTAATAGCACTACCCGTACCAACTGTAGGGCCTGCAACAACTACATTCGTTGAGTTGTCACGTAAACTATAATTAATCCCTGTTTGTGACCCCGCAACAGTTACAGTAGTAGAATTACCCGTACAGATGGTAGATGGAGATACTGAAACAGTCTGATTTGCAATGTTGGTAACGGTAATATATGCTAACCCCGAATCGATACAACCATTTGCATTTACTCCGGTGACTGTATAAACTATATCAGAACTTGGAGTGGCAACTACTAAAGCACCGGTTGTAGTATTCAGGCCCGTAGCAGGTTTCCAGGTATAAGTTACTCCACCCGTAACATTCATAGTTACACTGGAACCGTTACAAATAAAAGATGTAGATGGAGAAGCCTTAACGTTAGGGATACCATTATTAGTAACAGTATGCGTAGCTGACTTAGGACCACCGCAACCTGTGGCTGTAGCTGTTATAATTGATGCCGTTTTCCAGCTTGCTACCCATGTTACTTCACCTGTTGTTGAATTAATGCTGTTGCCACCCCCCGCACTTGCGGGGTCTAAACTATAAGTTAAACCCGTATTTTTTACAGCTGTTGCAGTATAAATAATAGTTTCTACTGCCTGACAACGGATAGATGTTGCACCAAGGTTAAATACCGGAGTTCCAACTGTAGGGGGAATAACTGTATGAGTTGCAGTTGTCGGACCGTTACATCCTGTGGCAGTTGCAGTTATAACAGAGGTACTTGCCCATCCTGCGGCATAGGTAACAGCTCCTGTTGTAGGGTTAATGGTATTTCCACCGGCAAGACTTGTTGCATCTAATGCATAAGTAATAGAAGTAGTATTTGCTGCAGTAGCAGTGTAAACTACGGTGGATCCGCTTGTACAATTTGAAGAGGTAGGCCCCAATACAAAAACAGGTGTACCTATCGATGGGGTTGACGTAACTGTATGTGTAGCATTTTTTGGGCCATTACAACCACTTGCGGTTGCTGTAATAACACTTGTACCTGTCCATTCAGCATCGTATGTAACTGCGCCTGTGGACGGATTGATGGTATTGCCGCCCCCCGCACTTGCGGGGTCTAAAGTATAGGTAATACCTGTGTTGTTAGTAGCTGTGGATGTGTAAGTTACGGTGTTAGCTCCCTGGCAACGTGTGGTTGTTGCCCCTGATGCAAAAACCGGAGTTCCTACAGTTGGCGTAATTGTTACCACATGTGTTGAGGTTCTAGGTCCACTACACCCTGCCGCTTGAGCTGTGATAGTTGTAGTACCACTCCATCCTGATGCATAGGTTACATCGCCTGTTGAAGGATTGATGATATTTCCTCCGGTGTTGCTTGCAGCATCTAAACTATAAGTTAGACCTGTACTATTGGTAGATGTTGCAGTATAATTTATAGTTTCAACGCCCTGGCACCTGGTAGAAGTAGCTCCCGATGCAAATACAGGGGTACCAACTATTGGAGTAGTAGTTACCGTATGCGTGTTTACCGTTGGCCCATTACATCCACTGGCGGTTGCAGTAATAATTGTTGTACCACTCCACGATAATGGGTAAGTAACTGTACCGTTAGCAGAATTTATAAAAACCCCACCCCCCGCACTTGCGGGGTCTAAAGCGTATGAAAGACCGGTATTTGTTGATGCTGTAGCGGTATATGTAATGGTATTTGCGATCTGACAACGAATTGTTGACGCACCAAAAATAAACACGGGTGTACCTACTGAAGCTGTAGTTGTAACATCATGGGTAGCCATTTTTGGACCATTACATCCTGAAGCTGTTGCAGTAATTGTTGTAATTCCTGACCAACCCGCAACCCATGTTACCTCACCTGTAACGGCATCAATTGTATTACCGGCTGCCGCACTTGCAGCACTAAGAGAATAAGTAATACCAGTAGTGTTGCTAGCAGTTGCTGAATAGGTATTTGTACCTGTACCCTGGCAACGTATAGAACTTGGCCCTGCCGAAAATACTGGTGAACCAACAGTAGGTGTAATTGTAACAGTATGGGTTGAAGTTACCGGTCCATTACAACCGGCAGCACTTGCAGTAATTATGGTTGTGCCACTCCATGCAGCACTAAAGGTAACTGCTCCTGTCGCAGCAATTATAGTGTTACCGCCAGAAATACTTGCTGCATCCAGGCTATAACTAATACCTGTAGTGTTTGTAGCTGTAGCAGTATAACCCTTAGTTGTACCTATCTGGCACTGTGTAGAAGAAGATCCAATAAGAAAAACCGGAGCACTAACAGAGGGAGTTGTAGTAACTGTATGACTATTTGTCCTTGGTCCATTACAACCTGATGCTGTAGCAGTTACCACACTTGATCCTGTCCACAAAGGGTCATAGGTTACTTCTCCTGTTGCTGGATTAATAGTATTACCACCTGAAATACTTGCAGCATCTAATGAATAGGTAATTGAAGTACTGTTAGTTGATGAGGCTGTGTAAGTTACCGGAATTGCCCCTTGACATCTTGTTGAAGTTGCACCCAATAAAAATATTGGAATTCCTACGTTAGGCGTAACACTTACCGTATGTGTAGCATTTAGCGGACCATTACAACCTGTAGAAGTTGCTGTAATGGTAGAGCTTCCACTGTATAAAGCTGTATAAATAACATCACCTGTAGCGGTATTTATAATATTTCCGGCAGCAGTGCTAATTGCGTCTAGACTATATGTTATTCCTGTGCTAAGTGTTGAAGTAGCAGAATAATTTATTGTGGCGGCACCTAGACAACGGTTGGATGTAGCTCCTATTGCAAAAACAGGTGTTCCAACTGAATTGTTGATAGTAACACTGTGACTTGCTGTTGTTGGGCCATTACAACCTACTGCTGATGCAGTAATAGTTGTTGCACCTGACCATCCTGCATCATAAGTTACTTCGCCTGTGGTTGCATTAATGCTGTTGCCACCGGTTACACTCGCTGCATCTAAACTATAAGTAATGCCTGTATTGTTGGAAGCTGATGCTGTGTAGGTAACTACATTTACTCCCTGACAAAGGGTAGAGGTTGATCCCATGGAAAATGACGTGGCGCCAACAGTAGTATTGATAGTAACAATATGACTTGCTGTGGTGGGTCCATTACAACCCGCTGCTGTGGCAGTTATTGTTGTTGTGCCTGTCCAACTTGCATCATAAGTTACTTCGCCTGTGGTTGGGTTGATGCTGTTGCCGCCCGTTATGCTGGCTGCATCTAAACTATAAGTGATGCCTGTATTATTTGTTGCTGCGGCTGTGTAGGTTTCTGTTCCTGCTCCCTCACATCTTGAAGAGGTTGCGCCTAAGACAAAAACAGGTGTTCCTACAGTCGCTGTTACCGTAACAATATGACTTGCAGTGGTAGGTCCATTACATCCTGCTGCTGTAGCAGTGATGGTGGTGGTACCTGACCATAATGCGTCATAAGTAATTTCGCCTGTAGGTGGATTAATGCTGTTGCCACCGGTTATGCTGGCTGCATCTAAACTATAAATGATACCTGTATTATTGGTAGCGGATGCTGTGTAGGTTTCTGTACCCGATCCTTCACATCTTGAAGAGGTTGCTCCTGATGCAAAAACAGGTGTGCCTACATCTGCCAAAATAACTATTGTGGTATTTCCGGCACCATTGCTCCAGATAAGTGATGTATTGTTTTGAGATCTTATATAGTAAGTACCCGTTGTGTTGACAACAAATGTTGATGCGGAATTTGACAAATCGGTTCCATTAACCGAAGACTGCCAATACCATGTCTCGCCGGATGGGGGAGTTCCTGAAGCATTTAATGTTACTCCGGCTGTAGAACACTGCGGCGAATCAGAAGTCGGATTGCCCGGAATTGCAGGAATATTGTTTACCGAACCGTTTACTATAACATTGTCATTGGTCCAAATAACTGAAGCACCGTTAGCATTTACCAGATAAAACCTAAATGTAACATTTGCCACATTTGTAAAGGCAGCAGGTAGTGTAATTGTTTCATTTTGTAATAAAGATGTAGCCGAACCTGAACTTAAATCACTTGTAAAATTATCTAAACTGGAACGAAGAAACCATGTGGTAAATGGAGTGTTATCTACACTTACCTGTTGATCAAAATTTATTGAAGTTAATGTAATTAAGAACCCTGCATTAGGTGTTATTGTAAATTCATTGTATTCATCCAAATCTATTACTCCGCTTGTATTCCAGTCACTGTGAGCAAAGTTTGAATCAGATGAAACGCAGGCAGCGTTGGAATTTGAAAAATCACTGAATAGTGCATTCGAGGGTTGGCTTGCAACAGCATTATTCATATTAGGACATGCCGCAGCACCTGAAAATACATAACTACCAAGTTGGCCATTTGACTTTTCTAAAAAACCAAAAAGCAAAACAATAATGGCTGCTAAACGCATTATTTTAGCGGGGCTTAGTTTTTCCTTAAAATTTGATTTTAAGAAATATTGACTTCTTCTCAAAAGACAAGAAGCAAATACATTAAAATTTACTAAATGGTGCAATAGGTTGATTTTCATGTTAAAATGAATAACTCACCCAAAACAAATGGGCGGTGCTTAACTATAAAACGCTATTGGTTAGTAAATATTGCATATTCAATAAGTTGAATATGTATAAAAAAGAAGTTTTTTTACACCCGTAAGTGACTTTTTATAAATATTGTTCAGTATCAATTGAGAGAAAGTGAAATTCTGTCGACAAAATATTAATATATTTTAATAGTAGGTTGCGTAGTAAGATATAATCTTAATACTTTTTTTTTAAATAAAAATACTTTTGCAGCATAAAGCATATTGTATATTAATAATTACAGTTTGCCGTTTCTTGTTTACCACATATCAAAATTCAATTTCAATTGTGAAAATTTATTAACAGGCATTACCAATGTCATTTTCTTAAGTTTTTTTTGGGGGATGGGCAAGTATCTTTTATTCAACTCCGGTTGTGTCACTCCTATGTAAACCTTTTATAAAGATGTTGCTTCCATTTAAAATAGTATGTCAACATATATCTATAACTTGTACGTCACCCTAAACGACATCCTACAAACATTTAGGCGTACATAACTGTGCCGACCCAACCCTATTTTAAGCATCCCGATTGCTGTCGGAACAAAGCACACAAAACTCAGACCCAAAGCTAACCTTACAAAGAATTAATAATGCCAACGGACAACCCACCCAGAGGACGAATATCAATCATCATTAGCAATGCACTTCTGCAATATAACTTTTAACGACACCAATTCCACCCACCACCCAACTGACAGAAGCATTTTAGTTCTTTAGACTTAACTTAGCAATAAAACTCATAATTGGACACAGTATTTAGTGATATGAATGGTACCAAACAAGTAAAAACAAAAAAACGTGTTGCAGACCACGGAGAAGTGTTTACAAGTGACAGAGAAGTAAACGCAATGCTTGATTTGGTTAAGCAAGAGACAGAACGTATTGATTCTCGTTTTCTGGAACCTGCCTGCGGCAATGGCAACTTTTTAGCGGAAGTATTGAAAAGAAAATTATCAGTAGTTGAAAATAGATACCGTTCAAGTCAGCTTGAATGGGAGCGAAATTCTTTAATTGCAATATCAAGTATTTATGGTGTAGATATTTTAGAAGATAATACTTTGGAATGTCAAGAAAGACTATTTGCAATATTTTCCAAAATTTATGTTGACAGTTTTGGCATTAATGCCAAAATGGGATTATTAAAAAGCATAAAATTTATTTTAAAGAGAAATATTTTGTGGGGAGATGCTTTAGATTTTACAAATCCTGTTACAAAAAAACCAATCGTTTTTTCTGAATGGAGTATGGTAAATGAGAACATGCTAAAAAGAAGAGATTATGTTTTCAAATTTTTGGTAGAACAAACCCATCAATTCTCAATGTTTAATGATGAAGGAAACGCTGCGGCTATTGATGAACCAGTAAAAGATTTTCCACTAATTCATTTCTTAAAGCTTGGCTAAGATGATACAGACAAATTATAATCCTGATGTACTTTCCTGCCTTGCTAATTTGAGCAATGATGAAGTGTTTACACCACCGGGATTAGCCAATGATATTTTAGACTTGCTGCCGGCAAGCATTTGGCGAAACCCGAATGCTACTTTTTTAGACCCCGTTTCTAAAAGCGGTGTGTTTTTACGGGAAATAGCAAAGCGGTTAGACAAAGGACTTGAAACAAAAATACCAGATAAGCAAAAAAGAATCGACCACATTTTTACAAAGCAACTTTTTGGAATAGCCATAACCGAACTTACTTCTCTGCTTAGTAAAAGAAGTGTGTATTGCAGCAAAACAGCAAACGGGAAATATTCAGTATGTGAAGGATTTGAAAATGAGCAAGGCAATATTCATTACAAAAAACTGAAACACACTTGGAGCGATGGAAAATGTACCTATTGCGGAGCAAGCCAGGAAGTGTATGACCGAGAAGATGCTTTGGAAACTTACGCATACAATTTTATTCACACGGACAAACCGGAAAAAATATTCAATATGAAATTTGATGTAATCGTTGGCAATCCGCCATATCAATTGAGTGATGGTGGAGGTATGGGAACAAGTGCTACCCCAATTTATCAGAAGTTCGTAGAACAAGCAAAAAAGCTAAACCCTAAGTATCTATCAATGATTATTCCTTCACGATGGTTTTCCGGTGGACGAGGGTTAGATGAATTTAGAATTGAAATGCTTAATGATTCAAGAATCAGCAAAATTGTAGACTATTTCGATTCAAATGAATGTTTTCCCGGAGTGGATATTTCTGGAGGTGTTTGTTATTTCTTGTGGGAAAAGGATTATATAGGAGAATGTGAAGTTAAAAGTGTAAGGTCTGGTACAATATCGATTCTTAAGCGAAATTTATTAGAAAAGGG
This sequence comes from Segetibacter sp., assembly GCA_043736115.1. GTDB lineage: Bacteria > Bacteroidota > Bacteroidia > Chitinophagales > Chitinophagaceae > Segetibacter. The sequence continues at coordinate 6,427 of JAYTDC010000111.1, read as the reverse complement.
AACAGATACATTCATAAGATTAAATGAGGCAATCACCATTCTTAGAAAAGTCCAGAAATTCCAAGAAGCTTTTTTTAGTAGTATAATAAGTGCAAATGACCCTTTTGGATTTGATGTCCGTGTTGAAAACAGTTACAAACGAATTGCTCCTAAGTTTGCATTGAAAGAATTTAATGGTAGTTGTGAGTTTTATTATAATGGTTGGCAATCTAAAGGTATTGGGTACATAGAAAAAGCTAAAGTCCAAAAAAATAAAGAGTGGATTAAAGATTACAAAATACTTTTATCAAAAGCATATGGAGAACGTGGAGCCTTCCCTTATCGGGTTATTGCAAAGCCTTTTTTAGTAAGTCAAAATTCTTGTTGCACAGAGACTTATTTAGTAGTTGGGCCATTTTCAAGTAAAAAGAAGGCAGAAAATATAGTTACATATATGGGTTCAAAGTTTTTCCGCTTTTTGGTACTACTTGTTAAGAATACACAAAACGCAATGAAGAAAGTTTATTCTTTTGTTCCCATGCAAGATTTCAATGAAGTTTGGACTGACGAAAAACTCTATAAAAAATATGGCTTAACCAAAGTCGAAATTGCTTTTATTGAATCTATGATTCGTCCTATGGATGCAACTCAAATTAACGGAGGCGATGAATAAAAAAGAATTCTTTCCGCCACGACCTTCCGCTAATCCGACCATTTATGCTTACGAACTGGTTGGAGTTACTACGCATAAAGGTTTACTCAAAATTGGCTTTACAGACCGTGATGCTCAAAAACGAATTAAAGAACAGTTAGGTACGGCTGCTATCAAATACAAAATTGTATTTGAAGAAAGTGCCATGAAACGGGACGGCGGTTCTTTTACAGACCACGATGTACACAGGCAATTAAGAAAAAATAAATTAATAAATCCCGAAGGTGAATGGTTTAAGTGTACCCTGAATGATTTGCGTAAAGCCATTTGGGAAATAAAAACAGGCGAACAAACAGAGGAAAACCGAGTATTGAGTTTTAACATGCGACCAGAACAGGAAGAAGCCGTTAACAAAAGCATCCATTATTTCAAAAGCTATAAAAAGGAAAATCCAAAGCAAACTCCTCACTTTCTATGGAATGCAAAAATGCGTTTCGGTAAAACCTTTGCCAGTTATCAATTAGCAAAGAAATTAGGCTGGAAGAAAATTCTGATTCTTACATTCAAACCTGCTGTTCAAAGTGCATGGGATGAAGATTTAAAAACCCATGTTGATTTTAAAGGATGGCAATTCATTGCAAGAAACGGATTGAGTTTTGAAGATGCCGACCCTAAAAAACCGATTGTGTGTTTTGGTTCTTTTCAGGATTATTTGGGAAAAAACACCAGCACCGGAGGTATTAAAACCAAAAATGAATGGGTACATGCTACAAATTGGGATTGCGTAATATTTGACGAATATCATTATGGTGCATGGCGTGAAAATGCTAAAGAGTTGTTTGAAGCCGAAGGAAAAAAAGAATTGGAATTTGGCGAAGGTGAAGGCATTGAATATTTTGATGAAGAAACAATGCCTATTACTACCAATCATTATTTATATTTATCCGGCACACCTTTCAGAGCCATAGCATCAGGCGAATTTATTGAAGAACAAATTTTCAACTGGACATATTCAGACGAACAGAAAGCAAAAGAAAACTGGAAAGCTGCAAACAATCCTTATGCGGCATTGCCAAGAATGGTTATGCTTACTTATCAACTACCTGACACCATAAGGCAAATAGCCATGCAAGGTGAGTTTGACGGATTTGATTTGAACATTTTCTTTACCGCAGAAGGCGAAGGACGAAATGCCCGATTCAAATATGAAGATGAAGTACAAAAATGGCTTGACCTCATTCGTGGTGATTTCAGAGAAACTACTGTTGACAATTTAAAGATGGGGGCAAAGAAACCACCGTTACCATTTTCTCATGCACCATTACTCAAAGTTTTGAATCATACGTTTTGGTTTTTACCAACAGTAGCATCATGCCATGCAATGGCAAACATAATAAAGCAACGACAAAACAAATTCTATCACGACTATACAATTGTTGTGGCAGCAGGAATTCAGGCAGGAATTGGTGTAGAAGCAATGCCGCCAGTATTAGATGCCATGACTGATAATCCGCTGGAATCAAAAACAATCACACTTTCTTGCGGAAAATTAACAACAGGAATTTCTATAAAACCCTGGACAGGAATTTTTATGTTGCGAAATTCTTCCAGTCCAGAAACTTATTTTCAAGCAGCTTTCCGTGTACAAACACCTTGGGTAATTAAAAACCCAGACAGCAAATCACCAAACAAAGAAGAAATACTAAAAGAAGAATGTTATGTTTTTGATTTTGCACCAGACCGGGCATTGCGACAAATAGCTGATTACAGTTGTCGGCTGAATGTTAATGAAACAAATCCTGAAGCAAAAGTCGCAGAGTTTATAAACTTCTTGCCAGTACTGGCATATGACGGCAGTTCTATGAAACAAGTGGATGCCGCAGGTATTTTGGATATGGCAATGAGTGGCACTACTGCAACCCTTTTAGCAAGACGTTGGGAAAGTGCATTGCTCGTAAATGTGGACAATAACACACTTGCCCGTTTGATGGCAAACGAAGAAGCCATGAAGGCTCTAATGAACATTGAAGGTTTCAGAAATTTGAATCAGGATATTGAAACCATCATCAACAAATCAGAAGCCGTAAAAAAAGCAAAGAAGGAAGCTAATGACAAACAACTTTCTGACAAGAAGAAGAAAGAACTTTCTGATGCAGAGAAAGAATACCAAAGCAAACGAAAACAAATTCAGGAAAAGCTTATCAAGTTCGCTACTCGTATTCCGGTTTTCATGTACCTGACCGACTATAGAGAAAGAAGCTTGAAAGATGTAATAACAAAATTAGAACCCGGACTTTTCAAAAAGGTAACAGGTTTAACAGTTAAGGATTTTGAATTATTAGTAAGTCTTGGCGTTTTCAATTCAGCATTAATGAACGATGCTGTTTACAAATTCAAACGTTATGAAGATGCCAGTTTACAATACATTGGTGTTAGCAAACATAAAGACGAAGATATAGGGCTTTACGACACAGTATTGAGTGCAAAAGATTATCAGGAAAGTTTTGTAAATGAAGATTAACCCTTGTATGACAGCCAACTCCCCAATACAGTCAAATTTGCAAGGTACACAAAGCCGACACACAAAAGCCAAACTCGCAAACGAGCCTGCCTTTTGCTAACGCTCAGGCAACACGATAAGGGGCGACACAGACCCACATTATAGATTACCGAACAGTAAGGGCTAATGTAGAAGACTTTTGAGCAATAGGAACATGACGTTTAAGCAATCATCGGCAGCATATCCATGCTTTGCTTTCGGCGGTCGGAATGCTGCCGGTAAACAGATATTAGTCCTAAAACGAAAATAATCTGTCTCATTAATGGAATTTTTGAGAAAACTAATCACTCTTACTAATAGCAGTTTTTAAGTTATCTAAAAATATTTTTCGTTAAAATATTTAATATCAGCTAATTAAAAATAAAATATTTAATTATATTTTTATTTTTTTTTAACCATTTTTCAATTATTTTATTTGGCATTTAGATTGGTGTTGTGTATTATCCAATATTTATTTTAAAATCTAATAGTATGCAAAATCTCCTTTTCACCTTTCCTAACATCTTCTTGCATCCTAATCTGGATCAGATTGAGTAATTTTTTATAGAAACATCTTCGCCCAAATAAAAAGGTCATTGTAATAACTTATTTATAACAAGTCCTTAAAGCATATAAAGATGAGCGCTACTTATTGCAAAGCACTCATAAATCAATAACGAATAGCACTAAATCGCAATTTAATAAAGGGATAAATAAGAAAATTATGAAGAAAATAATACAAACATTTTTATTAATTGTAGGAATTACAGTAGGCGGACAAATATGTGCCCAAAACCTGCCTTTGCCTACATCTAACAACGTATTTCTTCCGGCGGGTAGCCTCGTTATTGCCATGGATAATACCAATCAGGCAAATAGTTTAAATAAGTTCAACTTACGGGCTTACGGATTGGTTGTGTACCTGCTTAATAACAATGTAAAATTAAAATGGGTAATTAAAACAGGAAAGCTGAAAGACGACGTGGATTTTAACACAAGTGCTGCAAGAGTAAAACCAATAGCCGGAAGTATTTCCAGCTATGATTTTAAATCGGGGCCATTTGTAATTAGCAGCGAAGACACTACCGATGTTTCATCATTAGTTGACGGCTATAACAGCACTATTTCTAACGTAAATGATAAGGTAAAAGTTTATATGACGAATGTTTCTGCAATTGTTGATCAACGCTATGACTTAACAAACTTTAAACCTAAAGCAGCTTTATTGGACAATGGCGGCAATTTTGAAATTCACCGGGATTACCTGATAAAGGCCGGTATTACTTTTGGTATGAACAGTGCTTTAACCAATTCAACTAACTGGGAAAAAGCATTGGTAAGTGATATGATGTCTAAATGCTTCACTTTTGGTTCAGAAGCACATTGGGATGAAGATGATGCAACTGTGGCTACTGCCGTTACCAACGATGTAAGGGCATTCTTGATGGGTGGTGGTAATATGTTGGCTGAATGTGCTGCAGTAAGAACTTATGAGAATTTTGGTAAATTCCATTCTACCGGAGGTATAAATCCAAATACTGAAAATGATTTTTCAAGCGCATTATCCACTATCAGGTATGCAAATGCTGATTTAAGTTATTCGCAATTCGAAGGTCCTGTATCAATTAATAAAGGGGGAAGTTTAAAAAACTGGTCATATAGCGGCAACCTATTAAATCAAACACATGACCATGCTGAAGGTCCTGTAACAGATAACAATATAGGTGCGTCAGTTTCAAAAGTTGGAAATACAGCCGGTGGTGGCTTAATGTTTTACTTAGGTAACCACAAATACGACCGTGTAGATGACTTATCAGTTTTGAATGGTATTAGAATGTATTTGAATGCATTTTTGACGCCTCCTAACAACAATAGCAACATATGCCTAACATTACCTCAACCAAATTATCAAAATGGAGAAATGTGTTTTGCATCTATGTACAAACCTGCAGTTTCTACTAATGTAACCTGGAGCTATGATGCAGGTAATCAGACTTATATAATCAGAGCAACGTTAAATAAGGATTATGTTGATAATACATATGGTACAACTGCTTCAGGATGGGGACTAAAAGGTCATAAATTTACAGATATGTTAAGCAGCGAATTTTTACAAATGACCTTAAATGATAACAATGGTTTTAAAAGAATGGAGTTTAAGATTGATTATTTATCAGCATCTACAAGTGTCCCAAGTGGTTTTAAAACATTAGGTGTAACGGGTGGTGATGGATCTATGATAGTTGGAAATCTTAATGATATTGTTAGTGTGAAAACATCTTTAGATGAAAATCTAAACACAAACAGCTATTTGTTACCTGTTCATTCGCCTGCAACAAATGCTTATTACAACCAAAACCCTCAATATCCTTATTGGAATTACGATGTATGGTATGAGGTTACTGTAAAGGCTAATGCATTTGGAGCTGCGGGTATTGGTAACCCTACAATAAAAACACTAAATGCAAGCCCGAGTAAAATGGGCACATCTGTTGAGGCTGTAACAATAGGCCAATGTCCGCAGAGGTATATTATGGGGGAAAAGGGTATTAAGAATACGGGTTCGGGCAATATAGAATTAAGCGTATATCCTAATCCCGTAAAAACTAACCTAAACCTTAACATACTGGCAGAAAAACAAACAAATGGTATACTTAAAATAACAGACTTTACTGGAAAAACAGTAATGACTAAAACACTAAACCCTATAGTAGGTGATAACAAATTTAGTTATGATATTTCAAGTCTTAAAATTGGAATGTATAACCTTCAATTCATCAACGGCGAGAAAATTATTAATCAGAAGTTTTTTGTGATTAAATAAATCTGACCAAATAATTGTTAAGAAAGAGATTGCTAATTAGCGATCTCTTTCTCATTTGTATAAGAAAAATATGGCAGATTAAGTTCTTTTAAATTTAATCTTTAATACCAATTTATAATTTTTCAACGATCAAAAAGATTTCCTATAAAACGATGATTTGAAACTAATTAAATTATTATCACTACATTATTTACACAATTATTTTGAGCAAAATTCGTTTTATATATTTAAGGATTTAAGTAATCTTTAAAAATAAACACTCAATTTTTAAAAGCATGAAATATCTATTTCTATTTTTCATTTTTAATTTGTACGCTTATCATGATAATTTATTTGCTCAAAGCGTAAGTATTAATACTACCGGAAATGTTGCTGATACCAGTGCTATGCTCGATATTGCAAGTACCAATAAAGGCTTACTGATGCCCCGAAT